>NZ_SLYB01000001.1 GCF_004340985.1 Cricetibacter osteomyelitidis
GACAAGTTTTTTATTCATTTTCAAAAATAGGGGTTAAAGCCTTATACTATAAGGCTTTAACCCACTTTATAGCAACTATTTTGTCTATTACACCAATTATTGGCAAAGTCAATAAGCAAAAGTGCGGTAGATTTTACCGCACTTTTTTATTTTAGCCGGCTGTGGATTAATCTAAATCCACCGGTCGTACAATTTCACTTGGGTAGCAACCCAACACTTTCAAATAACGGCAATATTCTTGCAATTCTTCTAAGGCGTGTTTTGTATCGGGGTGATTGATATTGGCTTCAATTTCCAAATAGAACATTTCTTGCCAAGGCTCGCCGTAAATCGGGCGGGATTCCAATTTAGTTATATTGATTTCGTGTTTTTTGAATACCAATAATGCATCCACCAAAGAACCGGCTTTTTGTCCGGTTTTCATTAATAATAAGGTTTTGGTCGGAATTTGCGGAGAAACGGTAACTGCTTTTTTCGCTACTATAATAAAACGCGTAATATTATTGACTTGATTGGCAATATCGGTTTTTAGCACATGCAAACCATATAAGTTACCGCCGTCTTCATTACCAAGTGCAGCGATATTCGGTCTGTTTAAACTTGCAACCAGTTGCATTGCATGGGAACTGCTTTCGCAGTATTCAATATGCACACGATTTAAAGTTTGAATAAAACGGCTGCATTGTTGAATCACTTGCGGGTGACTGTATAAAGTATCGATTTTGCTTAAATCATCTTGTTCGGACACTAAAATGCAATGTTTGATTGGATAAGCCAGCTCGCCTACTAATGCCAATTCGGTGTGTTGCAACAAGTCATACACTTCGTTGATGGAGCCTGATGTCGTATTTTCCAAAGGCAAAATACCATAATCCGCTTCACCACTGACTACTTTGTCAAACACTTGATTGAAAGATTCGCAACTCAATTCGATCATTTGCTCTTGATAACGGGTAGCATAACTGCGGGCTGCCAAATGAGAATAAGAACCGCGTTTACCTAAGAAAGCGATGTGGATATTTTGTTCCCGTTGTTCGTTAAGTTTCTTTTGTAAATAGACTTGCTGAGTCAATACGGAATCTTCAATAATTTTTTGGAAAATATTGGTGATGTATTGCGATTCTAACTGATAATTTTCGTTTTCTGCAAATTGTACTAATTCTTGCAGAAGTTGTTGTTCGCGTTCCGTATCACGCAATGGTTTTTGCGTGATTTCTTTGCTGCGTACCACATCAAACGCTAAGCGATGACGTTCGGAAAGCAATTTCAGTAAACTGCGATCGATTTGTGTGATTTGTTGTCGGATTTCGGAGAGATCTAATGCCATTTGGGTTCCCAATCATAAAAAACAGATTGGGAACATTGTAGGGGAGTCAGACGAAATACTCAAGTGCGGTAAGAAATTATCTTATTTTTCAGATAATGGAAATCCGCCTAAGGATTTTAGTCTGTTCACCATAAAACAAAATAATTCGGCAGTACGTTCCGTATCATACAAAGCAGAATGTGCCTGTTTACCGTCAAATTCGATTTTTGCCGCTTGGCAGGCTTTCACCAGCACCGTTTGACCGAACATAAAACCGCTGAGTGTGGCGGTATCAAAAGTTGAAAACGGGTGAAACGGATTCCGTTTTGCTCTCACTCGTTCTGCCGCCGCCATAATAAAGCCCTGATCAAAAGCGGCATTGTGAGCCACCATAATAGAACGTTGGCAGTTTGCCTCTTTTTGTGCTTTGCGGATCATCTTAAACATTTCGGTAATCGCAATATTTTCCGACACTGCACCACGCAGCGGATTATCAATATCGATCCCGTTAAATTTCATAGAATCGGGATTAATATTCGCACCTTCAAAAGGGTGTATGTGAAAATGACATTTTTGATCGGGAACCAACAAACCGTTTTCATCCATTTTAGTGGTGATAGCGGCCAGTTCCAATAACGCATCAGTTTTACTATTTAACCCGGCAGTTTCCACATCAATAATCACCGGGAAGTAGCCGCGAAAACGGTTTTTTAGTAAATTATAATCAAGTGTTGTTTGTTCGGACGATTGTTCAGACATAATTTGAATAACTATAAGAAAGTCGGGTTAACACAATAACCCGGCATTTTAACTAACAAGATTAATTGCCAAGTGCATCTTTGGCTTGAGAATTTTCAATAAATTCGATTTTATAACCGTCAGGATCTTCTACAAAGGCGATTACGGTTTTGCCACCTTTTACCGGCCCCGGTTCACGGGTGACTTTACCGCCCGCTTTCGCAACGGCTTCGCAAGTGGCATAAATATTATCCACGCCAATAGCAATGTGACCATAGGCCGTACCCAATTCATATTCCGTTACGCCCCAGTTATAAGTGAGTTCAATCACTGCGGTTTTATCTTCGTCATCATAACCTAAAAATGCTAAAGAATATCTGTATTCCGGGTTTTCGTTGGTACGCAATAAACGCATACCCAATACATTTTGATAAAAGCCGATTGAACGTTGTAAATCCCCCACTCGCAACATAGTATGTAAAATTCGCATAATGTATTCCTTTTTATTGAGAAAAGCTATCGGAATTATGGCATAATTCCCGCAATAAATCAGTTACTTTATGAAGGAAGTTATGTCAGACGAAAAAAATACCGTACCCTTGACCGCACTTTTGAGCATTTTGCCGGTAATGTTGGTTTTTTCTATGGATTATTGGTTAATGGGGCAGGCGGGGAATTTAGGATCGCATTTTGCTTTTGCGGTCTTAGTGACACAATTATTATGTCAAATTGCGTTTTTTTACGGTGAAATTTGCCAGGGGCAACGGGGACGGTTAGCCATTGTAAATTTATGCTGGCTCGGTTTTTGGGGCGGATTGTTCGCCGTAAATTGGCTCTTGGCAACTCATAGCCTATTATTATATTTATTAGTGGTATGTGGATCTTTATTAACTTTATCCGGTGCAGTACATCGCAAAAATGAAGTTGTTCGCACGCCATTTTTGATTGGCGGATTTATTGTCGGTGGTGCGGGTTTGATTTTATATTTGGTCATGTTGTTCGGTTTATCTGATGTCAATATCGTGCGTTACAATTTGATCAGTCAGATATTCACTGCAATTTTATTAGCCTATCTGGCATTAATTATCAGTCGCAATCGTTTGCAAGGTTTTATTGCATTGATGCCAATGTCCTTTATTGCGGTATTATTGCTTAATGCCGTGGTGATTTTGATTTGGGCTGGCGTTATGCATTTCAGCGGCGCAACATTACAAAGCGGACTGGCGGTTTATTTTGTGTTACATTTGATTTTATCCGCAGTGTTTATGCAACCGATTTTACGGCAAACCAAACTTAGCTATACGCCGTTAGTGTTTGCCTTATGTGTGGCGTTGAGTTTACCCGTTTTTATTTCAGTTTCTTGACTAAACGGACAGTTTCAAACTTTCTCCCGTAAACGGGAGAGGTTTTTTCATTAATATGAAGTTAATCATATAAACTTGGTGCATTTTCATCCGGTTGATTCTTAAAGCGTCGATGCATCCACATATATTGTTCCACGCCTTTTAAGATCTCTTTTTCAACTATTTGATTCATCCGTATAGCAATATCGGTTTCATTATCTAAATCCGAAAAATCTACCGGCTCGGAGATACTTAAGGTATAACCGGAATTATCGCGGTTACGCAAAGGCGAAAAAGGAACCACTTTGCAATTGGGTACAGATTTTAATAAATAATATGAACCGGTTGTGGTACAGGCATCCGGAACAGCAAAAAACGGCACGAATACCGCATTTTTTCTACCATAATCGTGATCCGGAGCATACCAAATCATATCGCCTTTGCGTAAGGCCTTGATCATGGCCCGTAAGTCCTTGCGATCAATCATATCTTTATTAGAACGCATTCTGCCGCGTATTTGCAACCAGTCAAATACAGGATTGTCGTTGGGTCTGTAAACGCCGATACCTTGATGTTGAAGGCCGACCATTCTTGCTCCTAATTCAAGGGTAAGAAAATGCACACCCACTAATAAGATACCTTCCTGTCGATGATTCAGCAGATTATCCAAACCTTCCACTTTGTACCATTTACGCATCCGTTCGTCCGACCAGAACCAAGCCATACCGGTTTCGATGATGGCCATTCCGACGGCTTTTAAATTTTCTTGCAAGATAGCGTCGATTTTTTCCGGCGGCAAATCAGGAAAGCTTAATTCTAGATTACGACGAGCAATTTTAGCACGGCGTTTTCCCACTTTAAGTTTGGTAAATAATAATCCCAAGCCGTGACCGATTTTCAACAAAACGGGATAAGGTAATAATACTATTAAGCGCCATAATCCCACTGCAAGCCAAAAGCCCCAATATTTAGGAGCAAGAAATGATTTTTGAAATTTAGGTAATTTTTCGTTCGTCATAATTTAATTTTCCATCATCAAGTGTGGGTTATTTTAACGGAAATTTAGATAAATTTCATTTTGAATATGTTTAATTATGGTAAAATCCCCCAAAATTATAAATTAGTCTGCGATAAAGGAAACAGCAATGGCTCAATATTCAGCACATTTTAATCAAGCAAAAGTATTAGTGTTAGGTGATGTGATGCTCGACCGCTATTGGTTCGGTTCCACTAACCGTATTTCTCCGGAAGCGCCGGTTCCTGTGGTAAAAGTTCAACAAAATGAAGAACGTGCAGGTGGTGCGGCCAACGTGGCAATGAATATCGCCGCGTTAAATGTACCGGTACAATTGCTCGGATTAACCGGTCAGGATGAAGCCGGAACGGCATTAACTCAATTACTGGCAAAGCAAAAAATTGATTGTAATTTTGTGCAATTAGAGACTCATCCCACCATTACGAAATTGCGTATTCTTTCTCGCCATCAGCAATTATTACGCCTTGATTTTGAAGAAGACTTTAATAATGTAGTTAATTCCGATTTATTACAGAAATTACAGGCGGTAGTCAAAAATTACGGTGCATTGATTTTATCGGATTATGGTAAAGGCACGTTGAATCAAGTACAACAAATGATCCGAATTGCCCGAGCGGCGAATGTGCCGGTGTTAATTGATCCGAAAGGTACGGATTTTGAAAAATATCGCGGAGCGACGTTATTAACGCCAAATTTATCTGAATTTGAAGCGGTTGTAGGAAAATGTCAATCGGAAGATGATTTAATCGCAAGAGGATTGAAGCTGATTTCCGACTACGATTTGACCGCACTTTTAGTAACCCGTTCGGAAAATGGTATGACGTTATTACGTCCGAATCAGACCGCATTTCATTTACCGACGGTTGCTAAAGAAGTGTTTGATGTGACCGGTGCGGGCGATACGGTAATCAGCGTATTGGCTACGGCATTGGCCGATGGCAGAGCGTTTGAAGAAGCCTGTTATTTGGCAAATGTGGCGGCAGGCATTGTAGTGGGCAAATTGGGTACGTCAACAGTTTCAACAGTGGAATTGGAACATGCTATTCACGGTCGTACCGAAACTGGTTTCGGTGTGATGGCAGAAAAAGAATTGAAAGCGGCGGTCGCCCAAGCAAAAGCCCGCGGTGAAAAAATTGTGATGACCAACGGTTGTTTCGATATTCTGCATCCCGGACATGTTTCTTATTTAGCCAATGCCCGCAAACTCGGTGATCGTTTAATTGTTGCGGTGAACAGTGATGATTCCGTTAAACGCCTGAAAGGTAAAAGTCGTCCGATCAATGATTTGAACGCTCGAATGGCAGTGCTTGCCGGTCTTGCCTCCGTGGACTGGGTTGTTCCGTTTGTAGAGGATACTCCGCAACGTTTAATCGGTGAAGTATTGCCGGATCTTTTGGTCAAAGGCGGAGATTACAAACCGGAAGATATCGCAGGCAGTAAAGAAGTGTGGGCAAACGGCGGCGATGTTAAAGTATTGAATTTTGAAAATGGTTGCTCAACCAGTAATGTGATTAAAAAAATTCAATCACTGGAATAAATTGTCATTAAACTGTCATATTTCTTTGTCACAATAAAGCCGTATTTCATTACGGCTTTTTGTTTATAAGGAAAAATTATGAATCAATTTGATGTAATTGGGCTTGTATATTGTCCTATGTTGTCTAAACGCGTTTACGCGAAAGTAAAAGATGCGGAAAATAACGGCGTTTTTTTGGTTGCCGCAGCTCGTTTACGCAAAATTAAAGAACGTGAAGTATCGCCGGGAGAACCGCATGAAGTAGCCGGGATTTGGTTTTTCGATAACGGACGAATCGGTGGTAGTTTAATGCACGTACAAGACTGTCGACAGTTTTTTGATGCCACTGAAAAAAATGCCGATTTGTTAAATCAACTGCACCAACGTTCGCCGGAAAATGGTTTTGAACCGAGCGGACAATATGAAAATTTAATCGGGCATTACGATAATTGGAGAATAGTACCTTAATTGACCTTTCAACATAAATGCGATTGTAGTTTTAGGCGATTGATTTTTATCACTCGCCTTTTTTTATAGAAAGTGCGGTCGCTTTTGTCAAATTTTTGTTAAATTCAGTCTTTTCACCTTGCCAAAGTCACTCCATTTAAGAGATAATAACGAGTATTTTTTAGTATTTGGATACGAAAAAATACTCATGGTTGATGAGTTTATCACTCGCAATGCGGCATTGGGCATAAGACATTGAATATCAACTTTATTTTTTGATTTAAGCAAAGCAGTTGCTTGCAGAATTTTTGAATTCCATCATTTTTGTTTTATTGAAATTTTATTGGCAAATGCCGATTTCAGTAACGTTATCAATGCACCCAGCACGAGATAATCGTGAGATTGACTTTAGCGACAGACACGAGGTCGATAACGAAGCCCCAAACTATTTGTTTAAATTATTGATAATTAATAAAAATAATTGAGAAAAACACAATGAAAAGAATGTTAATCAATGCAACTCAAAAAGAAGAGTTGCGTGTTGCGTTAGTCGATGGACAACGTTTATTTGATTTGGATATCGAAAGTCCGGGTCACGAACAGAAAAAAGCCAATATTTACAAAGGAAAAATCACCCGTGTCGAGCCAAGTCTTGAAGCGGCATTTGTAGATTATGGTGCCGAACGTCACGGCTTTTTGCCTTTAAAAGAAATTGCCCGTGAATATTTTCCTGAAGGTTACGCATTTCAAGGCCGTCCGAACATTCGCGACATCATTAAGGAAGGTCAGGAAGTTATTGTTCAAGTGAGTAAAGAAGAGCGTGGTAACAAAGGTGCTGCGTTAACAACTTTCATTTCTTTGGCCGGCAGTTATTTGGTAATCATGCCGAATAATCCGCGTGCCGGCGGCATATCCCGCCGTATCGAAGGGGACGAACGTCTGGAATTAAAAGAAGCGCTAAGTTCACTTGAAGTGCCGGATGGTGTAGGTCTTATCGTGCGTACTGCCGGGGTAGGCAAATCACCGGAAGAGTTGCAATGGGACTTAAAGGTGCTATTACACCATTGGGAAGCAATTAAACAAGCCTCTGAGAATCGTCCCGCTCCGTTTTTGATCCATCAGGAAAGTGACGTGATCGTGCGAGCGATCCGCGATTACTTGCGTCGTGATATCGGTGAGATCTTAATTGACAGTCCGAAAATTTATGAAAAAGCGAAAAATCATATTAAATTGATCCGCCCTGATTTCATCAATCGTGTGAAATTATATCAGGGCGAAGTACCGCTTTTCAGTCATTATCAAATCGAATCGCAAATTGAATCCGCTTTCCAACGCGAAGTGCGTTTACCGTCCGGCGGTTCCATCGTGATTGATGTGACCGAAGCGTTAACCGCTATCGATATCAACTCTGCACGTTCAACCCGTGGCGGTGATATTGAAGAAACTGCACTGAACACCAACTTAGAAGCAGCGGATGAAATTGCCCGCCAATTGCGTTTACGTGACTTAGGCGGTTTGATCGTAATCGACTTTATCGATATGACACCGATCCGCCATCAACGCGAAGTGGAAAACCGTATGCGGGATGCGGTACGCCAAGACCGTGCCCGCATCCAAATCAGCCGTATTTCCCGTTTCGGCTTATTGGAAATGTCCCGTCAGCGTTTGAGCCCGTCATTAGGTGAAAGTTCTCATCATATTTGCCCGCGTTGTCAGGGAACGGGTAAAGTACGCGATAACGAGTCCTTGTCTTTATCTATTTTGCGTTTATTGGAAGAAGAAGCGATTAAAGAAAACACCAAGAAAGTACATACTATTGTACCGGTGGAAATTGCCTCTTACTTATTGAATGAAAAACGTAAGGCCATTTACAGTATTGAAAAACGCCACGATGTGGATATTGTCGTTGTGCCGAATGAAGCGATGGAAACCCCGAACTTCAGCGTATTCCGTATGCGTGATGGAGAAGACAGCAATATTTTAAGTTACAACTTGGCAAAATTGCACCAAGAGCAGGAAGATAGTTTTGTTGCGGAAGAATCTTTGGTTTCCCGCAATATTGATCAAGCCGCGGTAAGCACGGAATCTGTGATGGAAAGTGCGGCGGTTTCTTTGGATATTTCAACTCCGGCACCAAGTCCGGTAGAGAAAAAAGCGGAAGAAAATAAACCGTCTTTGATCGCACGTATCATTGCTGCGATTAAAGGTATTTTTGCTTCCGAACCTAAAGTTGAAGAAAAACCGAAAACAAAAAACAATCAAAGTAATCGCAATCGTCGTAATAATCAGGAACGTCGCAATCAACGCCGTTCACGTAATGAGCGCAATAACGATAATACGGAACGTGATGAGCAAGCCTCAACAAAAGAAAGCAAAGCGGAACAACAAAATAATCGTTCACGCAATGCGGATCGCAAACGTAATAATCGCAAAGCGGCGAATTTGGTTGATGAAAATATTGCAGATGTTCAAGGCGAGAGCGGGCAAACCGCAGTGACTCGTGTTGTGGAAGAAGTGATACAAGTCCGTCGTCCTCGTCGTGATTTACGCAAAAAAGTACGTGTGAATGTAAACGAAAACGATGAAAGTGCGGTAGAAATCAGCGAAAAATTTGAAGCTGTTGAAAAAGCAGATGTTGTGGCTAAACCGATTGATACTGTTGCTGAAACGAATGTAACCGAAGCGGTTGCTGAAAATACGGATAGTGCCGTACAAGAAACCGGGACGGAAAAATTACGGGATAACAATCGCAATTCCCGCCGTTTACCGCGTCATTTACGTGTGAGCAATAATCAACGTCGCCGTCGTGCAAAATCGCCAATGCCGTTATTTGCAGCAGTCGCCTCACCGGAATTGGCCAGCGGTAAAGTGTGGGTGAGTTTAGATAATTCTCAACCGACAAAAGAAAATAACTTTATGTCGGTGGATGAAATGTTGGAGCAACAAGGTCATAAGATCGATGTCGTTGCCGCAACACCGGCAACAGAAGTAGTCGTGGAACCGGATAATGCTTCACGCCCGTTAGGTATGTTTGTTTCTCAACCGGCTAATGAATCTGTGGAGAAAAAAGTTCAAGAGTCTTTACAGAAATTAAATCAAACCGATATAGCCGCTCCTGTGAATACTGTAGCTGAGGCTGCAACGCAACAGATTGCTGAAATTGAGCCGGTCGAAGTAGTGGCTGAAATTGCTCAGGATGATGTGACTAAATCGATTGAAACATATCAAAGCAAGTATCAGTTTAATGGTCGCGTAGGAACATTCTCTGCGGTACAACATACTAAAGTGGCAATGACTTTAGCCAAAGCCGCCGATGAAGTAAATGAAGCCTTTCCAATCGAACAATGGAGAGAATCCCGTTATTACTTCCACGGTAAAGGTGCAGCGGGTCATCACAGTGCCATCAGCCATATTTTTGCCGAACCGACGCAGGCGAAAGCAGAGTAATTGGTCAAACCTCTCAAAAACGCTTACTGTAAAGTAAGCGTTTTTTATGGAAACAACGAAAGTGCGGTCATAATTTGAAATGTTTTTATGTCTAAAGTTTTCTTTAAGAAAGATCAAAATTTCGCTAAAATATACCGCACTTTATTTGCTTATTTATCTAAAAACAACAAGGAATTCTAATGTCAACAGCACCGCGTTTTGTGCATTTGCGTGTACATAGTGACTTTTCAATGATTAATGGTATTGCGAAAGTGAAACCGTTGGTGAAAGCCTGTGCGGGCAATGACATGGTGGCAATGGCATTGACGGATTTTACTAACTTTTGCGGTTTGGTGCGGTTTTATGGCGAGGCATTATCTGCCGGCGTGAAACCGATTGTCGGGGCGGATGTGCTGGTAAAAAGCAAACTTTGCGGTGATGAGTTATTTGAACTCACCTTGTTGGCAAAAGATAATATCGGTTATAAAAATATCACATTATTACTTTCCAAAGCCTATCAACGCGGTTATGAAGAGCTGCCTTTTATTGATCAGGAATGGTTGATCGAATATGCCGAAGGCGTGATTGTGTTGTCTGGCGGTCGCAATGGTGATATCGGCAAAAAATTGTTGAAAGATCATCTTGCAGAAGTGGAAAGTGCGGTCGGTTTTTATCAAAAATATTTTCCGGATCATTTTTATCTCGCCCTTACGCGTACGGGGCGTAGCGAAGAAGAACGTTATATCGGTTTGGCATTGGAACTGGCAAAAAAACATCACTTGCCGTTGGTAGCAACCAATGATGTGTGTTTTTTAAAAGAAGATGATTTTGAAGCACACGAAATTCGCGTTGCGATTCATGACAGTTTTACTTTAGATGATCCGAAACGCCCTAAATTATATAGCAGTCAACAATATTTCCGCAGCGAACAAGAAATGTGTGAGCTGTTTGCCGATATTCCGTCGGCGTTAGAAAATACGCTGTTAATTGCACAACGTTGTAACGTGACTATCCGTTTGGGTGAATATTTTTTGCCGCAATTTCCCACCGGTGATTTAAGCACGGAAGACTTTTTGGTTAAAAAATCCAAAGAAGGTTTGGAAGAGCGTCTGAAAGTGCTATTTCCCGATGAAAAAGAACGGTCGGAAAAACGCGGAGAATATGATGCACGCTTGCAGGTTGAACTAGATGTGATCAACCAAATGGGGTTCCCCGGTTATTTCTTAATCGTAATGGAGTTTATTCAGTGGTCGAAAGACAATGGTATTCCGGTTGGTCCGGGACGGGGTTCCGGCGCAGGTTCGTTGGTGGCCTACGCATTAAAAATCACCGACTTGGATCCGTTGGAATTTGATTTGCTATTCGAGCGTTTTTTAAATCCTGAACGGGTGTCCATGCCGGACTTTGATGTGGATTTCTGTATGGACGGGCGAGATCGTGTGATCGATCATGTAGCGGAAATGTATGGACGCGGGGCGGTATCGCAAATTATTACTTTCGGTACTATGGCTGCGAAAGCCGTGATTCGTGATGTGGGGCGAGTATTAGGACATCCTTACGGTTTTGTGGATCGCATTTCCAAATTGATTCCGCCGACACCGGGAATGACATTAGCCAAAGCCTTTGAAGAAGAACCGCAGTTGCAGGTAATTTATGACGCCGATGAAGAAGTGAAAGCCTTGATCGACATGGCTCGCAAGCTGGAAGGTGTTACCCGTAATGCGGGTAAACATGCGGGTGGTGTTGTGATATCACCCACCTTGATTACGGATTTTTCACCGCTTTATTGCGATTCCGAAGGTCAGCATCCAGTCACTCATTTTGATAAAAACGACGTGGAGTATGCGGGCTTGGTGAAGTTTGACTTTTTAGGCTTGAGAACGCTCACCATTATTAAATGGGCATTGGATATGATCAATGAACGTATGGAGCGCGAGGGCAAACCGCATATAGATATCAGTGCCATTCCTTTAGATGATGACGCGTCATTTGAATTGTTGCTGAATTCTGAAACGACGGCAGTATTCCAGCTGGAATCTCGCGGTATGAAAGATCTTATCAAACGCCTGAAACCGGACTGTTTTGAAGATATTATCGCGTTAGTGGCGTTGTTCCGTCCGGGACCCTTGCAATCCGGTATGGTGGATAACTTTATTGACCGTAAACACGGACGGGAAGAAGTGGCTTATCCGGATTCGCAGTATCAGCATGAATCCTTAAAACCGATTTTAGAACCGACCTATGGCGTTATTGTTTATCAAGAACAGGTCATGCAGATTGCACAAGCTTTAGCGGGTTATTCATTAGGTGGGGCGGACTTATTACGTCGTGCCATGGGTAAGAAAAAGCCGGAAGAAATGGCGAAACAGCGTTCGGTGTTTGAACAAGGTGCAATTGATAACGGTATTGACGGCGAATTGGCGATGAAAATCTTTGACTTGGTAGAGAAGTTTGCTGGTTACGGTTTTAATAAATCCCACTCGGCTGCTTATGCTTTGGTATCTTATCAAACCTTATGGTTAAAAGCCCATTATCCTGCGGAATTTATGGCGGCGGTAATGACTTCAGAAATGGATAATACGGATAAAATTGTCGGTTTGTACGATGAATGTTTGCGGATGGGATTGAAAGTCACACCGCCGGATATCAACAAAGGTAAACATCATTTCAGTGTCAACGAACAAGGTGAAATCGTTTATGGTATCGGCGCTATTAAAGGCGTGGGTGAAGGACCGATTGAAGCCCTGATTGCAGCTCGTGAACAGGGCGGAATTTTCAAAGATTTATTTGATTTATGTGCCCGTGTGGACTTGAAGAAAATCAATCGGCGTACTTTTGAAAGCCTGATTATGTCTGGTGCTTTCGATAAGTTGGGGCCGCATCGTGCAGCATTATCAAAAAATTTAGAAGATGCATTGAAAGCCTCTGATCAACACGCTAAAGATGAAGCTGCGGGGCAAACCGATATGTTCGGTGTGCTCACCGAGACCCATGAAGAGGTCGAAATTGCTTATGCCAATACACCGAAATGGTCGGAAAAAGTGATTTTAGACGGTGAGCGGGAAACGCTGGGGCTCTATTTAAGTAGCCATCCTATCAGCCGTTATTTAAAAGAGCTTTCTCATTATAGCCCGACTCGATTAAATGAATTAGCACCTAATTTTCGCGGACAAGTAAGTACAGCCAGTGGTTTGGTGGTGGCATCGCGTTTTGCAGTGACGAAACGCGGCAGCCGTTTAGGAATTGCGACACTGGATGATCGCTCCGGCAGATTGGATGTAACATTATTTTCGGAAGCATTGGAGCGATTCGGGGAGAAGCTGCAAAAGGACAGCATTGTCATTGCCACGGGACAAGTGAGTTTTGATGATTTTTCTCAAGGATTGAAAATGTCGGTGCGTGAATTAATGACATTAGACGAAGCCCGTAGTCATTATGCAAAAAGCTTGGCAATCAGCTTAACGCAAGAACAAATTAATAAAAAATTTATTGCGGATTTTAAAGATATTATCACGCCTTATATTGGGGGAAGTTTGCCATTACATATTTACTACCAAAGCCCGCAAGGCAGAGCATTGGTTAAATTCGGTGTACAATGGTATGTGAAACCTACGGACGAATTATTAACTGCACTGAGCGATAAGCTGGGAGAAAGTGCGGTAGAATTAGAGTTTGAATAGCGAAGAGGGGAAAATTAAAAATTTTCCCCGTTTTTCACCGCACTTTTACTGAACGGTGACTCTTTTGGGTTTCATTTGGTGGATAATGCTTGTCACCGTGCCGATAATCGGCAATATTTTCCAATTACGGGTTTTGATATTCGCCGCTTTATAATCCAGTGCCATAAAAACGTATTCGCCGTTTTGTTGAGCAAAAAACTCGTAAATTTGAAATTGTTCGTTTTCTTCCAATACGACTAAATCACCGACACTAAGCTGTTCGTTTTTTTCAATTACCAACATATCACCTTGTTCGATTCCCCAAGCGATCATATTCGGATTATTGACTTGAATAAAACAAGTCTGTTGCGGACGTTTTATACAATATAAATTGAGATCAAGTTTATATTTTGCTACGCCTTTTTTATTTTTATTGCTTGTGTATTGGTGACGATCATCATAAAAAGGTAGCGGATGATAAGAAAAATAATGGTGAGAATCTGCATTTTGTATGGTATTTAAACGGTTCATCGTATTTTCCTTAAGGTTAATTAGTGATTAAATTTTCATGCTGATTTTTATACAGGTAAATATACTGGTATTACATACAGTTTGTCAACAGATATTTTTGATCTTTTTTTGTAAATATCTGATAGGAATAGTATTGATGATAAAATACAATAGTTTAGTAATGGGATATTGGACCGGCTGTATGAGCTAAAATTCAGTAAAGTGCGGTGAAAATAGAAAAAATTTTATAAGGAAAGACGATGCAAATATCTATTGGAAAAAAGCAACCTAAACAAAATTATTCAGCCAGTTTAATTAATTTTGAACGGGCGGTATCCAATCAGGATCGTCAAGTGGCCGGCCGAGAATTAGTTGCTATTTTGCAATCGCTGGAAGTCAATGGCGGAAGCATTCAACAAATTGAAATGGATATTCCGAGAAGCCTGACTTTAGTGGCACATGAAGACGAGCGTTATTTCTGTACTCGACTGGCGGTTGCGGTATCAGATTTTTTCCGCATGCCGGAACTGGTATTTTCCGATGCGGGAGCTATTGATTTATTGACTTATCAACGCAGGTTGGCTCAAGTATTTGCTTCTTCGCCTTTTCTGAATGCGGATCATGTTTTGCGTAGTTTTGATATTGATTTAAGTGACCATCAATCTCAAGTTGCTGTGAAAAAAGGCTTGTTACAAAAATTTTGTATCCTGTATTTTCCTGAATCTAACATACCGTTAAATTTTGAATTGTTATGGCAATTAAGTCCCGAACTTTGCATTTCACTTTGTTTTGCATTGCAATCGGATCGCTTTATCGGTACAACGGCAGCATTTCGGAAACGTCATATTTTATTAAAGTGGTTACCGACCAAATTATCGAAGATTAAAAACCTTAATGGCTTGAACGAGCGTATTTTACACGATGTCTATATGCGTTGCAGTTATGATACGGCAGCTGAAAAACATCGTATCAAGGAAGGAATTAACGGCATAATTCGTCGTCATTTATTAGAAAACGGCTGGCAGGATCGTAATATCGCACCTATTGGTTATATCAAAGGAAAGCCGATTATGATGGTTTATTTGGAGCATTTTCATGCTACACATTCTATTTTTCGTACTCATTCAACCTCTTTACGTGCTGCATGGGAGCAGTTTTTTTTAATCGGTTTTGGCGGAAGTACAGTGGATCAACAAGGGAAGGCGGTGTTTGATATTTTTTATCCGTTGGACACGATTCCTTTACCAAACAATAAGTTAAAACAAATTCGGCATTTTTGTGAGCAATATAAACCGGCGGTTTTCTATATGCCGAGTATAGGAATGGATTTAACATCGGTTTTTTTAAGTAACACTCGTTTGGCACCAATACAGGCGGTAGCACTAGGACATCCGGCCACTACGCACTCTCCGTTTATTGATTATGTTATTGTTGAAGATGACTACGTTGGTTCGGAACAATGTTTTAGCGAATCGTTAATTCGATTGCCGAAAGATGCGTTACCTTATATTCCTTCGGCCAATGCCCCGAAAACAGTTGAATATTGTTTAAGAGAGGAGCCGGAAATGGTACGGATTGGTATCGCCAGTCATATTATGAAATTAAATCCTCAGTTTTTGGAGGCCTGCCGTCAGATTCGTGATAAAGCAAAAGTGAAAATCCACTTTCATTTTGCACTAGGCGCTTCCAAAGGGATTGTTCATATTTATGTCGAACGTTTTTTGAAATCGTATTTAGGAAACGATGTCACGGCACATTCTCATTTACCTTATCAACAATATTTAGATGTGCTGCATCAATGCGATATGTTGATTAATCCATTTCCCTTTGGTAATACTAACGGCATTATTGATATGGTTACATTAGGTTTGGTGGGAATATGTAAAACCGGTCCGGAAGTACACGAACACATTGACGAAGGTTTATTTAAACGCTTAGGTTTACCGGATTGGTTAATTGCAAGTAGTGTAGAAGAATATATTGAGCGTGCTATTCGTTTAGCTGAAAATCATAAAGAACGCTTAATATTACGTCGTCATATTATTGAAAATAATGGGCTACAAACATTATTTACCGGCGATCCCAGCCCAATGGGTAAAGTCTTACTGGAAAAAGTGAAGGCTTTAGGTATGTAAACGAGTTAAAAAATACCGCACTTTAGTAGAGTAAAGTGCGGTGGTTTTTTGTAGAATTTTTGTTATTCCGTTACTTCATTGCTTTCTGTTTCTGCAATGTCGGCAACATCCGTTGTTTCATCCTCATCATCCACTTCGGCGACACGTTCTAAACTCACAACGTGTTCATCGTCGGCCGTGCGGATTAAGCGGACACCTTGGGTGTTGCGGCCTACAATGCTGACTTCGCTGACACGCGTACGCACAAGTGTGCCGGCATCGGTGATCAGCATAATTTGGTCGGTATCTAACACTTGGGCGGCAGCCACTACTTTACCGTTACGTTCGCTCACTTTAATGGAGATCACACCTTTGGTATTACGAGATTTAGTCGGGTATTCCGTTAAGTTGGTACGTTTACCGTAACCGTTTTGCGTTGCGGTTAAAATCGCCCCGTCATTTTTCGGAATCACCAAAGATACCACTTTATCAATGTTCAAATCTAATGCTTCATCAGCGTTATCATCGGAAATTTCTTCAATTTCTACCGCACTTTCTTCATCAGACAGATCGTTGGTTAACGCCAGTTTGATTCCGCGTACGCCGGTTGCGGTACGACCCATTGCACGCACGCTCTGTTCGCTGAAGCGAACCACGCGACCTTGGGATGAGAACAACATAATTTCATTCGAACCATCGGTGATATCCACGCCGATTAGCTCGTCTTCATCGCGTAAATTTACGGCGATAATGCCGTTGGCGCGCGGACGACTAAATTCCGTGAGAGCGGTTTTTTTCACAATACCGCCAGCGGTTGCCATTAATACAAATTTATCTTCCGCATAATCGGAAATCGGTAAAATCGCAGTGATACGCTCGTTGGTTTCCAATGGTAGGATATTGACAATCGGACGGCCACGGGCACCGCGGCTGGCTTGCGGTAATTGATACACTTTCAACCAATACAAACGGCCACGGCTGGAGAAGCAGAGAATAGTATCGTGGGTATTTGCCACTAATAATTTCTCGATAAAGTCTTCTTCTTTCATTTTGGTTGCGGATTTGCCTTTACCGCCACGACGCTGTGCTTCGTAATCGGTAAGCGGTTGATATTTCACATAACCTTCGTGAGAAAGGGTGACGACCACATCTTCTTGGGCAATCAAATCTTCCAGATTGATATCGCCGGAAGCGGCAGTAATTTCAGTACGACGCGGATCATTAAATTGTTCTCGAATCTGTTCCAATTCTTCGCGGATCACTTCCATCAAACGTTCCGGACTGCGTAAAATACGCAATAATTCACCAATCACATCAATGAGTTTATGGTATTCATCAAGAATTTCATCTTTACCCAAATTGGTGAGTTTTTGCAAACGTAAATCTAAAATAGCTTGTGCCTGTACTTCCGTTAAGTAATACATGTCATCACGGAAACCGTATTTTTCAGAAAGATCTTCCGGACGAGCCACATCCACACCGGCCGCTGCGAGCATTTCAGCCACATTGCCTAATTCCCAGGCGCGGCTTAATAAACCTTGACGAGCCGCTTCCGGATTCGGTGCATTACGAATTAATTCGATAATCGGATCCACATTCGCCAATGCGATAGCCAAACCTTCTAAAATATGTGCACGTTCGCGGGCTTTGCGTAATTCATATACCGTACGGCGAGTTACCACTTCACGGCGGTGCAATACGAAGGCTTCAATTAATTGTTTTAAATTCAAAATCTTAGGCTGACCGTGATCGAGCGCTACCATATTGATACCGAAAGTCACTTGCAATTGGGTGAGTGCATAAAGTTGATTTAACAACACTTCGCCCACAGCATCCCGTTTCACTTCAATCACAATACGCATCCCGTCTTTATCGGACTCATCACGCATCGCTGAAATACCTTCGATTTTTTTCTCTTTTACCAAATCCGCGATTTTTTCTTGCAATTTCGCTTTATTTACTTGGTATGGAATTTCATTGATGATAATGGTTTCTCTGCCGCGTTCGTCGGTTTCGATTTCCGCTTTGGCACGTACATAGACTTTGCCGCGGCCGGTTTTATAAGCTTCTTCGATACCTTTGCGACCGTTGATAATACCTGCGGTCGGGAAATCCGGACCGGGAATGTGGGTCATTAATTCATCAATAGTAATATCGTGATTGTCCATATAAGCCAAACAGCCGTCCAGCACTTCGCCTAAGTTATGCGGCGGGATATTGGTCGCCATACCTACGGCAATACCGGATGAACCGTTCACTAACAATGCGGGTACTTTGGTCGGCAGTACATCTGGAATTTGTTCGGAACCGTCATAGTTCGGCACAAAATCCACGGTTTCTTTGTCCAAATCCGCTAATAATTCGTGAGCAATTTTGGTCATACGGGCTTCCGTATAACGCATTGCCGCTGCCGGGTCGCCATCTACCGAACCGAAGTTGCCTTGACCGTCCACCAGCATATAACGTAATGAGAAGGGCTGAGCCATACGCACAATAGTGTCGTAAACAGCACTGTCGCCGTGCGGATGATATTTACCGATCACATCCCCCACAATACGGGCAGATTTGCGATAAGGTTTATTGTAGGCATTACCCCCTTCGTGCATTGCAAATAACACGCGGCGGTGTACCGGTTTCAAACCGTCACGCACATCAGGCAATGCACGGCCGACAATCACGGACATGGCATAGTCGAGATAAGAGGATTTCAGTTCTTCTTCGACACTGACAGGGGTTATATCTTGGGCTAGTTCACTCATTCGGACTTCCTAGTTTGTTTCATTTTATATGACTGAAAATTTGGGGAATTATAGCATAAAAAGGACATTTTCCCTAAGAATAATTAGGGAAAAGTGCGGTAGAAATTGAGAAAGTTTTTAATTGATTTTAATCATCCGGTGGGATAAAAAACGCTGAATTAAATTTGCCATTGATTTGCCATTCGGTAGCACTAAATTCGGTGCGATTTCATATAGCGGTACGATGACAAATTCCCGATTTTGCATATCGTAATGGGGAACGGTCAGGCGTTCGGATTGAATGATTTCATTGGCATACAGCAAAATATCCAAATCCAGGGTGCGTTCGCCCCAACGGCGTAAACGCACACGACCTTGCCGGTTTTCGATCTGCTGCAAGGCTTCTAATAAATCCAAAGGGGCAAGTTCGGTGCGGATGCCGGCGACCGCATTGGTGTAATCCGGTTGATCCTGCGGGCCGAGGGGTTTGCTTTGATAAAAAGAACTCACCGCCGTTAGTTCGGTTTGCGGTAATTGGGCAATTGCGGTTAACGCCGATTTAAGTTGCTCAATCGGCGTATTCAGATTACTGCCTAATGCGATATAAGCCGTAACCATTATTCATTTCCTTGAGAACTGCCGGCTTTTTTGCTTCGCGGTTTGTAATAGCGGCGTCTGCGTTTGGATTTTGACGGTTTAGAGTTTGGATTGCGTTTTTGTTGTTCGCGCATCAATTCGCCCCGTTGCTGTTCGTTACTGAATTGATATTCGTGCCACCAAATGGCCAGCTCCACCGCTTCACCGCCTTCAATCTCTGCCCGCATTGCCAATAAATCATAGCCTGCACGGAATTTGGGATGTTCCATTGCTCGCACCGGATGCGATCCGGAACGTTTCATTAATTGCAGCTGCAAAAACCAAATGTCACGGATAACCGTAGTATGACGTCGCGGTGCCGCAAGAGAGCGGCACATTTGGTCTAAAATATCGTTGCTCGCCAAGGCATAGGCATCGTGATTATTCAAACCGCCTTCGTTTTTCAATACATCCACTTTTTCCCGTAGCGGATACCAGAAAAATGCCGCAAATAAAAAAGCCGGATTAATGCGTAAATTATCTGCAACACGTTCATCGGTAGAGGTTAATGCCGTAATAATCATTCGTTCTGCAAAGCTATCGGCTTTTTCTGTGAAATAAGGTATTAATTCCGGAAATAGCTGCTCAAATAAATGATATTCACGCAATAATTGATAGGTTTTTACCCCGAAACCGTTTTGCAATAATTTTAAAGACTCGTCAAATAAACGGGCAGGAGGAATATTTTTTAGCAATGGCGCAAGACGACGGATGGGGGCGGCGCTTGGTTGATCCAAAAACATATCCAATTTAGCCATAAAGCGGATAGAACGTAGCATTCGCACCGGATCTTCTTGGTAGCGGGTAGTGGGATCACCGATTAAACGGAGTTTGCCCGCTTTCAAATCGTCCAACCCATTGAAATAATCGTGCAGTTCATTGTGTTGCGGGCTGTAATATAAAGCATTGACGGTAAAATCACGGCGTTCGGCATCTTGCTCTAAAGTGCCGTATACATTATCCCGCAGTAACATACCTTCGGCACTTTGCTTGGATTGCTTTTCGTTATGATTTTCCTGATGATTCGCACGGAATGTGGCCACTTCAATCACATCACGACCGAACATAATATGAGCTAAGCGGAAGCGACGCCCCACCAAACGGCATTGACGTTGAAATAACGCTTGCACCTGCTCCGGACGGGCATTTGTTGCAATATCGAAATCTTTTGGCTTTTTACCTAACAGCAAGTCACGCAAGCAACCGCCCACAACATAGGCTTCATAACCGTTGCGATTGAGTTTTTCTACCACTATCAATGCATTTTTGCTGATCATTCGCGGCTGAATGCCGTGCAATGAGGCTTTCAGAATATTTTTGTTGTAACGATGACCTGGTGCCGCAGCATTATATTTGCGTGGCTGAATAGGTTCTTGATAGACTTTTGGCGTTGTAGCCGCCGGTTGTGTATCAATGCGTTGGGTTGATGAATTCGGCTGTTTTTTATGAAACAGTTTTTTGATATAACCTAAGATAATAAACTCCAAATTAGGTTGATTAAATTGCTAAAGGGCGTATAACAATACGCCCTTGAAGTTACAGATTAATTAAATTAACCCACCATTTGTTTTTCACGAATTTCCGCTAAGGTTTTGCAATCGATACATAAGTCTGCGGTCGGACGGGCTTCCAAACGGCGAATACCGATTTCTATACCGCAAGATTCGCAATAACCGAAATCTTCCGTCTCGATTTTTTTCAATGTGCGTTCGATTTTTTTCAATAGTTTACGTTCGCGGTCGCGGTTGCGTAATTCTAAACTGAATTCCTCTTCTTGTGTCGCGCGGTCGGCAGGATCCGGGAAGTTTGCCGCCTCGTCACGCATATGTTCTACGGTGCGGCTGGCTTCGTTTACGATTTGATCGTGCCAGGCTTGCAGAATTTTCTTGAAATGAAGTAATTGTTCTTCATTCATATATTCTTCACCGTTTTTTTCGATATATGGTTTTACTCCAGCTAAAGCCAAAGGACTTAATGAATTTTGTTGGGTTGTAGTAGCCATATTTACTCCTTGAATAAGAAAATGCGCCCTTGTTAGGATGAAAAACATCCACAGACAATGTAAAAGACCCGAGTTCCTATTGTTGTTAACCATTGTGATTTTAAAATCGTTATAAATAGCAGAACTTGCGGAATTTAGCAAATGGAAAGTGAGAAATTTATGGTTTTTTACATATCTTTTTTCAGTTTTGTGATCTGTCTTCCAAAAATAACGTTCACTTTGGGCTTTTGCTAACGGAATCTGCCATGAGTCTTTTATAAAGACCTTTCTAAATGCAAAAAGTGCGGTAAAAAATGAAAAAATTTACATTAGATCACGTAGCCGGATTAATTATTCTTTGTAGTTTGACTTTGTTATGGTTGCCGGATTTTTTATTATTGTCTTGGCAGTGGTGTTTTATCGGGATTACTGTAGGGTTAATCCTGTTCGTATTCGGCGGTCGTATGCGAGCAACTTTTTGGCTAATGGTAATAGGATTTTTTTGTGTGGGCTATGTTCATAACACTGCATTGAATTTAATGGAAAAAGCCGGTTCGGTTCATCTGCTTGAGCAAAAAGATACGATAGAATTTTATATTGAGGAAATTATTACGCAACAAGGTTATACATCATTAATCGTGACAACTAAAGATCCGCAGCACAGAATTTATGTGAATTGGAAAGTTGCGGATAAACCCCGGTTAGGTGAATGGTGGAAAGGGAAATTACGTTTTCGACCAATCTCTTCTCGTTTGAATTTGGGCGGTTTTGACCGGCAGCAGTGGTATTTTTCGAAAGCTGTTACCGCTTATGCGTCCATTAAAAGTGCGGTCAAAATAGCAGAAAAAAACGATTGGCGAAATCAGCGGTTATCACAATCCTTAGAACAAACGAAAATGTTAATACAACAAGGGTTATTAATGGCATTGGCTTTTGGTGAACGGGCGTGGTTACCTAATGATGTATGGCAAATTTATCAGCAAAGCAATACGGCTCATTTGATCGCCATTTCCGGTTTGCATATCGGTTTGGCAATGAGTTTAGGATTTGCACTGGCACGAGCGGTGCAGTTTTTTCTGCCTACCCGCTGGATCTCGCCTTATTTTCCTTTAATCAGCGGATTATTACTCGCTCTGATTTATAGTTATTTAGCAGGATTTGCCATTCCCACTTTTCGGGCGATAACGGCGATCAGTTTGGTATTGGTGATACGTTTTTATCGAGGATATTGCACTGTTTGGCAGCTTTTTTTGCGAACGGTGGCGATTTTGCTGTTATTTGATCCCATAATGATCTTATCCGCCAGTTTTTGGCTTTCAGCAGGTGCAGTGTGCTGTTTGATTGTGTGGTATCAGCTTTTTCCCTTATCAAATTGGCTGACTACACAATCAAGATGGTACAAAATGCGCTATGTTTTCGGCTTATTTCATTTGCAGTTGGGCTTGTTATTGCTGTTTACGCCTATTCAATGGGCGTTATTCGGCGGTTTTTCAGGCGGCGGTTTTATTGCGAATCTGGTTGTGGTGCCTTTGTTCAGCTTAGGATTAGTGCCGCTGGTTTTGTTTGCGGTGTTTACGCAAGGAGCGTTTAATTCGTGGGTTTATGCAGATCATTTGGCACATTGGATCACCGGGTTTCTTACTTTATTTCAACACCAATGGATTACCGTATCGCATCAAACTACGCTGATTTTTACCGCACTTTTAGCGATGTTGATCTTTTACATCGCTTATCGAAAATCAGCTCGTTGGTTGTCAGAATACGGTATAAGTGCGGTAGGTTTATTTTTATTTTCCAGTCTTTCACTCGTTTATCATTATATTCATAAACCAAACTGGCAATTGGTTATGCTTGATGTGGGACAGGGTTTGGCGGTGTTACTTGTAAAAGATCAACGAGCGATACTTTATGACACGGGAGCCGCTTGGTCGGGGGGAAGTATGGCTGAAATTGAAGTGCTACCTTATATACAAAGGCAGGGATTGATTTTGGAGCAATTGATTTTAAGTCACGACGATAATGATCATTCCGGCGGAGCAAGGAGGGTATTACGGCAATATCCGACAGTGTCTTTGTTGTCATCGTCCTATAAAAACTATGGTGAAACTCACCGCACTTTTTGTAAGAGCGGAAAGCGGTGGCAATGGCAAGGATTGGATTTTCAGGTTTTATCTCCAAAGTCCGTTGTTGCAGAAGCGAAAAATCCTGATTCTTGCGTGCTGTTAGTCAGTGACGGTACATATAAAATTTTACTTACAGGGGATGCGGATATGGCAACGGAAAATCAAATTGCTCAACAAGTGGGCAAAATCCATGTATTGCAAGTAGGGCATCACGGCAGTAAAACTTCTACGGGCGAAAAATTATTAAAACACGGCCAACCGCAGATTGCATTAATTTCCAGCGGGCGTTGGAATCCCTGGGGATTTCCTCATAATATCGTGACAGAACGACTTAATCGTTATCAAAGCACAGTCTATAATTCCGCAGTTTCAGGACAAGTGAATGTGAATTTTTATGTAAATGAAAGTGGGAATGAAATTAAAATTGAAACGGCGAGAACTGCTTTGTCGCCATGGTATGCGGGCTATTTTAGTCGATAGCTTATTAATTAATCAGCTATAATTGGCTAAACAGATAAATCAAGGTACAATGCCCACA
This sequence comes from Cricetibacter osteomyelitidis, assembly GCF_004340985.1. GTDB lineage: Bacteria > Pseudomonadota > Gammaproteobacteria > Enterobacterales > Pasteurellaceae > Cricetibacter > Cricetibacter osteomyelitidis. The sequence continues at coordinate 24,112 of NZ_SLYB01000001.1, forward strand.
ATATTAATGCAGATAGAAAAGAAATTATGTCAAATCAAATGCAAGATAAAGATCTTAGCACCGGGCAAACCTTCAAACGTTTATGGCCGATTATCGCACCGTTCAAATGGGGATTGGTCGCGGCAGGAATCGCTTTAATTCTTAATGCGGCGGCAGATGCCAGCTTAATTTCAATGCTTAAACCTTTGTTAGATGACGGTTTTGGTAAAGCCGATTCCGGTTTTTTGAAAATGATGGCGTTTGTTGTGGTCGGCTTGATTATCTTACGCGGTCTTACCAATTTTACTTCTCAATATTGTTTGGCTTGGGTGTCGGGTAAGGTGGTCATGATGCTGCGTCGCCGCTTATTCCGTCATTTAATGTATATGCCGGTGTCTTATTTTGACACGAATTCAACAGGTAAATTGCTTTCTCGTATCACTTATGATTCGGAACAGGTGGCTAATTCTTCTTCCGGTGCACTGATTACGATTGTGCGTGAAGGGGCTTATATTCTGTCATTGCTTGGTGTGATGTTTTACACCAGCTGGGCGTTGACGTTAGTGTTATTCGTTATCGGACCGATTATTGCGGCACTGATTCGTGTAGTATCCAAACACTTTCGCCGATTAAGCAAAAATATGCAGGACTCCATGGGCGAAGTGACATCCAGTGCGGAACAAATGTTGCACGGACATAAGGTAGTATTATCCTTTGGCGGTCAGCAAATTGAAGAAAAACGTTTTAATGAAGTGAGCAACGATATGCGTAGCAAAGGAATGAAAATGGCAATGGCCAATGCCATTTCCGATCCTATCGTGCAGATTATTGCTTCTTTTGCCTTGGCTGCCGTGTTGTATTTATCCACCTTGCCGGAAATTATGGATGATAATCTTACCGCCGGTTCCTTTACCGTAGTATTTTCATCTATGCTGGCAATGATGCGTCCGTTAAAATCTTTAACTAACGTTAACGCCCAATTTCAACGGGGAATGGCAGCCTGTCAAACCTTATTTGCTATTTTAGATCTGGAAACGGAAAAAGATCTGGGCAGTTATAAAACAGAAAGAGCGGTGGGAAATTTAGTGTTTAATAATGTCGCTTTTGCTTATCAAGGCAAAGATCAACCGGCACTAAATAATATTTCCTTTACCATTCCTGCGGGTAAAACCGTGGCATTAGTGGGGCGTTCCGGTTCCGGCAAATCCACCATTGCCAACCTTGTCACACGTTTTTATGATATTGAAAAAGGTCATGGCGAAATCACCTTAGATGGTGTGAATATTCAAAATTATACCTTGGCGAATTTGCGGGAAAACTGTGCGGTGGTATCGCAACAGGTGCATTTATTTAATGATACGGTAGCGAATAATATTGCTTATGCTGCCACGGATAAATACAGCCGTGAAGAAATTATTAAAGCGGCGACGGCGGCACATGCTATGGAATTTATCGAAAAATTAGACCTGGGTTTAGATACCGTAATCGGCGAAAACGGTACGAATTTATCCGGCGGTCAACGCCAGCGTTTGGCTATTGCTCGTGCCTTATTGCGTAATTCCCCGGTGTTGATTTTAGATGAAGCCACATCCGCCTTAGATACGGAATCAGAACGTGCAATTCAAGCCGCATTGGAAGAATTGCAAAAAGATCGCACGGTTTTAGTGATTGCACACCGTCTCTCCACTATCGAAAAAGCCGATGAAATTTTAGTCATCGAACACGGTGAAGTAAAAGAACGGGGCAATCACAACACCTTATTAGCACAAAAAGGTATTTATCATCAATTACATCAAATGCAGTTTGGTCACTGATTTTCGAGATAAAAGACAATGAACTTTTGGTATTCCCACTCTTGGTTAGCTTGGTTGTTATTGCCGTTGTCATTATTATTTTTATTGATCACGGCAATTCGTCGAGCTTGTTACCGCTTGGGAATTTTTAAATCCTACAAAGCGGATATTCCTGTCATTATTGTAGGGAATTTGTCCGTGGGTGGAAACGGTAAAACGCCGATGACGATTTGGCTAGTAGAGCAGTTGCAAAAGTGCGGTCTAAAAGCGGGGATTATTTCCCGCGGTTACGGCAGTCAATCGAACATTTTTCCTTTGTTGGTACAAGCGGATTCCGATCCTAAATTAGCCGGTGATGAACCGGTGTTAATGGCAAAGCGTACCGGAGTGCCGGTGTGTATTTCTCCGAATCGTCAGGAAAGCATTGAATTATTACAGAAAAAGAATAAACTTGATGTGATTATCGCCGATGACGGGTTACAACATTATAAACTGCAACGAGATCTTGAAATTGTGGTTATGGATGCCGAACGTGGTTTGGGTAATGGTTTTGTGTTGCCCGCAGGTCCTTTGCGTGAGCCAAAAGTGCGGTTAAATTCAGTCGATTTTATAGTGGCTAACGGCAAAGCCAATGAATATACTCAAAACGTGATGACGTTAGTGCCGAAATTTGCTGTGAATTTAGTCAGCGGTGAAAAGCGATTATTAACAGATTTCTCCCAAGTGAATGCGATGGCAGGGATTGGTAATCCGCAACGGTTTTTTACCATGTTACGGTGTTTGAATATTCAACTATCCGATACGCAGGCCTTTGCGGATCATCAAACCTTTAATGTTGAGTCGTTGCAAAAATTTCCGCAAAATCAACCGCTCTTTATGACGGAAAAAGATGCGGTGAAATGCCGGGAATTTGCTCAACCGGATTGGTGGTTTGTGCCGGTGGAAGCAGAACTTTCCGGACCTGATGTGAACCGCTTAATTGAAAAAATTCAACAGCTTGTGCATAAGGAGCCGAAATGACTGCTCAAACAGAGCCCCAAATAAATCCTAAGTTGTTAGAAATTGTAGCCTGTCCCCTATGCCAAGGACGATTAAAATACGACAAAGAAAATGACCGTTTGATCTGCAATTTTGACCATGTGGCTTATCCTATTGAACTAGGCGTGCCGGTGTTATTAGCCGAGCGAGCCGTAACCATTTACGAACAGGAAAAATAAAATGAGTTTTACAGTAATTATTCCCGCCCGCTTTGCATCAAGCCGTTTGCCGGGCAAGCCGTTGGCAGATATTGCGGGCAAACCGATGATTGCTCACGTGGTTGAAAAAGCCAGATTATCCGGAGCCCGCCGTGTGATTGTGGCGACCGATAATTTAGATGTGAAAAGTGCGGTGGAAAATTTGGCAGAAGTATGTTTAACATCGGAAAAACATAATTCCGGCACGGAACGTTTGGCGGAAGTGGTAGAAAAATTAGCTATTCCTGATGATGAAATTATTGTGAATATTCAAGGGGATGAACCGTTAATTCCGCCGGTTATTGTACAGCAAGTGGCAGATAACTTAGCGAAATACCAAGTGAATATGGCGAGCCTTGCGGTGGAAATTCATGAGGCGGAAGAACTTTTCAACCCAAATGCCGTCAAAGTGCTGACCGATAAAGACGGTTATGTGCTGTATTTTTCCCGTGCGGTGATTCCGTGGGATCGCGATCAATTCGCCAAAACCACTGATCCGAAGCGTGTTCAGCTTATGGCAAACTATTTGCGTCATATCGGCATTTATGCTTATCGTGCGGGTTTTATCAAGCAATATGTGCAATGGGAACCTACAGCGTTGGAAAAAATTGAATCCCTGGAACAATTGCGTGTTTTATGGAACGGTGAGAAAATTCATGTGGAGTTGGCCAAAGAAGTGCCGGCCGTTGGGGTTGATACGTTGGAAGATTTGGAAAAAGTGCGGTCGATTTTAGCAAAATAATTTAAACCAAATAGAGAAAGTAGTATGTTAGATAAAATTATCGGTTCGGCAATCAGTAGTGCATTGGGTGGTGGCAATACCGCAAATGAGAATTCAAATTCATCACCTATCGGCAGTATTTTAGGTGGTCTTATTCAATCACAAGGTGGTGTGGAAGGCATTTTCGGTAAATTACAACAAGGCGGTTTGGGTGATTTATTGGAATCCTGGATCGGTACGGGTCAAAATAAACCAATGCAATCCAACCAAGTGAATGATGTGTTTGGTGACGATACTATTTCTGAAGTAGCACAACAAGCAGGCGTGGATAAAACCCAAGCTCAAGATATTCTCTCTCAAGCGTTACCGCAAATTATTGATATGCTGACACCAAACGGTCGTGAAGGCGGTGTAAGAACCGATAGTTTAGCACGGCAGGCTCAACAAGCACAAAGCCAAGATGGTTTCGGCTTGGATGATTTATTAGGCGGCGTGTTAGGCGGGTTATTTGGTGAGGGAGCGATGCAGGAGCAAGCTCAACCTACACAAACACAACAACGTGTAAACGATAACCCGTTTGGTGATATTTTAGGGCAGATTTTTAATCAACCGACCCTTACCAGCCAAACTTCCGAACCGAGTAGTAACGATGAATTGGCACAGGATATCGGTTCAATTTTAAATGGTATGTTTAAAAATAAATAATGATGTTTGATGCGAAGTCTTTCCTTGCCAATGTTGCCCATCAGCCGGGCGTTTATCGGATGTATGACGATAAAGGCACGGTGATTTATGTAGGTAAAGCAAAGGATCTGAAAAAGCGTTTAAGCAGTTATTTTCGTTCTAATTTAAGCAGTAAGAAAACCGAAGCCTTGGTGTCGAATATTCATCATATAGACACTACGGTGACCAGCTCCGAAACGGAAGCGTTGCTGCTTGAGCATAATTTTATTAAAGAATATCAGCCCCGTTATAACGTATTGCTACGGGATGATAAATCCTATCCTTATATTTTACTCACCAAGGAACGCCATCCGCGGATCACCGCTTATCGCGGTACGAAAAAAATTCAAGGTGAATATTTCGGTCCTTATCCCCACGCCGGAGCAGTGCGGGAAACCTTATCTTTAATGCAGAAACTGTTTCCGGTGCGGCAATGCGAAAATTCCGTTTATAACAACCGTTCCCGTCCTTGTCTGCAATATCAAATCGGCCGTTGTACGGCCCCTTGTGTCGTAGGTTATGTGACGGATGATGACTATAATCAGCAAGTGGACTACGCACGTTTGTTTTTACAAGGTAAAGATCAATTGGTGTTAGAGAGTCTTATCGGCAAAATGGAAAATGCCAGCCGTAATTTGGATTTTGAAAGTGCAGCGCGTTTTCGTGATCAGATCCAAGCGGTGCGGGCGGTAGTAGAAAAACAATTTGTTTCCAATGAACGCTTGGATGATATGGATATTATCGCGATTGCCTATCAGCATGGATTGGCTTGTGTGCAGGTGCTGTTTATCCGCCAAGGCAAAGTGTTGGGTAATCGCAGTTATTTTCCTAAAGTGCCGGCCAATACGGATCTTTCCGAGCTGACGGCAACTTTTGTGGGGCAGTTTTATTTGCAGGCTCATCAAGGCCGAACTATTCCGAACAGCATTATTGTGGATCACAAATTAGCGGAAAAAGACGAGCTGGAAACCTTGCTGTGGGAACAGGCGGGCAGAAAAGTGCAAATTCAAGACAGTACCAAAGGTAATAAGAGCAAATATTTACAACTGGCACAAATGAATGCCAAAACCACGCTGACCACGCAGTTAAAACAAAAATCGTTGATTTCCGAACGCTATCATGCATTGCAAAATCTGCTCGGTATTACGGCAATCAAACGTATGGAATGTTTTGATATCAGCCATACAATGGGTGAACAAACCGTAGCTTCTTGTGTAGTCTTTAACGAAAACGGTCCGTTAAAATCCGATTACCGCCGTTTTAACATCGAAGGCATTACTGGCGGAGATGATTACGCCGCTATGGCTCAAGCCTTGAAAAAACGTTATGATCGCGATTTAGAACCAGAAAAAATTCCCGATGTTATTTTTATTGACGGCGGTAAAGGGCAGCTAAACCGAGCCTTAGAGGTGTTCCGTAATCTCAATGTAAAATGGGATAAAAACCGACCGCACTTAATCGGCGTAGCGAAAGGTGTCGATCGCCGAGCCGGATTGGAAACCTTGATTATCAGTAAACAAGACCGTGAGATTCACCTGCCCGACGATGATTTAGCCTTGCATTTAATTCAGCATATCCGCGATGAATCTCATAATCACGCTATCAGCGGACATCGCAAAAAACGGGCAAAAGCCTTTACCCACAGCGGTTTGGAAAATATTGAAGGCATTGGTGCAAAACGCCGTCAGGCATTATTGAAATATTTAGGCGGTATGCAAGGGGTGAAAAATGCCACGATAGATGAAATAGCCTCTGTGCCGGGAATTTCAAAATCGTTAGCAGAAAAAATCGTAGAGGCATTAAAATCTTAGTTTTTACACAATAATTTCGTTTGTTATTTGCTTGTTTTAAATGAGAGTTTAATGATTGCTCGATTTGTTTTGTGTTTTTCTATGTAAAATTAGATTTTTTTCAAAATTTAAATAAAATTCTTATCTTTTTATTGCAGATAGGAGTTTTTTTATTTTTTTTGTTTAATTTTTATTATTTTTTAGTTAATCTTATGACGAAAAACAGGGAAGTCGTACTTGTTATGACTTGAATTATTAACCGCAGCCAATGTCTGCATAACGCATCATCATAAAACTATGAATACATCACGTTTCTTTTCATTATTTTTCCATGGAAGTTTGGTTAAACGAATTTCCATCGGTTTGATCTTAGGTATCATTTTAGCCTTAATCTCTCCTGCATTAGAGCCTACATTAAATGTTAATTTAGCTGAAAAAGCCGGATTTTTAGGGGCTATTTTTGTCCGAGCATTGCGTTCTGTTGCACCAATTTTAATTTTTATGCTGGTTATTGCGGCAATAGCCAATAAAAAAGCCAGTTCAAAAAGTAATATGAAAGATATTATTGTGTTATATCTACTGGGGACATTTTTAGCAGCATTCGTGGCTGTTATCGCCAGCTTTGTTTTTCCGAGTAGGATTACATTAGTAGTACCTGAAGGCGAATTATCTCCGCCGTCAGCCGTGACGGAAGTATTAAAAACAGTATTGTTTAATGCAATTGACAATCCGTTTAATGCTTTAGCTAATGCAAACTTTATCGGTATTTTAGCATGGGCTGTGGGATTGGGAATTGTATTACGCTATGCTTCTGATACGACTAAAAATATGGTGAATGATTTTTCCGAAGCAATTTCCAAAATCGTACATGTCGTGATTTCTTTTGCACCGTTCGGGGTATTTGGATTAGTGGCAGAAGCACTTGCCGATAAAGGATTAAGTGCCTTAGACAACTATATTCGATTATTAGAGGTATTAATCGGGGTAATGTTATTCGTTATGTTTGTGGTGAATCCTCTCATTGTTTATTGGAAAATCCGTCGAAATCCGTATCCATTAGTGTGGGAATGTGTGAGTACCAGCGGTTTAACCGCATTCTTTACGCGTAGCTCTGCCGCCAATATTCCGGTAAATATGGAATTGGCAAAACGTTTGGAATTGGATGAAGAAGTTTATTCCGTGTCTATTCCGTTGGGGGCAACGATTAATATGGCCGGTGCGGCAATAACGATTACTGTATTGACTCTGGCTGCAGTGCATACTCTTGGCATAGATGTACCATTCGATACAGCTATCTTATTAAGTATCGTTGCCAGTCTTTGTGCTTGCGGTGCTTCCGGTGTCGCCGGCGGTTCGCTGTTATTAATTCCGCTTGCTTGTAGTTTATTCGGTATCCCAAATGAAATTGCCGCACAAGTTATCGGGGTAGGCTTTATTATCGGTGTATTACAAGATTCTACGGAAACTGCGTTGAATTCATCAACGGACGTACTATTTACTGCGGCAGCTTGTATCGCAGAAAAAAACAGAGAGCAAAAATCTTTAATTGAATAAGCGGACTACAATCCGCTTTTACCTGATTTTTCATAACAAAAAAGCTCCCGATTCGGGAGCTTTTCCTTCTGGAATATTTCGCAAATTAGCGACGTAAACCTAAACGTGCGATAGTTGTAGTGTAAAGTTCTAAATTAGTACGTTTTAAGTAATCTAAAAGTTTACGACGACGAGAAACCATGCGTAATAAACCGCGACGACCGTGGTGATCTTTTTTGTGAACTGCAAAGTGACTTTGTAAGTGGTTGATTTGTGCAGTTAATAAAGCGATTTGTACTTCAGATGAACCGGTATCTTTACCGTCACGACCATATTCAGCAACGATTGCTGCTTTTTGCTCGGTTGTTAGAGACATTTGTTACTCCTAATAAATTTGAGTGTTGAGATACATCATTCGCCGATCTCTACTCCAGCGATGACAGCGAAGTTGAATTGTAGTGGGGAAGCGGGATAAAAGCAAGAAAAATCTCAAAAAAAGACCGCACTTTATGCTAAAAACAGGGACGTATTAAATACGCCCCTGCTCATATAATAATTTTATTAATTACGCTTTCGCTTGAGCACGTTTGCCGAGAATAAGCGATAGTGTAAAAGCAGCAGTAAATGAGATAGCCATTCCTACTGCGTAGGGCCACCAATCACCTGCGCGGATAGATGCAATGCCGACTAAACCGGCCGCACCTAAAGCAGAGGCTTTAACGTTATATAATGAAATAAATGCGGCAGCCAAACCGGAACCGATCATTGCGGCATAGAACGGGTAGCGGTAACGCAGATTTACCCCGAACATAGCCGGTTCGGTAATACCTAAGACAGCACTGATACCTGACGGTACAGCCAATCCGCGAGTTTTTGCATCACGATTTAATACCGCAACAGCCAAGCAGGCTGCACCTTGTGCAATATTCGACATTGCGGCAATCGGAAAGATAAAAGTTGCAGCCGTACTGGCTAATAACTGTGTTTCAACCGCAATGAAGGTTTGATGCATACCGGTGATCACAATAGGTGCATAAAATGCCCCAAATATTCCTCCTCCGATAAAACCGGCAGTGTCGTACAGCCAAGTCAAGCCGTGACTTAAAAACTCACCGGCTTCGCGTCCGAACGGACCGATAATAGTGAAAGACAGGAAACCGGTAATAAACAGGCTGAATAATGGTGTAATTAAGTTATCTAATACAGACGGAATGATTTTACGGAATCCCTTTTCCAACATTGACAACACCCAAGAAGCAATGAGTACTGGAATTACTGTACCTTGATAGCCTACACTTTCAATATCTAAACCGAAGATATTCCAATGTTTTAATTCGCCAGATGCCAGCTTTGCCGCATATTCATAGGCACTAGTTAAATCTGTATGTACCAATAACATCCCTAAAGTTGCCCCTAAATAAGGGTTTCCTCCGAATTTTTTTGTTGCGGTAAAACCAAGCAGTATCGGTAGGAAAACAAACGGTGCGTTGGCAAAGGTGTTAATCATTGCGGCAAGATCTTGGAAGTGCGGGTAGTTGTCCAATAAAGTTTTGCCGGGTTCAAATAGATCTTTGGCGGTAAAGATGTTCCCAATACCCATCAATAAACCGCCTGCAACGATCGCAGGGATAATAGGAACGAAGATATCCGCTAATCCTTTGATTAAGCGTTGTACTATTCCCTGTTTTTCCGCTGCAGCTTTGGCTGCTTGTTCTTTGCCGGTATCCGCAGAATCTCCGCCACCGAGCTGTTTTGTCATTTCAGCATGTACTTTATTGACTGTACCGGAACCAAAAATAATTTGATATTGACCGGCTACGGAAAATTGACCTTTCACACCTTGGATATTTTCAATGCCTTCTTTGTCGACCTTGTTTTCGTCGTTTAGCACTAGACGTAAGCGGGTTGCACAGTGTGCTGCTGTTGCGATATTTTCTTTGCCACCGAGCTTTTCAATCGTTTGCTTGGCTATCTCAGGGTAATTCATAGGCTCTCCTAGTGATTAACAGATTGATTATGAATAAAACTGATTAATTTTAAATTAATAAAAAATAACCATTGAATTTTAACTAAATCGGTTTAGTGCTGCTAGCTGAAATCTTTAAAAATGTGATCTTTATCAAAGATTTTTCAATGCCATACGTAAACGAGCCAAGCCTTCATTTAATTCCGGTTCCGAAATATTTAATGCCGGTGCAAAACGTAATACATTCGGACCCGCTACCAAAATCATTACGCCTTGATCCGCACAGCGTTTCACAAAGTCGGCGGCTTTGCCGTGATATGGTTCGATCAACTCGGCACCGATTAATAACCCTTGTGCCCGAATTTCAGTAAATAAATGATATTCTTGATTGATTTTTTCTAATTCTTGTACAAATAATTCAGAAGTGCGGTTCACATTGTCTAAGAATTTTTCATCACTGATAATATCCACTACTTTGGAACCGATAGCACAAGCTAACGGATTACCGCCAAATGTTGTACCGTGTACGCCTACCCCCAAACTTTTTGCAATTTCTTCGGTTGTGAGCATTGCACTGATCGGGAAGCCGTTTGCTAGGGCTTTCGCAGATGTGAGAATATCCGGTATCACACCATAGCGTTGATAAGCATAGAAGTATCCCGTACGTCCTACACCGGTTTGCACTTCATCAAAAATCAGTAGGGCTTGATATTCATCACATAGATCACGCAAACCTTGCAAAAATGCCTTGGTAGCCGGCTGTACACCGCTTTCTCCTTGAATGGGTTCGACGATAATGGCACAAGTGTGATCATCCATCATCGCCCGCACTGTGTTTAAATCATTGAACGGCACGTGGATAATATCTGCCGGTTTCGGGCCGAAGCCGTCGGAGTATTTCGGTTGACCGCCCACACTTACGGTAAACAGCGTACGACCATGGAAACTTTGTTTAAAGGAAATAATTTTACTTTTATGATAACCAAAATGATCCACTGCATAACGACGGGCTAATTTTAATGCCGCTTCATTAGCTTCCGCACCGGAATTAGCAAAAAACACACGATCTGCAAAGGTTTTTGCTACTAATTTGGAACCGAGTTCAATAGTCGACTCACTGGTAAACCAGTTGCTGGAATGCCATAGTTTTTCCCCTTGGGCTTTCAGCACTTCCACCAACTCATCAGGGCAATGTCCTAATGCATTCACCGCAATGCCGCTGGTAAAATCAATATATTCCCTGCCTTCCTGATCCCACACCCGACTGCCTTTACCTTTCACGGGAATAAAATTTGCAGGATTATAGTTTTTAATCATGACTTTATCAAAATCTTGTCTGGAGTATGTCATTGTATTTGTCCTTTATATTGTTATACGATATGGAGAGACGACATATTATGCCGTACATGGTGTGAATAGCTTATAACTTAATGAATATTTAATCAATAAAAATGAATATAAATTCATTTAATCGAGATATAAAAAAGTGCGGTTAAAATTACCGCACTTTTTGTTAATTCTTGTTAACTCGTTCCACCCACGGTGATTTTTTCGATTTTCAATGCCGGTTGCCCAACACCCACCGGGACGCTTTGACCCTCTTTACCGCATACGCCGATGCCGTGATCAATTTCCATATTATCTGCCACCATTGAAATTTGTTGCATCACTTCGATTCCACTGCCGATTAGGGTTGCACCTTTTACCGGCTTAGTTATTTTACCTTTTTCAATTAAATAGGCTTCTGTGGTAGAGAACACGAATTTACCGGATGTGATATCCACTTGGCCGCCACCGAAATGAGGGGCGTAAATGCCGTGATCCACGGAGGCGATAATATCATCGAATTTGCTTTCGCCTGCCAGCATATAGGTATTTGTCATTCTCGGCATTGGCAAATGAGCGTAAGATTCGCGACGGCCGTTACCTGTGGGTTTCATTTCCATTAAGCGGGCATTCATTTTATCCTGCATATAGCCTTTTAAAATGCCGTTTTCAATGAGTACGTTATATTGCGATGGCACGCCTTCATCATCAATGGTTATTGAACCACGGCGGTCTTGCAATGTGCCGTTATCTACAATGGTGCACAATGGAGAAGTGACTAATTCGCCTAATTTTCCGCTGAATACCGAGCTTTCTTTACGGTTGAAATCCCCTTCCAAACCGTGACCTACTGCTTCGTGCAATAACACACCCGGCCAGCCGGCACCTAATACCACAGGCATCATACCGGCGGGGGCAGAAATCGCACTCAGATTAACGAGTGCTTGGCGTACGGCTTCTTTGGCAAAATGTACTGCCCGAATTTCGCCGTTTTCTGAGGTTAAGAACCAATCCAAACCGAAACGACCGCCTGCACCGGAGTTGCCCCGTTCGCGTTTACCGTCTTGTTCCACCAATACGGAAATAGATAGGCGGATAAGCGGGCGGATATCTGTGGCAAGTGTGCCGTCAGTCGCCACTACCAGCACCTCTTCATACATAGAGTTGAGTGATGCGGAAACACGGGTAACCCGTTTATCCATTGTGCGAGCCGTGCGATCCACCAAATGGAGCAATTCGATTTTTTGTTCTTTGCTTAAACTGTTCAATGGATTGATACCGGCATAACGCAAGATGGCTTGGGTTTCATTGAATTTATTTGGTACGATTATGTTTCCCTGCTTGGTTTGAGCAATGCCTTTGATCGCTTTGGCACATTGTTGCAGGCTGGCGTAATTAATTTGGTCGGAATAAGCAAAGCCGGTTTTTTCGCCGCTGACTGCACGTACGCCTACGCCACGATCAATATGAAATCCGCCTTCTTTGATAATACCGTCTTCCAGCATCCAGCTTTCATCTTGACTGAGTTGGAAATATAAATCCGCATAATCGATATTGCGGTGAGAGAGCGTATCGAAAATAGTGAGGAGTTGATTTAAGGATAAATTACTTTGTGTTAATAGGCTTTCTGATACTTGTTTTAACATTTTATTCTCGTTATTTTTTATAAAATTCTCTCCTGTTTACGGGAGGGATGTTTCGAAATGATAGAGAGGGGGGAAATTAAGATTTTATATCAAGAATAATTTTCCCCTTTTTTTCCGTAAACAGAAGAAGGTTTGTTTTTACGGCTACATTACAACCACGTCAAATTGATCTTGATTATAAAAGACTTCGGTTTTAATTTGAACTTGTTTGCCGATAAACACTTCCAATTCCGGAATTAAGCCGTGAGATTCTTCGGTGATTAAATAATCTGCCACCGCACGAGATGCGTAAACCACAAATTGTTCGCTGGAATATAAATGATGTACGCGAATAATTTCCCGCATAATTTCATAACACACGGTTTCCACGGTTTTTAATGATCCCGTGCCTTTGCAAGCCGGACATTCTTCGCACAGAATATGCTCTAGACTTTCTCTTGTGCGTTTGCGGGTCATTTCCACTAAACCGAGCTGAGTGAAGCCGTTTACGTTGGTTTTTACCCGATCTTTGGATAGCGCTTCTTCCAAGGACTGAATTACCCGTTGACGGTGATCATCGGTTTGCATATCAATAAAATCAATAATGATAATTCCGCCAAGATTACGTAATTGAAGCTGTTGGGCAATGGTTTTTGTGGCTTCAATATTAGTGTTGAAAATGGTTTCTTCCAAGTTGCGATGACCGACAAATGCACCGGTATTAATATCAATCGTGGTCATCGCTTCTGTTTGCTCGATAATCAAATAACCGCCGGATTTCAGATTAACCCGTTTATTTAAGGCTTCTTGGATCCCGCGTTCTACACCATAGGCATCAAAGAGCGGTTGATTTCCCGCATAAAGTGATAAACGGTTGGTCAATTCCGGCATAAATTCTTGCGTAAATTCAGTGACTTCATTAAATGCAAGTTTGGAGTCGATACGCACTAAATTGATTTGTGCCCCGATAAAATCCCGTAAAATTCGTTGTGCCAGTTTCGGTTCGCCATAAAGCATTGAATTTGTCGGGTATTTTTTACGGCGTTCGAGCACTTTTCGCCATAGGCGTTTTAAAAACGCCACGTCTTGCTGTAATTCTTCAATGGTCGCACCTTCTGCGGCAGTACGAATAATAAAGCCGCCCAGTTCATCGCAGTAAGGCTCCACTAATGCTTTTAATCTGGCACGTTCTTCTTCACTTTCAATACGTTGTGATACGCCCACATGGCTGTTTTCCGGCATAAAGACTAAATAACGGGATGGCAGCGTAATATCTGTGGTTAAACGAGCACCTTTTGTACCAAGGGGATCTTTAACTACCTGCACCACAATATCTTGTCCTTCACGCACCAGTTCGGCGATATCTTTCACTACAAATTGCTTTTTCTCGCTTTCATCTACGCATTCCGTGTGAGAAACAATATCGGATGCGTGCAAAAATGCCGCTTTTTCCAGCCCGATATCGACGAAAGCGGACTGCATACCGGGCAATACCCGCATTACTTTACCCTTGTAAATGTTACCCACAATACCACGTTTGGCTTCCCGTTCAATATGTACTTCTTTTAATATGCCGGTATCCACCAACGCGACACGGGTCTCATTGGGCGTAACATTAATTAATAATTCTACGCTGTTCATTATGACACCTGATTTTAGTTGATTTTTTAAATATTCTATAATTGTTGCTTAATATAACGAAAAGGAAAATGGAATAATAGCCCTAATTCGGGTAAAATGCCGGTTTGTTTAAAAAATCATAGAATAAAGGGGTTGAGATGTTTGGATTTGATCCGACAATGGTGACATTTACCGTGTATATTCTCGGTATGATTGCTATTGGGTTTTTAGCGTATTATTACACCAATAATTTGTCCGATTATATTTTAGGCGGTCGTAAATTAGGCAGTTTTGTAACGGCGATGTCTGCCGGTGCGTCAGATATGTCCGGTTGGTTGTTAATGGGCCTGCCGGGCGCCGTGTATGCGGCAGGTCTTGTTGAAGGCTGGATTGCTATCGGTTTAACCGTCGGAGCATATTTAAACTGGCTGTTTGTAGCGGGCAGGTTGCGAGTATTCACTGAATTTAATAATAACGCATTGACTCTGCCGGAATATTTTCACGCCCGTTTTGGTACGGAACATAAAACCTTAAAAATCATTTCTGCTACGATTATCCTCGTTTTCTTTACGATTTATTGTGCCTCCGGTGTAGTTGCCGGAGCGAAGTTATTCCAGAATTTAATGCAGGTGGAATATTCCACAGCAATTTGGTATGGTGCGTTAGCGACTATTATTTATACGTTTATCGGCGGATTTTTAGCGGTAAGTTGGACGGATACCATTCAAGCTACATTAATGGTTTTTGCTTTAATTTTAACGCCGGTATTTGTGGTATTGGCTCTTGGCGGTATGGAACAAATGCAAGCGGTATTAGTACAGGCGGAAGTGGCGGCACAAAAAGATTTCACTGATATATTTACCGGCACCACACCTTTAGGTCTGCTCAGCTTGGCAGCTTGGGGGTTAGGTTATTTCGGACAACCGCATATTTTAGCCCGTTTTATGGCGGCTTATTCGGTGAAATCCTTACACCGGGCTCGCCGTATCGGGATGGTTTGGATGATTATCTGTTTAACAGGCGCTGTAGCTATCGGTTTCTTCGGAATCACCTATTTTTATGCTAATCCGCAAGTGGCACAAGTGGTAAATAATGAGCACGAACAAGTGTTTATCGAATTGGCCAAATTATTATTTAATCCGTGGATTGCCGGTGTATTGCTCTCTGCAATTTTAGCGGCGGTAATGAGTACCTTGAGCGGTCAATTATTAATTTCCGCCAGTGCTATTACAGAAGATTTCTATAAAGGCTTTATTCGCCCGAATGCCGGTGAAAAAGAATTGGTCTGGCTTGGTCGTTCAATGGTGTTAGTGATTGCGGGAATTGCTATTGCTCTGGCACAAGATGAAAATAATAAAGTATTAAAACTGGTTGAATTTGCTTGGGCGGGCTTCGGTAGTGCCTTTGGTCCGGTTGTGTTATTGTCTTTATTCTGGAAACGAATGACATCCGCCGGTGCATTAGCCGGGATGCTGACCGGTAGTACAGTGGTTTTTGCTTGGAAAAAACTGTTACCGGCAGGTTCGGAATTAGCGGGCGTATATGAAATGATCCCGGGTTTCTTATTAGGTAGTTTGGCAATTATTGTGGTTTCATTGCTTGCGGGCAAACCGGAAGATAAAGTTGCAGAAACTTTTGATTTGGCAACGCGGGCTTATAAAACGGCAGCCAAATAATTAGTCTAATCAATGAAAAGTACGGTGAAATGAGCCGTACTTTACACAGGGCTCAAAAAAACACCGTCCTTCTATGTGGTTTAAGCGGACGGTGTTTTATGAAAAGAAAGAATATAGTTCTTAATATTAGAATTTATAGCTTAGACTGAGTCTTGCGGTACGCCCTCGGGCAAAGTTATTCAGCACAATAGTATCACCGCTTTCCATTTGATAATAACGTTGGCTTGCCGAATCATTATTGCTATCTAAAGGATCGATATAACGTTTATCAAATGCGTTAATCAGTTCAGCTTTGATAATGAGATCTTTTATCGGTTCATAGCTAATATAAAAATCAAAAATTATTGGTTGTTTATTAATCTCTTCCGTTTTTCGGGTTCTTAAATAATTAGCATCATAATCATCGAACTGATGTGACCCATAAAGATACTCATCTTCTATTGTTGCCCGTTTACTTTTTCCGTAATAGCGAGCGACAGTGGCGAGCGTTAGCTTTTGATCAAACCAACGGGTACCTAATTCCAATCTTCCGTAATCTTTTGGTAACATTGAAATTTTACTTAAGCCATAAACTTGATCTAAAGATTCATCGTCAATATTGTCCGGACCGGCATCACCAAAACTGGTTGGCTGGTTACTTTTTTGATAAGCATAGGATAAGTTAGCAAAGAATCGGCTATTATCATAACTGAGTTCTAATTCCAGACCTTTCTTTCTTACCGGTCGACGATAATTCTGAAAGTGCACAGTATACAGATAACTGTTTATTTTTGACCAATCCGGTGGCTCACTTCCCCAGAAGCCATACACATTATGGATGTAATCTTTAATTTTGCTACGGTAAAAGACCAGTTTCAGACCAAATCTATCGTTATCGGAAAAGAGCCCTTCTTTTGCACTATTGAAGCCGATCTGATAGGTTTGTGCCTGTTCGGGCTTTAATTTAGTATTTACGCCGATAGTGCCAATTTGAGAAAAAAACATTTCTTGAATATTCGGCATTCTATGCGTTTTCGAATAACTGATAAAAGGATTAAATAATTCATGAATATCAGCATTTAGTACGAGTGAATGATTGATATTATTCCGTTTACCGCTTTTTTTCGTAATTGCTTCATGTAATGCACAGTAATAATAGTAAGTCTGACCATCAAGTGAGAGTTCTTTATCACAAAAGTTTTTCAGAATTTCATTTTCAGAGTAGTGGCCCACATAATCTTCGTAATCGATGAAGTAGTTGGCGTATTCTCCATTGAATCGATAATTTACAAAATTGACATTATAGTTAAGATTGAAAATATCTTTTGCAAGGTGATTATCTATATAAAACGTTGTAAATTTTTGTTTCCCTGATGGCTGAAAAATAGAGGAGGTTCTCGGTAAAATGGCTTTATCACCTATTTCATTCAGACCATAAAACAATCCGAACTCTTCAGGGAAGCGATTCTTACTGTATTCATTTATAAGTAAATTGGCGCCCAAAGTTAAGTCATAGGTTATATTCTTGGGTAAGGAAAATGAAAAATGGTTATTTATATCTAAGGTGTCGGAGATATTGTTCGCCTGTAAATAATCTTTTACTTCTCTACCGGAGAATAAACTGCCTTTGGGATATTTCTGTTTAGCGCTGTTATGGGAATATAATAAATTTAAATCAGTAAGATCACCCAATGAAAAATTATAATTAAGTTGGTATGTTTTGTTTTCAATTTTTCTTCCTGCGAGCAGATTATTAAACACACGATACTGCAAATTCAGGATATTATAATTGTCCGCGTATTCAATTTTAGCTAAATGGCTTTGTGATTTTTGACGTAGTGCATCGGCATCAAAAGGCGTTGTATCATACTGTTTGCTGGTTTCTTGCCAGACTTTTTCAAAGTATGACAAACAGCTCTCTCCGTATGATTTTAAACAGGACTCTTCTAACTCAGACGGAGTACTCCAACCGTTAGGCGTTTCTTTTAATCCGGAAAAAAGAAAATCGTCACGTTTAATTGCATTTAAGATATCTACTCCCAGCGAGCTGATTTTTCTCCCTCCGCCTATTTTATAATTTTGTGAAACAGCACGTTTACTTATACCATAAAGAATGCCCAAATATCCTCCGTTATTAAGCTCCTGCCGGTAAGCGGCGGTTGCCATATAATCATATTTCGATTGATTATTTCCAATTGCACCTTTTGTCAAAATGCCGAATTTATCACCGACTTTTACTACATCATTTACCCCTA
The DNA here is from genome assembly GCF_004340985.1 of Cricetibacter osteomyelitidis. Lineage (GTDB taxonomy): Bacteria > Pseudomonadota > Gammaproteobacteria > Enterobacterales > Pasteurellaceae > Cricetibacter > Cricetibacter osteomyelitidis. The sequence goes on from NZ_SLYB01000001.1 coordinate 42,333, forward strand.
AAGTACGAAAATTTGCCGAACCGTTAAGGGAGTTTAAACCATTCTTTCCGTCAAAAGTACCTTTGGTTAAATCAACGCCGGCGATAAAATTGGCATCCAGTACCGCACCGAATTGCGATGATCCGCCTGAACGGTTATTACCATCCGTTGCGGAGGCATAAAACGTTTGTACAACACCGTCGATCATTGAATTAGCCCGTCCGAATCCGCTATCGCCGCGAATATTTAAAGACAGCGTGCCCGAACTTTTATCTTGCTGGGTAAATGCACCGGGCATGCTTCTTATGGTTTCATCAAGGGAGGCGGTAGATTTATAAACCTGTTCTTTACTACTTGATGCCGCAGCTTGTTTAAACATTTTATAATTTGATGTTTCTGTGATTTTGTCTTCAACATCAATCTGTTCAAGCTGTGAGGTTTGTGTGTCTTCTGCATAGGCTGCCGAATTGAACAGCAATGCAGTAAACAGGGGGAAATGTATTGTTTTTATATTTTTCATAATAATGTCTCCTTTTTTCAAAGATTAATGATTATAATTTTTATTTTTAATAAGGCAAGGGGAATTTAAAGATTTGTTTGTTATAAGTTAAAATAAGGTTAAGAAAATGATTTTATGAGATTACATGTGAAGCGTTGGTTTGAACGATAAAGCATCATAAAAATGGGTGTTTACGTTTAGAATAGGCATGTTGGTATTTAATCTAAACAATTATCAACATACCCTAAAATATTTATAAAATCGACCGCACTTTTGGCTTGTAGACATTAAGAGACTCTAAAGTGCGGTAAGTTTTATTGAATCACACATTATTGTATCTTAGAATCTAAAGCGTTATGCTGATGAAAGTATGGTTCCGTGACATAGTTCACAAAATATTTAAGGGGGAATATGATGTCTATTAATTTATCTCGTGTGCAGTCCATTATCGAAAATCTCGCAGGTATTTCTGCGGAAAAAGCAGCGTTAACTCGCTTGGCATTCAGTTCACAAGATGCGGAAGCTCATCGTTATCTTATTGAATTATGTAAACCATATGATTTAACGATACGTACTGATGAAATAGGGAATTTATTTATTCGTAAAGCCGGTATTAATAATGATTTGCCTGCTGTCGCCTTTGGTTCACATATTGATACAGTCATCAATGCCGGTAAATTAGATGGACCTTTAGGTTCGGTCGGTGGACTGGAAATTTTATTTCAACTATGTGAACAACAGATTCAAACGCATTATCCTGTAGAATTGATCATTTTTATGTGTGAAGAATCCAGCCGTTTTAATTATGCCACTTTAGGTAGCAAAGTGATGTGCGGCGTTACTAATCAAGAAAAGTTATCCGTTTTACGAGATAAACAAGGTAAAGGATTAAATCAGGCATTAGCGGAATATGGTCTGGATTTTAACCGGGTTAATCAGGCAAAACGTGAAGCAAAGGATTTTAAATGCTTCTTTGAACTACATATTGAACAAGGTCCGCGTTTAGAAAATGAAGGTAAGACTATCGGTGTGGTAACCGGTATTGCCGCACCGATACGTTGCATTGTTAAAATTAAGGGGCAAGCGGATCATTCCGGTGCAACGGCAATGCATTATCGACACGATGCTTTATTGGCCGGTGCGGAATTGGCATTAATCATTGAGCAGGCAGCTATTGATGCTGGACATGCTACGGTGGCGACGGTTGGGAATATGTCGGTTAAACCGGGCGTGATGAATGTGGTTCCCGGTGATTGCGAACTATTAGTGGATATTCGTGGTACGCATTCGGAAGCAAGAGAGTCCGTCTTTATTCGGCTACAAGAGAATATCGAAAAGATTGCAGCAAAACGTCAGGTTGTTATTGAGCTACAAGTGATTTCCAACGATCAGCCTGTTGTATTATCGCAGGAAATGGTAGAACAAATTAGTCAGGCTGCACGGGAATTAGATTACTCCTATGAAATTATGCCGAGCGGAGCAGGGCACGATGCCATGCATATGGCAACACTTTGCCCGACAGGCATGATTTTTGTACCTTCTCATCGCGGGATTAGCCATAATCCTTTAGAATTTACCGATTGGAAAGATATTGAAGCGGGCATTAAGGTATTGCAAAAAGTCGTATTGGAGCAGGCGGAGGTAGTAGATTAATCTTTGAATAAGCAATAAATCCGGCGTAATGGACAAAAATCCCATACACCTAAATGAAAAGTGCGGTAGAATTTACCGCACTTTTGCTTCCGTTTAATGCAATAACCGTTTTACTAATTCCGTATAAATATTCACACCAGTTAATAATTGGTTTTCATCGAAATCAAATTCGGCTTGATGATGTCCCGCAGTACGATCCGCACCAATAATGAAATAAATGGCTTTTCCGCCATGTTCTTGTACACGTCGTCCCAAGATGGTGGCATCTTCGCTCGCATTAAACATATAATCCGCGTGACTATTATGTACTTGTGGTTGTTCTAATGCGATTTCTTCAACTAATTGAACGAGTTCTGTGTCATTGTTCATATCTACCGCTTCGCCCATGATTTCCGTTTCATAGCCCAGGTTAAAACTTATGGCAATGCCTTTTGCCATTTGCATGACTTGTTCGACCATATATTCATTAATGACTTTGTTTTCGCCGCGAACTTCCAATTGAATTTCTGCATTAACCGGGATCACATTACGACCTTCACCGGCTTTTAATACACCGACATTAATTCGACTCATACCTTCTCCGTGTCGTGCTATAGCATGAAATTGAGTTACCGCATGAGCTGCGGCAAGTAACGCATGGCGACCTAAATGTGGCGCTGCGCCGGCGTGTGCCGGTTTTCCAGTGTAACGAATATCAATTTTGGTGGTAGAAAGAAAGTTTTTAGGATTCGGAATCACTGTACCGCTATCTGCACAGAAACTGATATGGGAAGCTGCAAAATAATCCGCATCATCAATAATGCCGCTGGCTGCAATAGCAGAGGCACCTCGAACGCCTTCTTCTGCAGGCTGAAATACGATTTTGACTTTTCCGCAAAGTTTATCTTTGTTTTGTGAGATCCAACGTGCGGTCGCTAATCCGATAGTGATATGGGCATCGTGTCCGCAGGCGTGCATAAAGCCTTTATTGAGAGAAGCAAAGCCTAATTGATTGGGTTTGTGTTGCGGATCATCTGTTTCCGTAACGTTAACGCAATCAATATCAAAACGCAATGCAACAGTTTTGCCCGGTTTACCGGAATCAAAAACAGCCACACAGCCGGTGTAGCCGTCCATTTTTTCCAGCCACTTGCTATTGGCACCGTAAGCAATGGCATTGGCATAACCTTTTTCCACTTCTGCGATTTTACGTCCCCGCACAAAATCCGGATTAATAATTTGCTTACCAAGTAGAATTTCAAATCCCATTTCATCTAAATAATCGGCAATGCGGCTTGTTGTCCAAAATTCTGTCCAACCTATTTCGGGAAAGCGGTGAAATTCTCTTCGCCATTCAATTAATTGTGCTAATTCAGTATTCATCATCAATTTCCTCAAATAAATAGAAAACTTGTTGAAAATGCACCGCACTTTATTGGAATTTAACCCAAAGTGCGGTTATTTTTATGGTTTTTTTACAGCATAAATAATGTAAGGAATAGCGTGGCCAAAATCATTCCCGGGGCGGTACGTTTCACCATTTCTACCGGGCTTACCATGGCAAGCCCCGCGCATACGATAGTTACACCGGCAATTGGTGAAGCAGTACGTCCGATAGCACCGGCAATGGCTGCACCCATGCCAAGATTGACGTGGGTATAACCTAATTCAACCGCATGTGGTGTTACCGCAGTATTAAAGGCGATAGCCGCTGCATCACCGGAACCGGTAATTAATCCCATTAAGAATGGACCAATGGTGGCTCCCCAGCGTACAAATTCGTTTGAATGTTTCAAAAACTCAATGGCGGAATCCACGGCTCCGGTAGATTTTAATCCGGCTACGAATACGCTGGCGGCAATGATGATCCCTAATACATTAGCATAGGCATTGCCCATTCCGTCAAAAAATTCTTGTGTGATTTTTACCGGAGAAATACGGGTGACGGCAATGCCGTAAATCGCACCGATTAACATGGCTTGCGGCACGCCCATTTTAGTCCATTCAAGTCCCGGAATTTGTTGTAATGATGTACCGCCGATAACTAAGATAATTAAAGGCACTAATGGCGCTAAGGCATAAAAAATATTTACTTTTTTCACTTGAGCTTCAGCTTCTTTATTTTTTTCGCGATAAGCTTGACGGAATTGTTCGCCGTAGTCTTTTAATAAAATCGCTAAGATTGTCAGCACTGCCGCACCGATAGCGCCGGCAATCATAGTATAAGGTGCGTGTGAAAGATTAACTTCGGTGATGGTTAAACCGGACATTTCACTGATCATTGCAGAATGTGATGAGCCCGGACTCATCATGGAACCGAATGTGCCCGCAAGAATAGCAGCCCCTGCCATTGCCGGGCGAACTCCCGCTCCCATTAATACCGGAATTAATGTGGCACCGACGGCAGCCGCACAGCCTGCTGCGGAAGGAATAGCGATATTAATAAAGAAGGTGATAATGGTGGCAATAGGAATAAGTAAAAATTTCAAACCACTGAGCGGTTTAGTGAGTAAATGCACCAAGTGAGTGTCGCATTGAGTATATTTCATTACATAAGCAAAACCCATACTGGAGCAGATAGCCATAATTAATCCGCCGGATGTCATACTTTTAGCAAAGGCATCTAAAGCACCCATTGGATTTAGCGTAATCAGGGACATAATTAAACCGATACCAATCAGCACGGTACGGGTTTCGTATTTCTTGATTAATAAATAGATAGTAACAATAATCCCTAAAATTGCTACGATAGATTTTAATTCAGTCATGGTAACCAGCCTTAGTATATAAATGTTGAATTAGTTGTAATAGTGGTTAATTGCATGTTTTCGCTAAAACGTAAAATATCTTGTTCGCCTAATATTGTCGCCTGCTCGCCTATAATATGTAATGCGGTACCTTCGGGCAAGGCATAGACAAGTGCGGTCGGATTTACAATTAAAAATTCGGTTAAACGTTCTTCCCGACTTTCGCCATTATGTCCTTGCATTTTGCCGGAAATAAAATGCGGATTAATTTGGTGAGGGAATAGGTTTAACGCATTAAAAGAAGGAGGATAAGTAATAGGCATATCATTGGTGGTCATTATGCTGCTACCCGCAATATTTGCACCGGCACTCCAACCAAAGTACGGTGTTCCCGCATTGACTTTCTCTTGAATAGGTTCTAATAATTGATGTTCATATAGCTGCTTTAATAGACAAAAGGTATTGCCGCCGCCTACTGCAATCACATCCGCTTGTTCGATAATATCCCAATGCCGCTTGCCGTGATGGACAGAAATAATTTCCATATTCAAGCAAGAAAGTGCTTCTTGTACGTTTTTCTCATATTCGTCATAAGATCGGCGTACACCCGCATAAGGAATAAATGCCATTCTTTTGCCTTGATAATCGGCTAAAAATTGTTGTAGCCAAGGAATTGTATGGACTAAATAACCGGTATCTTTATATTTCGAGCCGCTCATCAATAACATTTTTTTCATTTTATTCTCCATTGTCGTTATTTAATTACGTGTATTATATTATAAGATCAAAGAGTTAATTCTGATGAAAATGCCATTCCGTGACAATGGTCACAAAAATAATTTTCGAATAGACGGAAATATCGCAACGATGTGGGGAAAAGTGCGGTAGATTTCACCGCACTTTTGCGGTTTAGAGGGTTTTGATAATGGCTAAAATTTCAAGCATGTCTTTGCCTTTATAATCCGCTAAAGATTGATCAATGTCCATTCGGGTTTCTTCGTAGGCGATGACGTTAATATTGGCTTTTTTGGCGGCAATAATGCCATAATAGGAATCTTCAACAGCCACGGCATTTTCTGCTGAAACGCCTAATGTTTCTAAAGTATGCAAATAGATTTCAGGATGGGGTTTACTTTGAGCAAATTGTTCGCCGCTGACAATATAATCAAACTCATCAAAAATCCCGCAAGCAGTCAAAATATTGCGAATATGTTCAAAGGCGGACGATGATGCCACGGCAATTTTAATATTATTCGCCTTGGCATATTGGATGATCTGTTTGATATCTTTACGAAAAATGGTTTGATAATCAATATTATCGAAAATATTATGAAAGAAAACCTGATAGCGAGCACGAATTTCATCCAAAGGCAAAGATGAACCGCTCAAGCGTTTTATAATTTCCGGAATATCTTTCAACGATTTTCCTGCCACTTCGGAATATTCTTTGTGTGTAATCGGATTATTGTGCTCTTGAATGCCACGAATAAAATCTTTTTGTAATGCAAATTCAACATATTCCGTATCAACGATTACACCATCCATATCGAAAATAATGGCTTGTAGCATAAATATTCCTTATAAAAAACCGAACTGCAAGGATACAGTTCGGTTTTATCGTTATATTAAATTAATTTCCCACCTGATAATTCGGTGCTTCTTTGGTGATGGTTACATCGTGTACGTGACTTTCTTTGATACCCGCACCGCTAATACGTACAAATTGTGCTTTGGTGCGTAATTCTTCGATAGTGGCACAGCCCGTTAATCCCATACAAGAACGCAAGCCGCCCATTTGTTGGTGGATGATGTCTTTTAGGAAACCTTTATAAGGAATACGACCTTCAATACCTTCCGGCACTAATTTATCTGCGGCGTTATCGGATTGGAAATAACGGTCGCTTGAGCCTTTGCTCATTGCTCCTAAAGACCCCATACCGCGATAGGCTTTGAAAGCACGGCCTTGGTATAATTCGATTTCACCCGGTGCTTCCTCTGTACCCGCAAACATTGACCCCACCATCACGCAGGATGCACCGGCTGCAATAGCTTTGGCAATATCGCCGGAATAACGAATACCACCGTCGGCAATCACCGGAATGCCCCGTTCTTTTAATGCCGCTGCCGCATCAGAAATTGCGGTGATTTGCGGTACACCAACACCGGTAACAATACGGGTGGTACAAATAGAACCCGGACCGATACCGATTTTCACCGCACTTGCACCGGCATCCGCAAGCGCAATTGCACCGTCGGCAGTTGCAACATTACCTGCGATAATCGGTAGATTTGGATATTTCGCACGAGTTTCACGCACACGTTGTAATACTCCTTCGGAATGACCGTGTGATGAATCAATCAATAATACATCAACACCTGCTTGCACTAATGCTTCGATACGCTCTTCATTGCCCGCACCGGCTCCCACTGCCGCACCTACGCGTAAACGGCCGAATTCGTCTTTACAGGCATTCGGTTTTTGTTCCGCTTTTTGATAGTCTTTCAGAGTAATCATGCCTTTCAATTTAAAGCCGTCATCAACCACTAATACTTTTTCAATGCGATGTTCGTGCATTAAATGGAAAATTTCTTGGCGGGAAGCCTCCGGTTTAACGGTTACTAAACGTGCTTTAGGTGTCATAACTTGTTCAACGGTTTTAGATAAATCGGAAACGAAACGCGTATCACGACCGGTGATAATACCTACTAATTCACCGTTTTCTTCCGTCACAGGATAACCGGCAAAACCGTTTTTCTTCGTGATTTCAGCTAATTCGGCTAACGTTAAATTCGGACGAACGGTTACCGGTTCGGATACGATACCGCTTTCAAATTTTTTCACACGACGTACGCGATCGGCTTGGCGTTCGATAGACATATTTTTATGGATAAAACCGATACCGCCTTCTTGAGCCAATGATATAGCCAATCTTGCCTCGGTTACGGTATCCATTGCCGCGGAAAGCATAGGAATATTTAAACGAATTTCTTTGGTTAATTGTGTTGACAGGGTTGCTGTATTTGGCAGAACGGTTGAGTGAGCAGGGACGAGCAAAACGTCGTCAAAAGTGAGTGCTTCTTTGATGATTCTAAGCATTGCAATATCTCTCGTGTAAGTTAAAAAATATTGCGGACGGATTGTACACGTATCAAACCCGTTTAGCAATAGAATTTTTTTGTTTTTTTGATATGATAGTGCGGTCGTTTTTTCAAAAATTTAGCGTTTGTATGCAACCACTTGATTCTCAATTTTTATCTATCGCACTTTTGCCTAATCCGGTAATTGTGTTTAACAGCATTGATTCAACCAATGAATATTTATTGACTCATTTAGCAGATTTACCGAAAGGTTCACTGTGTTTGGCGGAAGAACAAACCGCAGGGCGCGGACGGCGTGGACGAGCATGGAAATCACCTTTCGGCGGACAAATTATTATGAGTTTATATTGGACATTCGATCCCGGAAAATCCATTGAAGGAATGAGCTCCGTGATAGGTTTGGCGATTACCGACAGCTTAAAACAAGCGGGAGCAACGGGCGTTGCAGTGAAATGGCCGAATGATATTTTATTAAACGGGCGTAAGTTAGCGGGCATCTTAGTGGAAATCAGTAACCATAAAAACGGTTTACTCAATGCAGTGATTGGTATCGGCATTAATTTATCCCTTGGTGAAAATCCCCCTATTGATCAAGCCTGGGCGGAACTTAAAGAAGTGTTGCCGAATTTAAATCGCAATCAACTTATTGTGAATATCACCAAAAATTTACACCGTTATTTAATCGAATTTGAACAGCAGGGCATCTCAGAAAATCTACGTCAACAATGGTTTATGTCAGATTATTATTTAAATCAACCGGTTAATATCATCTCGGCACAACAAACCGTTTCAGGCATTGAGCGGGGAATAGACGAAAAAGGCTATGTGTTAATTGAAACTTCCGGTGGATTGTTGAAATTTAATGGTGGGGAAGTGTCGTTACGGAAAAGGTAGAATTTTGAAAGTAAAATCATGAAAATTATAGATATAGCGCCATCACTACCGCATTTTCCCGTTTGCCATCCGGCAACGGATAGTAATTCTTGCGGATATCCACTTCGTTAAAGCCTAGTTTTTCATAGAGTTTCATTGCGGTGAGATTTGATTGACGAACTTCGAGCCATAAGGTTTGGATTCCTTTGGTTTTTAATTTGCTGATTAAGGCATTTAGTAATGATATGCCGAATCCTTTGCCCTGAAAAGCGGGATCGATGGCGATATTAAACAATGTCGCTTCATCCAGTACAAACTGGCAGATGGCAAAACCAACGATACGGTGCTGCGGTGGCTGTGTTAATTTCAAATTCAAATAGCGTTCGCCTTGGTTGTTTTTTAAGGTTCCCATTGACCAAGGTACTAAATGTGCCGCTTGTTCGATTTCAAATAATCGTTCAAAATCTTGGGCTTCCACTGGGCTGACAGTCGGTTGAGAAGTATTCGACATAGTTAATTGGTTTGTTGAGAGAGATAATGCTGCATTTGTTGCCAAAGCCGGCGTTTGGCTTGTGTATTGTGGCAAAAATTGGCAACAGCAGGGGATTTCCACACCGTTGATGTGTTTTTTAATTGGGATAAAGTGCGGTCGATTTTTTCCGAATTATCCGTTAAAAACCAGCAAATCACCGATTTATTGATATTCAAATGCTGAACTTGTTCAAAATCCAAACATAAACCATTGCTTTCAGAGAGATTTAATGCAGTGAAAATATCTTTAAATAGCACCGCACTTTTATCAACAGGCTGATCTGCAATAATCACCAAGGCGGTATTTTCCGATAAAAATACTTGTACCACACCTTTCAATGCTTCCGGCCGATGCAGTTGCCATTGGGTGATGCCCATTTGTTGTAGCAGTAAATCGCGTTTCGTCATTATTTTTTCCCAAAAATGAAGTGATATTTTAAACAATATCGCTTTATTTGTTAAATGTTATTTTACTAACTCTTTGGTTTGCTGTTGATAAATTTAATCAATGTCCATAAAAATAACGCTAATTGCACAGGTTCTGCTGTTATAACCGTTTATTTGATTTTTTTTGGAGATAAGGATAGAATGGAACCGACTATAAAACCTGTGTACATCACAGGTTTTCTTTTATCCATATCATCAATATAGGACTACAGCGTGATTTCACTGGAAAGCGAAGTATTACAACGTCATCTGGATTTTTTTAACCATAAATCTGTTTTATTAGCCGGTGGGATCAACGATGATTTTCCTGCTCAATTACAATCAATCGCCCATTCTGTTGCGATATGGTCTTGTTATTTTGATTATGCCAAAAGCAAAAGTGCGGTGGATTTTTCTGTTGTTTGTGATAAACAAGCGGATTTAATTGTTTTTTATTGGACGAAACACAAACAAGAAGTGCAATTTCAATTAATGCAGTTATTAGCTAATGCACCATTGCAACAATCCGTATTGATTATCGGTGAGAACCGCTGCGGTGTACGTTCGGTGGAAAAAATGCTGGCACCTTACGGCGAGATTGCCAAGATCGATTCTGCCCGTCGTTGCGGTTTGTATCATTTTTCGTTGCAAAAACAACCGCACTTTGAATTATCAACCTATTGGAAGACCTATGAAAACCCCAAATTAGGCGGCTTGAAAATCCATAGTCTGCCGGGTGTGTTCAGTAGTCAGGAATTGGATGTGGGAACGGATTTATTGCTTTCGACCATTGATCAGCGTATTCGCCGCGGCAATGTGTTGGATTTAGGCTGTGGTGCGGGCGTGATTGGGGCATTTATCAAACAAAAAAATCCGAAAGCAACGGTTTTAATGAGCGACATTCACGCAATGGCCATTGAATCGGCAAAACGTACGCTGAGAGAAAATCAGCTGGAAGCCGATGTGCAAGCCAGTGATGTGTTCTCTCATATTCAAGGTAAATTTGATTTGATTATTTCCAATCCGCCTTTCCACGATGGTATTGATACTGCTTATCGTGCGGTGCGAGAATTGATCGAACAAGCCAAATGGCACCTTAACAGCGGCGGTGAACTGCGTATTGTTGCCAATGCTTTTCTGCCTTATCCGGATTTATTGGATAAGTATTTCGGCTATCATGATGTGATTGCGAAAACCGGAAAATTTAAGGTGTATTCGGTACGAAATTAACTGAACTTGGTAGGCAAAGTGCGGTCTAATTTTCTGCAATTTTTCAACTCATTATTTTTATTAAAGTTTAGCAACAAAGGAAACTAATATGGATTTCAGTAGCATTTTAAATCAGGTTTTAGACTCAGTAAAAGATACTATGGGCAAAAACGATACTGCCGGTAAAATCACTAAAGCTGGCGGCGGTGCAGTGGTAATTGGAGTTTTATCAATGATCTTGGGTCGTAACGGCGGTTCCAGCTTAGCGAAAATGGGTTCTATTGCAGTATTGGGTAACCTTGCTTATCAAGCTTATCAAAAATATCAACAAAACCAAGCAAGTGTTGCTCAGAAACAAGAATTGCCGCAAGAACAATTTGCTTCGGCAGCACAAACTGTGGAAAGCGGTACAGTAATTTTACGTGCAATGATCGCGGCAGCATTATCCGACGGTGAATTGGATGAGCAAGAAAAACAAGCTATTTTAAATGAAGCGGGTAACGATTCTGAATTGCAACAATGGTTGGTGCAAGAAACACAAAAACCGGCATCGATAGCACAACAAGTTGCAGGCGATCAAGCTTTGGCGGTTCAAGTTTATTTAGCGGTACGTTTGGTATGCGGTGCGGAATTATCCCGTAAAGAAATCGTGTTCTTAGCTCAATTAGCCGATGCGTTGAAATTAAATGAGCAGTTAGTAGAGCAACTTGAAAAACAAGCGGGCTTCTGATTTAAACTTAATGAAAAAATGGCAGAGATTTCTGCCATTTTTTATGTTCGGATTATGCAGGATTATCAATATCTTTAAACTCTACATCTAATCCGTATTCTTTTGCCAGCCATTCGCCTAAGGCTTTAATACCGTAACGTTCGGTGGCGTGATGACCGGCGGCAAAGAAATGAATGCCTTGCTCGCGGGCGGAGTGAATGGTTTGTTCGGACACTTCGCCGCTGATAAAGGCATCACAACCTTGAGCTGCGGCTAAATCAATATATCCCTGACCGCCACCGGTGCAAATACCGATTTTTCGGATTAAGTGCGGTGCGTTTGGGTTAAATTCTGACGCATCGCATACCAACGGTTGGCGATTTAATTGTGTTGCAATACGTTGTGCCAGCTCTTGCACGTTGATAGGAGCGATTAATGTGCCGTAAACAGGAATACTGTTCGTTCCGGCTTCCAAACCTTGCAAATTTTCGATACCCAACAAACGGGATAATTCAGCGTTATTGCCTAATTTCGGATGGATGTCTAAAGGCAAATGGTAGCCGTATAGATTGATATCATTTACTAACAGGGTTTTAATGCGTTTGCCTTTCATACCGCGAATGCAAGGGTTTTCGCTTTTCCAAAAATAACCATGGTGTACCAAAACCGCATCGGCCTGTCGGCTGACAGCATAGTCAATTAAGGCTTGTGTGGCGGTGACACCGGTAATGATTTTACGGATTTCCGCTTTGCCTTCCACTTGTAAGCCGTTCGGGGCATAATCTTGAATGGCGTGACTGTTGAGTTTGTCGTTAATGGTTTGTTCGAGTTGTAAATTGTTCATAAATGCGGTCTGTTTTGAGTGAATTTTGCCGGAAATTATAAATAAAAAAGCCCGTTTACACAAACAGGCTTCAGTTGAAACAGATATTAAGTTTCTTTTAATACGCGTTGGAATAAAATATCGTCTTCCGTATGAATATGATTGTTTAAATCATTTATAAATTCAGCTACACCGTTGTAGAGTGCCTGCCAAGAACCGCAAGCATCAGCCGGCGGTGTCATATTGTTGGTGAGAGATTTTAATACTTCAATATGATCGGCATGCTCTTCGTGTTCCATATTCATCACCCGAATCGGCATTGCAGCCATTTGATATTGACCGGCATTGATCATTGGGAACAAAATCTGTTCTTCTTTCATCATATGGCTGGTTAAATCCGCTAGTATGTTTTGTAATTCCGCGTGTAATCCGATTGGTGCATCAGGGCGATCAGCGTGTACGCGTTCCACTTTTTCCGCTAGCACGATGAGTTCCGCTAATTGTTCGCGGTGGCGTTGATGAAAACGCGGTAAAATATAACTTTCGATAATTTGGTTATAAGGCAGGCTATTCAGCTCATTATCGCTTAAAAATACCATAAAAGTATCTCCTAAATAAGTTTGTAGAGTAGAGTTATTATTTGAGTAAAATAGTAGGGTATTTTCAGGGTTTTATAAAGGAATTTTTGAATAAATCTCTAAAAATACCTAAAGATAGGTAACTATGTCTTCTGAACCTTTGTAGCTCTCGGCACAATACGATGTTACGGTGTGGTGTGATCGGTCACAATACGGTATCCCGCTTTATTATGTCCGAAAGCAAAAATCTCAATAGGTGGTGCAGCTAAGAAATAAAAAACTGCGGTAAAACCTACCGCAGTTTCGCTTAATTGGTAATGCCTTTGTGTCTTAATAAGGCATCTAAAGTTGGTTTACGGCCGCGGAAACGTTCAAATAACACCATCGGTTCTTCCGAACCGCCACGGGTCAGGATTTCGTCTAAGAAGGATTTGCCTGTGACCTGATTGAAAATGCCTTCTTCTTCAAAACGAGAAAATGCATCTGCCGATAGCACTTCTGCCCATAAATAGCTGTAATAGCCCGCGGCATAACCGCCGGCGAAAATATGGCTGAAGCTGTGCGGTGTTCTTGCCCATTCTACGCCTTTAATTACGGCAATCTGTTTTTTCACGGCATTTAAAGTGTCTAAAATCTGATTGCTTTTGCCTGATTGATAATTGTGGTGCAGGCGGAAATCAAATAAGCCGAATTCCAGTTGGCGAAGCACGAACATCGCCGCTTGGAAATTTTTCGCTTTCAATAATTGGCTGAGTTTTTCTTTCGGCAGCGGTTCACCGGTTTCGTAATGACCGGAAATAAACGCTAAGGCTTCTTCTTCCCAACACCAGTTTTCTAAGAATTGACTCGGCAATTCCACCGCATCCCAAGGCACGCCATTGATACCGGACACATCGCCCACATCAATTCGGGTCAGCATATGGTGAATGCCGTGGCCAAATTCGTGAAATAGCGTAGTTACTTCATCGTGAGTAAATAATGCCGGTTTGTCGCCTACCGGTTTATTGAAATTACAGGTTAAATAAGCTACCGGTTTTTGCAATGTACCATCGATTTTACGTTTGCGACCTACGCAATCATCCATCCATGCCCCGCCGCGTTTGTGTTCGCGGGCATATAAGTCTAAATAGAAACTTCCGCGGATTTCGTCGGTTTCATCAATTAAATCAAAGAAACGCACATCAGGGTGATAAGTATCCGCATCAAAGCGTTCTACCGCACGAATATTGAAAATGCGTTTAATCAGTTCAAACAAACCGGAAATAACACGATCTTCGGGGAAATACGGGCGAAGCTCTTCGTCATTGATGGCGTACAATGCCTGTTTTTGTTTTTCACTGTAAAAGGTTATATCCCAAGGCTCAAGTGCGGTGACATTTTCGTGTGTTTTGCAAAATGCTTCTAATTCCGCTAATTCTTTTTCCCCTTGCGGTTTGCTGCGAACGGCAAGATTCTCAAGGAAATCTAAAACTTGCTGTGGGTTTTCCGCCATTTTGGTGGCTAAAGAAAGTTCGGTGTAGGTTTTAAAGCCTAGCAATTCTGCCAATTCCACTCGTAATGCCAGAATTTCTTCCATAATCGCCGAATTATCCCATTTGCCTGCGTTCGGGCCTTGATCGGAAGCTCGGGTTGCAAAGGCTTGGTACATTTCCGCCCGTAATTCGCGGTTTTCGCAATAAGTCATCACCGGCAAATAGCTTGGAAATTCCAGCGTAAAGCGGTAGCCTTTCGAGCCTTTGCTTTCCGCCGATTGTCTTGCCGCTGCTAAAGCAGATTCCGGTAGACCCTTTAATTCGCTTTCATTTTCAATGATTTTTTCCCAACCCATTGTGGCATCCAACACGTTATTGCTGAATTGTGAGTTGAGTTCAGATAAACGGGCTACAATTTCGCCATAGCGTTTTTGCTGTTCTGCGGGCAATGAAATACCGGATAATTGGAAATCACGTAGGCTGTTATCAATGGCTTTTTTCTGTGCGATACTTAAGGTTTCAAATTCCGGGCTGTTTTTCAGCTGCAAATAAGCATTGTATAATCCTTGATGTTGCCCCGCCCAAGTGCCGTATTCAGATAATAACGGCAAACAGGCTTGATAGGCATCCCGCAATTCCGTACTGTTTTTCACGGAATTTAAATGTCCTATCGGCGACCAGGCACGGCTTAAACGATCATTTACTTCCGACAATGGTTGGCATAAATTTTCCCAAGTAAAGTGCGGTTGTTTTAACAGATTTTCCGTGGTATCACGACATTCCTGAACAAGTTGTTCTACTGCCGGTTGAATATGCTGCGGCTTAATTTTTGAAAACTGCGGCAATACCGTGTTTTCTAATAGGGGATTAGACATTATAGTTTCCTTTATATTTTTGACTGGAAGGGCATACTAAGTATGCCCTTGTAGATGTTGTAGTAATAAAGTGCGGTCGGATTTTACGCAATTTTCACCGCTTTATACTTACTTACCGGATTAACAATTACGTGACGGGCTTCAATCAGTTGCAATTCGTAAGAATTAAGCTGATGGGTGATGGACATCACATCATTTACTGCATTGGCAGTGTGTTCAAAGGCATCCAGATCGGATTTGCCGTTTAGCAAATTGGCTAGGAACAGGCTAGCCACTAAATCGCCCACGCCCACAGGGTCGAGTTTGAATTCGTGTAACGGACGGGTAAGATGCCAAATGCCCTCTTGGTTGGCGAACAGCATTTCAAATTGGCTAGGGTCTTTTCCCGCACGGCTTAAATGTTTCACCACCACACGTTTTGGACCTTTGCTTAAAATTATTTTCACCGCTTCTACCGCTTCATCAAAACTTTCGACTTTTAAGCCTGACAGTTCGCGTAATTCCACTAGATTCGGCGTGGTGATATCCGCTTGCGGCAAGGCTAGATTGCACAAGCCTTCTTTCACGCCGTCTGCCACGATACAGCCTTTTTCCACATTACCCATCACCGGATCGCATAAGTAAATAGCATTAGGATTTAATGATTTGACTTTTTGTACGGCTTTCAAAATTTCTTCTACTTGCTCTGCAGAACCCATATAGCCGGAGAGTACCGCATCGCATTTTTTTAATTCGCCGATTTCATCGATACCGCGGACGATTTCACCGATTTGTTCTTTCGGGATCACCATACCTGTCCATTTACCGTATTGGGTGTGGTTGGAAAATTGCACAGTGTTAAGTGCCCACGCATCAACGCCCAATAATTGCATTGGGAAAATCGCAGATTTATTGCCGGCATAACCGTAAACGACATGAGATTGGATTGATAAAACATTCTTCATTTTTGTCTCCTTGTTATCATTATTAAATATTATTTTCCATAATAAATTGTTTAAATCATTTCGTTAAATAAACATATAGGTATCAAATTTAATTCTTCTGAAAAAGAGCGGTAAATTTTACCGCTCTTTTATAGATTAATGTCGATTAACAATAACCGTAGCTCATCAAACGTTGATAACGACGTTCCAGTAAGGTTTCTTTATCCAGCATTTCAAGGTCTGCCAAATCATTAAGAATTTGTTTTTTCAAATTATCGGCCATTTCGGTGTAGTGACGATGTGCTCCGCCCAACGGTTCGGGCACAATGTTGTCGATTAATTTTAATTCATGCAGGCGTTTTGCGGTTAAGCCCATTACTTCGGCCGCAGTGGAGGCTTTTTCCGCACTTTTCCATAAAATAGAGGCACAACCTTCGGGAGAAATTACGGAATAGGTGCTGTATTGCAGCATATTCACTTTATCGCCTACGCCGATAGCCAATGCACCGCCGGAACCACCTTCACCGATCACTGTACAAATCACCGGTACGCTTAAGGTGGACATTTCACGCAGGTTACGTGCAATAGCTTCCGATTGGCCGCGTTCTTCCGCACCCACGCCCGGATAGGCTCCCGGCGTATCAATGAACGTAATAATCGGTAGTTTAAAACGTTCTGCCATTTGCATTAAACGTAAGGCTTTACGATAACCTTCCGGAGCCGGCATACCGAAGTTACGCATGACTTTATCTTTTACCGTACGACCTTTTTGATGACCGATAATCATCACCGGTTTGCCGTCTAAACGAGCCAAACCGCCGACAATGGCTTTATCGTCGGCAAAAGCGCGATCGCCGGCAAGCTCTTCAAATTCTGTGAAAATATGTTCAATATAGTCCAAAGTATAAGGACGATTCGGGTGACGTGCCATGCGGGAAACTTGCCACGCATCTAAATCGGCGAAGGTTTTTTTCGTGAGTTCTTCACTTTTTTTCTGTAAACGAGCAATTTCGTCATCAAGATTAATTTTGTTGTCTTGCTCTGTTACCGAACGCAATGATTCGATTTTTGCTTCGAGTTCTGCAATCGGTAATTCAAAATCTAAATATTCTTGGCTCATTCTTTTGTCCTGCTAAATGGGTAAAGATAAAAAATTTATTTTTGCACCGCACTTTATCAATTTTTTGATCAGGGGGCAAATATTATTACTGAAAACCGGCGTTATTTCTGTAAAAATTTATTAATCGCGCGAATTACGCTGTCCGGCTTATCGGCATGAATCCAATGTCCGCTGTTGGCAATCACAAAAGAGGCGGCTTGCGGAAATTGGTTTAACATCATGCTGCCGTATTCCGGCAAAATATAATCCGATTGTCCGCCTTTGATGAATAATGTCGGTTTATCAAAAAACACCGGTTGCCAATCCATTAGATTGCGATAATTGCGGAAAAGTGCGGTCACATTGAAACGAAATTTTTCAGCGGACTGCGGTTCAAAGGATTTCAACATAAATTGAATGATAGCTTCATTTTTAATATGTTGAGCTAAAATCGGTTTGGCTTGTTGGCGGGTTTGGACATCGGATTGTTGCACGGCGAACAAACCTTGGAACACGTCATCGTGATGATTACCTTGGTATTGCACGGGGGAAATATCCAATACAATTAATTTTTCCACTAAGTTGGGCGCTAGTGCGGCGGTTTTCATTGCCGTTTTACCGCCCATTGAGTGCCCGATTAAAATGACATTATGCAGTTCAAGCTGATTGAGCAGAATGAGCAAATCTTCTGCCATAACATCATAATTCATTGTTTCCGAATGAAAACTGTTTCCGTGATTGCGTAAATCCACTCGTAAAATCGGGTAATTGTCACTAAAGGCACGGGCGATTACACCGAGATTATTGGCATCACCGAACAATCCGTGGATAAATACCAAAACGGGATTTTGCGATTCGGGTAGCGGATTAAATTGATAATGTAATAAATTCATAGTTTTTAGTATTTTAGAAATGGTAAGAATGAATTATAATCCCACAGATTATAAATTAAAAATAGGAAGATAAAATGAAAATTATTGAAGTAGATGAAGAACTCTATCAATTTATCGCAAGCAATACGCAATCTATCGGTGAAAGTGCATCGGATATTTTACGCCGTTTGCTCCATTTATCTTCTCTTAATGTGCCGTCAAAGGTGTCCGAACCGGTAAATGTACCGGCGGTTGCGGAAAGTGCGGAGCAAATTTTAGAAAAATCGGCAGCCGATGTGAAAATTGTTGAAACGAAAAAAACGGAAGCGGTTGTGACAAAAGAAGACGAACTGCCGCAAAAAGTCGCCACTAAAAAGCAATCTGATGAAGTGATCGCCCGCACGGTGGATAAATTACGTAAGTTGTTTGATTCCGAGGACTTTTTACAAGAAACCAAAGCGGTGGTACGTTTTCTTTCTATTTTGACTGTGTTATACCGCACCAATCCGGAAGGGTTTGCATTAGCCACCGAATCATTGCAAGGACGTACCCGCGTGTATTTTGCCCGCGATGAAGGCACATTGTTAATGGCGGGCAACCACACGAAACCAAAACAAATTCCGGAAACGCCTTATTGGGTGATTACCAATAATAATAGCGGTCGTAAATTATTAATGCTTGAAGGGGCAATGAGTTCAATGCATTTACCAGACGAGATTATTGACGATGTCCGTAAGTTTTTCGTAGTGAATTAGTGCGAATGTTTCCTTGGCAGTCCTTAGCCGATTGTGAACGAGTTGCACTGCGAGAGGGAACGGATCGCGTTTTAACTTGGCGACAACTCAATCAACAATTAAATCAACTTACTCAATCACTCACCGAGCTAGGCGTTACTGCGGGCTCGGGTTTTGCGTTATGCGGCAAAAATAGTTTGGATTTATTGTTATATTATCTGGCCGGTTTGCAATTGAATGCACGTGTTTTGGGAATTAATCCGGCTTTTTCCGATGCAAAAGTGCGGTCGATTTGTAAAGAAAATCAAATTGATTTTCTTTTTTCTTCTATCCCGTTTACAGGAGAGAATGCCTATAAAGCTGGAGAGGGGAAATTTTTGCATTGCAAAATTTCAAAAGAACAAGGTGATGTTCTTTCCTTTCTTTTACGAAAATGTGTTGTATTTTCTCCGGCCTCTCCCGTAAACAGGAAAGGAGCAACATTAACCTTGACTTCCGGTTCCAGCGGTTCGCCTAAAGCAGTGGTACATACTATTGATGCCCATCTTGCCAATGCTCAGGGTGTGTGTGAATTGACTCAATTTCAACCGCATAATAGCTGGCTATTGTCGTTACCGCTTTATCATGTTTCCGGTCAAGGCATTGTGTGGCGTTGGTTATTAAGCGGAGCGGAATTACATTTACCGGGCGATGATTTTTATGCTTCCGTATTGAATGCAACTCACGTATCTTTAGTGCCTACGCAAGCTCAACGGTTATTGCAATATATTGAATCGCATAAAATTTCTCAATTCCGTACCGCACATATTTTGTTGGGCGGTACACTAATTCCCGTAGAATTAACCCAAAAACTGACCGCACTTGGTATTCAAAGTTATACCGGTTATGGGATGACGGAAATGGCTTCCACGGTATTTGCCAAAATCAGTGACGGTAAAAAAGGTGTGGGGCAAGCATTACGTGGTCGTGAATATCGATTAGTGAATGATGAAATCTGGCTGCGTGGTGCGGGATTGGCGGATGGTTATTGGCAAAACGGTAAAATAGTTTCCCTTTTGAACGAACAAGGTTGGTTTCAAACCAAAGACAAAGGCTATTGGTTTGATGATGAATTAATTGTCATCGGACGTGTGGATAATATGTTTATTTCCGGCGGAGAAAATATTCAACCGGAAGAAATCGAAGCGGTGATTCAACAATACGAATTAGTGCGACAAGCCTTTGTATTACCGATTGATGATTCTGAATTCGGACAACGTCCGGTGGCTTTTGTGGCATTTTCACAAACTTTTTCCGCCGAACTTACCAGCCAATTACAAAAATGGCTGTCAGATAAAATTGAAAAGTTTAAACAACCGGTGGCATATTACGCTTTAAATGTGGAACAATACCAACAACAAGGCAACATTAAAATATCACGCCAATTATTAAAAAATGAATTAAATAAAATCCGAGAGCAAACCAATGAATAAAATATTTCGTTATTTTTTGATCGCACTTTTCTGTGTCGGGTTTATGAATTTCGTCTTTGCGGCTGATATTCCGACGGCAGTAGATATTTCTGCCCAACTGGAAACGGCAAAAAAAGATAAAACGAACTCAGCTGATTCTAAAGCATTAGTGCAAGATTTGGAAGATACGCTGACATTGTTAAGCCAAATCGACCAACAAAAACAACAAAATGATCAGCTCGGCACCGCAATTTCACAAGCGGCTAAATTAATGAAAAATGCACAAAATCAAGCCGCAAAATTAAAAAATAGCACGGCTCAAAATTCGGATTTCAGTAAAGTCAGCGTGGATAAATTGCAAAGTCAATTAAGTGCGGTGCAATCCGATTTGCAACAGGTTCAAACCGAACTTATGACGATTAATGCCAATTTGGTTACGCAAAACACAGCGCCGGATCGTGCACAAACGGCGTTAATGCAAAATGTGCGGCGTACACAAGAGATTAATAAACTGTTACTGACACCAATGCCCGAGGCACAAAAAAATAAATTAAATACGGAATTAGAACTTATCGGTTTGCAGAATACCTATAATCAGTTGCTATTAAGCGGAAATGCCGCGCTGACCGCGTTATATGAAGCTCAACAGGATGAAAAACAACTGGAAGAACAGTTATTACAAGCACAGGCACAACGTCTGCAAACCGCCATCAATGAAAAATTATTGCAAGAATCCAAAGAGCAAGCGGTTCAAACGACCGCTCAATCACAAAAACAATCTTCAGAAAATTCGCCGTTGGCGAAAGAGCAAGAGGGAAATGCCCGTTTAAGTCAAGAGTTAGTGACGCAAACCGCTACGCTTAACGAATTATCCCAAGATAATTTGCGTATTAAAAATGTGTTGGATAATTTGCAGCAAACGCAGCGTACAATTGACGAACAAATTAGTGCGTTGCAGGGATCATTGGTACTTTCTCGAATTATCAATAAACAACGCCAATCGTTACCGCAAGATGAAATTATCAGCGGATTGCCGAAACGAATTGCGGATTTACGGGTCAGCATTTTTGATTTAACGGAACTGCGTGATACGGTATTTAATGACGATAGCTATATCAGTAATTTTCAAAAGAATAATCAAGTTACATTAAATGATAAAGAGCGGTCACAATTGACGGATATTTTACAGGAACGCCGTAAATTGATTTCCGATTTAATCACTTTGTTGAATTCACAGCTGAACTTAGCCATTAATATTGAGTTGAATCAGCAACAAATTACGACAATCAGCGATGAATTACAAAATAAACTGGAACAACAAAGTTTTTGGGTAAAAAGTAATGAACCGATTGATTTGAAATGGTTGCAAAATTTTCCGAGAACTGCCGCATGGCAATTGCAATTCATCAAACAAAAATTGGATTTTCATAACTGGCAGGATAATTTAACGTCGGCAATCATTCAAATCGGATTGTTATTATTGGCTGCCGGTGTTATTTTACGTAAGAAAGAACGGATTAAATCCCGCTTGGCGATGATTAACGGCGAAATCAATACGTTAATTGCGGATACGCAATGGCATACGCCGCGGGCGATTTTCTGGACGCTTATTTTATGTTTGCCGAGTACCGCATTTTTCTTAACGCTGTTTATTTTAGTGACTTATATTTGTTTTCAAGACCCGACCACCGCGTGGAATTGGGGACTAAAAATGGCGGTCTATTGGTTGTTTTTTGTCTTTACTTTGGCGTTGTTGCGTCCGCACGGCTTGGCTATTCGTCACTTTAATATGCCGCCTGAAAATGCTGCGATTTTTCGCCGAGATCTCAAACACTCCGCTTGGTGGATAGCGTTATTTTTGAATTTATCGCTTTTCTCCGATATGGAAATCGGGATTAAAAATGACGTATTGGGGCAGTCTTTAACCGTTATCGCATTAGTGATTTTATTATTGGTGACCGGTCCGCGTTTTCGTAAAGCCATGGCGGCATATCAGCAAAATATTAACGATAAAGCGGAACAATCCGATCGATTCTTACTGCAGTTTGTTCGGCTAACTTTTTTGGCCGCACCGATTATTTTAATTGCATTGGTTGTTACTGGTTATTATTACACTGCGTTAACGCTGATTAGTCATTTGATTTTAACCTTTAATGTGGTCGCGTTATGGGTGATTGCCCGAGAAGTCGTCTATCGCTCGTTAACCGTGGGTTCACGCCGTTTAGCTTACCGTCGTTTACAGGAAAAACGTAAACAACAGGCGGAAGCTAATTCGAATAAAGAAAATGAAGTGAAAATTGATCCTCAGCAGGATGAATTGGCGATCAGTCAGGTAAAAACACAAATGTCCAATATCATGAATCTATTGTTGTGGGCCGGGTTATTTGTGTTGCTTTATTGGGTATGGTCGGATTTGGTTAAAGTCGCTTATTATCTGGAAGGCGTAACTTTGTGGCAGCAAAGTGTCACCACGGATAGCGGTACGGTGATGGAATCCGTCACATTATTTAATTTGCTGGTGGCCATTGTTGTTTTACTGATTACCTATTTATTGGTTCGTAATATTGCGGGAATGTTGGAAACCTTGATTTTCTCCCGTTTTAATTTTTCACAAGGCGCACCTTATACGATTACAACATTGATGACTTATGGAATCATTGCTTTAGGAGCGGGTTTAGCCTTTGGCATTTTAGGGATTTCGTGGTCAAAATTACAATGGTTATTCGCCGCACTTTCTGTGGGGTTGGGTTTCGGCTTACAAGAAATTTTTGCGAATTTCGTCTCCGGTATCATTATCCTGTTTGAACGTCCCGCCCGTATCGGGGATACCATTACCATCGGTGAATTTTCCGGTACGGTATCTAAAATTCGTATTCGTGCCACAACGTTGGTGGATTTTGAACGGAAAGAAGTGATTGTACCGAATAAAGCTTTTGTAACCGAGCGTTTGATTAACTGGTCGCTCACTAATTCCGTTACCCGTTTGACCATTGCTGTTGGCGTGGCTTACGGTTCTGATTTAGAATTGACCAAAAAATTACTGTTACAGGCTGCCGCACAATCCCCGTTAGTTTTAAAAGATCCGCCGCCGGTAGTGTATTTCTTAACCTTTGGTGCAAGTACATTGGATCACGAATTACGCGTCCATGTGGGACATATTAATGATCGCACAGTCACCATTGATTTCTTAAACCGTCGCATTAACGAACTTTTTGCAGAAAACAATATCGATATTGCTTTTAATCAACTTGATGTATTTATTAAGAACCCTGCGACCGGTGATGAAGTGAAGATTGTCGAAGAAAAACAACCTTTAATTGCGTAGGATAATTGATGAAACTATTGTATCGCACAATTTTAGCTATTTATTTGACCTTTGTTCCGGCGTTTTCGGTCGGAGCGGAGTCTTTATCTCTGCCTGAAATTCCGACGGTAGCAAAAGTGACGGCATTATTGAATGAAGCGAAAGCGGGAAACAGTAATTCTGCCGAATCGCAAGCGACGATCAAAACGTTGGAAGAAACCTTACAGCTCACGAAAGAAATCACGCAGCAACAGCAATTGAATGAAACATTAGCCAAAGATGTTGCCAAAGTGCCTTCTATGTTAGCACAAAGTCAAGCTAATATTACGAAGCTAAGGCAACAAAGTGCGGTCAATTTTCAGCAAAATTTAGTCAATCAAACGCTGGAAGCGTTACAAAAGCAACTAGAAACCGAACAATCTGCTTTAGATCAGGTGCAAGAATCCTTAATTGAAATCAACACTAAAGTCAGTTCTCAGAATACCGTAGTTGAACGGGTGCAAACCTCCTTAAAAGAAAACCTGATTCGTTCACAAGATTTGGTTCGTTTATGGGCCGATGCGACTACGAAGGCACAAAAAACACGCTTACAGTTGGAACAAACTTTAATTGAGTTACGCGATACCTATAATCAATCTTTATTACAGGAAAATGATAAATTGCGTTTTATGTATGAAACGCAAGCCGAAGAAAAAAGCTTACAGCAACAAATATTGCAGCGTAAAATCATTGCATTGCAAGAGGCCATTAATGAAAAGAATTTACAGGCTTCTCAACGACAAGTCACTCAGGCCACGCAATTGGAACAAAAAAATAATGGCCATCCGTTGATTAGTCGGGAATTGGCGATCAATACTAAACTCAGTCAGGATTTGTTGCAGCAAACGACACAGATGAATAATTTGTCGCAAGACAGTTTACGCAGTAAAAGTTTGTTGGATAATTTAAAACAGACTCAACATTATATTGAAGATCAACTCAATATGTTACAAGGTACATTGTTGCTGTCGAGAGTGATCAACGAACTGCGTCAGGATCTGCCGAAAGAGCAAATGGTGCAGGGATTGGCAAAACGAATCACGGATTTGCGGGTACAGGTATTTGAAACCACAAAAATGCGGGACAGCCTTTCGGATCCGCAAAGCTATATTGATACCCTGCAAACCACTGAAAAAGTAACGCTCAATGAAAAAGAGCGGTCACAATTGGCAATGATTTTACAGGAACGCAGTGAGATTTTAACAAGTCAGATTCGTTCATTAAATAATCAGCTTAACTTGGCGATTAATGTCGATCTGAATCAACAACAAGTTCTGTCAATCAGCGATGCCTTGCAGGCAAAATTACAACAACAAAGTTTTTGGGTAAAAAGTAATAGTCCCATTGATTTGGATTGGGTAAAAAGTTTTCCTAATCTTGCATTATGGGAATTTAAAGAACTGTCTAAAACCTTTGATTTAAGCCAAATTACACAGAATTTATTTTCCTTGATTGCTATCGGTGCGTTATTGTTATTCACCTACATGTTAATCATATGGGAAAAATCAGCTATTAAGGCACGTTTGGAAGTGCTGGCGACCTACGTGAATACATTAAAAAACGACAGTCATTGGCATACGCCGGAAGCGTTATTGTGGACGGTTGTTTTGGCGTTACCGAACGCCCTTATTTTCTTTGCGATTGTAGGATTCGGAGCAAATATTATCTTTGTAAATAAATTCACCGCTTTGCTGGTGAGCGGAATTTTATTTATACACTGGTTGTTTTTCTCAACCGTATTATCTCTGCTACGACCGCACGGCATTGCCTATCGCCATTTCGGTATGCCGCCGGAAAGCAACGAAGTATTCCGCGAAGTGATTGGTAAATCCATTATTGTATTCGTGTTATTTGTGATTTCGTTCGGATTTTCTTATATTGAACAAGTGGATTACAGCAATGATGTGATTGGTGAGGTAATCAGTTTAATTGCGTTGATTATGTGCCAATTTGTGATTTTGCCGCTTTTTAATAAAGCCATTCGCAAATATGAAAATACTGTAACGGAAAATGGTGAAAAACGAAATACTAAATGGATGAAATTGTTACGTGTGGTATTAGTGGTAATCCCGATTTCCTTAATGTTTCTGATCACTTTGGGCTATTATTACACCGCCGTAACGCTGACCAAACATTTATTGAATTGTTATTTATTAGTCATTGCATGGATTTTTGCCCGCCAAGTGGTATATCGCATTTTTACCGTCTCATCCCGCCGAATGGCGTATCGTCGGTTAAAAGAAAAACGGGAACAAATTCGTCAACAAAAAGAATTAGGCGAAGAAAAAGTCAAAGAATTATTGGAAGCGGAAGAAAAAAATAGCATTAAGATTTCTACCGTCAACCAACAATTATTCCGTATGGCGGATCTTGTGGGTTGGGTCGTGCTGCTGTTCTGTTTCTATTTGATTTGGTCTGATTTAATCAGTGTGGCTTATTATTTAGATGGCGTGATCTTATGGGAAAGCGTAGATAGCAGTAATAATGTCGATAGTATTACCTTATTAAATTTAATGCGATCTTTACTGATCTTGTTGGGAATGTACGCGATTATCCGAAATTTAGAAGGTATTTTAGAAGTCCTGATTTTTTCCCGCGGTAAATTTGTGCGGGGGATGTCACATACTGCCACCGCAATTTTACGTTATGTGATGATTCTTATCGGTAGCATTTGGTCGTTCTCAAATCTGGGTTTGTCTTGGACTAAAATTCAATGGATTTTCACCGCACTTTCCGTCGGTCTCGGTTTCGGGGTACGGGAAATTTTCGGCAGTTTTATTTCCGGTTTGATTTTATTATTCGAACGCCCGGTGCGGGTGGGGGATAAAGTCACCGTAGGGCAATATACCGGTACGGTGACACAAATCCGCTTGCGTTCCACAACCTTAATTGATTCCGATGACAAAGATATAGTGTTACCGAATCAGGCTTTTGTGACGGATCGCTTTATTAACTGGACGTTAAGCAATACAATGACTAGAATTGTGATTCCGGTGGAAGTGGCATACGGCTCGGATTTGGATTTAGTGGCAAAATTACTCCGTCAAGTGGCGGATGAAGCGCCTAAAGTTGCCCAAGATCAAGACATTAAAGTGAATTTCTTAGCTTTCGGCAAGAGCGGTTTGGAATATGAATTGCAGGTTCATGTACCGGAATTGGATGATCGTATGCCGACCACCAACTTTATTAATTATCGAATTAACCAATTATTTGAGCGGCACGGTATTAAAATTGCTACCGAGCGAATGGAAATTAATTTACCTGAACCTATACAAACACAAGCATAATATAAGAAGGAATTAACATGGCAGGCAACAGCATCGGACAACTTTTTCGCGTTACCACATTCGGGGAATCTCACGGTATCGCTTTAGGCTGTATTGTGGACGGCATACCGCCGAACATGGCATTAACGGAAGCGGATATTCAGCCGGATTTAGACCGTCGCAAACCGGGTTCGTCCCGTTATACCACGCCACGCCGTGAAGCGGACGAAGTGCAGATTTTATCCGGTGTATTTGAAGGCAAAACCACGGGAACCAGTATCGGTTTAATCATCAAAAACAGCGATCAACGTTCGCAGGATTACGGCGAGATTAAAGATCGTTTCCGTCCGGGACACGCAGATTTTACCTATCAACAAAAATACGGTATTCGAGATTATCGCGGCGGTGGTCGTTCGTCTGCCCGCGAAACCGCAATGCGGGTGGCTGCCGGAGCCATTGCCAAGAAATATTTGTGTGAACAGTTTGGCATTGAAGTGCGTGGCTATTTATCACAAATCGGTGATGTAAAAATTGATCCTCAATCCGTAGCCGATATTGCTAAGATCGACTGGCGACAAGTAAACAGCAATCCGTTTTTTTGCCCGGACGAAAGTGCGGTGGAAAAATTCGATGAATTGATCCGTGAAATTAAAAAAGAAGGGGATTCCATCGGGGCAAAACTTACGGTAATCGCAGAAAATGTGCCGTTGGGTTTAGGTGAGCCGGTATTTGATCGTTTGGATGCGGATCTTGCTCACGCATTAATGTCAATTAATGCGGTAAAAGGTGTAGAAATCGGCGACGGTTTTGCCGTCGTGAACCAAAAAGGCAGCCAACACCGTGATGAAATGAATCCGCAAGGTTTTGAATCCAATCACGCGGGCGGTATTTTAGGCGGTATCAGTTCAGGCCAGCCGATTATTGCACATATCGCCTTAAAACCTACATCCAGCATCACTGTGCCGGGGCATACGGTTAATCTTAATAATGAGCAAGTGGATGTGAGCACCAAAGGCCGCCACGATCCTTGTGTCGGCATTCGTGCCGTGCCTATTGCCGAAGCCATGACGGCGATTGTATTGCTGGATCATTTATTACGCTTTAAAGCACAGTGTCGTTAAAAAACATTAAGCCGTGGGCCTCCACCCACGATTAAGCAAGTTAGGCTGCTTTGCACTCCTAATCGCAATAACCTCAAAGGGGTGAACTAT
The DNA here is from genome assembly GCF_004340985.1 of Cricetibacter osteomyelitidis. Classification (GTDB taxonomy): domain Bacteria; phylum Pseudomonadota; class Gammaproteobacteria; order Enterobacterales; family Pasteurellaceae; genus Cricetibacter; species Cricetibacter osteomyelitidis. Next base: position 70,684 of record NZ_SLYB01000001.1, read on the forward strand.
GCTTAACCTATGGTGAAACCATAGGCAAAAAAATGGGAACATCAATGAAAAAAACAATATTAAAAGCCTTAAGTGCGGTGATTTTTACCGCAGTTTTGTCCGTTCAAGCTAAAGCATTACCGCAAGATTGGCAGAAAATTAAGCGTCCGATTCCGGGCGAACCGATACCGGTAGGATCTCATTCCAACGGTTGTATTATCGGGGCTCAGGCTTTACCGGGCAAAGGTGACGGCTATCAAGTAATCCGTATTAACCGCAATCGTTTTTACGGTCATCCGGATATGATCAGCTATTTACAGCGTTTAGGAAAAAAAGCGAAAAACGCAGGTTTGCCCACAATGTTGGTCGGGGATATTGCTATGCCGGGAGGCGGGCGATTCTTAACCGGTCACGCCAGCCATCAGATCGGATTGGATGCGGATATTTGGTTGCGGATGGGGACGATGTCCGATAAAGATGCCATTAATTCCGACGGCAAAGGCTTGTTAGTGGTAAACCGCGCAACCCAACGCGTAGATGATAAAATTTGGAACAGTAACCACTTTAATCTGATCAAACTAGCGGCTCAAGACAGTCAAGTCTCACGTATTTTTGTGAACCCTGCCATTAAAGTGAAATTGTGTCAAACGGAACGAGCTGATCGTTCATGGTTACAAAAAATCCGCCCTTGGTATGCTCACGATTCCCATTTCCATGTGCGTTTAACTTGTCCGAAAGGGGCTGTCTACTGTGAAAATCAAGCTCCGGTACCGGCAGGCGACGGTTGCGGAGCAGAATTATATTCTTGGTTTGAACCGGTAAAACCATCAAGCACACCGGCAAAACCGAAAGTGTTACCACCGGAACCGGCATTATGCCAACAGGTAATCAATTCACCCAATCGTAGTGAATGGCTTGAATAATAGGAGATCCAATGGAATTAAGCATTGACATTATCGCTTTGCTGTTTGGCGTAGCACTAATTGCCGGTTTTATTGATGCCATGGCGGGCGGTGGCGGATTAATCACTATTCCCGCTTTGCTCGCAACGGGTATGCCGCCGGCAATGGCACTTGGCACCAACAAATTGCAAGCCTGCGGCGGATCTTTTTCGGCGAGTTTGTATTTTATCCGTAAAAGAGCGGTGAATTTATCGGAAATTTGGATGCTGATTCTGCTCACCTTTATCGGGGCGGTGATTGGCACGGTATTAATTCAATTGATTGATGCTTCGCTGTTAAAAGGTATTTTGCCATTTTTAATTGTAGCGATTGGCCTGTATTTTTTATTAACACCGAAATTAGGCGATGAAGACCGTCAAAAACGTATTTCCTATTGGGGATTTGCTTTTACCGCCGGATTAGGCATCGGTTTTTATGACGGTTTTTTCGGACCGGGTACAGGATCTTTTCTGAGCCTGGCTTTTGTGATGTTGCTTGGTTTCAATTTATCCAAAGCCACTGCTCACGCTAAAGTGCTGAATTTTACATCAAATATCGCATCGCTGATTTTCTTTTTGATTTACGGTAATGTGATGTGGTCGCTGGGGATGATTATGATGTTGGGACAGTTTATCGGTGCCAATTTAGGAGCGAAAATGGTGCTAACTAAAGGTAAAACCTGGATTCGTCCAATGGTGGTAGTGATGTCCTTTATTATGGCGGTGAAAATGCTTTACGATCAAGGTTGGTTTAGCTGATGACAGAACAGGAAAATGTACGATACACCGCCAAAATCGGCTATGATCCTAAATTTCTGAAAGCGTTTTTATTGCCGAAATATTGGGGGGTATGGCTGGGCGTATTGGGTTTGGTGTTATTAGGTTTAATGCCGTTTCGTTGGCGTGATTGGTTTGCCGGAAAAATCGGTTTATTAGCAGCTAAATTAGCGAAAAAACCACGCCATAAAGCCCGTGTGAATTTGCAATATTGCTTCCCGCAGTGGAGCGATGAAAAGCGGGAGCAAGTGATTGATGAAATGTTTGTGACGTTAGCTCAGGTTATGTTAGGCATCGGCGAAATTGCGATTCGTTCGGCAAAACATTTGCAAAAACGCAGCCGATTTATCGGTCTTGAACATATTCGGCAGGCTAAAGCGGACGGACATAATATTATTTTAATGGTGCCGCACGGTTGGGCAATAGATGCCTCGGGTATTATTCTGCATACCCACGGTATGCCGATGACTGCAATGTATAACCCGCACCGAAATCCGTTAGTAGATTGGTTATGGAATCGCACCCGTGAACGTTTCGGCGGTAAAATGCACGCTCGTCAAAACGGTATAAAACCTTTTTTGCAATCCATTAAACAAGGCAATATGGGTTATTATCTGCCGGACGAAGATTATGGTGCGAAACTGAGTGAATTTGTGAATTTTTTTGCTACCTATAAAGCGACTTTACCTGGATTAAATAAAATGGCGAAATTATCGAAATCTGTGGTTATCCCCATGTTTCCTCGTTATAACGCCAAAAACGGTTTATATGAAATGGAAATTCATCCGCCGTTGGAACTTAGCGATGATCCGCAACAATCCGCCCGTGCCATGAATGTGGAAATTGAACAATTTGTGATCCCGACACCGGAGCAATATGTGTGGATTTTACGGATCTTAAAAACCCGTCAAGACGGACAAGATATTTATCAATAAGACTTGCAAAATAAACGAATATTCTCTACATTTAAGCGTTTTAAAAATTTAACAAAATCAACCGCACTTTGAGTGATTAGTATGAACGAACAACTAAATTTAATTAAATCATCTATTAAATCTATTCCCGATTATCCGCAAGCTGGGATTATTTTCCGTGATATCACCAGTCTTTTAGAAGTGCCGCAAGCTTTCAAAGCGGTGGTGGATTTGACCGTGGCACATTATAAAGATCGAGGTATTAATAAAGTCTTAGGGACGGAATCCCGTGGTTTTATTTTTGGTGCACCTATCGCATTAGCGTTAAATTGTCCCTTTGTATTGGTACGTAAACCGAATAAATTGCCTCGAGAAACGATTTCTCAACGCTATCAGTTAGAATATGGTGAAGATACGTTAGAAATTCATACGGATTCGATTAAAATTGATGATAACGTATTGATTATTGACGATTTATTAGCAACCGGCGGTACAGTAGAAGCAACGGTGAAATTAGTACAACGTTTGGGCGGAAGTGTAAAAAATGCCGCTTTTGTCATCAACTTGCCGGATTTAGGCGGTGAGCAACGCTTACGTAATTTAGGTGTCGAGCCCTTTACTTTAGTGGATTTTGCCGGACATTAATTTTCACATATAACAAAAAGGATAAGTATGAGCTATCAGGTTTTGGCCCGCAAATGGCGGCCGAAAAAGTTCTCTGAAGTGGTGGGGCAGCAACATATTTTGACTGCACTGGCAAACGGTTTGAAAGAAAACCGCCTGCATCATGCTTATCTTTTTTCTGGTACAAGGGGCGTAGGGAAAACTTCCATTGCCCGCTTATTTGCCAAAGGGTTAAATTGTGTGCACGGTGTTACTGCGGAACCTTGTGGTGAATGTGCTCATTGTAAAGCCATTGAAGAAGGCAGTTTTATCGATCTAATCGAAATCGATGCGGCATCTCGTACCAAAGTGGAAGATACCCGTGAATTGTTGGATAACGTACAATATAAACCGGTGCAAGGGCGTTATAAAGTCTATCTGATTGACGAAGTGCATATGCTTTCCCGTCATTCTTTCAATGCGTTGTTGAAAACGTTGGAAGAACCGCCGGAATATGTGAAATTCCTGTTGGCGACCACCGATCCGCAGAAATTGCCGATTACGATTTTATCCCGCTGTATGCAATTTCATTTGAAGGCATTGGATCAATCGCAAATTGCTCAGCATTTAGATTATATTCTTACACAAGAAAAAATTCCTTTTGAATCCACCGCACTTGATAAATTGGCAAAAGCCGCACAGGGCAGTATTCGCGATTCTTTGAGTTTGACGGATCAGGCCATTGTCATGAGCAACGGCAATATCACGACGGAAGTAGTGAATACTATGCTGGGATTGTTAGATGATGAACAACCCATTGAAATTGTACGAGCTTTGCAACAGGCTAACGGCGAAGCCTTAATGACGGCCATTCAAAAAGCGGCGGATCGCGGCGTGGATTGGGAACAGTTATTGGTTGAAACGGCTTCTGTACTGCATCAAATTGCAATGCAACAATTATTACCGCAAAATAATGTGAATGACGGTAATCAAATCAGTTTTTTGGCTAGCCATATTTCGCCGGAAGATGTGCAATTATTCTATCAAATCATCGTGTTAGGCCGAAAAGAATTAGCCTTGGCACCGGATCGTCGTGCCGGTGTGGAAATGACTTTATTACGGGCGCTGGCATTTCACCCAAAGTCCGTGAGTGCAACCGCTGAGATTCGGCTTGCACAGCCTTCAATAACACAAAACGCAAATAATTCAGTAAAAAGTGCGGTCAAAAATACACAAAATTTAGTGGATATGCCGGTTATTTCTGACGGTAAAATCACCAAACCGAGTCAGTCCATAGGGTTGGCCGCATTAGAGCAATTACAGAAACTCAACAGTCAAACCGCTCAGGAACCGTCACCGCAAAAGGAAGCGAAAGTCACTGAATTACCGGTGGTCTCGACTCCCCCAAAGCGTAAAACCGGTACGGATTTGCTTGAACGTTTTGCTAAGTTAGCAACACAGAACAGCCAATCGGATAAGGGCACATCGTCGATATCGGAAACGACGGCGGATGATTCGGTCGGCAATGATAATGATGAAATTGAGTCTGATGAAAATTATCGCTGGGAGTGGAGTAATCCTGAATTGGCAAAAGACGTGGAGCAGATTCGCCCGTCAGAAATTAAACAGGCTATTTTAAATAAACGCACACCGGAATTGGTTGCAAAGATCTTGATGTTATCTGAGGCTAAAGATCCTTGGGAAAAAACTATCAGCGATTTAGGGCTAGATAAATTAGTAAAGCAATTGGCGTTAAATTCAGTTATTTTACAGCAAACGGATTCTGAAATTAAATTAGGATTGCGTTCTTCTCAAGCTCATTTAAATAAAGAGTCATCAGTGGCATTTTTACAAAATGCCTTGAGCGAACATTATCAAAAACAGATGCAGGTTTCGGTGGAAATTTATGATGAGCAAGGCCAATTAACCCCGCTGGAAAATCGTCGTCAGATTTATTTGGAACTAAGAGAACAGGCTAGAATAGATTTACAGCAAGATGAAAAATTAAAAATGCTGGAACAAGAATTTGACGGGAAATTAGATTTAAGCAGTATTGTGCCAAACGGCTAAAAAAGTGCGGTGAGAATCCACCGCACTTTTTTTATAACACCACATTTCCTACGATACTGCGGGTTTCCACTTTCACTTCCGTTAAGCGGACTTTGACAATATCCCCGATTTTGTAAGCCCGTTCGCCTTTGATGTATAGAGCGAGTTCATCGGTATTGACAAGCATTTCGTCTTTGTTATTGTGCAATGTGGATGCCGGAATAAACATACCGGCGCCGTTTTCTAATAACAATACACGCAAACCGCCACGCATTATATCCACCACTTCTGCATCAAATTCCGGTTTTTGTTCAACCTGTTCATTTAAGTAAATGCTGTATAGCCAATCAGAAATATCACGTTCTACTAAACGATTTTGACGGCGTGCTTCTTGCAAACGAATTAATACGCTGTCTTCCGGTTTGTGACAAGATTGATTGGTGATACAGGCTTTAATTAAACGATGGTTCACCATATCGGAATATTTACGAATCGGTGATGTCCAAGTGGCATAGCCTTGCAAACCTAAACCAAAGTGCGGTGCGTTTTCTGATTTAAATTCCGCAAAAGTTAAGAAGCGGAGTAAACGGTATTCCATATAATCGGATGCCAACGGTTCGATATCGTGACGCATACGACAATAGCCGTCCAATGTGGCTAAATTTTCCGGCGAATAACGTTCCGTTAAGGATTCTCGATTTTCATCATTGGCTAAATTTGCCAATAAGAATTGTTGGGCATTCGGCAAGAATTTTGCCTCAAAACCACTGTGAGTATTGAAAATTCCGCAGTGAGCATTTTCATCTAAATATTGTGCCGCACAAATGTTGGCGATAATCATTGATTCTTCGACGATTTGGTTGGCAATGCGTCGGTATTCCGCTTTGATTTCTTTGATCTTGCCATTTTCTTCTAAGATAAATGAATAATCCGGTTTTTCGCGGAATAACAACGAATGAGTTTTACGCCAGTTTACGCGAGCCAGCGTAAATTGGTGCAGCCAGTCAATTTGCTGTTTGATGTCGGCGGTTTCAGGCTGCCAACTGTCAGATTGATTTTCCAAATAATCAGACACCTTGTTATAAGTCAGTTTGCCTTTCGATTCCACCATGGCGGAGATAAAATGCGGTTTAGCAGAGATGTTGCCCTGTAAATCCGTTTCAATATAACACACTAACGCCGGACGAGCCTCATTGGCTACTAAAGAACAAATATTATCCGACAGTTCCCGCGGTAGCATTGGAATATTAAAGCCCGGCAAATAATTGGTGAAACAGCGCTGTTTGGCATCTTTTTCGATTTGCGTATTTAGGGCAATATAAGCCGTTGGATCGGCAATGGCCACCACTAATTTCCAACCGATTTGTTCACCGTTCTGATTAATCGGTTCGATATATAAAGCATCGTCCATATCTTGCGTGCTTTCGCTGTCGATGGTGACGAAATGAAGTGCGGTCAAATCTTCGCGAGTTTGTTGATCCAACATTTCATAATGATCTGCACCTTGCACCGGATAACGGGATTGTTCATGACGAGCCAGTGTTACCCACCAAGGGGCGAAATTGTCCTCAGCATGGCAAATAAATTGGTTGATCTGCGCAAAGAAAAAGCGATCATCGCGTAACGGATGCGTTTTTAGACTTGCAACCACCCAATCACCTTCTTTTAACTCTTCTTTAACAGATTTGTTTTTATTGGCACCAATAGGTTGATTAATCAGCGGATGATCCACCAATACCTGTAATTTATTGTCTTTATTAAACCGCACTTTGCCGATAAAACGGGTCAGCATCGGTTCGAGTAATTCATCCGGTTCTACCTGTTCTTTATCATTGATAGTTTCAATAGAAGCACGGATTTTGTCGCCATGCATGACTTTTTTCATTGCCGCAGGCGGAATAAAATAACTTTTTTTATCGGTTTCTAAAAAACCGAAAGCCTTATCAGAACATTTCACTACGCCTTCCACAAAGGTTTTGCTGTCGTGAATTTGTTGCTTGAGTTGAGCGAGTAGGGGATTATCTTGGAACATAATAAGGTGATCTGAGATAGAATGTTTAGGACGGCATAATATGCCGTCCGTAAATGATTAATAAATGTTGTTGTCAATTAATCTAAATTTGCCATTGCAGTAATGCTGAATCCTGCATCAACGTGAACCACTTCACCAGTGATACCGCCAGATAAGTCAGAGCATAAGAATGCCGCAGAGTTACCTACATCATCAATGGTTACACAACGACCTAACGGTGCGGTTTTTTCGAAAGTCGCCAACATTTTTTTGAAATCTTTAATACCGGAAGCGGCTAAAGTGCGGATTGGACCCGCAGAAATTGCATTCACACGAATACCTTCTTTACCCATATCCGCTGCCATTACACGGGTTGCCGCTTCAAGCGATGCTTTTGCCAAACACATTACGTTGTAGTTTGGAATCGCACGTTCTGCACCTAAATAAGAAAGGGTCAATAATGCCGCACCTTCGTTTAACATCGGACGAGCTGTTTGAGCCATTGCTACAAAGCTGTATGCACTGATGTCGTGAGCGATTTTATAACCTTCGCGAGTCGCAGCGTTTACATAATCGCCTTCTAACTGATCTGCCGGAGCAAAACCGATAGCGTGTACGAAACCGTCAAATTTTTCCCATACTTTACCTAACTCGACAAAGCAGTTTGTGATGCTTTCATCCGTCGCTACATCTAACGGCAACACGATATCAGAACCAAATTCTTGAGCGAATTCTTCGACGCGACCTTTTAATTTATCGTTTAAATAAGTGAAAGCCAATTCCGCACCTTCACGTTTCATTGCTTTTGCGATACCGTAAGCGATAGAACGATTGCTTGCCAAACCAGTAATTAAAATACGTTTATTTGTTAGAAAACCCATTTTGTTGTCCTATTTATATTGTGTGGTTGTGTGTGATAAAAATTCTGCATAGTATAAGGGAAAATTTAAATAACGGCAAATTTGTGCTGAATTTTGTGATCTACTTCATAAAATTGACAAAAGGTTACGGATTATATGAAGTAAAGCTGTACATTTATTAAAATACTGCTAAGCTGACTAGGCTTATATAAGCGGTTATGCATAATCATAAGGATTTATTGTGATTATGATGTTTTATTAATATGCAGTATTAGGAAATATTATGTCCAGTATTAAAGGAACCGTAAAATGGTTCAACGATGCCAAAGGATTTGGTTTTTTACAAATTGAGAGCGGTGAAGATGTATTTGTGCATTTTTCTGCAATTAAGAGCGAAGGTTTTCGTACCTTAAAAGAAGGACAAGCAGTGTTATTCGATTTAGTTGATGATGCACGCGGTAAAAAAGCTGAAAACGTAACAGTGATTGCTTAATTTTTGTCGTTATAACTATAAATTGGTTGTTCATATGCCACTGCTTCCACAGAGTGGCTTAAAGTTGAAATGGAATTATGTAAAAAAAACACAGTCTTGTGAAACTGTGCCTTTTTCTGTATCTGGTTGCGGGGGCCGGATTTGAACCGACGGCCTTCGGGTTATGAGCCCGACGAGCTACCAAGCTGCTCCACCCCGCGTCTGAAACGGCGTGTTAATCAATGCCGTTGTTTTAGTGTTGCGTACTATACGCTTTTAAAATTTTATTGCAACAAAATTATCGAAAAAAATATTTGTTCGGCAAAAAATTAAACGATTTGTTTACTTTTTATCAACAATTAACGCTTTCATTAAAGCAATGTGTGCCTCATCATCATTTAAAGCCGGAATATATTGATAAGAAGTTCCTCCTGCCGCCATGAAATATTCGCGGTTTTCTTGTTCTATTTCTTCCAAGGTTTCCAAACAATCCGCAGAAAATCCCGGACAAATCACAGCTAATTTCTGAATTCCTTCTGACGGGTAGTTTTCAATGGCCTTATTAGTATAAGGTTGAAGCCATTCCTCTTTACCAAAATGGGATTGAAAACTCATTGCCCATTGATTTTCGGTTAAACCGAGTTGATTTACGACGGCAATCGTAGTTTGTTTACAATGTTCGCGATAATAGTCCCCGTTATTTTCGTAACGCAATGGAATACCGTGATAGGAAAACAGTAAAAATTCATCGGATTTTAACCGCACTTTAATGCTGTCAGCCAATGCTTTGATATAAAGCGGATGTTGTTGATAGGAATGAATAAATTCAAACGGTACAATGTGGCGGTGTGTTGTCAGACTTTTAGCAAAGGCATCAAACACCGGCATTGTCGTTGTGCTGCTATATTGTGGATAGAGCGGCAGCACAATAATTTTTTCTACCTTTTGTGCAATGAGCTTATCCATAGCACTTTGTATGGTCGGATTGCCGTAACTCATTCCGATTTCCACAATATAATCGCTGCCTAAAGCCGATTGTAATTTTTGCTGCTGTTTTTGACTAAAAACCAACAATGGTGAACCTTGTTCCGTCCACACCGTTTGATATTTTTTAGCCACCCGCTTAGAGCGACGTGGCAAAATTATAGCATTTAATAAAAAAAGCCATTTTAAACGAGGAAGATCAACAATGCGGCGATCAGATAAAAATTCTTTTAAATAACGGGAAACCGCCCGTGGAGTAGGATCGTCCGGTGTGCCTAAATTTGCTAAAATAATGCCGATTTTTTTCATTGAAAGTTGATTACCGTATGTTGAGCACTGAAAGTGTCAGTCGCGAAATACAACATAGTTTATCTTGTTGATTGTAAATGTCAATTTGCCAAACTTGTAAACTGTTTCCTAATTTGATCGGACTGGCTTTAGCACGCACGAACCCTTCCCGCACAGGGCGTAAATGACTGGCATTAATTTCATTGCCTACCACGGTCTGATTTTCATCAACACAGCAAAATCCCGCCATGGAACCTAGCGTTTCCGCCAATGCCACAGAGATACCGCCGTTTAAAAAGCCCATTGGTTGGATTGTGCGATAATCTACCGGCATTACGGCTTCTAAATAATCATCGCCGAATTTGGTGATTTCAATACCTAAATGTGCCGCCGCGGTGTTTTGATTAGTGCGGTTTAGCAGTTCAAGGTTGATATTTTTTTTCCAAATTGTCATAACGTTATCCTAATAATTCCAATAAGGCTTGCACAGGGTGTTTCGGTTTAAAATGGGCAAAACGTTTTACTTGGCTGCGGCAGGAATAGCCGGTAGCTAAGCAATAATCAGGATTTTTGCCGTCTAATTTATTGCCCCAAGACACATCGTAGATTTCTTTTGACATAGCCATATTTTGTTGTTCGTGACCAAACACGCCCGCCATACCGCAGCAGCCAACATTTTCAATGATCAAGTTTTCACCGAAAGCGGCAAAAATCTGTTGCCATTCTTTCGGGCTGTTTGGCATTGAAGTGGATTCCGTGCAGTGCGGATATAAATGCCATGCTTGTTGCGTTGAAGTGCGGTGGGAAATTGGCAAATTTTCTACCGCATTTTTGACTTGATTGAGATTATCTCGTAGCCATTCGTGAGCGCTAATCACCTTAAACTCGCCCCGTTCGGCTTCTAAAATTTCTTTATATTCTTCCCGATAAGACAACACAATCGCCGGATCTACGCCCACCATCGGCAAGCCTAATTTAGCGGTGCGGTTTAAAAAGTCCGCGGTGCTTTTTGCGGTTTTCGCAAAACGTTTTAAGAAGCCTTTAATATGCTGCACTTTGCCGTTCGGTTTAAACGGTAGAAGTATCGGCTTAAAACCGAGTTTTTGTGTAAGAGCCACAAAATCTGCCACCACTTTGGCATCATAATAAGAGGTAAACGGATCTTGTACGATCAATAAAATAGTTTGTTTTTCTACCGCACTTAATTGTTCCAAGGCTTCCAAAGATTGTCCTCGATAGCCGATTTCTACTAACTGTTGCTGTAAAGGCGGATTGGAAAGCAACGGCAGATCTTTCATTCCCAATACTTTTTCTGTGATTGGTGCGATAAATTTTGCATTCATAATCGCATTAAAAAATGCCGGTTTTTTTGCCATGACCGGAGCCATATATTCCGCATTGGCTAACACATAATCTTTCACCGGACGTAAATAACGGCTGTGATAAAAATTAAAGAATTTTGAACGGAAGCTCGGTACATCGATTTTAATCGGGCATTGCGAAGCACAGGCTTTACAGGCCAGGCAGGTATCCATTGCGGCTTTCACTTCGTGAGAGAAATCGTATTCGCCTCGCCATTTTTGCACGCTGTTACGCACTTTTTGTATTAAGTCTGTGAGTTTCACTTCGGTAGTATTAAAATGTAATTGTTCCGGTTGCACCTGTTCGTTTGCCATTAACCGCAGCCATTCCCGCACCATCGCAGCACGGCCTTTTGGTGAGAATACGCGGTTTTTACTCACTTTCATTGACGGGCACATCACAGAATGGACATCAAAGTTGAAACATAATCCGTTGCCGTTGCAATTCATTGCACCGCTGAATTCTTCCCGCATTTTTATCGGGATTTGACGATCCAGATCTGCCCGCATCGGTGATAAAATAGAGTAGAGTGGCGCATCTATATTTAACGGAGTACAGATTTTACCCGGGTTTAAACGGTTTTTCGGATCGAATAAACCTTTAATAATCCGTAATTCCTGCCAAAGTTCCGGTGTGAAATAACGGTCGCTGTATTCGGAACGCACACCTTTGCCGTGTTCGCCCCAAATCAAACCGCCGTATTTCAATGTGAGATCCACCACTCGGTCGGAAATTTCTTTAAACAGGTTGACTTGTGATTTATCCGTTAAATCCAACGCCGGACGTACGTGCAGCACGCCGGCATCTACATGGCCGAACATCCCGTAACTGAGATGGTGGCTGTCTAACAAGGCACGAAATTCCGTAATATAATCTGCAAGGTTTTCCGGTGGCACGCAGGTATCTTCCACAAATGGAATTGGCTTTGCCGCACCTTTGGCATTTCCCAATAAGCCCACCGCTTTTTTCCGCATGGCATAAATCCGTTCAATGGAAGGCAAATCGGAACACACTTGGTAGCCAATAATGCCGTCTTGCTGTTGGGTGATTTTTTCATCTAAGGCTTGGCAAAGTGCGGTCAGATTTCGTTCGATAATGCGGTGATCGCTGCCCGCATATTCCACAATATTTAAACCTAAAATCGGATTGTTTTCGTCTTCGGTCAGCAACTCTTTGACGGAATGCCAAATAATATCTTCTTTGGCAAGATTCAACACTTTAGAATCTACAGTTTCCACGGATAACGCATTGGCTTTCACCATAAACGGTGCGTTACGCAAGGCGGAATCGAATGAGTTGTATTTAATATTGATTAAAGTGCGGTATTTCGGAATCGGCGTTAAATTCAGTTTTGCTTCGCAAATAAACGCCAATGAACCTTCCGAGCCGGTGAGTACCCGGGTGAGATTAAATTCGCTTTCATCATCATTAAACACGTTCTTCAAGTCATAGCCGGTCAGAAAACGGTTTAGCTGCGGCAGATCCTTAATAATTTGTTCACGTTTGGCTTTACAACGTTCAAACACTTCATTGTGGATCCGTTTACCTGTGGCGGTAAGTTTCAAACCGGAAAGTGCGGTAGAAAATTCTGCCGTTTTGACCGCACTTGTGTCTAAAATCTCACCGTTCATCAGCACGCTGCGTAAGGCTAAGACGTGATTGGATGTTTTGCCATATTGCAATGAGCCCTGACCGGAAGCATCAGTATTGATCATCCCGCCGATAGTGGCACGGTTGCTGGTGGACAGTTCCGGTGAGAAAAATAAGCCGTAAGGTTTTAAAAATTGATTCAGCTGATCTTTCACCACACCGGCCTGCACCCGCACCCAGCGTTCTTCTATATTCAGTTCTAAAATTTGCGTTAAATGACGGGAAAGATCTACAATAATATTGTTATTAACAGATTGTCCGTTTGTGCCCGTACCACCGCCGCGCGGTGTAAAGGTGAGAGAACGAAAGGCTTCCTGTTGGGCGAGTTTGGTAATCCGCACTACATCGGCTACCGTTTTGGGGAATAAAATAGCTTGCGGGAGTTGCTGATAAACGCTATTATCCGTCGCCAAACTTAAACGGTCGGCATAATTTGAGGCAATATCACCTTCAAACTGCTGTGCTTTGAGTTGTAGCAGATAGTTTTCCACCGATTGAGATAAGCCGGGGATATTGTGTAAATGTGGAATCATTGTGTTAGGGAATCTCTGTATATTGATAAAACTGGCTTCATTCTAGTAGAGATTTTGTGATATCTCAATCTGGAATTTGGTTTTTAACCTCTGGCTATATGATTAAGCCTAAAATTTGCCCGAATATAGTAGTGTTAATTATTTTTTAATTTAAATTAAACGTTGTATTTTTTTTAATTTTTTGTTAAAAAAAGTTAAAAACAGATAAGTAATAGACTTTTTTTTGTTTAAAAATTAGTCAAATAAATAGAAAAAGTTGATTTTTTAAAAAACTAGTAAGATAATAATGTTAATTTTGAATGGTCATTCAGAATTGATGAATACTTCAAAAGAGGAAACGGGCGTTTCGTCCGAGCAAAAATTCAACACATTTATCAATTAAAACTTGTTTTATTTTTTTAACTGTGTAGGATCGAGCAACACAAATTTTTTTGTGTTCAGTTTCAACTATTATACAGTGAACTTTATGATAGCAATAATAGTTGTAAAATAAATTCAAAGATGACTAAAATGATAGAGGACATCAAAATGAAAAAAACTGCAATCGCATTAGCCGTAGCTGGTTTAGCAGCTGCATCAGTAGCACAGGCAGCACCACAAGAAAACACTTTCTATGCAGGTGCTAAAGCGGGTTGGGCATCATTCCATGATGGTTTTGAACAATTTGAAGATGCAGCAGGTGATAAAGGTACATTACGTAACTCAGTAACTTACGGTATCTTTGGTGGTTATCAAATTCTTAACCGTAATAACTTCGGTTTAGCGGTTGAGTTAGGTTATGATGATTTTGGCCGCGCTAAAGCTCGTACATATGGTGACACTACTGGAAAAATGACTAACCATGGTGCGCATTTAAGCATTAAACCAAGCTATGAAGTATTAGAAGGGTTAGATGTTTATGGTCGTGTTGGTGCAGCATTAATCCGTACTGACTATAAAGCGGGTAAAGTTGGTGGTGAATGGACTGAACGTGCTCATTCATTTAAAGTATCTCCGGTATTTGCTGCGGGTCTTGAATATGCAATCCCGGGTTTAACCGATTTGGCATTACGCTTAGAATACCAATGGGTTCAGGGTGTAGGTAAAGATAACGAATATGCTGAAGATCTAGACTTCACTCCAAACATCGGTTCTGTATCTTTAGGTTTATCTTACCGTTTCGGTCAAGGTGCACCGGTAGCAGCGCCAATTGAAAGCAAAACTTTCTCTTTAAGTTCTGATGTATTATTCAACTCTGCGAAATACAACTTAAAACCTGAAGCAGCCGCGACTTTAGACGGCGTTTACGGTGAAATCGCACAAGTAACTAACCCACAAGTATCGGTAGCAGGTTATGCAGACCGTATGGGTAAAGAAGCATACAACTTAAAACTTTCACAACGTCGTGCAGAAACAGTAGCTAACTACTTAGTTTCTAAAGGTGTTGATGCGAACGCAATCTCTGCAACCGGTTACGGTGAAGCAAATCCGGTAACTGGTAACACTTGTGATGCAGTGAAAGGTCGTAAAGCATTAATCGCTTGTTTAGCACCGGATCGTCGTGTTGAAATTACTTTAAACGGTTCTAAATAATTAATCGTTGATTAATTATGAATCCTATAAAATCCCGGTTTTTACCGGGATTTTTTTGTCATGAATTTAAGTTAAATTGACGAAAAATTATTTTGCAGATAGGATCTGTAATGGTGTGTAATTTGTACATATTATTAACAATAGAGGTAACTTTATGAAAAAGTGGATTGCAATTATCTTAGTGGCGATTATTGCCGGTTTTAGTTTAATGAGCAGCTATAACGGTTTAGTGAAAGCGGAAGAAGAAATTGATTCCGTATGGGCAAATGTGGAATCTCAATATCAACGCCGTGCAGATTTGATTCCTAACTTAGTGAATACGGTGAAAGGTCAAGCTAATTTTGAGAAAGAAACGTTAAACAGTGTCATTGAAGCACGTGCAAAAGCGACTCAGAGCAAAATTGATCCGTCTAATATGACCGAAGAGCAATTGGCTCAATTTCAACAAAATCAAAATCAATTGGGCTCGGCATTATCACGATTGCTAGTGAGTATTGAGCGTTATCCGGATTTAAAAGCACATGAAGGTTTTATGAATTTACAGGCTCAATTGGAAGGTACGGAAAACCGTATCAATGTTGCACGTAATAAATTTAATGGTGCTGCACGTACTTATAACCAAAAAGTTCGTCAATTTCCAACAAAATTAGCCGCTCTTATTTTCGGTTTTAATGCAAAGCCTTATTTCAAATCCGCAGAAGGTTCACAAAATGCTCCTGCGGTTAGTTTTCAATAATTAGAGTAAGCTAATATGGCGTTATTTTCAAAAATTCCGGTTGATAAAACGCAAATCGAGAATACCATAGCCGAATTGGAAAAATGTACTTCCGCGGAAGTGCGGGTATTTATTGAACGAAAAATGCCAAAAGCCGTGAAAACGGCTTTTGAGCGTGCGTGCGAAGTATTTCGGCAGTTAGAGATGGAACAAACGCAACATCGTAACGGAGTATTGATTTATCTCGCTTATAAAGAGCACCAATGTTATTTATTGGGCGATCAAGGGATTCACCAATTCGTTGGCGATCATTTTTGGCAGGCTACGTGCGATATGATGGTTTCTTTCTTTAAACAAGGTGAATTTACTCTCGGTATTGTTCGGGGTATTGAGCATATTGGTAAGGAATTGAGCATACATTTTCCAATTCAAGAACATGATGTGAATGAACTGCCAAATGAGGTGGTGATCAATGGTTAAAGTGAAAAAATTTCTTAAAAGTGCGGTGGTTTTTTGCTTTATTTTTATCGCACAATTAGCACAAGCCATTGAATTACCGGCAGTTCCCAATCCGTTTCATTATGTGAACGATTATACGCAAACATTATCGAAAACAGAATGGCAAACCCTTGAAAATAAGCTTATCGCATATGGTAATGAAACCAGTTCACAAATTGCTGTTGCCATCATACCGACTACCGGTGGCAATGATATTTCACAATATTCTTTCGATTTAATGGATAAATGGGGTGTCGGGCGGAAAGCGCATAATAATGGTGTGCTCATGGTTGTCGCGAAAAATGATCGTAAGATCTTTATCGCCACAGGACCGGGTCTTGAAGGTGTGTTACCTGATGCTATTGTGTCGCAGATTATTCGTAAAGTGATTACGCCGGAATTTGCTCAAAATCGATATGCTCAAGGTATTTCTGCGGGATTAGACTATATTATTCGAGCCAGTAAAGGGGAATTTGCCGCTCAGGAAGAAGAACAAACCATTGAAGATTTTATTCCGTTTATTTTTGTGCTGATCTTCATTTTGTTTGTTATTTTCGGTGAACTGGGAGATCGTAATAAGCCTTATATTAGTCCTACTATGGCAAATCATGTGTTAAACGAAGTAGTGCGACAAAGTGCATTGCGTCGTACGAATAGACGAAATGATGGTTTCGGTGGCGGATTTGGCGGCGGTTTCGGGGGAGGTTCCGGAGGTGGTTTTGGCGGCGGGTCATCCGGTGGTGGTGGTGCCGGTGGCAGCTGGTAATACATACTTCCTTATGTTACAATTCGTTCACATTTTATAATTTAGCCTAAGATATAGGAAGAGCAATGGAAACTTTAGATAAAATCAAACAACAAATTAGCGAAAACCCGATTTTACTTTATATGAAAGGTTCGCCAAAATTTCCGTCTTGTGGTTTTTCCGCACGTGCGGTGGAAGCACTAATTAACTGTAAAGTTCCTTTTGGTTATGTAGATATTTTGCAACATCCTGATGTTCGTGCAGAACTACCAAAATATGCCAACTGGCCAACTTTCCCACAATTATGGGTAGAAGGCGAATTGGTCGGCGGTTGTGATATTGTATTAGAAATGTTCCAACAAGGTGAATTGCAATCCTTGCTCAAAGAAGTCGCAGAACGTCATCCTGAATAATTTCACTAATGAGAAAATGCTCTTGTAATTTACAAGGGCATTTTTTATTTTTTTCTTTACATCCAATCATTCTTTCTATAAAATTTCGATTCGAAACTTAATGTGATCTTTTCGGAAGTTAATATGTCAAAACAACGTAACACACAACAACGCCGTCACTTAATTATGCAACGCTTACAGCAGCAAGGCGAAGTGAGTGTAGATGAGTTAGTACAGTTATTCGAAACCTCAGAAGTGACAATTCGTAAAGATTTGACCGTACTTGAGGCAAATGGTTTTTTATTGCGTCGTTATGGTGGTGCGGTATTAATGCCCAATGAAATTATTGATGAATCTCAAGAAGAAAATCTTTCGAAACGAAAGTTATCTATTGCCAAAGCAGCAGCAGAGAAAATTCGTGATCATAATCGGATTATTGTGGATAGCGGCAGTACAACCACCGCATTAATTAAACAGTTGAATAAAAAACAAGGCTTGATTGTAATGACTAATTCGCTTTCTGTTGCCAATGAATTACGGGCTTTAGAAAATGAACCTACTTTGTTGATGACAGGCGGAACCTGGGATACCCGTTCTGAATCCTTTCAGGGGAATGTGGCGGAACAAGTATTGCGTTCATATGATTTTGACCAATTATTTATCGGAGCCGACGGTATCGATTTAGAACGCGGCACGACTACGTTTAACGAATTAGTAGGACTAAGCCGTGTAATGGCAGAAGTTTCCCGCGAAGTCATCGTGATGGTGGAATCGCAAAAAATCGGCAGACGGATGCCGAATGTAGAATTAAGTTGGCAGCAAATAGATGTATTAGTAACGGATAATTTGCTGTCGGCAGAAAATAAACGTGCTATTGAAACACAAGGTGTGGAAGTAGTGATTGCACAGTAAATTATTGATTAAATCTCTTAACAAAGGAAAAAACTATGTGTGGAATTGTCGGTGCGGTAGCACAACGTGATGTAGCGGAAATTTTAGTAGATGGCTTACATCGTTTGGAATATCGCGGATACGACTCAGCGGGTATTGCCGTATTGGATCAGGATCATAATATGCAAATTGTGCGTCGCGTAGGTAAAGTAAAAGCTCTTGATGATGCGATTGAAGTACAACCTTTAGTTGGTGGAACAGGTATCGCTCACACGCGTTGGGCAACTCATGGCGAACCTTCCGAAACCAATGCTCACCCACATCGCAGCGGCAAAATTGTCGTGGTACACAATGGCATTATCGAGAACTATGAAGAATTGCGTACCCAATTGCAGGCTCGTGGTTATGTATTTGTTTCTCAAACGGATACCGAAGTAATCGCACATTTAGTGGAATGGGAATTTCGTACCACACAGGATTTATTAAAAGCAGTACAACACACCGTCAAACAACTTAAAGGGGCGTACGGTACGGTTGTTATGCACCAGGAGCAACCAGAGCATTTAGTGGTTGCCCGTTCCGGTAGTCCGATAGTGATTGGATTAGGTTTAGGCGAAAACTTCTTAGCTTCTGACCAATTGGCATTGTTGAGTGTAACCCGTCGTTTTATTTTTTTAGAAGAAGGTGATATTGCGGAAATTACCCGCCGTACGGTAGATATTTATGATACCCACGGCAACAAAGTAGCGCGCGATACACATGAATCGAATCTTGAAAATGATGCGGCGGAAAAAGGCAAATACCGTCACTTTATGCAAAAAGAAATTTTTGAACAACCCACCGCACTTATTAACACTATGGAAGGTCGTGTGACACACGACAGCGTTGTGGTGGAAGCTATCGGTAACGGAGCGAAAGAGATTTTAGAAAAAGTACAACACGTACAAATCGTGGCCTGCGGTACATCTTACAATTCCGGTATGGCAGCGCGTTATTGGTTTGAGGCTTTGGCCGGGGTGAGCTGTGATGTGGAAATTGCATCTGAATTCCGTTATCGTAAATTTGTCACTCGCCCGAATAGCTTGTTATTGACTCTTTCTCAATCCGGTGAAACTGCGGATACGCTGGCAGCATTGCGTTTGGCGAAAGAAAAAGGTTATATGGCGGCAATGACCATTTGTAACGTAGCAGGTTCGTCTTTGGTACGTGAATCCGATTTGGCATTTATGACCCGTGCGGGGGTGGAAATCGGTGTGGCTTCAACCAAAGCCTTTACCACGCAATTAGCCGCAATGTTGATGTTGGTAACTGCTATTGGTAAATTAAATGGTAATATTTCTCACGAACAAGAAAAAGATATCGTGAAAGCGTTACATCAATTACCGGCTGATATTGAAAAAGGCTTGGTTTTTGACAAACAAATCGAAACGTTGGCAGAAGATTTTGCAGAGAAAAATCACGCATTGTTTTTAGGTCGTGGTGAATATTATCCGATCGCAATGGAAGCGGCATTGAAATTGAAAGAGATTTCTTATATTCATGCGGAAGCCTATGCCGCCGGCGAATTAAAACACGGTCCGTTAGCGTTGATTGATGCGGATATGCCGGTGATTGTGGTTGCACCGACTAACGATTTATTAGATAAAGTAAAATCTAACGTAGAAGAAGTGCGTGCCCGCGGCGGTCAGTTGTATGTATTTGCAGATAAAGATGCCGGTTTTGCGAGCTCTGATAATGTGAATATCATCACCATGCCGGAAGTGAATGAATATATCGCCCCGATTTTCTACACCGTACCAATGCAATTATTGGCATATCATGTTGCCTTAATTAAAGGTACCGACGTGGATCAACCGCGTAACCTTGCTAAAGCGGTAACCGTAGAATAATTAAAATTTTTTGAAATTTAACCGCACTTTAAGCTCTTCCTATCGATAGCTTAAAGTGCGGTTATTTTTTTGCTTGATTTCTAAAGTTTTTTTCGCTACTTTAACCAATTATTTTTTTAATAAAAGAAAGGAATCAATATATTATGCAACAATCAACACAACAAACGTCAGAGGAAAATACCTCTTGGCGGTCAAAACTTAATGCACTCGGTCCGGGTATTCTTATGGCTTCTGCGGCCGTGGGCGGATCGCATATTATCGCCTCCACTCAAGCAGGAGCGATTTACGGATGGCAATTAGCCATTATTATTATTTTAGCAAACGTTTTTAAATATCCTTTCTTCCGTTTCGGTGCTCAATATACGTTAGATACGGGCAATACATTGCTTGAGGGTTATCGTCAAAAAGGCTTGATTTATCTATGGGTATTCTTTTTACTTAATGTCTTTGCAACCGTTATCAATACGGCAGCCGTAGGGTTACTGTGTGCGGCGATTTTGAATTTTATGTTCCCTCAGATTATTCCGGGGATTGCCAGCTTTGCGGTTATTGTAGTTTGTACGGCAATTTTATTATTAGGCCGTTATCGTGTATTGGACAATTTATCCAAAATGATTATGATTGCCTTGACGATCACTACTGTGGTGGCAGTAGCTATTGCTCTTAGTCGTACCGGTGTGCAGGGTGTTGCACCGACAGATTATGTAGCAGCCAGTCCGTGGAATTTAGGGGCATTGGGTTTTATTGTGGCACTGATGGGATGGATGCCGGCACCGATTGAAATTTCAGCAGTCAATTCCATGTGGGTAGTCGCAAAACGTCGTCTGACCAAAATATCTTATAATGATGGGATTTTCGATTTTAACGTCGGTTTTATCGGTACGGCAATTTTGGCTATTGTATTCTTGGCATTAGGAGCGCTAGTGCAATTCGGTTCCGGTGAGCAAGTTGAAATGGTGGGCGGTAAATATATTGCCCAGTTGATTAATATGTATGCAAGCACGATTGGCGATTGGGCACGCGGTTTAATTGCCTTTATTGCGTTTATGTGTATGTTTGGTACGACGATTACGGTAATCGACGGTTATTCGCGTACCAATGTGGAATCGTTACGTTTATTGTTAAATAAAAAAGAAAGCCGTCCAAGTACGCTGAATATTGCTATTTTATTCGCAGCATTATCCGGCTTAGCGATTATTTTCTATTTCAAAAATGCCGTAGGGCCGATGTTATACTTTGCGATGATCGCTTCTTTTGTGTCGGCACCGTTATTCGCTTATCTGAATCTTTCATTAGTATTGAAAGGCAAGCATAAAGTAAAAGGCGGATTATTATGGTTGTCTTTCCTAGGTTTAATTTATTTAAGCGGATTTACGTTACTATTTATTGCAAACCAAGCCGGTTGGCTTAAATGATGTTTATGATAGGGCGTTAAATACGCCCTTTCTCTATTTTATTGTTTTTTCAACTTAATTTTTTTCCATTCGTCTAAACTTTGTCCCTGCTTGAGAATGTGAGGCGTAACGAAAATGACTAATTCGCGTTTTTGATGTTTTTCGCTCTCAGAACGAAAAGCGTGTTTAATTATCGGAATATCGCCTAACAACGGTACTTTATCTTCGTTTTTGGTGATACTGTCATGGAATACACCGCCTAACACGATGGTTTCTCCGTCTTTGGCAAAAACTTGCGTATTGATCTCTTGTTTATCAATCGTTGTAAATTGGTTGGTCTGGCTATTAAAAATGGCATTAGGTGAATTTTGGCTAACGATAAGATCTAATAATATACTGTTATCTTTAGATATATGGGGAGTGACTTCTAATCCTAAAACCGCTTCGCGAAATTCCACAGACTGCGTTTCATTTTTGTTGTTATTGATCACATAAGGAATTTCCGTACCTTGTTTGATGCTGGCACTTTTCTTATTGGTGGTCAGTAATCTTGGGCTGGCGATAATTTCCACATTATTTTCCCGCTCAAGTGCGGTGAGTTCCAGATCTAATAATCGACCGTTAATTTTCGCTACTTGTAATGCCACGGAAGCAGCAGATGATGTTGGGAAATTCACATTTAATTGATTGGTGACATCAAAACCGTTGGCTTCTAAGCTGCCGGATACGCGATGCGATATACCGGTTTGATTGAAAATTCCCCAACGCACGCCCAATTCTTTCAAACTTTCATCGCTAATAGTGACGATACGGGCCTCAATAGCAATTTGTTCAATGGGTTTATCCATTTCACCCACTAATTTTTTAATTTGTTTAACATGTTCGCTTTCATCCCGAATAATTAACAAGTTACTTCGATCATCAAAACTGATACTTCCTTGAAGAGAAAGCAATGAACCGTTACCCGTAGTTAAAGATTTCATGACTTCCGAAGCTTTGGCAAATTGTAATTTTATGGATGTTGTAATGATTTTGGACTCAAGTGCGGTTAAATTATTAGGAATTTCCGCCATATTAGGTAGGTTCATTGGTTGGGCAAAACGTTCTTCTTTGGACGGATTATGTAAATAATAAATGCCGTTATCTTGTTCTAAACTAAGGTTTTTAATGCGGGCAACGGCACGGATCAAGCGGTCGAAATCCGTATTATCCAGTTGGAGAGAAACAGTACCTTGCAGATCATCATCCACAATCAAATCAATACCTTGCTCCAAAGCGATCTGTTGTAAGCTTGCTACAATCGGTGCTTGTTGTAATCGAACGGAGAAAATCGTTTCGTTATTTGCCCAAGCAATATTATAAAAAAATGCCAAAATAAGACCGCACTTTGTTAAAAAATAAAAGACAGCTTTCATTATTTTTCCTTAAAATTTAATCACTTTAATATTCGGATTGGTGCAGTTTGGAGAATGTTGCCAATCTGCCAAACGAATTTCTTTTTTACCGATAGATAAAATTTGAAGCTTTTCTGTCGCAATAAAATCCGACTCTCCGGCGAAAAAAATGTGCGAATCCGCTTCAAAAAGAATCGATCGTTTATTTTTTTGTAAAATTACACCGCGGATCTGTAATTTTTTGATTGAATGATTTTCTGCAATGACGGAATGAACGGGCTGACATGATGGTGTGATTATTTGTTCCTCTGTCATATTGTTACTATTCATTTGAGTACGCTGAGATTGATTAAAGGGATCTTTTGCCGTTGAAATGTGGCTGATCACCATAAGAAATATAAAAATAATTCGATAATTCATTTAGTTAAATTCCGCTAAAGTGAGTTGAAAAGATAAATGACAAGCAATAAAACCTTGTTCGGTTTTATCGATGTGCAGCCCCGTTATATTTAAATGAGGAAATAAACGTAAAAGTGCGGTCAAAAATTGATGAAAATCAGCAAATCTTCCTTTAAGTTTTAAATCCAGTGAAGGGACGGTAAAAAATAACCACTGGCTTTGTTCCGCCTGCAAATTATGTTTATGAAGCAATAATTGAATTTGCTTATTGATCGGAACTAAAACCGAAGCGGTTTCTGCCGTCAGAGCTGTATTGTCGGCTTTTTGTTTAAGCGTTTGGAATATTTTTTGTTGATGCTGTAAATTCCCCTCAATTTGTTGTCGCTCAATGTTTAAACGTTCATGTAATACATATTGCTGGTAGAGTTGAAACAGTGGAATTATGCTAAGTAGTATCACAATGAATATTAAACTTAACCACTGATTGAGTGGCGTAAGTTGTAGCCATTTTGCGAAGAAATGGTGGGGATTTTTTGCGTAACGATAAGGAATTAACGGCATTTTCATTGTGAATTTTCTATCGGAGAGAGAGTAAGGATAAAATCAAATAACAATTCGCCTGTTTGTTGCGACTCAAACTGCGATAACTTTGCATCGGTAATCATAGCGTGATTTTTTAGAAAATGATGAACCTGTTCAAATTCTGTTTGTGATTTTGCCCACCCTTTTAGTGTCACTTTCATTTTTTGTTGTGCTAACGGCTCAACAATACAGAGATCAAGTTCTCCTTGTTCTAGCGGAATATGAGTCAGTAAATCTAGTATTTCCATAATATGCGGATTTTGTGCCGACAGACGTTGTTCTTGTTGCTTGTAATCTTTTTGTAATTGTTTGATTTCTCGAACAGTGTTTGTCAGATTAAGTCTGAGTTGCTCCAAGTGCTGTTGTTGTCGTTGGATATGTCCGTTTAATCGATTTGAAAAGTATCGATAACCGTTCCATGTTACAAGTAATATCAAGAGTAAGAGTGCGATATTACGGTATAACGTATAACATTGTCGGGCATAACGCCTTTCCCGCCAAGGCAATAAATTAATGCAAGACTTGAGCGTCATGTTTTTCTCCGTAATGATTCGGGTTATCTGATTCATCTGCCAATGTCAGTTCGATTTCAATAGGTTTAATAGTAATTTCCAGATCATTAAGCAGTTTTTGTCCTTCTCCCCATAATGCACAACCAAATGCGATAAATGGCACACTCATAAGTTGATAATCCATAAAATCGGGTTTTATGATATGACGGAAATTATCGCAATTCATTGCAATACAATGCTCCGGTTCATCACCATAACGTGCAACGAATTTATTTTTTAATTCAATCAAATCACCAATTTCTGCCTGTTGCATAACTTGCAGTTGACCGTATCGTTCGCGGATCAAAATAAATCCGCTATGATCCAAATAAATCCAAAGGGTGTTGGTATTTTTTCGTTCGGGGGCAATAATATCTATGCAGCGTAATAAACAATAAGCGGAATGATCAAGCACTTCGATACGAAGCGGTTGCAGGCTTTCTATATAGTCTTCGGCTGTCTTTTTATGTACTGCAAAAATGTCTAATTGAGACGATGGTTCGTTTTGTTGTCCCAAGGGGGTTTTACGATAATCAAAATGTACATCATCGATGGGAAAGGGAATTTCTCTTTCTAGGGTAAATTCACAGAAACGTTCGCACTCAAGTGCGGTAGGATTTCCGGCTAAAATAACACTTTTCGACCAAATAAGATGTGGCGGTAAAGCGGAAATATAACTAAACTCATATAAATTGTTTACTTGTCCGGAAGTTATTCCGTCAGCCCTTAAGGTTTCTTTTAAAACAATATTCGGGATCTTATGTACTTTCTTTTCCGGTATGGTCACAGAACAAATTTTTTCCGTTTTGGTTAACCATGCCAGTTCAAATTTTTTACCGTTTTTCCAAATACCTACCGGCACTTTGAATTTGCTTGATTTTTGCGTAATACGAAATTCCATAATTTTTTCCTTTTGTATTAGGATGAAGGTTGGGTACAACAAACGAAAAGATGCGAATTACATCATTTACAGGTATAATTGTCAGCTGCCCCTTGAGGAAATGCACGAAAAAGCAAGATTTTTAAGAGAAATTTGGAATGAAGATCACAAAATTAATTCTAAGTACGCTATTAACGGTGGTTATTTTAGGTCTGATTGTCGCCGGTGTTGGATATTTTTACATTAAATCGGATCTACCCAGTGTTGATTTATTAAAAGATGTGGAATTGCAGCAACCGATGCAAATTTATACCGCTGATGGAAAACTAATTGGTGAAGTGGGAGAACAACGCCGTATTCCGATGAAATTAGTGGATATCCCGCAGCCGTTAATTGATGCGGTGCTCGCTACGGAAGACAGCCGTTTTTACGGTCATCATGGCGTAGATCCTGTCGGTATTGCTCGTGCGGTGATGGTAGCATTGAAAAATCAAGGTGCATCACAAGGGGCAAGTACTATAACCCAACAATTGGCTCGTAACTTCTTTTTAACGCCGGAAAAAAATATTATGCGTAAAATTAAAGAAGTGGTACTGGCCATTGAAATTGAAAATACGCTGACTAAACCGGAAATTTTAGAGCTTTACTTAAATAAAATTTATTTAGGCTATCGTTCTTACGGTGTAGCTTCTGCGGCAAAAACTTATTTTGGTAAAGATCTGAAAGACTTAACCTTATCGGAAATGGCATTGATTGCAGGCTTGCCAAAAGCACCGTCTACCATGAATCCGTTGTATTCTCCAAAACGCGCGGAAGAACGTCGTAATGTGGTATTGGGTCGTATGTTAGACGAGCAAAAAATTACTAAAGCGCAATATGATGCAGCCATTAAAGAGCCTATTGTTGCCTCTTATCACGGTGCTCAGTTGGATTTCCGTGCGGATTATGTGACGGAAATGGTGCGTCAGGAAATGATCAAACGTTTTGGGGAAGAAAATTCTTATACCAAGGGGTATCGTGTTTATACCACGGTGCTTTCCAAAGATCAGGCGGAAGCACAAAAAGCCTTGCGGACCAATTTGATTAACTATGATATGCGTCACGGTTATCGCGGCGGTGCACCTTTATGGAAAGATAAAGAAGAGCCTTGGGATGAAGATCGTATTATCGGTTTCTTGAAAAAACTGCCGGCATCTGATCCGTTTATTCCTGCGGCAGTATTGTCTGTCAGTAAAGGGGCGGCTCAATTATTATTGGCGAATGGTGATAAAATGGATTTAGGTAGCTCGGCAATGCGTTGGACGGGGCGAAACAATCCGGTCAAAGCTGGCGAACAGATTTGGATCCGCAAACGCGATGACGGGGAATGGGTTTTAGGTCAGATTCCGGCAGTAAATTCGGCTTTAGTGTCGTTAAACAGTGATAACGGGGCGATTGAAGCCGTTGTGGGAGGATTTAGTTTTGAGCAAAGTAAATTTAACCGAGCAACACAATCTATGGTGCAAGTGGGTTCATCCATTAAACCGTTTATTTATGCGGCAGCCTTAGAAAGAGGATTAACTTTATCCAGTGTGTTGCAAGATGCACCGATTGTGATTAATAAACCGGGGCAAAAACAATGGGCTCCTAAAAACTCACCGAACCGTTATGATGGTCCGATGCGTTTGCGTGTGGGATTAGGGCAATCTAAAAATATGATTGCCATCCGAGCGTTGCAAACTGCCGGTATTGATTTTGTCGCGGAATATTTACAACGTTTCGGCTTTAAACGTGATCAATATTTTGCCAGTGAAGCATTGGCTTTAGGGGCAGCTTCTTTTACCCCGTTAGAAATGGCTCGTGCTTATGCAGTGTTTGACAACGGCGGTTTCTTAATCGATCCTTATTTAATTGAAAAAATTGAAGATAATAGCGGTAAAGAACTGTTTGTGGCAAACCCGAAAATCGCTTGTTTTACCTGTGATGACATTCCGTCCATTTATGGTAAAACCGAATTATTGGATGCTTATAAATTAAATAATCAAACCGATGAAGCTGTCGTATCCGATGTGCAAAAAACCGATGACAGCACTAATGGTGAAGAAGTGGAAGATGTGGAAGGCATTGTGCCGGATATTCCTGAATTGCAACAAAGTGCGGTGGTTTTAACGGAAAATTCACCGGAATTAATGGCCGAATCGAAAACGGCATCATCACAGGTGCAATATGCGCCGCGTGTGTTAAGTCCTGAAATTGCGTTTTTGATTCGCGATGCTTTAACCACGGCGGTTTATGGTGAAAAAGGTCAAGGCTGGAAAGGCACCAGCTGGCGTATGAGCAAGGAATTTAGCCGTAAAGATATCGGAGGTAAAACCGGTACCACCAATAACTCTAAAGTGGCGTGGTATGTGGGCTTCGGGGCAAACTTAACTACGGCAGTGTATGTGGGTTTTGATGATAACAAGAAAGTATTAGGCCGTGGCGAAGCCGGTGCAAGCACAGCAATGCCGGCGTGGATTTCTTATATGAAAGCGGTGTTGTCGGAGATTGATGAACGCCAATCCCCGTTACCGCCAAATATCATTGAAAAGCGCATTGATATGAGCTCCGGTATGTTGGCTAACGGTGGCGGTAAAATGGAATACTTTATTAAAGGTACTGAACCGACTAAAGTTTATACGCCGCCGGATCGCGGTTATAAAGTGATTCTGCCAGGCTCATCGGAATACGATCCAAGTGCACCGCAGGGAACCGGCAGCGCGAAAAGCGAAGAATTATTCTGATTTATTACCGCACTTTTCATAAAGTGCGGTTATTTTTCCAAAAATTATAGGATACAGTATGTTAAGTTACCGTCACAGCTTTCATGCCGGCAATCATGCCGATGTGTTGAAGCATATTACATTAATGCTGATTATTGAAAGTTTGCAGCAAAAAGACAAAGGTTTTTATTATTTAGATACGCACGCCGGTGTGGGGCGTTATCGTTTGTTTGGGCAAGAAGCAGAGAAAACCGCTGAATTTGAAGAAGGCATTGCCCGATTATGGAATCGTAATGACCTGCCCGCAGAAGTGCAGCGCTATGTGGATATGATCAAAAAACTTAATTACGGCGGCAAAGAATTACGTTACTATGCGGGCTCACCGCTGATTGCGGCACAAATGCTACGTCTGCAAGACCGTGCATTATTAACGGAATTACATCCGGCGGATTACCCGATGTTACGCAATAATTTTAAAGAATTTGAGAATGTGGTGACTAAACGGGATAACGGTTTCCAACAACTCAAAGCCACCCTGCCGCCGAAAGAACGCCGCGGTTTGGTACTGATTGACCCGCCCTATGAATTAAAAGAAGACTATGATTTAGTGGTTAATGCCATTGAAGAAGGTTACAAACGCTTTGCCACAGGTGTATATGCTATTTGGTATCCTGTGGTGATGCGTCAGCAAATCAAACGCACTATTCGTGGTCTGGAAGCCACCGGTATCCGTAAAATTCTGCAAATTGAGCTCGCAGTGCGACCGGATTCCGATCAACGGGGGATGACCGCAAGCGGTATGATTGTGATTAATCCGCCGTGGCAGCTGGAAAACCAAATGAAACAAATTTTGCCGTATTTAACTAATGCTTTGGTGCCGGAAGGTACGGGCGGTTGGACGGTGAAATGGATCACGCCTGAATAGGTGGCACCAATCAAAACAATCTAATTTATTTGTTTGCCTTATTGCAGAATTTCCCCCACAATAAGGCAGACTTCTTATAAAAAAGGATACAAAAATGACAAAACATTACGATTATTTAGCTATTGGTGGCGGTTCCGGTGGTATTGCATCTATTAATCGTGCTGCGGGCTACGGTAAAAAATGTGCCATTATTGAAGCCAAAGCCTTAGGCGGTACTTGTGTCAACGTAGGTTGCGTGCCGAAAAAAGTGATGTTCTACGGGGCTCAAATTGCCGAAGCTATTCATCACTATGCACCGGATTATGGTTTTGATGTTACCGTTAACAATTTCGATTTCGCTAAATTAGTGGAAAGCCGTCAGGCTTATATCAGCCGTATTCATACTTCCTACAACAACGTATTAAGTAAAAATAATGTGGATGTGATCAACGGTTTTGCAAAATTTGTGGACAGCAAAACCGTGGAAGTCAACGGTGAATTAATTACTGCTGATCATATTTTGATTGCTACCGGCGGTCGACCGTCACGTCCAACTATTCCCGGTGCGGAATTCGGTATTGATTCCGACGGCGTATTTGCCTTAAATGAACTGCCGAAAAGCGTTGCCGTGGTGGGAGCAGGTTATATCGCTGTTGAACTTGCAGGAGTATTAAATAGCTTAGGGGCGGAAACTCATTTATTCGTACGCAAACAATCACCGTTACGCAATTTTGATCCGCTTATCGTAGAAACCTTAGTGGAAGTATTGACACAAGACGGTATTAGACTACACACCGGTGCGATTCCGAAAGAAATCGTGCAAAATTCCGACCGCACTTTCACATTGAAATTGGAAGACGGTCGCGAACAAACCGTTGAAAAAGTGATTTGGGCAATTGGTCGTGAACCGGCTACCGATAAGATTAATCTTGCCGTAACCGGTGTTGAAACCAATGAACGCGGCTTTATCAAAGTGGATAAATACCAAAACACTAATGTTCGCGGCATTTATGCAGTAGGCGATATTATTGAAGGCGGTATCGAACTAACTCCGGTAGCAGTGGCGGCCGGTCGTCGTTTGTCCGAACGTTTATTTAATAACAAACCGACAGAACATTTGGATTATAAACTTGTACCGACCGTAGTATTCAGCCATCCGCCAATCGGCACGATCGGTTTAACGGAACCGCAAGCCATTGCGCAATATGGCGAAGCTAATGTGAAAGTGTATAAATCCGGCTTTACCGCAATGTACACCGCCGTCACCCAACATCGCCAACCGTGCCGTATGAAATTGGTATGCGCGGGTAAAGATGAAAAAATTGTTGGTTTGCACGGCATCGGTTTCGGCGTGGATGAAATGATCCAAGGCTTTGCCGTTGCCATCAAAATGGGGGCAACCAAAGCCGATTTTGATAACACTGTGGCTATTCATCCGACAGGTTCGGAAGAATTTGTTACAATGCGTTAAATGCAGTATTGATGTGACAACAAATGCCTACTACAATGTAGGCATTTTTTTATCTTGACGATTTTATTGAATATGAATCTGGAAACCGTTCGTAAAAAATTTTTCCAAGCCGAGCAACTGGCTAATCAAGGCAAATTTATTGAAGCTGTAATTTCTTTAAATGAAATCTTACAACATCATCCAAATCATGCACAGATTCTTACTTTTTTGGCAAATATACAAATTCATTTAAATAAATTAGAACCGGCACAAGATAATTTACAAAAAGCCTTAAAAACTGATCCTGAGAATGCGGATATTTATTTTCAGTTTGGTCAATTGTTTAAGAAAATGAATAATATGCATGTGGCATTAGGTTATTTTCATAAATCTGTCAAATTACATCCAAATCAACATAATCGTTTTCTTTATTTATCAACCAGGCAAGCCGTAGCGGAATCTCGTTTGGATTTTTTAGCCGTGAAATCATTATTTGATGAGTTTATTGTGCAATATCCGAAACATTATAACGCGTACTATCACCGAGCTCGTGTATACGGTGAATTAAGAGAATATGATAAAGCCAAGCAAGATTTAGAGTGCTGTTTAGCATTAAATCCGAAAAATGCCCACGCTTGGACGCGTAAAGCAATGTTGTTATTGTTACTAGGCGAGCATGAAGAGGGATGGAAAATCTATGAACAGCGTTTATCTATGAAAACCCTATCAGTGAAAAGTCCTGTTGAAGGGTTAGAACGTTGGTGCGGACAAGATGTTGGTGAACGTAAATTATTGATTTATGCGGAACAAGGATTTGGTGATAACATTCAATTTTTACGCTATGCCTTAGAAGCGAAAAAACGCGGGTTTGCCATAGCAGTGTGGAATTTTACCCCGCTACAGTCGTTTTTAAAAGCAAACCTTGCCCGCTATGGCATTGATGTAATGATGAATGGCGAGAAGTTGTCAAAAAAAGCCTATTATCAGGTTTCTATGATGAGTTTGCCGCATTATTTTGGCACTACCGTCGACAATATTCCGAATAAAGCCCCTTATTTACAAGTGGAAGCGGAATTTGATCGCAAATGGAAAAAGCAAATACCGGCATCCAAAAAGTTAAAAATCGGTATTGTTTGGGCAGGCTCGAAAACTAACGCTCGCGATCATCAACGCAGCATTGCTTTAGACGAATTGCAATCAATTTTAGATTTTGATGCAGATTTTCACTGTATACAAAAAGACATCAGTAAATTCGATCGGGTTAAAGCCGCTAAAATCAAAAATTTGACACTATGGGATAAAGAATTGAATGATTTCTCCGATACAGCCGGTTTAATTGAGCAATTAGATTTAATTGTAACGATTGACAGTTCTGTCGCTCACCTTGCGGGAGCAATGGGTAAACCTACGTGGGTTTTAATTAACGGATTCCCGGATTTCCGCTGGTTGCTTAACCGTGATGATTGTGCTTGGTATGATTCTGTGAGGGTATTTAGACAAGATGATGACCTTAATTGGCAGCCGACCATTGAAAAAGTGCGGTCGGCATTAGAGCAGTTGTAAAGCGTTTGTTTTTACGAATCAAAAAACATACAATATACGCCCCTTGTAACGGGTGATTCATTTAGGAATAGCAATGAAATTAAAAACTTTATTAAAAGCGACCGCACTTTTGACGGTGGCGGCATTAGTGGCGTGTTCCGGCAATGCACCGAAAAAATCCAATGTAGGTGTGAAAGCGGGAACTGCGGCAATGACTTTGGAAGATTACAAAAGATTGGGCGCGGTGTATGAGGGGCGTTCTTATTCCGGTTTATCCTTAATTCCGGTATCTCGGGTAGAAAACCAAAGTGCGGTCATAAATCAAGGCGATTTTTTAACTCAATTATACGAAGTTCGTCATTATTCCGGCAACTTAGTAAATCGTCACGCAGGTACGTATGGCAAAGTTACCAGCTGGGTATTATCCGGTGCGGATGTGTCAGAACTACGCAATTTTGGGATTAATTTACAACAACTAAGCGGTGAAGACGGCTATCAAAATGTATTAATGACCGGTTATTATATTCCTATTTTTCACGGTAGCCCGAATAAAACCGGCAAATATCAGCATCCGATATATGCAATGCCAAGCAATAAACGTTTCACTCGAGCCCAAATTTATGGCGGTGCATTGGAAGGTAAAGGCTTAGAATTAGCGTATAGCACTATGTATGATGTCTTTGCTATGGGCGTGCAGGGGAGCGGCTTTATGGATATGGGCAATGGGCATTTGACACACTTCGCTTATGGCGGGCAAAACGGTTATCCGTATGCGGCGGTAGGGCGTTTATTAGTGGAAGACGGTGAAATTCCAAAAGAGAAAATGTCTATGCAGGCCATTAAAGAATGGGGGGAACGCAATCCTTCCCGTTTTCAGGCATTGTTAGAACGTAACCCGTCTTATGTGTTCTTCAAGCGTGATCCGACGGATAAACCAAAAGGTGCGGCGGGCGTGCCGTTGATCAGTTTATCTTCTATTGCGGTGGATAAAAATGTTGTGCCGCTAGGCAGTATCGTATTGGTTGAAATGCCGCGTATTGATAGTGACGGAAACTGGACAGGTCAGCACGATTTACGTTTAGTGGTGGCACTTGATGTAGGCGGTGCGATCAAAGGCCAGCACTTCGATTTATATCAAGGTATCGGCGATAAAGCAGGACACACCGCAGGATTATTAAAACATTACGGTCGAGCTTGGATCTTAAAATAATGGAACGCACTGATAATTACGAACAACGATTCGGTGGTATAGCCCGTTTATACGGGCAGGAAGCACTTACCCGTTTACGTCAGGTTCATATTTGCGTGATCGGTATCGGTGGTGTGGGATCATGGACAGTGGAAGCCTTAGCACGCAGCGGTATCGGCAAACTCACGTTGATTGATATGGATGATATTTGTGTCACCAATATCAATCGTCAGCTGCCTGCCTTAAGCGGCAATATCGGCAAATTAAAAACCGAAGTAATGAAAGAGCGGGTGCAGCTGATCAACCCTGAATGTGACGTTGATATTATTGATGATTTTATCTCAACAGAAAATTTAGCAGACTACCTCAGCCGTGGTTATGATTATGTGATTGATGCCATTGACAGCGTGAAAACCAAAGCCGCAATGATAGCTTATTGCAAACGCAATAAAATCAAGATCATTACCATCGGCGGTGCGGGCGGGCAAACGGATCCAAGTCAAATTCAAATTGCCGATTTAAGCCGCACCATTCAAGATCCGTTGGCGGCAAAAGTGCGGTCGTTTTTACGCAAAGAATATCATTTTACGCAAAATCCAAAACGCAAATTCGGTGTGGATTGTGTGTTTTCCACCCAGCCGTTGATTTTTCCGCAAACCACGGGAAATTGCGGTGTGTCTGCCACAATGAACTGTGCTAACGGTTTCGGTGCAGCGACAATGATTACGGCAACCTTCGGTTTTTTTGCCGTATCTCGCGTGATTGATAAGCTTTTAGCAAAATAGGGGTTGCTTTTTTAATAAAAAGGACTAATCTTTACACCTTATTGATAATTATTCGTAAAACAACACAACAAAAGGAGTAAATTATGTCATTATTTAGCAAAACCGCTATCGCCAGCGCAGTACTTTCCGTTTCCTTTGCGGCAAATGCCAACGTGTTAACCACCATTAAACCGCTTGGTTTTATCGCCTCTTCTATTGCCGACGGTGTGACTGAAACGGAAGTATTGCTTCCTGCCAGTGCATCACCGCATGATTACAGTCTCAAACCTTCTGATGTACAAAAAGTGAAAGAGGCTCAATTGGTTTTATGGATTGGCGAAGATGTAGATGCTTTTTTGGAGAAAACCGTGGACGGTTTGGATGAAAAAAATGTATTAACCATCGCGGATATTAAGGGTGTCGAACCGCTTTTATCCGAAGGCAGCGAACATCATCATCACCATGATCACGATCATGATGGTCATGGTAAGCATGCGGATCACGACCATGAGAAACATGAGGCTCATGAACATCATCATGATCATGAAGGACACCATCACGGTGAACACGAATTAAACTGGCATGTGTGGTTCTCGCCGAAAGTCAGTGAATTGGTGGCAGAACAGTTAGCTGAAAAGTTGATTGCACAATATCCGGATAAAAAAGCATTGATTGCTCAAAATCTGGCTGATTTTAAAACGAATTTAACAGAGCAAAGTGCAAAAATCACGCAACAACTTGTCCCGGTTAAAGGGAAAGGTTTTTATGTCTTCCATGATGCCTACGGTTATTTTAATGAGACTTACGGCTTACAACAAACCGGTTCATTCACCATTAATCCTTTAGTAGCACCGGGCGCGAGAACTTTGGCGAAAATTAAATCGGAAATCGAACAGCATAAAGTCAGCTGTTTGTTTGCCGAACCGCAATTTACCCCGAAAGTGATTGAATCATTGCAAAAATCCACCGGTGTCCATGTTGGTACTTTAGACCCGTTAGGTGAAAAAGTAGCATTAGGTAAAAATTCATATGGAGCGTTTTTACAAAATATTGCCGACAGCTATATTCAGTGCTTAGTTCAATAACCTTGTATTGGTCGTATTAAATTATTATAGTGACAACATCCAAAATTGTTGTTATATTTGACAGGTAAGGGACATAATAATAAGAAAATTCCTATTTTCTCTATAACGTTGTCACTATATATAAATAAAAGTAAGAAAGGAAAAACACTATGGCAAAAGGACAATCATTACAAGATCCTTATTTGAATGCATTACGTCGTGAGCGAATTCCTGTGTCTATTTACTTGGTAAATGGTATTAAATTGCAAGGGCAGATTGAATCTTTCGACCAATTTGTTATTTTACTTAAAAATACAGTAAGCCAAATGGTGTATAAACACGCGATTTCAACAATCGTACCGGCACGAGCTATTTCACACCATAATAACAATGCACAACAACAATCTTATTCTCAACAACCGGCAGCCGTAGAACAGGCTGATACGGAAACTGAATAACGGTTTTAGTCACATTGAATAGTGTATTCTCAAGTGCGGTAGAATTTAACGAAAATTCTACCGCACTTCCTGTTTCTTCCGATTTGCCACAAACGGATAATGATAAAGCCATTGTGGTACATGTCTTTTTTTCACAAAATCGTGATTTTGATGATTTAATGGAATTTCAACAGTTGGCAGAATCGGCCAAAGTGGAAATTCTGCAAACCATCACCACCGCCCGTAGCACGCCGCAAGCCAAATATTTTGTGGGATTAGGTAAAGCCGATGAAATTGCCAAAGCAGTAAAATTGCACAATACGGATGTGGTGTTGGTAAATCACGGCTTAACACCGGCTCAAACCCGTAATTTGGAAAGCCTGTGCCAATGCCGCGTAGTGGATCGTACTGGGGTGATTTTAGATATTTTCGCCCAGCGTGCCCGTTCCCACGAAGGTAAACTGCAAGTGGAACTGGCACAATTAAAGCATCTTTCCACCCGATTAGTGCGACGTAAAACCGGCTTGGATCAACAAAAAGGGGCTGTGGGTTTACGCGGACCCGGTGAAACGCAGTTAGAAACCGACCGTCGGTTGATTAAAGTGCGTATCGCCCAATTGCAAAACCGTTTAACCAAAGTTAATAAACAGCGCGAACAAAACCGTCGCACCCGTCGAAAAGCGGATATTCCGACAGTTTCGTTGGTGGGCTATACCAATGCGGGTAAATCCACGCTGTTTAACGCCTTAACACAGGCGGATGTCTATGCGGCGGATCAACTGTTTGCTACTTTGGATCCCACCTTACGCCGTTTGCAAATTCAAGATGTCGGCACAACTATTTTGGCGGATACCGTTGGCTTTATCCGTCATTTACCGCACGATTTAGTATCTGCCTTTAAATCCACTTTGCAGGAAACCACGGAAGCGGCTTTATTATTACACGTGATTGACAGCAGTGATGCCCGACGGCAGGAAAATATTCTTGCGGTGGAAACCGTATTGGCTGAAATTAATGCGGACGAAATTCCAATGCTGCTGGTATATAACAAAATCGATCAAACGGAATTTACCCCGCATATTGAATATGACGATGAAAACCGCCCGGTTGCGGTTTATCTTTCAGCGGTGTCCGGTGAAGGATTGGATTTATTGTTCACAGCCATCACCGAATGGCTTAAAAATGAGATTCTGCAATTTAATTTAACCCTGAAATCACATCAAGGCAAAATTCGCCATTGTTTATATCGGCTCAATTGTGTGAGAACTGAAAATATCAGTGATCAGGGCGAATTTTTGCTGGATATTCAAATTGATAAGATTGAATGGCAGAAGTTGTTGAAGCAGTTTGATGAGTTAAAACTCTCTCCCGTAAACGGGAGAAAGTTTCTTAGTGATCCCAAATTGTAAAAAATCCCACCGCACTTTGTAGCCGCTCGCCGTAAAAGATCAACGGAATACGTTGCCGCTGCCAAGGCGGGACGGCGAGATCCTGCCAGATTTTTTTAATATCTTTATTAACGGATTTTTCCGTGAGTCTGACTTTGCCGGAATAACTAAAACGTACCGACATCGGTTGTTCGGCAGGCGGTAATTCAGAAACCAAATCACCTTGCGGACTTTGCCAAAGTGCGGTGATTTTTTCGGATGTTTTGTTAAGAATAAAACTGCCCAGATTGTCCGGCAGAACAATTTTTTTATTCCATTCCAACGGAATAGAAATTTCCTTTAAATCGGCAAACTGCTTGACTAAATAGAGTTTTTGTTGATAACGGCGGATGATTTGTCCGCCCAGCTGGAATTGCGGGTTACGGTCATTTTTTGCCTGAATCACATCGGTTAAAACTCGTTCTAATTGCACCGCACTTGGCATTAAGAGCTGCTGTTCTGCCAGCCACAGCCGCAGTAAGGCTTTTTGTTTTGCTGTTGAATAATCAGAAAATTGAGCAATAGTTAAAGTGCGGTGGGTTTTATCATAAATTTGACGAAACTCCTGTTGCAATAATTCATTGAGTAGCCGTTGCTGTTCAGCACAATGCGTAGCGGT
Source organism: Cricetibacter osteomyelitidis (assembly GCF_004340985.1). Classification (GTDB taxonomy): domain Bacteria; phylum Pseudomonadota; class Gammaproteobacteria; order Enterobacterales; family Pasteurellaceae; genus Cricetibacter; species Cricetibacter osteomyelitidis. The sequence continues at coordinate 108,145 of NZ_SLYB01000001.1, forward strand.
GCGAGAAACCGCTTGGTCGAAATACGGCCAACGTTCGCGAAGTTGTGGCAAAACTACATTACGTAAGAAATTGCGATCATAGTAGCTATTCTCATTACTTTCATCGTTTACCCAAGTCAGTTTTTCTGCAACGGCATAATCTTCTAATTGGGAACGGGAAACGGACAATAAAGGGCGAAAAACCGACACATTATACACCACACTTTGCACCGCCATTGCGGATAATCCTTGCACACCGCTACCGCGTTTTAGTGCCAGTAAAAAAGTTTCCGTTTGATCGTTTTGATGATGTGCGGTGACTAACACTTCATTTTTTTGCAAATGCTTTTGAATAGCCGAATATCGGGCTTCTCTGGCACCGGCTTCAATGCCGTTTGTGGTGTTGATTTTCACTTTTTCCACAATCAGAGGTACGGCAAGTTGTTCACAATATTGTTGGCAATGCGTCGCCCACTGATTAGCATTGGCACTTAACCCGTGATGAATATGAATAGCCCGCAGAGAAAAGTGCGGTTGTTTTTCTCTTAGTTTTACGAATAGCGAAAGTAGTGCCATGGAATCCAATCCGCCGCTTAATGCGATTAAAAAAGCTTGTTTTGACGAATAAAATTGTTGAATTTGCTGTTGTATTTGCGTAATTAATGGCATAATAATTCTCATTTCGGTTTATTGAGATTAGAGAGAAATCAATGAAAGTCATTTATATTATACTTGGTTTTGTTTGTTTAGGCTTGGGGATTATCGGTATTCCCACACCGGGATTGCCGGGCACGCCTTTTTTATTACTGGCACTGTTTTTCTTTACAAAAGGTTCGGACAGAGTTCACGCGTGGTTTATCCAAACGGATATTTATCGCAACCATGTACAACCTTTTGAGAAAAACCGCTCATTAACGGTAAAAGCCAAGGCTTATATTTTAGCTTTTGCGACTATCACACTGTTAATCGGCTTTTATTTTTCACCATTAATCGGGAAAATTGTGATTGCTATTTTGCTGGTGGTGAAATATTGGTTCTTTTTCTTTTGGATTAAAACGGCACCGCCCGTTAATGCAACGCAGGCAAATCAATCACCCGATCCGCAAGTGTAGCGGAAAATGCCAAATCATGACAGGCCACCAACATTGGCAGCTCTAACTGTTGCAAAAGTGCGGTTAATTTTGCGATATTTTTACTGTCCAACCCGTTGGTGGGTTCATCTAATAACAAAATTTTGGGCCGCATGGCTAATACGCCCGCAAGGGCGGTAAAATTTTTCTCACCGCCGGATAATAAATTCACCGGACGATCCTGTAAATGTTCAATGCCCAGTTGAACTAAGTGTTGATAGGCGATTTCTTTTGCTTCCCGTTCCGTTTTTCCCTGATTTTGCGGACCGAATGCCACATCGTCCAACACGGTCGGGCCGAATAATTGATCATCGGGATTTTGAAACAGTAAACCTATTTGCGAACCACGGAAGGGTGTAAAATCTTGTTCTGTATGACAGCGTTGATCGAATAATTTAATTTCACCACGATGAATGGGAACAAAGCCGAGTAGGGCGTGCAATAAGGTGGATTTTCCCGTGCCGATTTCACCGTGTAAAAATACGCGTTCTTGCTCTTGCATACTGAAACTTAAATCATGGATAACGGGGCGATCATCACGTTGTATGCTGAGATTATTGACTGAAATTATCTTCATTTAAATTGAAAACCCCGTGCTTTCAATGCCATTTCTGCTTTTTCGGCTTTCAACATGGCGTGAATTAATAATAATACGATGCGCTGAGCATAAACTTTTACTGTGCGACGATCTAATTTGGGTTGGTAACCGCGAGCCCGCATGGCGATGTCCATTTTTCGATTAATTTCACCTAATAGGCTGATATAACGCACCGTTAAAATAAATAGCTGGATCAATTTTGACGGTAGCGGCAGTTTGGCGATTGCCTGTACTAAAATCACATCAGTCACATTCATTAAACAAAGCCATATTATGAATAAAATCAAATTCATCCGCAAGCTGATTAAAAGTGCCAGACGAATGCCTTCAGGATTAAATCCAATGCCTTGTCCGCTTATTTTCCAGCTCATTGTCAGCCAAATAAGCAAGGTAAATCCATTGATTGCCAGCCAGCGAAAAAAATAAGGTTTTAATGATTTTTTATTGAAAATTAAAGTTAGTAATAAGGTGATAATGGCTGCACAATTGAGTCCGATAAGCCAATCAATTTGTTGAATCGCACTGATTGCCAAACCGAAAAGAAAAGCATAAACCAACCGCCAATGAGGTTGCAACAATGATAGCAATAAAAAGTGCGGTGAAAAAACGGAAAATTTCATACGGTTTGTATAAAGGCTTTAGGATACATTTTTGTCAGCGAGAAAATGATCCCTACACTGATTAAGCTGTCCATTACAAATACCGGTAAATGGGAAATCAGCAATAAACCGATTAAATCATAATAACTTTTCCCGCCGTCAAACGCCAATACGAGCGATGCCAATAAGCCGGCACCGCCGACACCGATTACACCGGCACCGATTCCGGCTAAAAGTTGTTGCAGGCGGGAAAAGCCATTTTGTATTTTTGTTCGGAATAAATAATGCACAGCGACCGCAGGTAATGCCATTACGCATAAATTTACGCCCAAGACGGCAAATCCGCCAAAGGAAAAGAGCAGTAGTTGTAGCAACAGTGCGATAATAAATGCGGGAAAAACCGCCCAACCGAGAAATAGTCCGGCAATACCGTTTAAAATCAGATGCACACTGCCAATACCCACTGGCACATGAATAGTACCCGCAACAAAAAATGCTGCCGCAAATAATGCGGTGAGCGGTAGCTGCTGTTGGTTAATTTTGCGTAATCCTATTGCAATGCCGACAACGGCAATCACCGCACCGGTGAGCAAGGTAGCGGAATGTAAGACGCCTTCAGACAAGTGCATAATTACTCCTACTTTTGTTTGCGGGCGCCAAGTTCTTGTTTGGCACTAAACCAAGCCCATAAACCAAATAAACCCACAATATATCCCAGTCCGCCGATAACATCCCGCCAATAAATTTTATCTTTCAGTTGAGCGATATCTTCGCGAATTAAGGTTAGATCCATTGTGGATTTCGGGGAAGAGGACAACTTGTCCGCCACAATATTCACGCGATGACCTTCTTCACCTTCCACAACGATTTTGACGATGCCTTCACCTTGAAAATTCAGTGAAAAACGACCGCTCTTATCGGTTTTTCCGCTAATGACGGGTTCCTTACTTCCATTGACATAGGCTTCCACATAGGTTTCTGCCGCCGGTGTCATATCGGAATAATAAGCCTTTCCGGTAATGGTGTTGCCGTCAAATTGAGCGGTTGCATATAGGGCGTGAGCTGATACATTACCGCTAAATAGCATAAAAAGTGCGGTCAAAAAAACTAATTTTTTCATTATTTCACATCAAAGGTTAGCATATATTCAATAGAGCGGCTGTCATAATCCGTTGTTTTTACCGCTTCTTCAAACTCGGCCCACACTTTATTATAGCCTTGCGTCGGTGTAAATTCGGCAATACCTTGTGCGTTAGTGAGATTAAACGGATGATCTTCGCCCACTCCCACTTTAATACCTTCCACCGGTTTGCCGTTATGTAAGACTAAAATTTGCAGCGGCTTTCCTGCCTGCGGTTTGGTTTGTGGTACGAGTTCATAAGGTTGATTATGTGCTTTTAGTGCCTCATCGTTCCATTGTAAAATCCCTTTTCCCATTTTTAACGGATTTACGCTGAATTCTGCCGTAGGTTCTTGCTGTTTGGTTTTTTCCGCATAACGACCGTTTGGCAATTTTGACCAAACGCCATTATCAAATTGCAAAAAAACAATGGATGTTTCGGGGGCGGAAAAATAAGCTTCACCTGCGTTAAATTGCGGTTGAATATCAGTGAATTGCCCTTTAGGGGATAATGCTTGAATGGACTTGAGTTTATGCTCGGGATAACTTTCCGTTTCTTCATGGCCGAATTTTACTACATATCGATCTGCCTGTTCTTTCACCGGCTCCAGCCAAACATTATGGGCATTTGCCGTACAGCTTAATAACAATAATGAAAGTGCGGTTAGTTTTAACTTCATTTTTGCTTCTCCTTGCTATTGTTTAAAATGCCTAGTTATCATAAAATATGAAGTAACTTTAGGGTCAAGGAAAATATTTGAAAAACGTGAACAAGATCAAAAAAATATGAAAATAGGTCAATTAGCAAAAGCGGTGGGCTGCACGGTGGAAACGATCCGTTTTTATGAAAAACAAGGATTGTTATCCCATGCCGAACGAACAAACGGTAATTTTCGGGTATATAACAATGCACATTTACAACAGCTGTCTTTTATTTGTTATTGCCGAACGCTGGATATTTCATTGAATGAAATTAAGATGTTGATTAATTTGGATAAAGCTCCGAAAAATCAATCAAAAGAGATCAACGAATTATTGGATCGTCATATTAAAGACGTGGCAAAACGGATTCACGAACTGGATCATTTGCGTCAACAATTGATCCGGCTTAAAGGAAAATTTAAAGATAGCGACGGTGCGGATAATTTAATGAAAACCCTATTGCAGCACAGCGGCAGTTTTGTGAAAATTTAAATACAGCCGCCACAGCTGCCGCAACGCCAATCTTCCTTATTTACCGCTTGGTAAAATTGAAGCATAGTTTCTTCTTCCAAAGGAATATCCGCTTTAATGAACAAATCACTCAACCATTCCACGTTTTGCAGGATCCAATCGTCTTCCGTTAAACCTTCGCGGAATAATTCATCATCGGGATCCATGAAGTTATAAATGCCGTTGGTTCCCATATCATGTTCGCGTTGCTCTTCGGGCAACTCAAGAGCGGTGCCATTGTATGAAATTTCCCAATGTCCCAAACAAAGCGTATTGCCTTGCGAGGTCCAGCGGGCGGTAAACGGGTTTGACATCATAATTTCTCAATTTATTCCAATAATGCGGTTATTGTATGCCTTTCAAATGAAAAGACCATACAAAAATCGGGGTAAATATTTACTGAAAAATGACCGCACTTTAGGCTTTCGGTGCGTAACGAATTAATCCTTCCTGCTGGGTTGTAGCAATTAAATGCCCCTGACGATCAAAAATCTGTCCGCGAGCCAATCCGCGTCCGCCATAGGCGTTATTGCTTTCCAAGGCATAAAGTAACCAATCATTCAAATCAAATTCCCGATGAAACCAAATAGAATGGTCAATGGTCGCCACTTTCATACCGGTTTGTAAAAAACCGACGGAATGCGGATGTAGTGAGGTTAAGAGCGGATGAAAATCCGAAAAATATGCTAATAGACATTTTTGAATTTTTTGATCTAAAGGAACGCTACCGTTTGCTTTCACCCAGGCAAATTGTTCCGGCGGTAGTGCAGAGCCTTGGAACGGATTGTTCATATACTTGGTGCGAATATCAAAAGGGCGTTCTGCTGTGAATTTATCCCGCACCATTTCGGGAATTAATGGTGCCATTTTTTGTAGCACCGCACTCTCAGAAAGAAATTCATCGGCAGCAGCCACTTGCGGCATCACACTTTGATGCTCGAAGCCGTTTTCCGGTACTTGAAACGATGCCGTTACATGGCAAATCGCATCTTTATGCTGAATTGCTTTGATACGATAAGCGGTGAAATTTCTGCCTTCCCGCAACGTTTCCACATCGTAAATAATCGGATGCTGAGAATCTCCCGGAGAGAGAAAATAAGCATGACAGGAATGTAAAAGTCGATCTTGTGGTACAACTTGCTGAGCTGCGGATAAAGCTTGTGCCACTACTTGACCGCCGAACACTTGACGAAATCCAAGATCTTGGCTGCTTCCGCGAAAAAGTAAATCATCAAGTTTTTCTAATTTCAATAATTGAATAAGATTGTTTAAAACATCAGACATTATCGTATTCCTTTTAGTGCCGTTGAGTTCACATATTATAAAGCGTATTTTGAGCTGATAAAAGCCTGTATCGGTTATATAACTTTAAGGTAAATAACGCCATTTGGGCAGAGCATTGGAGTATTGTGGATTATTGGCGGATGTATTATTTCATTGAAATTAGGGAAATAACCACAGATAATAGTTCATCAAATTTTTGAAAATTTAACCGCACTTATGAAAACATCAAAACCTTTTAAATTACATTCTGATTTTAAACCGTCCGGCGATCAGCCGCAGGCGATTGAAAAACTTATCGAAGGCTTGAATGACGGGCTGGCTCATCAAACCTTGCTCGGGGTAACGGGATCGGGCAAGACCTTTACTATCGCCAATGTGATCGCCCGGCTCAACCGACCGGCAATGCTGCTTGCACCGAATAAGACCCTTGCCGCTCAACTTTATGCGGAAATGAAAGCGTTTTTTCCGGAAAATGCGGTAGAGTATTTCGTCTCTTACTATGATTACTATCAACCGGAAGCCTATGTACCGGCAAGCGATACTTTTATTGAAAAAGATGCATCCGTCAATGACCAAATCGAACAAATGCGGTTATCTGCCACCAAATCTTTTCTGGAACGCCGTGATACTATCGTGGTAGCTTCCGTGTCTGCCATTTACGGTTTGGGCGATCCCGATTCTTATTTGAAAATGATGTTGCATTTGCAGCAAGGGGCGATTATCAATCAGCGGCAGATTTTGGCTCAGTTGGCAGAGCTGCAATATACCCGCAACGATCAGGCTTTTCAACGGGGCACATTCCGCGTACGGGGCGAGATTATTGATATTTTCCCGGCGGAATCGGATGATAAAGCTATTCGGGTGGAATTATTTGATGATGAAATTGAGCGATTGGTGATTTTTGACCCGCTTACAGGAGCGAATTTTGGTTCTGTGCCGCGTTTTACTGTTTATCCGAAAACCCACTATGTCACCCCCAGAGAACGGATTTTAGATGCTATCGAACAAATCAAAGCAGAACTGGCGGAACGACGGGAATATTTATTGAAAAATAATAAATTGCTGGAAGAGCAACGCATTACCCAACGTACTCAATTTGATATCGAAATGATGAATGAACTGGGCTATTGTTCCGGTATCGAAAATTATTCCCGCTATTTATCGGGCAGAAATGAAGGCGAACCGCCGCCGACGTTGTTTGATTATATGCCGAGCGATGCCCTGCTGATTATTGATGAATCCCACGTCACCGTGCCGCAAATCGGCGGTATGTACCGTGGTGACCGTTCTCGTAAAGAAACGCTGGTGGAATACGGCTTCCGTTTGCCGTCCGCTTTGGATAACCGCCCGTTGCGTTTTGAAGAATTTGAACGCCTTGCACCGCAAACCGTTTATGTGTCTGCTACGCCGGGACCTTATGAACTGGAACATTCCGGCGGTGAGGTTATTGATCAAGTGGTGCGGCCAACAGGCTTGTTGGATCCCGAAATTGAAGTACGCCCTGTGATGACCCAAGTGGATGATTTATTATCGGAAATCCGTCAAAGAGCGGAGCAAAACGAGCGGGTTCTGGTGACTACGCTCACCAAACGAATGGCGGAAGATCTTACGGATTATTTGGAAGAACACGCTGTCCGCGTACGTTATCTACATTCCGATATTGATACTGTGGAACGGGTGGAAATTATCCGTGATTTGCGTTTGGGTGAATTTGATGTATTGGTGGGTATCAACTTGCTGCGTGAAGGTTTGGATATGCCGGAAGTGTCGTTAGTCGCCATTTTAGATGCGGACAAAGAAGGCTTCCTGCGTTCCGAACGGTCACTGATCCAAACTATCGGCCGTGCGGCTCGAAATTTGAAAGGGAAAGCCATTTTATACGGCGATACCGTTACCAAATCAATGGAAAAAGCCATTAATGAAACCCAACGCCGCCGCGAAAAACAAATGAAATACAACGAAGAATACGGCATTATACCGCAAGCGTTGAATAAAAAAGTAGGTGAACTGTTAGATATCGGACAAGGTTCGGGTTATAAATCGAAAGGTAAAGCTAAAACAAAAACTGTGGCAGAACCTACCGCACTTTATGCAGCAAAAAGTCCGAAAGAGCTACAAAAACAAATTAAACGGCTCGAACAGCAAATGTACAAAGCCGCACAAGATTTGGAATTCGAACAGGCAGCCGCGTTACGGGATCAACTGCATTTATTACGAGAGCAGTTTGCATTGAGTGAATGATAAATAAAAAAGAGCGGTTATTTTCAACCGCTCTTTGCTTTTAATTAACCTTGATATTTCTTAAATACCAACGTTGCGTTTGTGCCGCCAAAGCCGAAGCTGTTTGACATTACGGTGGTTAAGCCTGCGTTTTCAACCAATTTGGTTTGGATGTTGCAGCCTTCCGCTTGTTCGTCTAGTTGATCGATATTAATGCTTGGTGCGATAAAATCATTTTCTAACATTAATAACGTATAGATTGCTTCATGTGCACCTGCCGCCCCCAATGAGTGGCCGGTCATTGATTTGGTGGAAGAAATTGGTGGTATTTTGTCGCCGAATACGGCTTTAATTGCACCTAATTCTTTTACATCACCTACCGGAGTTGAAGTACCGTGTACGTTTAAGTAATCGATCGGAGTATTTACGTTGGCTAATGCCTGTTTCATACAACGTTCCGCACCTTCACCGCTTGGGGCAACCATGTCATAACCGTCGGAGGTCGCACCGTAGCCGATGATTTCTGCGTAAATTTTAGCACCGCGAGCAAGAGCATGTTCTAATTCTTCTACGACAACCACACCGCCGCCACCAGCAATGACGAAACCGTCGCGGTTTGCGTCGTAAGCACGAGATGCTTTTTTCGGCGTGTCATTGTATTTGGTGGAAACCGCACCCATGGCATCAAATTCGGAAGCACATTCCCAACCTAATTCTTCCGCACCGCCGGCAAATACAACATCTTGTTTGCCTAATTGGATTAATTCCCAAGCGTGACCGATACAGTGTGCGGATGTGGCACAAGCCGAACTGATACTATAGTTGACACCACGGATTTTGTAAGGGGTTGCTAAACAAGCAGAAACGCTGGATGCCATTGTTTTGGTTACGGCATAAGGACCAATAGCTTTTACACCGCGTGGCCCGCGAGCCGCATCACAAGCGATTAACTGACTATGAGCAGAACCTGTACCCGCACCGATGATCAAACCGGTGCGATCGTTAGATACTTGATCTTCGGTCAAACCGGAATCTTCGATAGCTTCACGCATTGAAAGATAAGCATAAGCCGCGGCATCGCCCATAAAACGATACACTTTACGGTCAATATGATCTGCCGGATTCAATTTAATTGTGCCGGCAATTTGGCTACGCATGCCCATTTCAATAAATTCAGGTACGGTTTCGATACCGGATTTACCAGCTTTTAATGATTCCAAGACTTCTTGTTTGTTGTTACCGATACTTGAGATCACCCCAAAGCCTGTAATAACCGCTCTTTTCATATTTTATTCCTTACTTTATTAAAAGAAAATTTCAACTTACATCTGTACGCTGGCGTTACCATACTATAAAAAAATAATAATGCAAGTATTAATTTTAATGTGGGACCAGTGTATAAAGAAAAAACTTGGCGTATTATAATACTAACCACATTGAAAAGACAGATGAGAAAAAGCAAAATGCAACCGATTTCTAATGCAAAAATCTATTTTAATCAAGATAATACACCTGTTTCCGAACAATTTGACGATGTCTATTTTTCTAACCAAAACGGATTGGATGAAAGCCGTTATGTTTTCCAAGAAGGTAATCGACTATGGTCGCGTTGGATTAATTTCGAGCAACCGCATTTTGTGATTGCGGAAACGGGCTTTGGCACAGGGTTAAATTTTTTTGCGGTAACACAATTATTTCGTCAATTCCGCGAGCAATTTCCTCAAGCAAAGCTCAAACGTTTATTTTTTATCAGTTTTGAAAAATATCCGCTGGAATTGACCGCTCTTCAGTTGGCTCATTCAGCTTATCCGGAATTTGCCGAACTGGCTCGACAATTACAACAAAAATGGCTAAAGCCCATCGAAGGTTGCTATCGTTTTCATTTTGCGGAAACCACATTGGATCTATGGTTTGGTGATGTGGCGGATAATTTGCCGCAGTTGGGCGATTATATGCTCAATAAAATTGATGCGTGGTTTTTAGACGGTTTTTCGCCGAGTAAAAATCCTGAAATGTGGAATGATGGATTGTATCGCCAAATGTATCGTTACACCAAACCAAACGGCACGTTTGCAACATTTACTGCGGCAAGTCATGTACGAAAAGGATTGGAACAAGCGGGATTTAACGTGCATAAACGTAAAGGTTACGGCAAAAAGCGGGAAATGCTATTCGGTGAAAAAATGAGAAATACTACCGCACTTGAAATTAAAACCCCTTGGTATTTGCCGAAAAGTGCGGTGAATTTCAGCGAAAATTCATCTGTTGCCATCATTGGCGGTGGAATTGCTTCATTGTTTACCGCGTTATCTGTTTTGCAACGGGGTGGCAAGGTAGTGGTTTATTGTGAAGACGAACAGCCCGCATTTAATGCTTCAGGCAATAAACAAGGGGCGTTTTATCCTCAACTCAGTGATGACGATTTGATCAATATCCGCTTTTATATTCATGCCTTTGCTTATGGCAACCAGCAGCTGCGTTGGGCTATGGAACAGGGATTAGAATTTGAACATCAGTTTTGTGGCGTGGCACTTACGGGTTATTCGGAAAAAGCACAACATAAGTTAGATAAAATTGCGGCCTATCAATGGGATCCAAGTTTGTATCAAGCCTTAGATCAAGAAGCGCTCAGTAAAACCGTGGGGTTGCCGTTGCCTTGTGGCGGCGGTTTTATTCCTCAAGGCGGTTGGTTAGCACCCTGTCAATTTGTACAAAATCTGTTTGCGTATTTGCAAAAGTGCGGTCTAATTTTTAGAAATTCTCAAGAAATCACCGCACTTTCGCAGCAACAGCACCAATGGATCTTGAAAAATGCACAAGGTGAGCAGTTTACGCACGATGTCGTGATCATCGCGAACGGGCATAAACTGAACCAATTTACCCAAACTCAAGTTTTGCCGATTTATGCGGTGCGTGGGCAGGTGAGCCAAATTGCGACTAGTGAAAATTTACTGAAATTAAAAACGGTAATCTGCTATGACGGTTATCTTACGCCGGTTGATGAAGCAAAACAATTTCATTGTATCGGTGCAAGCCACGTGCGGGATTGCGATAATCGGGAATTCAGCCAAGCCGAACAACAGCAAAATCAGCAAAAAATTCAGCAAAATCTTGCACCAATGGAATGGGTAAACGAAGTCGATACAGCCTATAATTTGGCTCGCCAAGGGATCCGCTGTGCCGTGCGGGATCGTATTCCGTTGATGGGTAATGTACCGAATTTTAATCAACAGGTGATTGATTATAAAAATATTTTTAATCTTCGCCGTCGCAAACAGCCAATTAAAAGTGCGGTCAATTTTGATAATTTATTTTTAGTCGGGGCACTGGGATCGCGGGGATTAACTTCCGCACCTTTATTAGGCGAGTCGCTGGCATCGTTAATTTACGGCGAACCTTTGCCGTTAAGTGAAGATATTGTGCAGGCACTGTCGGTCAATCGCAGTTGGATGCGGAAATTATTGAAGGGAACCGTAGTCGGGACGCCATAAGATGGCGTCCTAAAATTGAAAGTTAAGCTGCAACCATCACCATTGCAGGACGGATCACTCGTCCGTTCAGCAAATAGCCTTTTTGCAATACTTGAGTGATTTGATTGCTGGTAAAACCTTCTGTCGGCTGCATAGAAATCGCTTGGTGCAAATCCGGATTAAAGACTTCGCCAACCACGCCGATGGGTTCAACACCATGGCGAGAGACCGTTGCTAATAGTTCTTTTAAAGTAAGCTCTACACCGTCAAATAAGGCTTTAACCGTTTCATCTTCATGGTTTGCCGGAGTCGCTAGGGCACGTTCTAAATTATCAATGGTATTTAGCACATCTTTAGAGAATTTTTCCAGTGCAAATTTATGGGCTTTTTCAACATCTTGTTCTGTACGGCGACGAATATTATCAATCTCCGCACGAGTACGTAATAATAAATCCTGTTCTTTCTTAGTTGTTTCCGCTAATTGTTCTTCTAATTCTTGTACACGGGCAATCGCTTCTTCTAACGGATCAACTTCTTGTGTGGTTTGTTCGGTTGCCGATTCTTCAACTTCCGGCGTTTGAGTTTGTTGGCATTCTTCTTGATTTTCTACTTTTTGCTCTTGTTTAGACATTTTTATTTTCCTTCTAGTCAAATGGGTGAATTACGTATAATATAATGACTAATTTTTTAAATTCAAGTCATAAAATAAATGAATAGCTTGCAAAATAATTTTCCGAATACATCGGTGCCTAATCCATTGTGCGATTCTTTTAAAATCATTGGGTTAGTAGGGAAACCGCGTAATGACAGCACAATGCAAATGCATAAAAATTTGTTCACATGGTTGCTTGAACGTGGTTATGAAGTGTTGGTCGAAGAAGCCGTAGGCAAAAAATTTAATTTACCGCACAAACACATTGCAACGCTTGATCAAATCGGTTCTGCCGCACAATTGGCGATCGTCATTGGCGGCGATGGTAATATGTTGGGACGTGCACGTGCGTTATGCCGATATGATATTGCCTTAATTGGTATAAACCGCGGTAATTTAGGTTTTTTAACCGATATTGATCCGAAAAATGCATATGCTCAATTACAAGCCTGTTTAGACGGTGAATTTTTTGTGGAAGAGCGTTTTTTGTTGGAAGCAAAGATTGAGCGAGAGGGGGAAATCATCCAAACCGCCAATGCCATTAATGAAGTGGTTTTTCACCCGGCAAAAATTGCTCATATGATCGATTTCCATGTATATATTGACGATAAATTTGCCTTTTCCCAACGTTCCGACGGTCTGATTATTGCCACTCCGACAGGATCAACTGCATATTCGCTTTCGGCCGGTGGGCCGATTTTAACCCCACAACTTAATGCCATTGCATTAGTTTCAATGTTTCCGCATACGCTTTCATCCCGTCCGTTGGTCATTGACGGTAATAGCAAAATCTCTATGCGTTTTGCCGATTATAATATTTCTCAATTGGAAATGAGCTGTGACAGCCAAGTCGCTTTACCGTTTTCCAGTGACGATGTGATCATTGTACAAAAATATCCCCATAAATTGAAATTATTACATTTGAATAATTATAATTATTACAATGTGTTAAGTTCTAAACTCGGTTGGTTGAAAAAGTTATTCTAAAATTTCCGTAAAAAATGCTTTACTGTATAAAAAAACAATATATACTGGTAATTAATCAGTGTATTGTTATACAGTAAGGTGTTAATTATGCTCACTCAACTCACTATCAATAATTTTGCTATCGTTCGTCATTTGGATATTGAATTATTTCAGGGAATGTCTGCCATTACCGGTGAAACCGGTGCCGGAAAATCCATTGCTTTAGATGCGTTGGGACTGTGCTTGGGTAGCCGTACGGAAACTACAATGTTGCGTGATGCCAATCAGCGGGCGGAAGTTTGTGCCACTTTCAAATTAACTGAAAATTTACCCGCACTTCAATGGTTGCAAGCACATGAATTACAGGATAATGAAAATCCGCAAGAGTGTATTTTACGTCGTATCGTCAATTCTGACGGACGCTCTAAGGCCTATATCAATAATACGCCGGTTTCGGCTTCTCAGCTCAAAGAATTGGGACAATGTTTAGTACATATCAGCGGGCAGCACGCTTCACAATTATTGCTAAAAGCAGATTATCAATTACAACTTCTGGATAATTTTTCCGCACACAACGATTTGTTGCATCAAATGCGAAAGGATTATTCCGCTTGGAAGACCATTCAACAAAAAGTAAAACAATTCAAGCAGCAACAAGCGGAAAACGAAGCACGCAAACAGTTGTTGCAATATCAAGTTGAAGAATTGGATGAGTTTGATCTTAAAATCGGTGAATATGAAGAGCTAGAAAGTGAGCATAGCCGACTTTCCAATAGTGAAGAATTAACTTCGTTGTCTCAAGGATTACTGAATGTTTTGAGTGAGAATGAAGAAGCTAATATCGATTCAATGCTGTATCGGGCAAGTAAATATATTGATGATTTAGCTGCGTTGGATAGTCGTTATTCGGACATTCAAGGTATGTTGCAAGATGCTTTGATTCAAGTGCAGGAAGCAACAAGCGAAGTGTATCACCTCGCCAATAATATTGAGCAAGATCCTCACGCTTTGCAGGAAGTGGAGGCGCGGATGAGTAAAACGATTAGCCTTGCCCGTAAACATAATGTCGCTCCGGAAGAATTAGCTTCATATCATCAACGATTAACCCAAGAATTGTCTCAATTAATGGAATTTAGCGACAGTGAAGACAGCTTATTGGAAGCGGAAAATAAAGCGCACGAACAAATGTTGCAATCGGCTCGTCAACTTTCGGCAAGTCGCCGGCAAAGTGCGGTCAAATTAGCGAAAGAAGTGACGAAGTCAATTAAGCATTTAGCAATGGAAAATGCAGAATTTTTTGTGGAAATACAATCGGATTTGACAAAAGTTGATATAAACGGTGCGGATTCCGCCATCTTTACTTTACGCAGTAATTTAGGGCAGGCAGCACAATCGTTAACTAAAGTGGCATCCGGCGGTGAACTTTCTCGAATTGCATTGGTTATTCAAGTATTGACTACTGATAAATCATCAATCCCAACTTTGATTTTTGATGAAATTGACGTTGGAATTAGTGGTGCTACAGCCAGTGTTGTGGGTAAATTATTGCGTAAACTCGGACAAAAATGTCAAGTGTTATGTGTTACTCATTTACCGCAAGTCGCCTGTGCCGCCCATCATCACTTCTGGGTGGAAAAATCCGTTGTTGACAATAAAACAGAGACAAATATGACCGCACTTTCTAATCAACAACGGGTAAAAGCACTGGCTCGTCTATTAGGCGGTCAAAAAATTACGGAAAATGTTTTGGCAAATGCAGAAGAAATGTTAGCGTTAGCGTCTTAAAAAAATCCCTGTAATGAACGATTTGTTACAGGGATATCTCTTTATTTTTTATTCTTCCGGCAGTGCCAGTTCTTTTAAAACCTGATAAATTTCACGGTAAGCTTTTGGCGGCTTGTGTTGCTCTTTTTCTTTTTGAGCTGAACGAATTAAATTACGTAAATGTTGGCGATCGGCATACGGATAATCGTTTAATAATTCGGTTAAGCCTTCATCGCCTTTCGCAATTAATTCATCTCTGAGCACTTCTAATTTGTGTAACATAGCTTGTTGTTGCTTATGCTTGTTTTCTAATTTATCTAACGCTTCTTGAATAGGGGCAGGATCAATATTACGCAATAGTTTACCGATATATTGTAGCTGGCGACGACGGGCTTCTTTTTGTACGCGTTGAGCCAGCTCAATCGCATCTAACAAATTTTCATCCAGTGGCATTTTGTCTAATTTAGCTTTAGTCAGCGCTACTAATTTTTCACCTAATTTTTTGAGTTCTTCAGCATCACGTTTGATTTCGCTTTTGCTCACCCAAATAATTTCTTCTTGTTCCTCATCAAGCCAATCTAATTCTTTATCTTTCTTTTTCTTGCCTCGAGCCATTATTATTTTCCTTTATTTTATGAAGCCGATTATGAAATAGTTTTGGGCATTCTATCACAATGCGATAGAATATCGGAAAATTTAGTAAAAAAGGTTATCTGATGAAAAACGAACAAAATCAAACCGCACTTTTAAAACAACAAGAACAACAACTTCAAGAGGCGGTGAGCTATGCTATTAAAATTGCAACAAAAGCCGGTGCAACGGCGGAAGTCGACGTAACGAAAGTCAGCGGTTTATCTGTGTCTTGTCGTTTGCAACAAATTGAAAATGTTGAATTTAATAATGACGGTGCATTAGGTATTTCCGTGTATTTAGGACAGCAAAAAGGTAATGCTTCCACTTCCGATTTAAGTTACGAAGCAATTAAAAATACTGTGGAGGCCGCATTGGCTATCGCCAAATATACTTCGCCGGACGAATGCACCGGTTTGGCAGAAAAAGAATTAATGGCCTTTAATGCACCGGATTTGCAGCTGTATCACGAAGCAGAGATCGATGTGGATCAAGCTGCTCAATTGGCGATTGAAGCGGAGCAAACCGCAATGGCTTATGATGAACGCATTGTCAATAGTGAGGGGGGGATGTTTAATTCTCATACGGGCGTGCGTGTATATGGCAACAGCCATGGTTTGCTCAAAAGTTATTTGTCCAGCCGTTATTCTTTATCTTGTAGTATGATTGCAGGATTTGGAGATCAATTAGAGCGTGATTATGAATATACTATTGCCCGTAATATTAAAGATTTAGAAAGTGCGGTGTGGGTTGGTGAAAATTGTGCGAGAAAAACCCTTGAACGTTTGCAACCGCAGAAAATTGCGACTCAGGAAGTTCCAGTGATTTTCTTGAATGATGTCGCAACAGGCTTGGTGTCTCACTTAGCTACCGCAATCAGCGGCGGCAGTTTGTACCGCAAAGCCAGTTTTTTATTGGATCATTTAGGCAAACAAGTGTTACCGGACTGGTTCCAAATTAGTGAACGCCCGCATTTAATCGGTCGATTAGCTTCATCCCCTTTTGATAGCGAAGGCGTACGAACTGTTTCCCGTGAAATTATTGAACAAGGGATTTTACAAACCTATTTATTAACCAGTTACAGCGGTAAAAAGCTAGGCATGCAAAGTACCGGACACGCAGGCGGTATTCATAACTGGTTAGTTAAATCGAATTCTGACGGCGGATTGACCGCACTTTTACGCCAAATGGGAACAGGCTTATTAGTCACTGAATTAATGGGACAGGGCGTGAATATGGTGACGGGCGATTATTCTCGCGGTGCAGCCGGTTTTTGGGTGGAGAACGGCAAAATTCAGTATCCTGTGGCCGAAATTACCATTGCGGGACAATTGCAGGATATGTTCCGTAATATTGTTGCCGTAGGTAATGATATTGAGCATCGTTCTAATATTCAAACCGGTTCCATTTTATTGGAAAAAATGAAGGTTTCAGGAAATTAAAAAATATTTTAATAAATGAGAATAATTCCTATTGACATTTATAGTTGATTTGTTAATATATCACTACCTGTTAAGAGCAGGGTTGAGGTGAGAGACCAATCCTATTCGTATAACACTATTGTTATAGGCAGGAGCTACCAAGGTAGCGAGTAGAGTAGAAAGTAAATTCGTTAGGGTATTTAAAAGGTCAGAGTAGAGATGCTCTGACTTTTTTTATTCTGTGCTATAATAGCGACATTGTTTGATTGATAACAAAGAGTAAATTATGAAAAAACATCATGTTGATATTTTAATTCCGCAGCAAGAAGTAAAGTCAAGAATTGTGGAATTAGGAAAAGAAATCACGCAATTCTATCAACACCAGCATATTGATAAATTAATTATAGTGGGTTTACTACGCGGTTCATTCATGTTTATGGCCGATTTAGTACGGGAAATTCATTTACCGATAGAAATTGAATTTATGACTACGTCCAGTTACGGTAGTGGAATGACGACTAATCATGATGTAAAAATCAGCCAAGATCTTGCTGGTGATATTAAAGGTGAGCATGTGCTGATTGTCGAAGATATTATTGACACCGGATATACGCTGGAAAAAGTGCGTGAAATTTTATTATTACGCAGCCCGGCTTCTTTGGCAATTTGTACTTTATTGGATAAACCGTCTCGTCGCGAAGTGGAAGTACCGGTAGATTGGATTGGCTTTGCAATTCCGGACGAATTTGTTGTCGGTTATGGTATTGATTATGCACAACGCTATCGTAATTTGGGGTATATCGGAAAAGTTATTTTAGAAGAGTAATATATTAAACTTATTCAAAAGTGCGGTTGGAAACTTAAAAGTTTCCAACCGTTTTTTATGTTTATAATAAAATCAACGAAAGAATATATACGGTGATAATACCGACTACCCCCATAATGAAGGTCATCATAGTTTGGGTTTTGTAACCTTGCTGCGGAGTCATTTTAGTAAAGTTTGTGACAACCCAATAATAACTATCGTTAGCATGTGATACGCACATTGCACCGGCAGCAATCGCCATAACGCATAATGCGGCAGCCATTTCGGAGGTCAAACCAAGCACTTGCATTAAGGAATCACTCGCATTGTACATTCCCATAATAGAGGCTGTGGTAATAATTGCCACAGTCGAACTGCCTTGAGCAGTTTTTAAAATAGCAGAAATAATGAATGGGAAGAAAATACCCGCAGTGCTGATAATATGGGCATTTTGTTTGATGTAATCCACAAATCCCGCTTCAGTAATCACACGTCCAAGCACACCACCGGCTGCGGTAATGAATAGAATCGGACCAACGATTTTTAAGGTTTCGTTAGTCAGATCATTAAACTCGGCTGTTTTTTTCGTTTGTACCAATAAGAAAATAGAGAAAATCACACCGATGGCTAATGCAATTATCGGATTACCTAAGAATTGAATCATAATAATGCCGAATGTTCCTTCAACTTCTGTAATTTTCGCAATAGAACCTAGTGCCATAAATATAATCGGCATTAAAATCGGGGTGATACTTAAGAAACCGCTCGGTAACACGCCATATTGTTTTAATAATTCATCATAACTTTTTGCAATCACGGCATCAGCTTGTGCTTCATCTTCAATAATAACTCGTTTACCGATATATTTAGAGAATATGTAAACCGCAGTCAAAACAGGAATAGATACAACTACCCCCATTAAAATAATGAGTAATAAATTAGATTCTAATCCTAATGCACCTGCAGCGGCAATTGGTCCCGGTGTCGGAGGGATAAATACATGGGCGGCATAAAGCCCGCCACTTAAACCTACAGCCATTCCGACAGGATTCGCTAGAATTTTCTTATACAGAGCTTCACGGATCGGATTTAATACTACAAACCCACTGTCGCAAAAGACCGGAATACCAACGATCCATCCCATAATCAACATTGCGAGTTCAGGGCGTTTTTGACCGACAATTTTTACAACCATATCCGCTAGTTTTAGTGCCGCACCGGTTTTTTCCAATACTGTACCGATAATTGCACCGAAGATAATTACAATCCCGATACTCCGAAAAGTTCCGCTAAAGCCTGTTCCGATCATGCCGGGTATTTTATCCAAAGGAATACCCGCAACCAGAGCAAGAACTAACGAAATACTCATTAATGCCAAGAAAGGATGTACCTTGAGTTTCGATATCATCCAGATCATGATTATAATGGCAATTATAAAGCTAATAATCAAAGAAATACCACTCATAACTTCCTCCATAATTTATTTTAAAAAGGAATCCACCCAAAGCGATATTAGCAAAATTGGCCAACGGAATCTGAGAAGCAGATCACAAAATGAAGACATTAAACTACATCAAGCATTTCCCGTACTTTGGGTATAGGAAATATTTGATTTAATCGTTGTAGTTGTTCGATATTTAATGACATCTGTAAACAGGCAATATTATCTTTCACGTGTTGTAATTGTCCTGCTTTAGGGATAGCGATCATATTAGGCTGGGCTAATACGAACAAAAGTAATACTTGATATGGTGTGCAACTTAATTCTTGCGCTATTGTATTAACTGCCGGATGTGTGATTAAACCA
The DNA here is from genome assembly GCF_004340985.1 of Cricetibacter osteomyelitidis. GTDB lineage: Bacteria > Pseudomonadota > Gammaproteobacteria > Enterobacterales > Pasteurellaceae > Cricetibacter > Cricetibacter osteomyelitidis. The sequence goes on from NZ_SLYB01000001.1 coordinate 127,802, forward strand.
CGTTGCAGCTGACCTGCTTGAGCTAGCGGACAATAAGCAATAGTTGGAATTGAATGTTTATCTTGATAAGGTTTTAGTACATATTCAATGCCACGAGAACCTAAATGAAATAACACTTCATTGGTTTGACATTGATTACCTTGTGGTAATGCCAGTAATTCTTGCATATCTTCTAAATCAAAATTGGATACTCCCCAAGCGCGAATTTTACCTTTTGTTTTAAGAATTTCTAAAGTTTCTACGGTTTCTGCAAGTGGTGTCGTGCCACGCCAATGATATAAATACATATCTAAATAATCCGTATTAAGTGCTTTGAGTGATTGATCACAGGATTTTTCCATGTTGCGTTTATTGGCATTGTTCGGTAAGACTTTGGAAATAATATAAAGACTTTCGCGAGTATAAGGTGCAATAGCTTCACCTACTAATCGTTCTGAACGACCATTGCCATACATTTCTGCGGTATCAATGATATTAACACCGTTTTCAATGCCATAACGTAAGGCGGTAATGTCACTTTGTCGTAATTCCGCACGCTCTCCCATAAACCACGTACCCATACCAAGTGCGGTAAGTTTTTCACCATTTTTTAATGTGATTTTATTCATTGTATTCTCCGTTAAATTGAAAAAATTGCCCGCTCAATAAAACGGACAATTTATAAAAAGTTAAATTAACGTACTAAACAAGGTTTTTTGTTATCAAATGTCCAATTTGGAATTAAGAATTGCATCGCCATTGCATCGTCGCGAGCACCTAAATTCATATTTTTATAGAATTCGTGTGCTTTAACCACTTGATCCATATCTAATTCAATACCTAAGCCCGATTTTTTAGGCACTTCAACCAAGCCACCTTTGATTTGAAGCGGTTCTTTGGTTAAGCGTTGATTACCTTCTTGCCAGATCCAGTGGGTATCAATAGCGGTGATATTACCCGGTGCAGCGGCAGCCACGTGAGTGAACATTGCAAGAGAAATATCAAAGTGATTATTAGAGTGAGAACCCCAAGTTAATCCCCATTCATTACACATTTGAGCCACACGTACGGAACCTTGCATTGTCCAGAAATGCGGGTCAGCTAATGGAATATCCACAGATTGTAATGAGATAGTATGTCCCATTTGACGCCAGTCGGTTGCGATCATATTGGTTGCTGTGGGTAACCCTGTAGCACGGCGGAATTCCGCCATAATTTCACGACCGGAATAGCCTTGTTCCGCACCACAAGGGTCTTCGGCATAGGCTAATACATTTTTTAAGGATTTGCCGATTTTAATAGCTTCATCTAATGACCAAGCACCATTAGGATCTAAGGTAACACGAGCATTAGGGAAGGCTTTTTTAATCGCAGTAACTGCTTCAGCTTCTTCAAAACCATTTAATACACCGCCTTTTAATTTGAAATCATTGAATCCGTATTTTTCATATGCAGCCTCCGCTAAGCGAACTACGGTTTCTGGCGTTAATGCTTCTTCGTGACGGATACGATACCATTCGCATGGGTCATTTTCTTGACTTTGATAAGGCAACGTTGTTTTCTTTTTATCGCCCACAAAGAATAAATAACCCAACATTTCTACGGCATCGCGTTGTTGGCCATCACCTAAAAGTGATGCAACAGATACGTTTAAGAATTGGCCTAATAAGTCTAACATTGCCGCTTCAATGGCGGTTACAACGTGAATCGTGGTACGCAAATCAAAGGTTTGTAAACCACGACCGCAGGCATCACGATCATTAAAGGCTTTACGTACGGCTTCCATTATATTTTTATATTCGCCTAAAGTTTTACCTAAAACTAATGGTTTTGCATCTTCTAAGGTCTGACGAATTTTTTCGCCCCCAGGGACTTCCCCCACACCGGTATTGCCACTGTTATCTTTTAAGATCACAATGTTACGGGTGAAATAAGGTGAGTGTGCACCACTTAAATTTAATAACATACTATCGTGACCGGCAACAGGAATAACTTGCATTTCGGTAATAATAGGTGTACTCATTTTAAACTCCTGTGTAACTGTTTAAATAACTATAAATTTGTTGCAAAATTAACGAACCATTGCCGGGCGTTTACGATCAAAGGTCCAACTCGGATAGTAGAATTGCATTGGAATACCGTCATTTCTAGAACCACTCGGTAATTTTTTATGTAATTCGTGTGCTTTCATTACATTATCCATATTTAATTCAATGCCTAATCCTGGTTTATCATTGAGTTTTACTTTACCATTGATAATTTCTAATGGATTTTTGGTGAGATAGTGATCACCTTCTTGCCAGATCCAATGAGTGTCAATGGCGGTAATATTGCCTGGTGCTGCTGCGGCCACGTGAGTAAACATAGCAAGGGAAATATCAAAGTGGTTATTAGAATGCGAACCCCAGGTTAAGCCCCATTCATTACAAAGTTGAGCTACACGGCTTGCACCTGTTAATGTCCAGAAATGGGGATCTGCAAGCGGAATATCTACGGATTGCAACATAATACTGTGCCCCATTTCACGCCAGTTAGTAGCTACCATATTGGTCGCTGTAGGAATACCCGTAGCACGTCGGAATTCTGCCATTACTTCACGACCGGAATAGCCTTGTTCAGCACCACAAGGGTCTTCCGCATAAGTTAAGACATCATTCATTCCTTTACATAAACGAATAGATTCTTCAAGTGACCAACAGCCGTTAGGATCGAGCGTAATTCGGGCATCCGGGAAACATTTTTTCAATGCAGTAACGGTTTCAATTTCTATTTCACCGGCAAATACACCGCCTTTTAATTTAAAATCTTTAAAGCTGTAACGATCTTTTGCCGCTTCCGCTAAATCCACAACTGATTGAGTATCCATTGCTTTTTGACGACGGATGCGATACCAATCGTGTTTTCCTTGTACCGGTTGTTGATAAGGTAAATCCGTAATTTTGTCATCACCAATATAGAATAAATAGCCTAACATAGTGACTTCATCGCGTTGTTTACCCGGACCGAGCAATTCAGCAACAGAAACATCTAAGAATTGACCTTGTAAGTCGAGTAATGCGGCTTCCAAGGCAGCTACGGCATTAACACGTAATTCAAAAGTCCAAGCCCCTTTACCGAAAGTATCATAGTCAGCATTCAAATAGCCATTGTGCATATCATTGACAATGCGATTTAAAATTGAAATGGGGCGACCGACTACATGTGGAATAGCTTCACGCAAGGCATTTTCAATAGTAGCACCGCCCGGAGCTTCACCTACACCTGTGTTGCCGCTGCTATCTTTTAAAATCACAATATTACGAGTGAAATAAGGACTATGTGCCCCACCTACATTCATTAACATACTATCGTGACCGGCTACGGGAATAACAAGCATTTCTTTAATGACGGGAACAGATTGAGTACTCATTGGATTTTCCTTTTAAATTAAATAAAGCTCGCTGGGGAGCAATTAATATTAGATAGTGTGCATTATATAAAATAGCTTCTTTTTAGGTATTGATCATTTTCCATAAGATAAAAAGAAAACACTGCTTATATTTGTGCATATGCCTAGCATAATGTGAACCGGATCACAAAACTTGTGACGTATTAAAGAACAACAGATAATTTTCTTTCTTGTTTTCTTAATATGAAATTAATCACTTGTAGTGCGTACGCACATAAAATGAAATCTAAACGAATTATTTTTTGTGATTTTTTACAATGATACTTCCGTTGAACTCATTTAGACTTTTTAACAAATTTGGTAATAGCAACAGAAAGGTAATGTTTATGAACGAACAATATATTCCTAATGAATTTCGCCAAAAATTATTAAAAGGTGAAACTTTAATAGGCTGTTGGAGTGCTTTAGGTAGTCCGATTACTATAGAAGTATTAGGTTTGACCGGATTTGATTGGCTTTTGTTAGATGGCGAACACGCACCTAATGATGTGCTTTCTTTTATACCACAATTAATGGCATTAAAAGATAGTTCAAGTACGCCAATTGTGCGTTTGCCACAAAATGATCCTATGATTATTAAACGTTTATTAGATATTGGTTTTTACAATATTTTAGTACCATTTGTAGAAACGGAACAAGAAGCCTTGCGTGCCGTAGCATCCACTCGTTATCCGCCGGCAGGTATTCGTGGCGTATCCGTCAGTCATCGTAATAATGGTTATGCTACCATTCCTGATTATTTCAATGTAATTAATGACAATATCGGCGTGATTGTTCAAGTGGAAAGCCAACTCGGGGTGGATAATTTAGATAAAATCGCCGCAGTAGAAGGGGTGGATTGTATTTTTGTCGGTCCCGGTGATTTATCTGCATCATTAGGCTACTTAGGTCAACCCAATCATCCTGAAGTACAAAAAGTCATCCAACATATTTTTGCCACAGCGAAAAAACACGGTAAATCCTGTGGTATTTTAGCACCGGTAGAAGCCGATGCCCGTCGCTATTTAGAATGGGGGGCAACCTTCGTGGCAGTAGGGTCTGATCTTGGTGTATTTCGTGGTGCAACACAAGCCTTGCGCGATAAGTTTAAAGTATGATCACTTGATAACTAAGGCTTGAAAATAGGTAAAAGTGCGGTAATTTTTTTAGAAATTTTAACCGCACTTAATAAAGATTTAATTAACGTTCATTTAATAAACAGAGTGAGGTAACACAATGAAAATCGGATTTATTGGACTAGGTATTATGGGTAAACCAATGAGTAAAAATCTTCTTAAAGCAGGTTATTCATTGGTAGTAACAGATTTTAATCAAGAAGCGGTAAAAGAAGTGGTAGCAGCCGGTGCGGTAGCCGCTGTAAACTCTAAAGAAGTGGCTCAACAGGTAGATGTGATTATCACAATGTTACCAAATTCACCGCACGTAAAATCAGCGGTATTAGGTGAAAACGGCGTAATTGAAGGAGCGAAAAAAGGTGCTGTATTAATTGATATGAGTTCTATTGCACCATTAGCCAGCCGTGAAATCTATGCGGAATTAGAAAAACACGGTATCGAAATGCTTGATGCCCCGGTAAGTGGCGGTGAACCAAAAGCGATTGATGGCACATTGTCTGTAATGGTGGGTGGTAAAAAGGAAGTATTCGATAAATACTACGATATTATGAAAGCAATGGCAGGCTCTGTGGTTTATACAGGTGAGGTCGGTGCAGGTAACGTTACTAAATTAGCAAACCAAGTGATTGTTGCATTGAATATTGCAGCGATGTCTGAAGCCTTTATGTTAGCCACTAAAGCCGGTGTTGATCCTGAGTTAGTTTATCAAGCTATTCGCGGTGGTTTAGCTGGTAGCACAGTGTTAGATGCGAAAGCACCAATGGTATTAGACCGTAATTTTAAACCGGGCTTTCGTATTGATTTGCATATCAAAGATTTAGCTAATGCCTTAGATACTTCACACGGTGTAAATGCAAACCTACCATTAACTTCTATTGTTATGGAAATGATGCAAGCATTAAAAGTAGCGGGTGATGGTCAATTAGATCACAGTGCATTAGCCCGTTACTATGAACGTTTGGCCGGTGAAGAAATTAAACGCTTCTAATGATTTATCTGTGATAAATTAAAAAGGGGGGATGTTCATTCCCCCTTTATCAAAAAACTCGAAATATAGCTAAGATGTGTTAAAGAACAATCGCTCTTTTAACTTATTAACTAAGTACCGAGCCATTTTAGCTATATTACGACGTCTATCTAAGTGAGAAGTATTATGAAAATTGTCATCGCACCAGATTCTTTCAAAGAAAGTTTATCCGCTCTTAATGTGGCAAATGCCATTGAACGTGGTTTTAAACAAATATTTCCCGATGCGACTTATGTAAAAGTGCCTGTTGCCGATGGTGGAGAGGGAACTGTCGATACGATGATTGAAGCAATGAATGGGCAAAAAGTTGAAGTGGAAGTCATTAATGCACTAGGTGAACCGCAAATGGCATTTTGGGGGATTTCCGGTGATAAAAATACCGCATTTATTGAAATTGCTGCAGCTTGTGGCATTGAACAAGTGCCAATGGAACGTCGCAACCCACGTGTAACAACCACGTTTGGCGTTGGGCAATTAATTTTATCAGCATTAGATTTTGGTGCAAGACATTTTATTATTGGTTTAGGCGGTAGTGCGACTAATGATGCGGGGGCCGGGATGCTGCAGGCATTAGGGGCAAAACTATTAGATTACACAGGCAATGAACTTGACTTTGGTGGTGCTACTTTAGCAGATTTAGTGCATATTGATGTTAGCCAACTTGATCCTCGATTAAACGAATGTCGTTTTGATGTGGCTTGTGATGTGAGTAATCCGCTTGTGGGTGAACAAGGGGCTTCGGCGATTTTTGGTCCGCAAAAAGGAGCAACACCGGAAATAGTGAAAGAATTGGATCTTGCATTAACACATTTTGCCGAAGTGGTTGAACAGGATTTACAAGTAGCAGTAAAAGATATTCCGGGGGGCGGTGCTGCCGGTGGATTAGGTGCGGCCTTTGCCGGCGTATTGAAAGGTAAATTGCAAAGCGGTATTGGTATTATTGTGGATTTATTAGGTTTAGAAAAGCAAATACAAGATGCGGATTTAGTGATTACCGGTGAAGGGCGAGTAGATCATCAAAGCATTAAAGGTAAAGTGCCCATTGGGGTCGCGGCAGTAGCTAAAAAATATAATTTACCGGTAATTGGTATTGCCGGTAGTCTTGGACAAAATATCGAAATAGTATACGGTTATGGACTTGATTGCGTGTTCAGTGTGCTAAATAAGGTGAGTACTTTGCCAGAAGCTTTAGCTGAAGCTGAATATAATGTAGAACTCACTTCTCGCAATATTGCCACAGTATTGAAGATGAGGATTTAGTAAGGAAATGATAATATGCCCGCATACTTACTTGATGAAAAGCTAGCCCAAAAAATTGTGCAGCGTACAATGGATATTATTGATTGTAATATTAATATTATGGATGCTAAGGGAAAAATTATTGCCAGTGGCGATATTAATCGAATAGGGGAAATCCATGATGGGGCATTGTTGGTACTGTCACAAGGGCGAATCGTAGATATTAATGAAGCGGTTATTCATAGCTTGCATGGGGTGAGACCTGGTATTAATTTGCCTTTACACGTAGATGGCAATATTGTGGGCGTGATTGGTTTAACAGGTAATCCGGCAACCTTGAAAGAATTTGGCCGACTTGTATGTATGACTGCTGAAATGATGCTGGAACAAGCTCGATTATTTGATATTTTGGCACAAGATACTCGTCTGAAAGAAGAGTTAATTTTAAATTTAATTGAAAGTGAAAGCATTACACCCGCATTGATGGACTGGGCAAACCGTTTAGGTGTGGATTTGAGTATTCCTAGGGTTGCTTGTATTATTGAAGTTGATAGCGGTCAGCTAGGAATTGAAAATGCCAGAACAGAGTTGCAAAATCTCCAACATTTACTTAAATTTCCAGAACGTGATAATCTTGTTGCTGTAGTCTCTCTCACTGAATTAGTGATTTTAAAACCGGCACTAAATAACTTTGGCCGTTGGGATGTGGATGATCAGTTAGTCCGGATTCAACAACTTGTTGGACGAATGAATGAGAACGCTAAATTAAATGTGCGAATTGCACTAGGCAATTACTTTACCGGTGATAATAGCATTTCTCTTTCCTACCATACAGCAAAAACTACCCTACAAATTGGTAAAGAGCGTTTTCCTAAAAAACGCATATACAGTTATCAAGATTTGATTTTACCGGTATTGCTTAATCAACTCAAAGAAGGTTGGCAAAAAGAAGAACTTGAACGGCCTATTCGTCGCTTAAAATTAATGGATAGTAATGGTGTTTTAGTAAAAACATTGCTTGTTTGGTTTGAAAATAATATGCAAACAATAGCGACGGCAAAAGCATTATATGTACATAGAAATACATTAGAATATCGATTAAATAAAATTTCTGACCTAACTGGACTTGATCTTAATAGTACAGATGCGCGATTTTTACTTTATATGGCAGTTCATATAGTTCCCTAATAAAAAGTTAATATATTAAAAATACCGTGCTAAATTAGAAATAAAAGTATGGTATTTTTTTATTTATAATAAAATGTGATCTTTATCACAGGTAGTAGTGCATATGCACAAATAAAAAGAGTGAATATAATCGTATCTTTTGATAAATATAGAATACTTAAAATAGGCTAATTTTTATAATGTATTAAAGTATTTTGTTTGGTTCATTAATAGCTAATGCAAACATCACTATTTATCAACTACTGGAGATACAAACATGAAAAATTTCAAACTTAAAACTGCCATTACTGCTTTGGCAACCGCTGCTGTAGTATTTTCTTCTTCTGTTTCCGCAGAAACTGATTGGCCAAAAAGACCGGTTAACTTAATTGTTGCATTCTCTGCAGGTGGAAACTCAGATTATAATGCTCGTGCGTTAGCTAAACATTTAACCAAAGAATTGGGTCAACCGGTAGTGGTAAGTAATATTGCCGGTAGTGGCGGTTCTATTGCGGCTGCACAAGTAAAAGAAATGAAGCCGGATGGCTATAACGTGTTAGTGACACAGCTTTCTTTAAATATTGCAGAAGCATCAAAAATGGTGAATTTCGGATTTAAAGATTTTGATCCTTGTTGTGTATTCTCTGCAGCGGCCGATGAAGTGTTAGTTACTAATGCGGAGGCACCATTTAATACCATTCAAGAATTGATTACAGAATCAGAAAAAAATCCGGGTAAATATAAATTAGCTGTAAATACTGGTGCCTCAACTTTATGGATTGCTATTGGTTTACAACAAGCGGGTGCGAAGCTAAATATCGTATCTTCAGGCGGTTCCGGCGAACGTTTACCGTTACTTTTAGGTCGCCACGTTGATATTATTCCAATGCCATATAACATGGTACAAACCTATGTGGATAAAGGACAATTCAAATATTTAGCTAATGTTAGTAACGTACGTAGCAAAAATGACAAATTAGTGAATGTACCAACTTTACGTGAATCCGGTGTACCGGCAGGTTATGCTTATTACAATACGATGTTTTTCCCGAAAGGTACCGATCCTGAAATTATTGCAAAACTTTCTGCGGCAACTGGTAAAGTTATCAATGAAAATGCAGAATATCGTAAAGAAGTTGAAGGTTTCTTCCAAGAGCCTGTATATATGAATACGGAAGATACTATCAAAATCTGGGATAAAGAACGCGAAGAGCTACTCAAAATCAGTGATTTATTACAAGGTAAAAAATAATAGCGTTAATGTTACGGCCAACCGACAATCGGTTGGTCGTTTTATAGCTATTATAATGGGAGATATCGAATGAATATCAACATAAAAAAAGATTTTGCTGTCAGTATATTTTTTGCTGTACTTTCTATTGCTTACTTGTACGGAACACAAAGTATTTCAGTATTTAGTCCTTTTGGTCAGCAAGGGCTTGATTCTAAATCGGTACCACAAATTATTGGTGGTTTAACATTGTTACTCAGTATTAGCCTGTTTATTACTACTTTAATTCGTTACCGTAAATCAAGATCAGAAACAGAATACGTTCAAGCTGAAGAAATCGCAACTAAGAAAAAATTCCCAATTAAATTAGTTGCTTCTATTGTATTGCTCAGCTTATATATTGGACTGTATCAAAGTCTAGGATTTATTGTATCAAGTATTGCATATTTAATTTTACAATCTTTGTTATTAATACCTACTGAAAAACGTAAAAAATGGACCTTATTTATTATCGTTTTATCCGTAGTATTTACAGTCACGATTTATTTTGTGTTTAGTAAATATCTGACTTTATTTTTGCCTAGTGGAATTTTAGGTTAGGAGTGTCAATATGTTAGAAATGCTTACTTCAGGATTTCTTGCCGTTTTTACTGATCCCCTCGGTATTGCCTTTATTTTATTAGGTGTAATGGTGGGGATAATATTTGGTTCCTTACCGGGATTAACTACTGTTGCGGCATTATCAATGTTCTTACCGATTACCTATGCAATGAGCAGTGGTAATGGTTTATCAATGCTTACCGCTATTTATATCGGTGGTATTTCAGGAGGATTAATTTCTGCGATTTTACTTAATATCCCGGGAACACCAAGTTCTATAGCAACTTGTTTTGAAGGTGTGCCAATGGCACGTAAAGGTCAAGCAGGAAAAGCATTAGGTTTAGGGATTTTTGCATCATTAGTGGGGACTGTAATTGGTATTCTAGCAATGATTGTATTAAGTCCGGTACTTGCGGCATTGACCATTAAATTTGGCCCATGGGAATATTTCTCAGTGACCATTTTTGCCTTAACCTTGATTTCATCACTTGCAGGTAAATCAATGATCAAAGGTTTATTGAGTGCCTTATTTGGTATGATGTTTGCAACTGTAGGCTTATCTTCCATTGATAGTGCTCAACGCTTTACTTTCGGTTCAGTGGATTTATCTTCCGGCTTTAATTTACTTGCCGTATTAGTAGGTCTATACGCCATTAGTGAAGTGCTTACTTCGGCAGATAGTAAACAACAAACCGGTGAAATCCTTAACTATAAAATGAAAGGTCTATTAGGTTTCCGCTTAAGAGAGTTAAAAGGCCAAACAATGAACTTTATTCGCTCTTCTTTGATTGGATTGGGTATTGGTATTTTACCGGGAATCGGGGCTTCAAGTAGTAACTTGATTGCGTATTCCGTAACAAAGAATGTAAGCAAACATCCGGAACAATTTGGTACGGGCATCCAAGATGGCATTATTAGTACAGAATCAAGTAATAACTCATCCATTGGTGGGGCAATGATTCCATTATTAACCTTGGGTATTCCGGGAGATGGTGCGACTGCAATTTTACTTGGGGGCTTTATGTTACACGGTTTGCAGCCTGGACCATTGTTATTCCAGACTAATGGGGACGTTGTGTATCATATCTTTGCTTCAATGATTGTGGCTTCATTCATAATGGCACTTATTATGTATGCCGGTATGCGTTTTTTGGTAAAAATCTTAGAAATTCCATCATACATTTTATTGCCAATCATCATTGTGCTTTGTTTAATTGGTGCTTATGCGTTGAATAACCGTGTATTTGATATGTGGAGTTTGTTAGTATTCGGTATTATCGGTCTGAGCTTATCTCGCTTTGGTATTCCGGCACCACCATTTATTCTCGGTTTCATCCTTGAAAATGCAATGGAAACAAATTTACGTCGCGGTGTACAATATGCTAACGGTGACTTAACTGAACTCTTTAATCATCCAATTGCATTATTCTTTTTAGCATTGACTGTATTGAGTATCGTATTAACTGTGTATCGTCAGTTTAAGAAAAAAGCATGATAGAGACTGGGTAGTATAAAATAAAAAATGCGGTAACTTTTCAAAAAAATTACCGCACTTTATCGTTTAAATCAAACTATTTCTTTTTCGCTTTAGGATTTGGTAAGTCTGTGATAGAACCTTCAAATACTTCAGCGGCTAAACCGACAGATTCGTGTAATGTCGGGTGAGCATGGATAGTTAATGCTAGGTCTTCTGCATCACAACCCATTTCGATAGCCAAGCCGATTTCGCCGAGCAATTCACCACCGTTGGTACCTACAATAGCACCACCGATAACGCGGTGAGAGGCTTTATCAAAAATCAGTTTAGTCATGCCGTCAGCACAGTCAGAAGCGATTGCACGACCGGATGCTGCCCATGGGAATTTCGCCACTTCGTAGTTAATTCCTTCAGCTTTACATTCTTTCTCGGTTTTACCCACCCAAGCCACTTCCGGCTCAGTATAAGCAATTGAAGGAATCACTTTCGGATCGAAATAGTGTTTTTTGCCTGCGATCACTTCGGCTGCCACGTGACCTTCGTGTACACCTTTGTGCGCTAACATTGGTTGGCCTACAATATCCCCGATAGCATAAATATGCGGTACATTGGTACGCATTTGTTTATCGGTGCGGATAAAGCCGCGATCATCCACTTCAACACCGGCAATGTGAGCATCAATAAGTTTACCGTTTGGTGTACGGCCGATAGCGACTAATACCGCATCATAACGACGGATTTCATTAGCCGCTTTGCCTTCCATTGATACGTAAATACCGTCTGTTTTTGCTTCAACTGCAGTTACTTTGGTTTCAAGCAATAGGTTGAATTTTTTCTCGATACGTTTGGTGTAGATGCCAACAATATCTTTATCTGCGGCTGGAATCACCTGATCGAACATTTCTACCACATCGACTTTAGAACCGAGAGAGTGGTAAACCGTACCCATTTCCAAACCGATGATACCGCCACCCATGATTAATAGGTTTTCCGGCACTTCTTTTAGTTTAAGTGCATCTGTGGAATCCCAAATACGCGGATCTTCGTGCGGGATAAACGGTAATTGAATCGGGCGGGAACCTGCAGCGATAATAGCGTTATCGAAGGTAATCATGGTTTCGCCTTCTTCACCTGCAACGATAATGGTATTCGGGCTGGAGAATTTACCAAAGCCGTTTACCACTTGCACTTTACGTTGCTTAGCCATACCGGCTAAACCGCCGGTTAATTGGGTAATTACTTTTTCTTTCCAACCGCGGATTTTGTCGATATCCGTTGTAGGTTCGCCGAATACGATACCGTGAGTGGACAAAGATTTAGCTTCTTCAATTACTTTCGCTACATGCAATAAGGCTTTAGACGGAATACAACCTACGTTTAAGCACACGCCGCCTAAGGTCGAGAAACGTTCTACTATTACGGTTTCCAAGCCTAAGTCAGCACAACGGAAGGCTGCAGAATAACCAGCAGGGCCAGCACCTAATACTACAACCTGTGTTTTAATTTCTTTATTCATTGTTTTTCTCCGTAAAAATTTTGCAGTTTTTGACCGCACTTTTACTGAAAGTTGGCAGGCTTTTACCTGCCAAAATTACATGCTCAATTACCTAATTACATCACTAGGCGGCGTAAATCAGATAACACACCGTTAATAAAGGTGATGAATCTTGCACCGTCCGCACCGTCGATTACACGGTGATCGTAAGATAATGATAATGGTAACATTAAACGTGCAGTGAAGTCTTTGCCGTTCCATACCGGTGTCATTTCAGATTTAGATACACCTAAGATGGCCACTTCAGGCGCATTCACAATTGGAGTGAAATGTGTACCGCCGATACCGCCTAGGCTTGAAATAGTAAAGCAGCCGCCTTGCATATCGGATGCCGTCAGTTTACCTGCACGGGCTTTTTTCGAGATTTCCGCTAACTCGCGGGAAAGTTCGATAATACCTTTTTTATTGACATCTTTAAATACAGGTACTACTAAACCGTTCGGTGTATCTACCGCTACGCCGATGTTTACATATTTTTTCAATATTAAACGTTGACTGTCTTCTGAAAGTGAGCTATTGAAACGCGGATAAGCTTCTAAGGCTTTCGCTACCGCTTTCATAATAAACACTAACGGCGTGATTTTCACGTCTAGTTTTTGTTTTTCCGCTAATATGTTTTGTTCTTTACGGAAGGCTTCTAAATCGGTGATATCCGCTTTATCCCATTGGGTTACATGTGGAATCATCACCCAGTTGCGGTGTAAGTTTGCACCGGAGATTTTTTGGATACGACCTAATTCTACTTCTTCGGTTTCACCAAATTTGCTGAAATCGACTTTCGGCCAAGGTAATAAGCCTAAGCCCGCACCGTTTGCTGCACCTGTGCCGGCTGTTGCCGGAGCCACATTACCGCTTTCCACAGCTTGAATCGCCGCTTTCACATAAGCCTGAACGTCTTCTTTTAAGATACGTCCTTTACGACCGGTACCTTTCACTTTATCTAGGTTTACGCCGAATTCACGTGCCAAACGACGCACTACCGGTGTGGCATGAGCGAAGGTTGTGCTCGCAGTTACTTCATTTTGGCTTGCCGGTGTGCTTGCCTGTACTGGTGCTGCCGAAGCAGACTGTGCCGGTGTAGGAGCCGTTGCTTGAGCTTGAACAGCGGGAGCTGCACCCGCTACTTCAAATTTCATAATTAGTGAACCGGTAGATACTTTATCACCGGCATTCACTAGAATTTCCACAACTTTACCCGCAAACGGAGCCGGTACTTCCATAGACGCTTTATCGCCTTCAACGGTAATTAATGATTGCTCTTCTGAAACGCTATCACCCACGGCAACCATAATTTCAGTGACATTCACTTCATCACCGCCGATATCCGGCACGTTCACATCAACTACACCGCCGGTTGCAGCAGGAGTTGCTGCAGGTGCTGTTTCTTGAGTAACAGGTGTAGCCGCTTGAGCTGCACCGGCAACTTCAAATTTCATAATCAATGAACCGGTGGAAACTTTATCGCCCGCGTTCACTAAGATTTCAACTACTTTACCGGCAAATGGTGCAGGTACTTCCATTGAAGCTTTGTCACCTTCAACGGTGATTAAAGATTGTTCTTCTGAAACGGTGTTACCCACGGCAACCATAATTTCAGTCACGTTGACTTCATCGCCACCGATATCCGGTACATTCACTTCAACCACAGATGCCGCAGCAGATGCAGAAACCGGGGCGGAAACGACCGCACTTTCAGCTTTAACTTCAGCAACCGGAGCCGCATCAGCAGATTCCAATACAAGCATTGGTGTGCCGGTGGTTACTTTATCGCCTACTTTCACTAATACTTCTTTTACCACACCTGTTTCCGGAGCCGGTACTTCCATTGATGCTTTATCGCCTTCGACGTTGATCACGCTTTGATCAACGGTCACTGTATCACCGACTTTTACCATTACTTCTGTAACAGTAACTTCATCGCTGCCGATATCAGGAATTTGAATTTGTTTTGACATGTTATATTACCTTTTTTGAAGGTTGGCGGTTAACTTCCCGCCAAACCATTAATTACGCATAAAGTGGGTTGATTTTGTCTGCATCAATACCGTATTTTGCAATAGCTTCCGCAACTACTTTTTTGTCCACCGTACCTTGTTTTGCCAGCTCAGTTAATGCAGCAATCACCACATAATGAGCGTTCACTTCAAAATGTTCACGTAAGTTTTCACGGCTGTCAGAACGACCGAAGCCGTCAGTACCTAATACACGATAGCTTTGTGCCGGGATGTACGGACGTACTTGTTCAGCAAATAACTTCATGTAGTCAGTTGCAGCTACTGCCGGCGCATCATTCATCACTTGCGCGATATAAGGCACGCGGGCTGTCGCTTCAGGGTGTAATAAGTTGTAACGATCTGCATCCGCACCTTCGCGTGCGACTTCGGTGAATGACGGCACAGAGTACACATCGGAAGTTACCCCGTATTCATCAGCCAATAATCTTGCGGCTTCACGTACGTGGCGTAAAATCGAACCGGAACCTAATAATTGAACTTTACCTTTCCCTTGGCCGGTCACGGTTTCAAATTTATAGATACCTTTACGAATACCTTCTTCTGCACCTTTCGGCATTGCCGGTTGATCATAAGTTTCATTTAAAGTGGTGATATAGTAGTACACGTCTTCTTGTTCCGGACCATACATACGGCGTACACCGTCTTGCATAATCACGGCAACTTCAAAGGCGAATGCCGGATCGTAAGAAATACAGCTCGGGATTGTTAATGATTGAATGTGGCTGTGACCGTCTTCGTGTTGCAAGCCTTCACCGTTTAAGGTTGTACGGCCTGAGGTACCGCCGATCATAAAGCCGCGAGCACGTTGGTCACCAGCTGCCCACATTAAATCGCCTACACGTTGGAAACCGAACATAGAGTAGTACACAAAGAACGGGATCATCGGTACGTCATTGGTTGAATAAGAGGTTGCTGCCGCTAACCAAGATGAGGTTGCACCTAATTCATTGATACCTTCTTGCAATACTTGACCGTCAATAGCTTCACGATAGTAAGCTACTTGTTCGCGGTCTTGCGGAGTATAGTTTTGACCGTGTGGATTATAAATACCGATTTGACGGAATAAACCTTCCATACCGAAAGTGCGGGCTTCATCCGCTAAAATTGGTACGATATGTTTACCGATGGATTTATCTTTTAGTAGGATATTTAATGAACGCACGAAAGCCATTGTAGTGGAAATCGGACGGGATTGAGCTTCAAATAATTGAGCAAAGTTTTCCAATGCAGGCACTTCTAATTGCTGTGTGAATTTCGGTAAACGGGTCGGTAAATAACCGTTTAATGCTTGACGATGTTCGTGAAGATATTTGTATTCTTCGGAACCTTCCTCAAATTTGATGTATGGTAATGAATTGATTTCTTCATCAGAAACAGGAATGTTGAAACGATCGCGTACGTGTTTCACACCGCTCATATCCATTTTTTTCACTTGGTGAGCAATATTTTTACCTTCTGCCGCATCACCCATACCATAACCTTTAATGGTTTTTACAAGTAATACAACAGGTTTATCTTTGACTTGTTTCGCTTTGTTGAATGCTGCGAAAACTTTCATCGGATCGTGACCGCCACGGTTCAATGCCCAGATTTCTTCATCGGTCATATCTTTTACTAAGTCAGCAGTTTCAGGGTAGCGACCGAAGAAGTGTTCACGTACGTAAGCACCGTCTTTCGCTTTGAATGTTTGATAGTCACCGTCAACCACTTCCATCATTAATTGTAATAATTTACCGGAAGTATCGCGTTGTAATAACCGATCCCAACGACGACCCCAGATCACTTTAATCACTTCCCAGCCGGCACCGTTGAACAGGCCTTCAAGTTCTTGAATGATTTTACCGTTACCGGTGACAGGGCCGTCTAAACGTTGTAAGTTACAGTTGATAACAAAGATTAAATTGTCTAATTTTTCACGGGCAGCGAAAGAAATCGCACCGCGGGATTCTACTTCATCCATTTCACCGTCACCTAAGAAGGCATAAACGGTTTGATCTGAGGTATCTTTTAAGCCGCGGTTATGTAAGTATTTCAAGAAACGGGCTTGATAAATCGCATTGAGCGGACCTAACCCCATAGAAACGGTTGGGAATTGCCAGAATTCAGGCATTAATTTAGGGTGTGGGTAAGAAGATAAGCCTTTGCCATGTGCTTCTTGACGGAAATTATCTAATTGTTCTTCCGTGATACGGCCTTCTAAGAACGCACGGGCATAAATTCCCGGAGAAATATGACCTTGGAAGAAAACTAAGTCACCGCCATTTTTTTCTGTGCGGGCTTTAAAAAAGTGGTTAAAACAAACTTCATACATTGTTGCAGAAGATTGGAAAGAGGACATATGACCACCCAATTCCAAATCTTTTTTGGATGCACGTAAGACGGTCATAATCGCATTCCAGCGAATTGCACCGCGAATACGGCGTTCTAAGTCAAGGTTGCCCGGGTAGTTAGGTTCTTCAGAAGTTGGAATCGTATTGATGTAATCGGTAGTTGTACCGGTCGGTAGGGAAACTGCATTGGCACGAGCGTGCTGCATTAATTGTTCAATAATAAATTGTGCTCTTTCAACACCTTCTTCACGAATCACTGAATCGATCGCTAACAACCAGTCGTTAGTTTCGATTGGATCCACGTCATTTCTTAAAATATCAGACATGGTTTTTTCCTTATTGCTAAGTTAGTAGTTTAGATTGATTTGCCCACAATGCTAAGCTAAATCAAGCCGCGAGAAATCTTTAAGATAGTCAGACTCATTTGAGTAATATTTAATCACATTTTTTGTTTAATTGATAGCTAAACAAAAGTGCGGTTAAATTTCAAAAAATTTAGTTTACTTGTTACGTTTATTTAACAAATATTTCAAATTTTATTAAATTTTTTTAAGGATGTAAAGTAAGTTAGCGTTTTTACAGGGACTAAAATACATTAATGTAATGCATGCAATAGATTTTGATAATCTTTTGATGCGGAAAGCAGTAATCTGGCGGATTTCCGTAATGCGTTTACATCGTCCTGCATTAAATAAAAACTGGTGGAAATATTTAATACTTTTTGACGTAATGTTGGGTTTTCCAAATCTTTCAATTCTAAATTAATAAAATATATATTCACTTTTTCACCTTTATAATTTTTAATGTGACTGTTATTCCATTCATCAACAAAAGCACGGGTAGAGGCAATTGAGGTTGCGGATGCTTTGTCAATCGGAATATTAATTACTGCATTTAAGGCATCGCCTAATCCGGGAACATCGGATTTTTGATCAATATCCGTGGTTGTTTGATTTTGTGCATTAACACTGAGCAATACGATTTTATTGGCTTTTCCTCCGTTCAACATTTTATAAATATCGGCAGGATCCGTTAATTGGGTGATTTGTAATAAACTGCTTAAACCGATATTATCTGTCAAACCACCGTCAATCAAATGAATATAAGGGCGTTCTTTACTATTTGAATAAGCCTGATTTTGTTGATTTAAAACTTTAAAACGTTCCGGACTAGCGTGAAAGGTTTTGATACCGATATTTTGTACGATATTGTTAATATTATAACCGCAGTTGCCGCCATTATTATTCAAACTCAGAGGACTGAATACCATCGGCACCGAACTGGATGCCGCGACAGCGCGGGCAATTCGCATATCCGATAAATTCAAGCACAACATATCAAAAAATTCTTGTGTGAAATTTACTTTGATACCTTGAGTCATATCGGTTGCTGAAATGAGTGCAAAGGGGCCTTTACGTTTGTTGACCAAATCCCCGAAAGTCGCATTGCCGAATAAAGTTTGTTCAAATTGCTCTTGCAACAAATCGCCGCGCCCGAATTGCGGTGAAGTTAAACGCGGCATGTTCGCAAAGGAAAATACTTGGCTGATGATTTCTCGCTGGAAATTTTTATTGAGAAAGCGTTTCTCAAAGCTTGGAATAGTATCAGCACCGTGCAGTGAAAAATAAGCCGCCAATACCGAACCGCCGGAGACGCCCGATACAACATCCACTTCATCAATTAAACGCCGTTGTCTGCCGTTAATAGTAATATTTTGTTCTTTTAATGCTTCCAATACTCCATAGCCAAGTGACGCTGCACGAGATCCGCCGCCTGATAATAATAAAATAACAAATAAATCATCACTGGAATGCGGATTTGATGTCATATTTTTTAGCCGATATCCTTTGTTATAATCTACTTTGTTAATGGTTTCTATCGGCTGATATTGAAACTGAGAACAGGCTGACAAACCGATAATACAGCTGAATGTAACGAATCTGCGTAATAATTTTTTATACATAATGTGCTTTGTCGAATGATTTTAAAGAGATAACCGTAATAAGTGTAATCAAAATCCCTTGTTTTGCAAATCATCAAATTCGGTTTAAGTATCCGATTAAACGTATAAAAACGGAAAAATGTCTGCTTTTATGACGTAAATTTTTTAAAAAAGTCACCGCACTTTTGATTTTGTTTGTGCTGAAGCGTCGGCTGTATTGTTTTTTGGAAAAATATGCTATTATTCGCAGAATTTAACCGTATTTAAGTATTAGGAATATATGAATATTCGTTGGAATATTGGATTAGCATCGGTTGCCTTGGGATTGCTGGCGTGGTTTTATTCGCTTAACCAAGATGACGACCAATTGCAAGAATTGATTAAAAAGCCGGATACGCCTGATTATATTGGGCAGAAAATGTCCACCACGGTGTTTTCTCCCACAGGAAAGAAACAGTATTTGGCATTATCCGAGCGGGTTTATTATTACGAATCGGACGGTCATACGAATTTTATAAAGCCTGTTGTGTATCTTTATGATATTGAAAGTAAAGAGGCGGATGTGCAAAGTTGGAAATTAAGTGCTGATACGGCATTGTTGACCAAAGATAAAATGTTAATGTTGCAAGGTAATGTGGTGGCACAGAGTTTGCTTGCCGAATCTAAATTGCAGCGGGTGGAAACCGAGAATGCATTGATAAATTTATCTACACAAGATATTACCTCGGATAAAGAAGTCAAAATTAATGGTTTGAATTTTACTACCACAGGACAAAAATTAACCGGTAACCTGCATCAGCAGGTAGCCACTCTTAAAGAACAGGTAAAAACGCATTATGAAATTAATAAATAAATTTTTTTTAACAAGTGTATTAGTCGTCGCTTCGGCTTCTGCGTTAGCGTTAAAAGATGATACTAATCAACCGATTAACATTGATTCGAGCAATCAATCCTTAGATTTGGAAAATAATATTGTGACTTTCACTGATAATGTTGTGATTACACAAGGTTCTATTCTCATTAAAGCCGATAAAGTCGTGATTACCCGGCCAGCGGAAGGTTCCGGCAATAAAGAAACCATTGATGCCTTTGGAAATCCGGTCACGTTCCATCAATTATTGGATAACGGCAAACCTGTGGACGGTAAAGCTCAAAAAGCACATTATGATTTAGGGAAAGAATTTTTAACTTTAACCGGTAACGCAGAATTAAGACAGCTAGACAGCAAAATCAACGGCAGTTTGATTACTTATGAGGTGAAAAAACAGCAATTGAAAGCTACCAGCGGATCAAAATCCCGTGTAAAAACCGTATTGATTCCAACACAACTTAATGATACGAAGAAAAAATAGGAAAGTTATTGATGTCTGTGTTATATGCTGAAAATTTAGCAAAAAGTTATAAAAGCCGAAAAGTGGTGTCTAGCGTAAGTTTAACAGTGAACTCTAATGAAATCGTTGGTTTGTTGGGGCCGAATGGAGCGGGTAAAACGACAACGTTCTATATGGTGGTGGGATTAGTTCGTCATGATCAAGGCAAAATCCGTATTGATGATGAAGACATCAGTCTGTTGCCAATGCACAATCGTGCCCAACGGGGAATTGGTTATTTGCCGCAAGAAGCTTCTATTTTCCGTCGTTTAAGCGTGTACGATAATCTCATGGCGGTGTTGGAGATTCGCAAAGATTTGAATAATAAACAACGTCGTCAAAGAGCGGATGATTTAATCGAAGAATTTAATATCGGTCATATTCGCGATAATATGGGACAATCTCTTTCCGGCGGCGAACGCCGTCGAGTGGAAATTGCTCGGGCATTGGCGGCGAATCCGAAGTTCATTTTATTAGATGAGCCTTTTGCCGGTGTAGATCCGATTTCCGTGATTGATATTAAAAAAATTATTATGGATTTACGGGATCGTGGTTTGGGTGTTTTGATAACCGATCACAATGTACGTGAAACATTAGATGTGTGCGAACGGGCATATATTGTGAGTGAAGGACAAATGATTGCAAACGGTTCGCCGGAACAAATTTTAAATGATGAGCACGTAAAACGCGTGTATCTCGGAGAGCAGTTTAAACTGTAGTAATAATGGCTAAATTAACGCAATTTTTATTACCACAAAATATTCGTCAGGGAATTCTTTGTTCAAGTAAAAAACGTGCTTTAGAAATGGTGGTGGACATCGTTGCCGAACAATTAGGTTTGGACGAGCAATTATGCTTTGAACAGATTTTTTCGAGAGAAAAAATGGGTTGTACAGGTATTGGCGGCGGTATTGCCTTGCCGCATGCGAAATTACCGCAAGGCGATAAACCGATAGCCGTCTTTTTACAATTAGCGACACCGGTGGATTATCATTCTGCCGATCGTCGAGAAGTTGATTTGATTTATGCCTTATTGATTCCTGCACAATCTTGTTCCGTTTGTGCCTCGGTTTTACCGGATTTAGCCAAACAGCTATCGGACAAAGCATTGAATAAACAGCTGCGGGCGGCACAAAGTGCGGATGAAATTTGGGAAATTTTTCAGTATTTTGATGCTTATAATGAGAATAAATCAGAAGTAGCAGAGATCGAAACTGAAATTAAAACAGAAAAAGAAGAACAAAAAACGAATGATAATATAATGGGTTTTGGAGAACGTCATGGAACTTATTATTATTAGCGGACGTTCCGGTGCGGGTAAATCCGTCGCATTGCGAGCGTTGGAAGATATTGGTTATTATTGTATTGATAATCTTCCTTTAGTCTTATTGCCACAGCTTGCCGATATTCTTGCGAAAAATCAGCAAGCCGTTGCAATTAGTTTGGATATCCGAAACTTGCCGGAAACACCGAATATACTGGATGAAATTTTGACCGAAATTTCAACGCAGTATCAGGTGAGAATTATTTTTCTTGATGCGGATCGTAATATTCTTATTCATCGGTATAGTGATTCCCGCCGCCTACATCCGCTATCTTCACAAAGTGATCTTTCCCTCGAAACGGCCATCGATTTGGAACGTGAATATTTAGATCCTTTAGTCCAAAATGCAAATTTAATTATTGATACTTCCAACCTTTCCACACATTCTTTAGCCGAGCATTTAAGAGAATTTCTACGCGGTAATACAGATAAAGAGTTGAAAATTGTCGTGGTGTCTTTCGGCTTCAAATATGGCTTGCCGTTGGATGCGGATTATGTTTTTGACGTACGTTTTTTGCCGAATCCGCACTGGGATCCTGCATTGCGTCCGCAAACCGGTTTAGATCAAGGAGTCATCAATTTTTTAAGTCAACATAAAGAAGTACATAATTTTATCTATCTTACCCGTAATTACATTGAAACTTGGTTGCCGATGTTAGAAAAAAACAACCGCAGCTATTTAACGATCGCTATTGGCTGTACAGGTGGTAAGCATCGTTCGGTTTATATTGCCGAACAATTAGGCAATTATTTTAAAGATAAAGGGAAGAATGTTAAAATTCAGCATAAATCTTTAGAAAAACATAAAAAATAATGTTATCTCATTAAATCAAATGATTGCGTTTTCAAATTGAATCAGTGTATATTACAAGCTCACACAACACATACATTATTAAAATTTTTTAATAAATTCTCAATAACCGAAGGAGTGAGTAATGTCTGATTTAAAAGCGAAGCTTTCCATAAACGACGGTCGTGAATATGATTTGACCGTACACCAAGGCACATTAGGTTATGATGCCGTTGATGTTCAATCTTTAGTAAAAAATCACTTATTCACCTTTGACCCGGGCTTTATGTCTACAGCATCATGCAAGTCAGAAATTACTTATATTGACGGTGACGAAGGGATCTTATTACACCGCGGCTATCCAATCGATCAATTGGCGGAACACGGTGATTATTTAGAGGTTTCCTATTTATTGCTCTTTGGTGAACGTCCGACGAAAGAACAATATCAATCCTTTAAAGCATTAGTTACAAAACATACCCTGGTGCATGAACAAATTTCCCGCTTTTTCCACGGTTTCCGCCGAGATTCTCATCCAATGGCGATTATGTGTGGGGTGAGCGGAGCATTAGCGGCGTTCTATCACGATTCTTTAAATATTCACGATATTGAACACCGTGAATTAACGGCGATTCGGTTATTGGCAAAAATGCCGACTTTAGCGGCCATGTGTTATAAATATTCTATCGGCCAACCGTTTATGTTCCCGCAAAATCATTTATCTTATTCCGGTAATTTCTTGTATATGATGTTTGCAACGCCTTGCGCTCCTTATGAAGTAAATCCTGTGCTTGAACGCGCAATGGACAAAATTTTTATTTTGCATGCCGATCATGAACAAAATGCCTCAACTTCAACTGTGCGTACGGCTGCATCGTCCGGTGCTAATCCGTTTGCTTGTGTTGCTGCCGGTATTGCTTCCCTTTGGGGGCCAGCTCACGGCGGTGCGAATGAAGCCTGTATTAATATGCTGGAAGAAATTGGTAGTGTAGATCGCATCCCGGAATTCGTTGCTCGTGCCAAAGACAAAAACGATCCGTTCCGTTTAATGGGTTTTGGTCATCGTGTGTATAAAAACTACGATCCGCGTGCCAAAGTGATGCGTAAAACCTGTCACGAAGTGTTAAACGAACTGAATATTAAATCACCATTATTGGATGTAGCAATGGAATTAGAACGTATTGCATTAAGCGATCCGTATTTTATTGACCACAAACTCTATCCGAATGTGGATTTCTATTCCGGTATTATTTTAAAAGCTATTGGCATCCCGACATCTATGTTTACCGTGATGTTTGCTTTAGCAAGAACCGTTGGTTGGATCGCCCACTGGAAAGAAATGTATAAAGACAATCTGAAAATTGTTCGCCCGCGTCAATTATATGTAGGACGACCTGAACGTGAGTTTGAGCCGATGGATAAAGGATAATATAAAGAGTACCCGCACAAAGTGCGGGTATTTTTTTATAAGTTTTTAATTTTTCATTGATTGCACCGGAGCGGGAATACGCCCGCCGCGATTAACGAATATTTCGCATGATCCTGCTTTCACCGGCATAATCGGTGCATAGCCAAGCAAACCGCCAAATTCTACATTTTCTCCTACGTCTTTACCCGTGACGGGAATAATCCGTACCGCAGTGGTTTTGCTGTTTATCATACCGATAGCCGCTTCATCGGCGATAATGCCGGAAATTGTATGAGCCGGCGTGCCGCCCGGCACCGCAATCATATCCAGACCCACGGAACAGACTGCGGTCATCGCTTCCAGTTTATCCAATGTAAGAATACCGCTTTCAGCGGCAGCAATCATGCCTTCATCTTCAGAAACCGGGATAAATGCACCGCTTAAACCGCCCACAGAACTGGATGCCATCATGCCGCCTTTTTTTACCGCATCATTTAACAATGCCAGAGCGGCTGTAGTGCCGTGTGTGCCGCAGATCGTCAAGCCCATGGCTTCTAAAATGCGGGCAACGGAATCACCGACGGCTGGCGTTGGCGCTAAGGAAAGATCTAAAATACCGAAAGGAATGTTTAAGATCTTTGAGGCTTCCTGACCAATTAATTCACCCACGCGAGTGATTTTGAAAGCGGTTTTTTTCACGACTTCTGCTACTTCCGTGAGCGTTTGGACATTTGAATTTTCTAAGGCTTCTTTCACCACGCCGGGGCCGGATACACCTACATTAATGATGGCATCGGCTTCACCTGAACCGTGAAATGCGCCCGCCATAAACGGGTTATCTTCCACTGCATTACAGAACACCACAATCTTGGCACAGCCAAAACCTTCCGGCGTAATTTCTGCGGTTTGTTTGATGGTTTCGCCAGTCAGTTTAACCGCATCCATATTGATACCGGCACGGGTTGAGCCGATATTAATCGAACTGCACACAATATCGGTGACTTTCATCGCTTCCGGAATTGAACGAATCAGCACTTCATCAGATGGCGACATGCCTTTTTGTACTAAAGCGGAGAAGCCGCCGATAAAAGAAACACCAATGGTTTTTGCAGCACGATCTAAGGTTTGAGCAATACTCACATAGGAGTCCGCTTTAGTGGCAGCGGCAATTTGAGCAATAGGCGTGACGGAAATCCGCTGATTTACAATCGGCACGCCGTATTTCGCCGAAAGAATTTTTGCCGTTTGCACCAAATTTTTACCGATAGTTGTAATTTTATTAAAAATATTTCGATTCAGTGTTTCCAGATCGTTGCTGATACAGTCATGCAAATCAATACCGATTGTAATGGTTCGTACATCAAAATGCTGATCTGCTACCATTTTGATGGTTTCTAAAATCTCATTGGATTGAATACTCATGGTTCATTCCTTAAATGCGGTGCATCGTTTTAAAAATCGCTTCATTTTGAAGGCGAATATCCAGAGCCAGATTTTTGCTTTCTGCCGTGAAAATTTCTGCCAATTCAGGAAAAGATTTTTGGCATTTCGCTGTATCGACCAAAATAATCATGGTGAAATAATCGTCCATTAATTGTTGGCTGATATTCACGATATTAATTTGCAGCTCAGCTAGAATTTTTGCCACATCATACACAATACCTACGCGGTCTTTACCGATAACAGTGATTACAGAATTTGTCATAATTTACCTTTTCATTGATTTATAAAGTAAAAGTGCGGTGAAAAATTTTTATTTTTTCACCGCACTTTGTGAGTTAAGTTAGGATTTAAAGATTAATACATCTTCTTTCGTATATTCGGCCATCTTGTCAAAATTCATATAACGGTAAATTTCCGCTTTCTCATTTTGTAAATCATTAATATAAGCCAAATATTCTTCCGGTGTCGGCAATTTGCCGAGCAAAGATGCTACCGCCGCCAGTTCCGCAGAAGCCAAATAGACATTTGCACCTTGTCCTAAACGGTTCGGGAAGTTACGGGTGGAGGTGGAAACCACGGTAGAACCGCTTGCTACACGGGCTTGGTTGCCCATACACAGTGAACAGCCCGGCAATTCGATTCTTGCTCCGCTTCTGCCGTAGATATTGTAGTAGCCTTCTTTACGTAATTCATCCGCATCCATTTTGGTCGGCGGTGCAATCCATAAACGAGTAGGGGCATTGCCGTTGGATTGTTCCAATAATTTACCTGCGGCACGGAAATGACCGATATTCGTCATGCAAGAACCGATAAACACTTCGTCGATTTTGTCGCCTTGCACTTCGGAAAGCAAGCGGGCATCGTCAGGATCGTTCGGTGCACAAAGAATCGGCTCTTTGATCTTATCAAGATTAATTTCGATTACGGCAGCATATTCCGCATCCGGATCCGCTTGTAAGAGTTGTGGATTTGCAAGCCACTCTTGCATTCTCTGAATACGACGCTCCAAGGTTTGTTTATCGCCGTAGCCTTGAGCGATCATATGGGTTAATAAAGCGATATTGGAATTGAGATATTCAATAATCGGAGCTTTATCTAATTTAATAGTACAGGCTGCCGCCGAACGTTCTGCAGAGGCATCGGATAATTCAAAGGCTTGTTCCACGGAAAGATTTTCCAATCCTTCAATTTCGAGAATGCGACCGGAGAAGATATTTTTCTTGCCTTTTTTCTCCACCGTGAGCAAGCCTTGCTGAATGGCGTAATACGGAATAGCGTGCACTAAGTCGCGCAAGGTAATGCCCGGTTGCATAGCGCCTGAAAAACGCACTAACACGGATTCCGGCATATCCAACGGAATAATACCCGTTGCCGCACCGAATGCCACTAAGCCGGAACCTGCCGGAAATGAAATGCCGATCGGAAAACGAGTGTGTGAATCGCCGCCGGTACCTACCGTATCCGGTAATAACATACGGTTTAGCCAAGAGTGGATCACGCCGTCGCCCGGACGCAATGCCACACCGCCACGACTCATCATAAATTCAGGTAGGGTTTGTTGTAATGTCACATCTACCGGTTTTGGATAAGCTGCCGTATGACAGAAAGACTGCATGACCAAATCTGCCGAGAAGTTTAAGCAAGCCAGATCTTTTAATTCATCGCGGGTCATACCGCCAGTGGTATCTTGCGAACCCACAGTGGTCATTTTCGGTTCGCAATATTCGCCGGCCCGCACACCTTTAACGCCACAAGTACGACCGACTATTTTTTGTGCCAAGGTAAAACCTTTGTTATTTTGTACCGCACTTTGCGGTTTCACGAATACATTACTTTCCGGCAAGCCTAGTTCGGCACGGGCTTTTTGCGTTAAGCTGCGTCCGATAATTAACGGAATCCGTCCACCGGCACGCACTTCGTCTAATAATACATCCGTTTTTAATTGAAATTCCGCTAACAGTTCATCAGTATCGTGTTTACAGATTTTGCCTTGATACGGATACACATCGATCACATCGCCCATATTGATATTACTCACATCCACTTCGATAGGCAACGTACCGGCATCTTCCAGGGTGTTAAAGAAAATCGGGGCAATTTTGCCGCCCAGCACCACACCGCCGCCGCGTTTGTTCGGGATATAAGGAATATCATCGCCCATAAACCACAATACGGAGTTGGTAGCCGATTTACGAGATGAACCGGTTCCCACCACATCGCCCACATAGGTTAGCGGGAACCCTTTTTGTTTTAATCGTTCGATTTGTTTAATTGGGCCAATATTGCCGTTATCATCCGGTTCAATGCCTTCTCGCTCATTTTTTAACATTGCTAAGGCATGCAGCGGAATATCCGGACGAGACCAAGCATCCTGTGCCGGTGAGAGATCGTCAGTGTTGGTTTCGCCGGTGACTTTAAATACGGTAAAGGTTAATTTTTCGGATAATTTCGGACGGGATAAGAACCAATCCGCATTTGCCCAGGATTGTAAAATTTGTTGAGCATATTGATTGCCTTTTTTCGCCCGTTCCGCTACATCTTTAAAGTTATCAAAAATCAATAGGGTAGCCGATAGCGCTTTAGTGGCGATCGGGGCTAATTTTTCGTTATCAAGTGCGGTCAATAACGGGGCAATATTGTAACCGCCCTGCATTGTGCCAAGCAGTTCCACGGCATATTCCGGGGTAATCAACGGTGATGGTTGTTCGCCTGTTATCACCGCTGCTAAAAATTCCGCTTTCACTAATGCCGCTTCGTCCACCCCGGCAGGAATACGGTTTTCAAACAGATCCATTAAATAAGCTGCATTATTTTGTTGCGGATCTTTGAGTAATTCGATTAATTGAGCGGTTTGAACCGCATCTAAAGGTTTCGGCACAATGCCCAGTGCCGCACGCTCATCAATATGAGTCTGATATTGTTGTAGAAAGTTTGCCATATTAGAGTGTCCTATTGCTGTGTTTGTTTTTGTAGGGGAAGTTGCATATTAACGTTTTAATAGCTAGGGAACAAGAGGAATAAAAGAGAAATTATTGAATTTTTGTAGTAGAGAGTTGCTCAAAACGAGTGCAGTAAAATTTCAGAAAATTCGACCGCACTTTTATTCTACGGATGTTCTATGGATCTAGTCCCATCAGTATTTTTTCTGCGTTTTCTTTCGTCAGATTATATTGATAGTAACGTTTATAGAAATCTTGTGTTTTTTCAACCATATTCAGATCGGCAAATTTTTCCGGATGAAATAATTTAGCAGCCCATAAAAGCTGTAATGCTTCTTCGCCGCTGTAACGATCCCAAGGGAATGTGCCGAGCGGATTGACAAAAATCCGGTTGTTTTTCACCGCATTTAAACTTTTCCATAGAGGATCGGCTTTGATTTTTTTTATTCCTTGAATTGCGTTAAAACTGCCGATAATAATCACATCGGGGTTGGCGTTGATAATTTCTTCCATACTTACTTCCACCAGATTAGCCTGATTCGGTAGGGCATTTTTGCCACCGGCTTTAGTGATCCATTCACCCACAATCGACATACCACCGTCGATTTTATACAGGTTATTTGCATTGGCAATGTGCAGAACCGTCGGTTTATCTTGTTCGCTCACGTTTTTCAGCCGTTCTGCAATAAATCGGATATTACCGTCTAATTCTTTTATATAGGTTTCTGCTATGGTTGGAGCATTACCGCCCAACACGTCAGCGGTGATTTTCACGGTGTTTTTGAGTCCGTCAAAATCCTGAAATTGCACTAATACTGCTTTTAAACCTGCTCTTTCCACTTCTTGCTTCGCGGCTTGGTTGGAGACTAATACCGCTTGCGGTTGAACTTCCAATAGGCTTTCTAATTGTACGCCTTGTCCGTTTGTGAGAGCCGGTACTTCATTAATACGCGGATAGACTTCGCTGAACCATTTATTGCGTTTGATCACATCGGTTGTGCCCACTAATTTATCGGCTCCACCCAGCAATAGCACGATTTGATTATTCGCGTGCCATAAATCCGCTACACGTTCCACTTGATCCGGTAATTCGATTTGATTGCTTTTGATATCTTGTACCAAACGGGCTTGAGAGAGCGGTGCTGTGGCTAAAAGTGCGGTTAAAAATAATGATTTTGTTAAGGATTTAAACATTGTATTTGCCTTCTGTTGGAAATAATTAAAGATGCGAAATAGCACAAATATGCCGTTGCAATTCCGGGATATAGATTAATTTCAGATCTGTTTGATACAAAGCGGTGAGATTCTGCTCGGTGATAATGTCCAGGGTGTTACCCACTTGTAATTTACCTGCCGCATTTAAAATTGCCACTTTGGCATCCGGTAATTTGCTGTGTAAGAGCATTGGGTGATCCGGATTATGCGTAGTGGTGATAATGGAAAAATTTTGTTCTGCTAATTGTTTGATTAAACGGATTGTTTTAAATACATTGCCGTAATCTAAGGCGGAAGTGGGTTCATCAAATAAAATCAGTTGCGGCTGTTGCACTAAAATCTTAGCAATATTCACCAACTGTTTTTCACCACCGCTCATATTCATATAGATTTTATCTGCCAAATGGCGGATATCTAAGGTGTCTAAGGCTTGATCCACTAAGGCGTAATCTTTTTCACTCGGGCTGGCAAACCGGCTTAAATGCGGTGCTCTTCCTAATGCCACATAATCCTGCACGGTATATAAATACGTTTGTGGTGCAGATTGCGATACATAAGCAATTTTACGGGCGATTTGGCGGTTGGAAAGTGCGGTGAGATTTTCATTATTTAACCAAATACCACCGATATCATCTTTAAATTGCGGTTTCAATAAACCGGCAATGCAGTTAAGCAAGGTTGATTTTCCTGCACCGTTGGCACCGAGAATAGTGAGTAGTTCGCCACGGTTTAATGCTAAATCAATGCCGTTCAACACCAATTTATCTTGATGACTAAAGTAAAGATTTTTAATTGTCAGCATTAGTCACTCACCTTTTGTTTTACCAAAACCCAGGCAAAAAACGGTGCACCGAGAAAACCGGTGAGAATACCAAGCGGAATTTCTTGCACGTAAAGATTGCGTGCCAGGGTATCAATAAATAGTAAAAAAATTGCCCCGATTAATGCGGCAAGCGGCAAGGTTTTTAGATTGTTATCACCGATTAATAAGCGGGCTAAATGGGGGATAATTAATCCAAGCCAACCGATAGTGCCGCTTAAGCAGACTGCTGAAGCGGTCAGTAACGTGGCAGCGATAACCATAATGGTGCGTTCTACGCGAATATTGGCACCGATCATTTGAGCTTCTCGATCACCCAGTGACAGTACATTGATCCGCCAACGCATTGCAAAAAGCATTGCAATGGTAAGAAAAATAATAGGGGCAAGCAGCAACAGATTATGATATTCCGCTTTGGTCAGGCTGCCCATTTGCCAATATACAATATCCGCCAGTTGAGTTTCCGGATCAGCGAGATATTTAATCAATCCCAAACAGGCTCCCATAAAGCCGGATACCACAATACCTGCCAAGACCAGAATAATAGTGGTATCCCGTTTTAATAATTTGGGCAGAGCGAGTGTCATTGATACCGCAATAATACCACCGATAAACGCAAAAAACTGAATACCGAACATACCAATACCGAGCAAAATGGCGATGGCAGCGCCGATACAGGCACCGCTAGACACTCCAAGCAGATCCGGCGATACCAACGGATTGCGGAAAATACCTTGATAGGTGACACCGGCCACCGCTAAAGCCGATCCCACGAGTATTGCCGCTAAAATGCGAGGAAGTCGTAAGTTAAAAATAATATTAGTGTGCACACTGTTATCATTTTGTTGTAGCAAACTGTGCAAAACATCCGGCAGCGGAATATAAAACCGTCCGACAGATAAAGCGATCAGCGACATCAGTACCAGCAAAATAAGCAGAGCACACATCACAGCACGGTATTTTTGCATTATCAATAGATCCTAATATAAGTTATTTTATATATAAATTTTTATATAATGAATGTGATAAAAAAGTACGGTATATTCGTACCGCACTTTTGCTTATCTTTCGACGATTATTTTTTTACACCTAGGATCACTTGTGATGCTTTAATAATCACATTTACATCATAACCTACTGAAATACCAAGCTTTTTCAAACTGGTTTCTGTGATAATTGCCACGATTTCCGCACCGCCGTTGGTTTTTACTGTGACTTCGGCGTTTACCACACCTTCTTTAATTTCAACAACTTTTGCCGCCAGCTGATTACGGGCAGAAAGTAATAGGCTGTTGTCGGTAGAGAGAATCACTGAAGGTGCTTTAAAAATAGCTACAACATTTTTACCTTCCGTTAATCCTAATACCTGTGTACTGCCGGTAGTAATCACTACAGCCAATGGTTCGCCAGTAGCTAACTGAATGTTAATTAAGTCATTTACTGCACCGGGCGTAATAGATGTTACGGTTGCGGCTAATTGATTTCTTGCACTGATTGTCATAATGATATCCTTGTTAAGATGAAAAATTGGTCATTATTCTAGCATATTTGCATAAATCAAATATACCTAAAGTTAATTATTGATCGTTATCTATAAATATATATAATGAGAGCCATTATAACAACTCACATTTGTACCATCTTTATGGTTAGCGTTTCCCCCGATTCAAGCTAACCATTTTTTTATCTGAATTTTTACTTTTTAACTCTTATATTAAGGACTCAATTATGAAAAAATTTCCTAAACTTAATTTAATCACCATTGCATTGATTTTTGTTTCAGGGGCAGCTTCTGCGGCAGAAAGTGAGCAATTGGATGAAATCACTGTCACGGTTGAAGAACAAGTGAAACAATCCTTGGGCGTGTCGATTATTAGTAAAAAAGAATTGGAACAAAATCCTATTGAAAATGATGTGTCTGAAATTATAGCCAAACAACCGGGCGTGACACTAAGTACGAATGCACCGGGTGGTGCACGCGGTAATAAACGACAAGTGGATATTCGTGCAATGGGGCCTGAAAATACATTGATCTTAATCGATGGTAAACCGGTAAAGTCCCGCAATTCAGAACGTTATGGACGCAATGGTACACGTAATACCCGTGGTGACACTAACTGGGTACCGGCAGAGGCTATTGAATCTATTGAAGTAATTCGCGGACCGGCAGCAGCTCGTTATGGCTCTGGTGCAATGGGCGGTGTGGTAAATATCAAAACTAAATCGCCAACATCTGAATATCATAGCAGTATTGATATGTTTACCGAACAACCAGAAAATGATAAAGAAGGTTATACTAACCGATTAGGTTTTAATTTTAGCGGTCCATTAATAAAAGATGTATTAGGATTCCGGTTATATGGAAATATTGCTAAGACTGATGCTGATAATATGGATATCAATTCTCGCGAAGTGGCTCAAACGAATAGTGCGGCAACAAGAGTCAATACTTTATATGCCGGACGTGAAGGGATAAGGAACAAAGATATTGCCGGTCAATTAGTTTGGAATATTACATCGAATCAGAAGTTGATCTTGGATGCATCATACAGTCGTCAAGGAAATATTTATAACGGTGATACGCAAAACAGTTCTGTATTTGTATCCGGTGCACAAGCGGTAAGTCATAATCTGGCATTACAGCAAGCAGAAACATCAACGCTATATCGACAGAGTTACAGTTTAACACACGAAGGGAAGTGGAAAACATTTGATAACCGCACTTATTTTACTTTCGAGCAAACCCGCAACTATCGCTATCCGGAAGGTTTGCTGGGGAGCACTGAAGGTGCGTATAACGGTTTAAATAAATCGGTGAGTTTGTTACGTAATTATCGTTTTAGCAATGAACTTTATATTCCATTCACTATTAGAAGCACAGTGCATACGGCAACATTTGGTGTAGAAGCTTCACGTTCAGAACTAGATGATGCGGCATCAATGGTACAAATAATGTCTACATATGGTGTAATCCCTTGGCTTGCTAATAGCCGTCGTAGCGGTAAAGTATCGCAAAATGAGTATGCTGTATTTTTAGAAGATAATATTTTATTATCCGATAACAAAACAATTGTTACACCGGGTATTCGTTTTGATTACAGCACTAATTCAGGCTCAAACTGGAGTCCGTCATTAAACTTTTCTCATCAAGTAACCGAACATTGGAAAATCAAAGGCGGAGTCGCTCGAGCTTATAAAGCACCTAATCTATATCAGTCATCACCAAACTATTTATTGGTGAATGCCAGTAATGGTTGTCCGATTGATAGTGCAAATATTTGGACAAATGTAAATGCGTTGAATGCAACAGGCGGAACAGGAACTAATAGTGATCCATACACTAATAGTAATGCCGGTGGTTTTGATTGGGGGCGTGCTTGTTATTTTCTAGGCAATGAAAATATTAAACCGGAAACCAGCTGGAATAAAGAAATCGGATTTGAATATAGTGATGGTGGAATCTTATACTCATTGGCTTATTTCCACAATGACTATCGCAATAAAATCATTTCTAACGGTGAATTTATGGCGACAGTTGATGCAAATTATAACCGTGAAATCCGTATGGAAAATACCGAAGACAATGTCGCTGTATATCGTCACTATACAGGTACTAATGTGTATCGTTGGGGGAATGCAAAACGTGCGTTAATTGAAGGTGTTGAAAGTAATTTGACCTTGCCGTTTTTCGATGATGCCGTGACATTCAGCACCAACTTTACTTATATAATCAAAAATATTAATAAAGATACCGGAAACCCAATTTCTATTGTGCCGAAATATACAATTAATAGTGCTTTGAATTGGCAAATTAATGACCTTTGGGATATAAGTACCACTTACACCCGCTACGGTAGACAAAAAACAGTGAATAATCCGGAAAACTTTATGCAGGTGATTCATACCACAGGTAAAAGTCTTGTAAAACAATATCAGTTGGGTAGCTATGGCGTGTGGGGGGCAAATGTCGGCTATAAATTTAGCAATAATTTCAGATTACGAGTAGGCATCAGCAATATTTTGGATAAACGCATCTATCGCAATGCGACTACTGCTCGCACCTATAATCAACGCGGTCGAGCTTATTATATGAATTTAAAATACAGCTTTTAATTCAGTAACCTATTCTAAGTGCGGTGGAATTTTCAAAAATTTTACCGCACTTTGTTTTTGTTTCTTTACTTTATTTCTCTTGCACTATTATAATAGTGCAAATCATTTCTTATAAGGTAAATATTATGAATAAAAATAAATCACCTTCTTTATTGGGCGGTGCAATGATTATTGCGGGTGGCACTATTGGTGCGGGAATGTTGGCGAACCCGACTTCTACTGCCGGTGTTTGGTTTTTGGGTTCATTGATTATTTTAATTTATACCTGGTTTTGTATGACTACATCAGGCTTAATGGTGCTGGAAGCGAACCTGCATTATCCTACCGGAGCGAGTTTCGATACCATTGTGAAAGACTTGCTTGGCAAAGGCTGGAATGTGTTAAACGGCTTATCGCTGGCTTTTGTGTTGTATATTCTGACTTATGCTTATGTTACATCCGGCGGCGGAATTACAGAAGGATTTATTAATCAATTATTTACGGTTGAAATCGGGCGAAGTGCCGGTTCGTTGATTTTCTGTATTGTACTGGCGGCGGTTGTGTGGATTTCCACTAAAGCGGTGGATCGCTTCAGTACGGTACTAATTATCGGTATGGTGATTGCTTTTGTGCTTTCCGTTGTAGGATTGGTGTCGTCCGTGAAGCCGGAAGTGTTATTTGATGAAATGGTAAAATCAGAACCACAATATTGGTCTTATGTGTTGGTAGCGTTGCCGGTATGTTTGGTGTCTTTCGGCTTTCATCAAAATGTGCCTAGTTTGGTGAAATATTATAACCGCAACGGTAAACAAGTGATGAAAGCGGTGTTTATCGGCACGACTATTGCTTTGATGATTTATGTGTTATGGCAGCTGGCGATTCAAGGCAATTTGCCTCGCAGTGAATT
Organism: Cricetibacter osteomyelitidis; assembly: GCF_004340985.1. Classification (GTDB taxonomy): domain Bacteria; phylum Pseudomonadota; class Gammaproteobacteria; order Enterobacterales; family Pasteurellaceae; genus Cricetibacter; species Cricetibacter osteomyelitidis. Next base: position 163,235 of record NZ_SLYB01000001.1, read on the forward strand.
TGCTCCGGTAATCGCTAAAGGCGGTGATGTGGCGGCATTGCTTGATGCACTGAGCAAATATATTCAAACGGATTATATTGCAACCGTCTTGCGTTTCTTTGCGTATTTTGCCATTGCAACCTCTTTCCTTGGTGTGACTTTGGGATTATTTGACTATATTGCGGATTTATTCAAATTTGACGACAGCACCGGCGGTCGCACCAAAACTGCATTATTAACTTTCTTACCGCCGTTGGTATTGAGTTTGTTATTCCCTTATGGGTTTGTGATCGCTATCGGTTATGCGGGATTGGCGGCAACGGTTTGGGCGGCTATCGTTCCGGCATTATTAGCCAAAGCCTGCCGTGAAAAATTTCCGGAACGCAGTTACACAGTCTATGGCGGCAATGCTATGGTGTATTTTGTGATTTTGTTCGGCGTGTTAAATATTGCAGCGCAACTTGCAATGCAATTCGGCTGGTCGCCGGTGTTTAAAGGTTGATATAAAACAAAAAGTATGCAAAGTGTTTATGATAAGGAAGGATTTTTCGAGCTTTATCAAAAGCTCAGACAAAATCCCATTAGCTTAAATGAAATTGTCGAAAAGCCCACAATGTTGGGCTTACTGCCCGATCTGCAAGATAAAAAATTGTTGGATTTAGGTTGCGGCACGGGTGAGCATTTGGCTTTATATTTAGCACGCGGCGCAAAATTTGTGGTAGGCGTGGATTTATCACAAACCATGCTTAATAAAGTGCGGTCAAATTTAGAAAAATTTTCCAAAAAACCACCGCACTTTGTACTGTATCAACTGGCAATGGAAAATTTATCGGCATTGCCGGAACAGAATTTTGATGTGATCACCAGTTCCTTTGCCTTTCATTATGTACAAGATTTTCCGCAGTTACTGCAGGATATCAAAGCTAAGTTAAAATCCAACGGCACATTGATTTTTTCGCAAGAGCACCCCATTACCACCGCCCACAAAAACGGTGATCGTTGGGAAAAAGATGAAAACAAACAGCAGACTGCCTACCGTTTAAATTTCTATCGTGACGAAGGAGAACGGGATCGAAATTGGTTTAAACAACCTTTTAAAACCTATCACCGAACGGTTTCCACGATTGTGAATAACTTGATTCAAGCGGGCTTTCAAATTGAACAATTGGAAGAGCCGATGCTGGCGGAACAACCGCAATGGCACACCGAATTTAAAGATCTGCAACATCGGCCGGTGTTGTTGTTTGTGAAGGCGAGATTGGTTTAAATGTTATTTCATAGTAGACAAAATTGTTTTTTTGAGATCCTATGCCAGTAATATTTAAGTTAAATTATTTGTCCGGATGTTACGGAGTTGAGCATATTGTAAAAATACAAATGGTTGATTTGCTTTAAAATTAACAAAAAATTTTCATTTTGTGTTAAGAATAGCTTGACATAGAATGTTTTCTCTCTTCTAATGGGGTAGCTTATTTTACTTAACATACTGAGGAGAAAAACAATGAGCATTCTCGCTAAAACATTTGGTGGATTATCAAAAAGTTACTATGTAAGGCAATTTTTATTCGGGCTACTTTTCTATGCTTTGATACTTTTTTTCAGCCGTGAGATGTGGAATAGTGGCAATATACAAGGCTCTATTACCACTGCCATTTTTGGATTGATTTCCTTGCTGCTTTACCCTTATTCCCGTTTCGTTTATGAATCCATTGTGGAATATATTATGGGGAATAATGTCTTTATGATAAACGCTATTTTAATGTTAATCGTAAAATTTATAATAATGCTGATATGTTTCTATTTTAGTATTTTTATTGCACCTATAGGTTTATTATATCTTTATTTTTATCATTCAAAAAAAGAAAAAGCATTAACACAGCAGAACCAAGATTAAAGTTAAATAAAAAGTGCGGTTAATTTTGACCGCTTTTTTTGGAATTTGTAATATGTCGCACTAGATATGCCATATTTACGGCAAACATCTTTAACCATCATACCTGCTTTCGCTTCTTTCAGTACCGCAATGGTTTGAGATTCACTCATTCGTTTTCTCTTGGTTTTGTTGAAATATTCTATTATGGAGTTGTGTTATTTTAGCGAGGAATTACATAGCCACAATCACCCCCTCACCCAATAAACCCCCAAGGTATAAACGGCGATAAAAAGCAAGATTCCGCCGAGTAATTTCTGCGTAAGAGCCGGTGGCAAGCAACGGCGGAGTTTCATTGAGAAAAAGCCAGTGATCATTGCACTAAATACCACAATGGCGACAATGGCGAAATTTACATAGCCGATTTGCCAGCTGTTTGGCAAATAAAAGGGCGGGGTTTTGGCGAGATAGCCGTAGAGACTGCCTGTGCCGCCTAGGATCATCATTGTGTTGGTGTAAGGGGCGATTTGGCGGGGTTGAACGCTGTTTAATTGGCTGATAAGCGGTGCCATAATCGAGCCGCCGCCAATGCCGGTCATTCCCGCAATCGAGCCGCCGAGCAGGCATAGTCCCATTCCTTTTATCAGGTCATTGCCGTTTGCCGAATGGGGCTTGGCGGCTTGGGAGCGAGACAGAGTTTTGAATGCCAACAGGCTTAATGTGCCGATAAAAAGGCTGATAATGGCGAGATCCGGCACATAAAAGCTGCTTTCAAAGCCGATTTGCACGCCGATGATCATTGCGATTGACCAGCACAATACCGATTTGAAATTGATCGGAATATGCTGTTTGTAAAAATAGACAAGGTTAATCAATGCCGAGCCGATCACAATCGTCAGGGAGGTGGCGGCAACCATTGGCAAAGGGAAATCGGGGAATAGGGTGTAGAGCAGCGGCACCATTAACACGCCGCCACCAATGCCGAACACAGCGGACATTATATTGGTCATTACGCCACACAAAATTAAAATCAAAATTAGCGAAAGGTTCATTGTTTACTCTCTTTTTACTCTTCGTTTTGCACATTATCGGTGGCTGCTCGGCATTGGGTTTATGATCCTGCTCATATTGGCTGAAAAATAATGTCAATTTTGTGATCTTGATCACATTGCATTTATGATAATGGTCATAATTGTTTATTTTTCGTTGCATTATGCTAAAGCCGTATTCATTTCAAGCGAGGAGAACAAAATGTTGATGACTATCGTCAGTTTTTTGCTCGTAACGGGCATTGTAGGGTTTATTTCGTGGCAGAAAACCAAAGATGATGATTTAAGCACATCCAAGGGGTATTTCTTAGCCGGTCGGGGCTTGAGCGGCTTGGTCATCGGTTGTTCAATGGTGCTGACTTCGTTATCCACGGAGCAGCTTATCGGCGTGAACGCCGTCTCTTATAAGGGCAATTTTTCGATCATTGCGTGGACGGTACAATCGGTCATTCCGTTGTGTTTTTTGGCTCTTTATCTGTTGCCGAAATACATTAAAAACGGCTACACCACCATTCCGGAATTTTTTGAAAACCGCTTTGACCGCCAAACACGGCTGATAATGTCGGCACTGTTTTTAGTGTTCTATCTTTTTATCGTGATTCCGACCGCACTTTATACCGGTGCAATCGCCTTCAATAAGATTTTCAATCTGGAAACCGTGTTTGGGCTAACCTATGCCGAATCCATTGTTTATACGGTAGTGGCAATCGGCATTGTCGGGGCAGCGTATGCGGTATTCGGCGGCTTAAAAGCGGTGGCGGTATCCGATACGATCAACGCCGTGATTTTGGTCATCGGGGCGTTGCTCGTGCCGATTTTTGCCTTGATTTATCTCGGCAACGGCAGCTTTAGCGAAGGGTTAAGCATTATTGGCAATAACCATATCGAAAAATTTAATGCCATTGGCGGAGCTGATGACGCTGTGCCTTGGCAGGCGATGTTTACCGGTATTTTAATCGTCAATTTCTTCTATTGGACAACCAACCAAGCCATTGTACAACGTGCGTTGGGGGCGAGAGATTTACAAGCGGGTCAAAAAGGGATTTTAATTGCAGCACTTTTCCTATTAACCTTGCCGATTATCTTAAACTTACCCGGCTTGTTAAGTTTCCATATTTTAGGCGACGGCGTAGAACCAATGGACGCATCATATCCGACCTTGGTAAACCGTGTATTGCCAACCTTTTTACAGGGCTTCTTTATTGCCGCATTATTCGGGGCAATTTTAAGTACCTTTAACTCCTTCTTAAATTCAGCGGCAACCATTTACTGCAAAGATTTATTGCCGTCTATCAGCAAAAAAACCTTCTCTGAGCAGGAATTGATCCGCCACGCCAAAAAAGTGTCAGCAGTAATGGCGGTGCTAACAATGATTATCGGGCCGTTGTTAATGTTCGGCACAGACGGCATTTTCCTATTAACCAAACGCTTTGCCGGCTTTGTGAACATTCCGATTGTCGCCCTTTTCGCCGTGGGCTTGTTTAACAAAACCGTGTCCGGCGTTGCCGCCCGCATTGCCTTGTTATTACACGTTGTGCTTTATTTCTCTATCGTTTGGGTATTTAATGTTAAAGTGAATTTCGTGTATGTAATGGCGGCATTGTTTGTATTTGATGTGGTGGTAATGTTAGTGCTAGGGCAATTCTTGAAACGTGAACCTTACCAAGAAAGCAAAGAGAACAAAGACGGCGTGGATCTCACCCCGTGGCGTTATGCCCCGATGACCGTGGTATCCTTAGTGTTAGGCTTAATCGCATTGCATATCTTACTTTCTCCGCTAGGGCTTGCTTCTGCAAGCGGTCAGCCGCTGCTCATTTTAGGCATTTATGCCGTGTTGCAACTGTTGGTGGTGGTATTAATGGCAAGAAAAGGGGCTAAACAATGAATATAATGTATATTTTGTTGGATCAGGTTCGCAAGGATATGCTCGGCACATACGGGCATAACATCGTCAAAACACCTAATCTGGATCGACTTGCCGAGCAGGGCATCCGCTTCAATAATGCGTTTACGCCGGCTTCAGTGTGCGGGCCGGCACGCACGTCCTTGTTTACCGGTTTAATGCCGTCTTCCCACGGCATTATCAAAAACGGCGAAAAAGGCGGCACGGGCGAAATCAGCCGCCAAGCCCCGAATATCGCCAAACTGGACGGCTATAACTGTTATGTAGTTGGGAAATGGCACGTTGGCACGAAATCCGTACCGGAAGATTATGACATCAAAGGGCATAATTTTGACGGCTACGGCTATCCGGGCAGCGGCGTGTATAAAAATTTGGTATTTAACCAGCCACCAACCCATTCCAACCGTTACCACGAATGGTTGCTTGAAAAAGGCTACGAGATCCCCGAAGTCAGCTGTGCCTATTTTGGCGACAATCTGCATTTACGGGTGCAGGAATTGTGCGGTCTGCTATCCGGCACGAAAGAGCAAACCATTCCTTATTTTATTATTGATGAAGCGAAAAAATATATCGATCAATCCCTAGCGGAAGGCAAACCGTTTTTCACTTGGATCAACTTCTGGGGGCCGCATACCCCGTGCATTGTGCCTGAGCCTTATTATTCAATGTACAACCCCGAAGACGTGGTGCTAGACGAGAGCTTTTTTAAACCGCTTGAGAACAAACCGGGGCATTTCCGCACCATTTCAAAAATGTGGGGAATGTGGGAAGCCGATGAAGCACGCTGGAAGGAAGTGATCACGAAGTTCTGGGGCTACATCAGCTTAATTGATGATGCCATTGGCGAATTGCTGGACTATCTGGCGGAAAAAGGCATTGACGAACAAACCTTTATTGTCGCCACCGCCGATCACGGTGATGCAATGGGGGCGCATCGAATGATTGAAAAAGGCGAATTTATGTTCGACACTACCTACAATATCCCTTTGATCGTTCGAGATCCGCAAGCCACCCGAGTGAATAAACAAGATGACAATCTGGTCTATCTGCACGATTTAACATCAACGGTCTATGACATCGCCAACCAGCCGATCCCACAAGCCTTTGAAGGCGAAAGCCTATTGCCGATTGTGCGTGAAAATCGGGCAAATAACCGCAAAGGCGTATTAGGGCAGCTTGCCGGCCATTTCGTCTATTTCGAGCAGCGAATGTGGCGGCGTAAGGATTATAAATTGGTGTTCAACGCCACCGATCTGTGCGAACTTTATGACATCCGCCAAGATCCGCTGGAAATGCACAATCTGTTTTATGACGAACGTTATCGGGCGATCAAACAGGAAATGCTGGAAGAAATGCGGCAGGAAATGAAAAAATTAAATGATCCGCTGGAGAATTGGGTATATCGTATTATCAATGAGATTTAGGATAAATACGCAATATAATACAAATGCACAAAATATTATTTTTTGTGCATTTGTTGCATAATATCGAAAACACTCTGAATTTCGACCGCACTTTTCATTAACAGGACTAACTATGACCGCCCCTTACCTTTTACCGAACAACCTAACCCATTGCCGCCTTAATCATTTGCATCAAATGAAAAAAGGCACGTCAATTTATAATCAGGGGGAAACCGCCCACGTTTTTTATTATCTCAACGCCGGGCTGGTCGGGCTGTATCACACCTTGGATAACGGCAAAGAAAGTCTGGTGCGGCTTTATTGCCAAGGGGATTATTTCGGCTTCCGCACGTTATTCGGGCAGGACGATCAGCACTATCATTGCAATGCGAAAGTGTTGATTGATGCCGACTTAACCCAAATCAAGCCGGATAATATCGAGCAATTTTTCCTGCACAACAACGCATTAAGCCGCTTTTTATTGCAAACCTTGGCGAAGGAATTACGCGAAGCGGAGCAACGGTTGGCGAAAAGTGCCTATTTACGCACCCTTGATCGTGTGATCGATAGCCTTTATTTTTTAACCACCCACTTCCCCTACTATAATTGGACGTACCGTGAAATCGCTGAATATGCCGGCTGCGAAACGGAAACCGCCATTCGCATCGGCAAAGAGCTGAAACAAAAAGGCTTGTTTACCGAGCTCTTCCCCCAACCGCAACGGGGAAAATAGCCCAATGTCCTTTTTTGCCCCCCGCCCCGATTTTCGCCTAATGGCAAAGCCAAGCAGCTTCCATTGCAATATTCAGTGCGAATACTGTTTTTATCTGGAAAAATCCCACTATTTCGGCGAAAAAACGCCTTTTATGTCGCCCGACACCCTGAAAAATTATATAAAAAACTACATTCAATCCCAGCCGGGCAATCGGGTGGAATTTGTCTGGCAGGGCGGCGAACCGACGTTATTGGGGCTGGATTTCTTCAAAAGAGCGGTCGATTTTCAGCAAGAATTTGCCAAGGGCAAACTCATCAGCAACGCTTTTCAAACCAACGGCATTGCCTTAAACACACAATGGGCGGCATTTTTCAAGCAATATCAATTTCTAATCGGCTTATCCATTGACGGCTTAAGTGCGGTGCATAACCGCTACCGCATTACCGCCAGCGGCAACCCGACCTTTGAAAAAGCGGTGCGGGCAATGGCGTTATTGCAGCAATATCAGGTGGATTTTAATACGCTCACGGTGGTAAACGCACAGAACTGGCAAAAGGGCAAAGAAACCTACCTTGCCTTAAAAGCCCTAGGCTCAACCTTTATGCAGTTTATTCCGGTTGTGGAGCGGATCGGCAATCGCGTAACCGATTTTTCCGTGCCGCAAAACGGCTACGGGCAATTTTTATTTGATGTGTTTCAACAATGGTATCAGGAAGATGTGGGGCGGATTTTTGTACTGGAATTTGATAACCTGCTCGGGCAATGGCTGGGCTACCCGTCAAGCAGCTGCATTTATCAGCCCGTTTGCGGAAAATCTTTGGTGGTGGAAGCCAACGGCGATGTGTATGCCTGCGATCATTATGTGTACCCCGATTACCGACTGGGCAATTTAAATCAGCAACCGTTGGCGGAGATTGTGCAATCGCCCCAACAGCAGCAATTCGGCGAACAAAAAGCGGCGTTGGACACACAATGCCGCCAATGTGAATTTCAACCGTTATGTTACGGCGGCTGCCCGAAACATCGCTTTGTGCCTCTTGAAAATGAAACGGAAAAACATAACTACTTATGCCAATCTTACCGTTATTTTTTCCGCCAAACCGCCCCTTATATGCAACAAATGTGTCAACAAATTCAAGGAGTTAAACCCAATGGACATTAAAAAAATCACCACGCTCACCCCTGAACTTGAGCTTTATCATTACAATGAAATCCCTGTACTACATTTGGTTCATTCCATTGGCACGGCAAAAATCGCTCTGCAAGGCGCGCAACTATTAAGCTGGCAGCCGAAAGGAGAAAGCCGTGATCTGTTTTGGTTAAGTGAAATCGAACCGTTTGAATTAGGCACGGCAATTCGCGGCGGCGTGCCGATTTGTTATCCGTGGTTCGGCTCAAGCCAACAGCCTGCTCACGGCACAGCAAGGTTACGCCTGTGGCAACTGGACGAGTATCGGATCGAAGCGGAAAAAGTGCGGTTGGTTTTTGCCCTGTTTGACGAGCAGGGCATTATTGAAGCTAAAATGGCGATGACCTTCAGCGACAAATGCCGCCTTACCTTTACCCATTACGGACGGCAAGCGGCACAGGTGGCACTGCATAGCTATTTTAACCTTGCTGATATTGCTCAAACGGCAATCGAACCACTGCCGACCCAATGCTTTAACAGCCTGACCGGACAGCAGGAAAGCGTACCGAGCCGCCGCACCATTAGCGAAAATGTCGATTGCATTTACCGCATTGACCCATTAGGCAGCCAAACCAACCACATTATCGACCGCCAATTCCAACGCCAAATCCGCCTCGAACATCATCACGCCGGCGAATTAGTACTCTGGAACCCGTGGCACAAACCCACCGGTGCAATGAGCGAAACCGCCTATCAAACAATGGTCTGCCTTGAAACCGCCCGTTTAAGCCAGCCGTTGCGGTTCGGGGAGCAGCTTGAAGTGGAGATTTCGGTTGGGAGGTAAGGTTTCATTGCGTTTTTCTAAAAAATACTCCTTATAATAGGTTGGGAATTAGTCCAACTTTTAAAGGAGTCGCTCAGAAAAAAACTGGGTGACGAAATTAGCTAAAAAAGTGCGGTTGAAAAATGAGGTGTTTTATTGTCTAATTTGTCTTTTATAATCTAGGTATTGCGTTCTTGTTATAGGAGATAATATGTCATCCCTTTGGATCCAACTCGGACAGTGTCGTCTAATACAGCAGCGAGAAAATCAAAATGAACGGTTTGAGCCGGTGGAAACGGATATACAGGCAGCATTGCTTGCTTTTGCCGATAATAAAGCCGACTTTGAACGACGGGTGGCGAAATCCGATGTGCTGCTAAATCAATCCTTTCGCCCCACATTGGCGGCATTGCCTGCCGAAACCTTTTTTCAACGGCACGGTATGCTTGATTTATTGTACTATGCACGCCGAATGCAGCCTGACGAAGTGCGGTTGGTGGAAATGGGCGAGGTGTTTTCGACAAAACCGATGGTGATGGAAACCGATTACCTGCTTCGTCATCAAATCCACCCGGTCAAATTGCTTGACCGCCAATTCGGGCGACACCCGAAATTATTTGCCCCTGACGAAATTGCGAAATTACTTTTTCCGGATTTACCGATTCCTCCCGACGTGATGCAACGCAATTGGGAACAATGGCAACAACCTGTTTTCCCGCCTCCTGTAACCGACCCGAAAACAACGGAAAAAGACACCGCACTTTTTGGTGAAAATTTACCGCCGCTAAAATGTTATTTTATCTTAGATGCCAATAAGCATCCGTTGCTTCATCCCGAAGAATTTGAATGTCGTTCCGAGAGTTTATTTAAAGGCAAATTTGGTGAAGAAACCAAAGGAGTCGCACCTTATTTAATCGAAGTCCATCCTTATCCCGATTATCGGATTGAAAGTGAACTGATGGGCTTGTTCCATGATAAAAATGCCATAACGAAACTGAATTGGCATGAAAATTTAGGTATTTTTATCCATTCCCGCCATGATTTTGATACGGTATTTAATCATCTGCGTAAATTTCCCATATTGAAAGACGAAAGCGGCAAATGGTTTTTCTTCCGTTTTTATGACCCGAAAGTCTTGCGTAATTATCTTAATATCATCGCAAACAGTCCTGAAAAATTAAGCAAGTTTTTCGGCTATGACGAACGCATTATTCATGCCTTTGGTTCAGGTTATGATGATAGTTTTTATTATTATCAGCTCAACGCATTGCCTGAAGACACCATCCCGGCGCCGATAGTATTGACAAATTGGGAGAGAGAAGGATTCGCCGAGCGGAAATGGCAAGCGCACCATCAATCTTTGTTTGATGAAATATTGAAAAATTATTATTATGCACCGACAGAACAAGAACAAACCAACTTATTAAATGATTTGGATGAAGCGGTGAAAAAAGGTTATGAAAGCCGTAAATCAATTATTCGCTATGCGTTAATAAAAATGTTGGCCGCCCGCAAAGGGATTGATTTAACCTCACTGAATTTGGTACAAAAACAAGCCGATGATACCTTAATCGCTCAATTGTGGCATAAATTGAAATAATAGGAAAAAATAATGGCAGATTCTCCCGTAAATGTAATTAAACGTTGTGAAGAATACACGCATATTTATCCGGTAAGACTTGCATTAACTACGAACCGGTTAAAAGCAATTGCAGACTCAACAACACCGCTTATCACGCCTCAAGGTTTGCCGCAGGCAGGCAACGATTACGAATTACGCCGCTTGCGCAGCGGCTATATTTATATATTGGCGTTTGATGTGGCGGAAGATGGTGACGAAAGCTGTTTTATGGGGGATAAACACTTATTTGCCTATCGCTATTATTCACCTGAAATCGAGGGAAATGAGGCGAATTATGCCTATCAATTTGAACAATTGTTTTTTCATGATAACAGCATTGAACCGAACCTGGTGCATAAAAAAGCCCTTGTAAAGCCTTATATCAGCCTGCCTCGCATAATTACGCAGTTTGATATTTTTTATAGCGATATGTTACTGCCGGCGGAATTATTAAAAGCGCTGGCGAGCGGCGAGACAGCGAAGGGAACTTGGTTGCGCAGTGTTAAGCTATCGCCTATGGAAGGCAGTGTGGCGAAATTAACAGAACTCACGGAACTGGTACGGGATTTTCATCCTGACGAACCTTATTATGATAGTCATGAGGAAAATAAATTCCGTTTTACGGCGGTTGGTCGATTGCGCGTAAAGTTAGGTATTCCGATAACGGATAAAGGCTATATAGTTGCAGTGGAAGATCCTGTCGGTACGGCACGGGATTTGGCCGCTTTTCATACTTATTTGTCCGTTGAACGCGAAAAACTTCTGGATAAATATGAATACGCCATTACAACGGCACAGATAATTAAAGCCTATGTGCAGCAAGAGCATATTGAACACACCTATCAGGAAACCAAAAAACGCATTGATAATGCGTCAGGATGGGAAAAATTGTCGCACTGGGGATTAGCGCCGCCGGAGGTGACACGGATGAGTTTGGAACAGTCTTACCAATCATTGCGTAAATTTATTCATCCTCAACATTTAACCGAACACAGTCATAACGAAATATTTGCCGCCTTAAAAACGGAATTGCAGTTAGAGCAGGATATTCCGGGTATCAATGCCATTGAAAAGATGGCAAATATCACGGGGTTATACGGCAGGCATTTTAAAAAAGTGGTGGACGTACAGGTTGATTTTGTGGATAAACATCGTACGCTATTTGATAGCCTGGCGGCGATTTTTATGCAAAATCCACAAGCGGTTCGGGCGGCGGAATGCTGGTGTTTATATCATCACGGTTTATATGCCGGTATAGACGTTTCGCCTTATGGGTATAACGCCTTAACGGAAGCCTATTACGAGGACATGCCGGAAACCGCACAGCGCAAGGGTAGTCAAACCGTCGCCACATTGCGCCAACATCTTTCGGCAATAGGGAAAGTGCTGCCGGCATTGGAAACCGTGGCAAAAAACGACGCGTTTAAAATCATCACCTACGATTTATTTACCGAAGTCCTGATTCCAAGCCGTTTGGCAGCAAAATTGAGCAATAAAAAATCGGCTAAAGGGAGACCGGATTATGTACTATGGCGACGGGTGTTTGAAGTCAATCCTCTGACCAAGGAGGTGGTTTCGAGGGGGACTGGTACAATAGTGCTGCCGAATAGCGATATGCACTATAAAAAATATCAATTGCAGGTTCACTATCTGGAACCGAATTACCGACCGTTTTATCTTAGTGGCGGACTGGCGAAGTTATTAAGTTATGAGGCGGTTATCGGACTGTTTTCGGATAAGAAAAAGTATAAAACATGGGAAGGGCAGTTTGCTAACGACCCACTCCTGGCAACGATAATGATGTTTGCCGGTCATCAAGCGCCGGCAGGCGGGATAGAAAAAGCCATGCTGCAGGCAAAAGACGAATTGATTAACATCGCAGACATCAAACGGAACCGCAGCAGCAAAGCGTTGATTTACCGTTTCTTTAGTCAAACGCCTAAAATGCCTCCACAGATTTCAATATTTACCCAAATCAAAGCGGCGTTATTAAATGCCAATTCGGGCTTAACCTTATTCTCAGGTTTAGTGGAATACGGTGTTTATACGGAAAGCCGCTATCGGGGCGATAAAATCGGCGCCAATGCGGCATTGTTACGTGGTTTTGGCGGGGTGAGTGTTGGCACGGCATACGGGGCGCTGGGTTTGTTTGCCCATAATGGCGTGCTGGCAAATTTAGCGGTCTTAGGGTTACAGGGGATGCTGTTGGTAGGTGCCATTGCCTTAGTGGCAGGTGTCGTCATGGGCTTTTTCAGCCAAAAAGAAATGGAGGCTTGGATTGAGAATGGGTTTTGGGGGACGAGTGAGATGTATTGGGGCGAGGCTAAAGGAGGGTATGAATGGAATGCAGAACGAGAAAAACTCTTTAAAAATCAACTTAAAAAAAGTGAATTAGTATATAGATCATTAAATAATGGTGAGCGTGAATTAGAAATAAACGCTGAAACGATCTTTGAAAAATACACCATTGAAATGCAACGTTATTTCCAATTTAAAGAACCGATCAAGCTATCTAAATATGAGTCAAACAGTATTTTGGTGGAACATTCTTCCTTGATGAATCCCGCTATGGCGCAAACAATTCGAATTAGTACACTTATCGTTAATACCTATTGGCGCTGTGATAACCCGGTATTTAGCGTAGAATACCTTAAGGAAGGGCGTGCCGTGCTGCATTTTAGTTTTCCGCTTAATGTGCGTGTTAACACCCATGATGATGAGAATATCTCCGACAGTATTCCGGAAAATGAAGTAAAAGAAATGCGGATAGCAATATCTATGGCGGATTATCAGCACTCCGATAAACGTTTTTATTCCAAGTTACAAGTCATCAAGATAACCTAAGGAAAATTTATGAATAATACAAATACAGAGAGATATCGCAATTTACGCTTTTCCATTCGCAAATGCGGTGAAGATGAAATCGAAATTCGCCATGCCATTGCAGACGGCTATATTCGAGGTTTGATTCGGGTATTTTTTATTGGATTATTTTGTGTCAGTACCACGATAAATGCGGAGTATGGTAATTATCCTTTCTATAATGAAATTAATGCTATAAAGAGAGATTGGATATGGACTTTTAATCCAGATATAAAAACAGAACCCTTATACAAAGATTATTTAGAAGTAATTAATGACCCTGATTTTATTAAGAAATATCCAAATGAAAAGATCATGGCTTATAGTGAATACAAAGAGCTTTATATAAAAGATAAAAAATGGAACAGAATCCGCGCCTATTTCCATTTTATCTGGCTCCCTTTCTTATTTATCTTACTTTGCCTGCCGCGAGCGCGTGGTATTCGGGTAAACCGCAAAAAACGCATTATTTACGCACGGCTGATTGACGGCAAATACAGCGTTGCCTTTGTGCCGAAGAAGGGCGACCCGCTAGGTGGACTGACTTATTCCTGCTGCGGGATATACCCTTTCGGTTGGGGCGAATATTTTTCCTTAAGCGTTGCGATTTATGATAAGTACAATAACCGGGACACACTGCACAATATCGGTGTCTACCCGAGTGTCAATCAAACCCAAACCCAAGAAATTATCGATGCCGTTCGTGCCTATTTAACCGAAGACGAACCGGAATTTTTACAACATATCGGCAATCGCTACAAAGTCTGGGGCGGACGCTTGCGCATAGCCTGCTGTAACGCATTTGCCATTCCGATACCCTTTAACCGTAAAAAAGCCGAAAGGGAAATTGATGCCGCCATTAAACAATGGAACAGACAAACTATCGAAAAAAAACAAAACTACTTTAACGACATTAAACAGGCACAATCAATCATTAATCAAGAGCATGCAGAAAAAGGATTGGATAACCGCCCATGGTAAAAACTTGCCGAAAACCGACCGCACTTTTAAGGCATGTTATTGATTAATTCCTTATCAACAATGTCTAAAGGTGTCAGCGCGTTACTTAAAGTGGCTAAAAATCAACACTTTAGAATGGCAACCTTTGACCTGATGGCGGAAATAATCATTCCTAAGCATATGGTGATTGAAAAAAATGCCCGCGGGGTGGTAAGAGCAAATCCAAAACAGAATCTTTTTTTATGGCGGCAGATTTATGAAGTCAATCCCATCACAAAAAATATCGTTGCTAAAGCACAAAGTGAGTTCGTGATTCCGTCATCGGAAGCATTACAGCGTGGAAAATATGTTTTAAAAACGCAATTAATTGAACCTAATTACAAATTGTTTCATATATTGGGCGGCTTAGACCATATTTTAAGTTATGAAGCGGCAGTTAAAATTTTTAGTGGTACGGCACAGAGCAAAACGCTCCCCGCACGTTTTACGAACGATCCGTTTGTCGGTATCCTATCCATGATTGCGGGACAACACGCCCCGCCGAGCCGATTGGAACAATATATTGAAGAGGCAAAATCGGCGGTTGTAGTCGAAGAACGCCTGAGTCATAGAGCGGAGATGAAAAAGACACTGATTTCGTTACTCTCCAAGAATAATAATGAAGCAAAAATTTTTGGATTGAATATTGCGAATATCAAACGAACGGTAATCAGTGGTAATACGGCATTATCCTTATTTTCAGCGTTAGTGGAGTTTGGTATTTGGTCGGAATCGAATTATAAAGATGACCGGATAGGTCAGCAGGCAGCGATGCTGCGGGGGTTTGGCGGATTAACCTTTGATGCTTCATTGGGCATTTTGGGGATGCTTGCAGCGGACGGTATTACGGGGCTTGCTGTTACGGCGGCAACAACCGGTATGTGTATTGGTGGTATCGCCTTGGTAGTCGGGTTAATAATGGGCTTATTAAGTGAAAAAGAAATTGAAATCTGGATCCGAAATGGTTTTTGGGGGAATAGTAAAAATTATTGGGGGGAACCTGATAAAGGGTATGAATGGAAAGGAGAAAAAAGAGAAGAAAAATTTTTAGTTCAAATAAATACAGCCCGTTTTAGTTTTAATCTAATTGAAAATAATGTTTTATTCATTAATCCAAAAGATATTTATTATAAATATACAATCGAAATGCAGCGTTATTTCCAATTTGCATCAAAAATGAAAATAACCGCATTAGATAAACATCATATTGTTGTTTCGCATCCGTCGCTAAATGATGCGCAAGTGGCAGCCGGATTAATAGTTAAAAGCCTATATTTTAATAAAGGGCTTTGGGAATGCAGAATCCAACCCGAAAAAACAATTAACTTAGCACAATCTCAAGTCATATTAACTTATCCGGAAGAGTATCCGGTCACAGTAATAAATTCAGGGAAATTTGGTATTTATCAAGACGAACGGTTTATCGATACAGATATCCAAGATATGAGAATTACCGTATCACTACCGGATTATCAAGGCTCAAATGGGCATTTTTCAGGAACAGAAACAATTAAATTTTAATCATAAGGATAAATATGACAAAAAAATACAGAACACTTAGGTTTTCAATTCGGAAATGTAGTGATGATGAAATAGAAATCAGACATTCAATGTATGACGGTTATATACGCGGATTTATTCGAGCTTTATTTATCGGTATTTTAATCGTTGGTTCATTTATGGATCTAAAACATGGAGTTTTACCTTTTCAATATATGGCAGAAGATATTCAGCGGGATCTGGATGCTTTATTTGAACCGGATAAATATATACGACCTAATTATCAAAGATATTTAAAACTTTACCAAGATCCAGAGTTTATTAAAGAATATCCAAATGAAAAACTGGAGTCTTATGAAGAATATCGGAAACCTTATATTGAAAGGGCAAAAGGACAACGAATGTGGGCCTATTTCCACTTTATTTGGCCTTTATTTTTGCTTTTTTTATTATGCTTACCCCGAGCTCGCGGCTTGCGGATTAACCGCAAAAAACGGGTAATTTACCGTAAAGCACTGGATAATTATTATTCCGTGGCGTTTGTGCCGAAAAACGGCGATCCGTTAATGGGATTAAATTATAGTCTATTTGGTGAATATGCCTTTGGTAGCGGTCATTTTTTTTCTTTAGGAATCAGATTTAAAGATTTTGAAACACAACGGGTGTCCGGTGCGAGCTTTGGGGTTTACCCCACACCGAATGCCGAACATAACGCCGAAATTATCCGTGCCATTCGGGCTTACTTAACGGAAGATGAACCGGCGTTTTTAAACCATATCGGCAGCCGATATAAAGTTTGGGGCGGCGATTTAGGCATTATCTTTTGCAATGCTTTCACGTGGGGCATTCCGTTTCGTCGTAAAAAGGCGGAACAAGCCGTGGATAACGCCTTAAAGAAATGGAAGCGACAAACCATTGATAAAAAAACAATGTGGTTCAATGAAATACACCAAAATCAAGAACATATCAATCAGGTGATTGAACTGCAAGGAAAAAATAATGTGGTGGAATAAAAATTTTCAAATTCTTACCGCACTTTTAGTGAAAAAGTGAAACGTAATGGGAGTTCTATTGGAAGAATAATCCTTTCAAGTGTTATGGCGACGGGTGTTTGAAGTCAATCCTCTGACCAAGGAGGTGGTTTCGAGGGGGACTGGTACAATAGTGCTGCCGAATAGCGATATGCACTATAAAAAATATCAATTGCAGGTTCACTATCTGGAACCGAATTACCGACCGTTTTATCTTAGTGGCGGACTGGCGAAGTTATTAAGTTATGAGGCGGTTATCGGACTGTTTTCGGATAAGAAAAAGTATAAAACATGGGAAGGGCAGTTTGCTAACGACCCACTCCTGGCAACGATAATGATGTTTGCCGGTCATCAAGTGCCGGCAGGCGGGATAGAAAAAGCCATGCTGCAGGCAAAAGACGAATTGATTAATGTTGCAGACATCAAACGGAACCGCAGCAGCAAAGCGTTGATTTACCGTTTCTTTAGTCAAACGCCTAAAATGCCTCCACAGATTTCACTATTTACCCAAGTCAAAGCGGCGTTATTAAATGCCAATTCGGGCTTAACTTTATTCTCAGGCTTAGTGGAATACGGCGTTTATACGGAAAGCCGCTATCGGGGCGATAAAATCGGCGCCAATGCGGCATTGTTACGTAGTTTTGGCGGGGTGAGTGTTGGCACGGCATACGGGGCGTTGGGTTTGTTTGCCCATAATGGCGTGCTGGCAAATTTAGCGGTCTTGGGGTTACAGGGGATGCTGTTGGTAGGTGCCATTGCCTTAGTGGCAGGTGTCGTCATGGGCTTTTTCAGCCAAAAAGAGATGGAGGCTTGGATTGAAAATGGATTTTGGGGAACGAGTACAAATTACTGGGGAGAGGCTGAAGAAGGGTATGAGTGGACTATCAAAAGAGAAAAATCATTTGAGGAGCAATGGAAGGATAGTAAACTAATTTATGAACAATTAGATAATGGTGAGCGTAAATTAGAAATAAACGCTGAAACGATCTTTGAAAAATACACCATTGAAATGCAACGTTATTTCCAATTTAAAGAACCAATCAAGTTATCTAAATATGAGTCGAACAGTATTTTAGTGGAACATTCTTCCTTGATGAATCCCGCTATGGCACAAACAATTCGAATTAGCACACTTATCGTCAATACCTATTGGCGCTGTGATAACCCGGTATTTAGCGTAGAATACCTTAAGGAAGGGCGTGCCGTGCTGCATTTTAGTTTTCCGCTAAACGTGCGTGTTAACACCTATGATGATGAAAATATCTCCGACAGTATTCCGGAAAATGAAGTAAAAGAAATGCGGATAGCAATATCGATGGCGGATTATCAGCACTCCGATAAACGTTTTTATTCCAAGTTACAAGTCATCAAGATAACCTAAGGAAAATTTATGAATAATACAAATACAGAGAGATATCGCAATTTACGCTTTTCCATTCGCAAATGCGGTGAAGATGAAATCGAAATTCGCCATGCCATTGCGGACGGCTATATTCGAGGTTTGATTCGGGTATTTTTTATCGGGTTATTTTGTGTCAGTACAACAATAAATGCCAATTATGCCCGTTATCCTTTCTACTTTGAAATTAAAACAATTAAAAATGATCTTATATGGAGTTTTAATCCAGATAAGATATTAAAACAAGCATATATGGAAGATTTAGAATTTATAACCAACCCTGAAATGATAAAAAAATATAATTTGACTGAAACACCTATATCTTATGATGAATTCAAAAAAAATTATCTACAAAAAAGAAAAATTGAACGCTTTCGAGCCTATTTCCATTTTATCTGGATCCCTTGTTTATTTATCTTACTTTGCCTGCCGCGAGCACGTGGTATTCGGGTAAACCGCAAAAAACGCATTATTTACGCACGGCTGATTGACGGCAAATACAGCGTTGCCTTTGTGCCGAAGAAGGGCGACCCGCTAGGCGGAGTGACTTATTCCTGCTGCGGAATATACCCTTTCGGTTGGGGCGAATATTTTTCCTTAAGCGTTGCGATTTATGATAAGTACAATAACCGGGACACACTGCACAATATCGGTGTCTACCCGAGTGTCAATCAAACCCAAACCCAAGAAATTGTCGATGCCGTTCGTGCCTATTTAACTGAGGAAGAGCCGGAATTTTTACAACATATCGGCAACCGCTACAAAGTCTGGGGCGGACGGTTGCGCATAGCCTGCTGTAACGCATTTGCCATTCCGATACCGTTTAGACGTAAAAAAGCCGAAAGGGAAATTGATGCCGCGATTAAACAATGGAACAGACAAACTATCGAAAAAAAACAAAACTACTTTAACGATATTAAACAGGCACAATCAATCATTAATCAAGAGCATGCAGAAAAAGGATTGGATAATCGCCCATGGTAAAAACTTGCCGAAAACCGACCGCACTTTTTCGATAAATTGTAGGAACGTACTACGTGCCGCTCCACCGAACCATAATATTTCTGCTTTGTGCGTGCATGTGCTACATAATCGCGTACTTTTCAGGCATTATAAGCAGCGGGAAAACAATTGATAAAAAACAATGTAGTGGAATAAAAATTTTCAAATTCTTACCGCACTTTTAGTGAAAAAGTGAACCGTAATGGGATAACGTTCTATTGGAAGAATAACCCTTTCAAGTATTTTAAATTAATACATTAAAACTTAAATTTGCGATTAAATGGGGTTGAGTTTTTATTACAGGAGCAGATATGGCATTTCTTTGGATCCAACTTGGACAATATCGAATTGAACCGCAAACCAATAATGACAATAATTTTGAAGCGGACGAAACCGAAAAGCCGGTTGCGGTGTTGGCTTTTGTTGAAAATAAAGCGGAATTTGATGATTTAATACATCACTCCGCTGCGACAAAATCGGCTTTTCGCCCCACATTATCAGCATTACCGGCGGAGGTTTTTATTCAACGGCACGGAATGACGTGGCTGGTTTATGAAACAAAAGGGGGGCAGCGAGGTGAAGTGCGGATTATTGAATTAGGCGGTTCAGTAAATAAAGCGCCGACAGAAATGGAAACCGATTACCTGCTTCGTCATCAAATCCACCCGGTTGAATTGCTTGACCGCCAATTCGGGCGACACCCGAAATTATTTGCCCCTGACGAAATTGCGAAATTACTTTTTCCGGATTTACCGATTCCTCCCGACGTGATGCAGCGTGGTTGGGAACAATGGCAACAACCGACTTTCCCGCCTCCTGTAACCGACCCGAAAACAACGGAAAAAGACACCGCACTTTTTGGTGAAAATTTACCGCCGTTAAAATGTTATTTTATCTTAGATGCCAATAAGCATCCGTTGCTTCATCCCGAAGAATTTGAATGCCGCTCCGAGAGTTTATTTAAAGGCAAATTTGGTGAAGAAACCAAAGGTGTCGCACCTTATTTAATCGAAGTCCATCCTTATCCCGATTATCGAATAGAAAGTGAACTGATGGGACTGTTCCATGATAAAAATGCCATGACCACATTAAACTGGCATGAAAATTTAGGTATTTTTATCCATTCCCGCCATGATTTTGATACCGTGTTCAATCATCTGCGTAAATTTCCCATATTGAAAGACGAAAGCGGCAAATGGTTTTTCTTCCGTTTTTATGACCCGAAAGTTTTGCGTAATTATCTCAATATCATCGCAAACAGCCCTGAAAAATTAAGCAAGTTTTTCGGTTATGACGAACGCATTATTCATGCCTTTGGTTCAGGTTATGATGACAGTTTTTATTATTATCAGCTCAACGCCTTGCCTGAAGATATATTGCCTGCACCGATTATGTTGACTAATTGGGAGATTGACGGGTTTAAAGAGCAAAAATGGTTAAGAACCAAAGAAGAATTGACAGGCTATATTATGCAAACGTATCCTTCTATTGTTTCAGAACATAGCCAATCACAATTTGAACGTTATCTCGATGAAGCAAGAAACAAAGGTTATAACGATAAAATTTCGGTTATGCAATATGCAGCCGCTAAACAAAGTGCGGTACAGCGGGGCATTAATTTTGATGAATTGGAAATGCAATTAGTCTCTCAAATTAGCGATATTACAAAAAGAACACAAGCCTTGTGGGATCGATTAGTTGAAGGAATAAAAGGATAGATAAATGAGTAATACAACAAAAACATCCGCGATAAATTCAAATAAAGTATATGCAGCCCCACAACGGGAATCCGTTGATGATCCTATTGCATACTGTCAAAAAGGATATCATCTTTATCCTGTGCGTTATGCATTCAATAAAACGGGATTGCATTCAATGAAAAATAACCGTTTTTTGCCGCATATTGATAAAGCAAATTACGAATTACGCCGTCTACGTGACGGATTTATTTATATATTTGCATTGGACGGCAGAGGGCAAGGCATTAAAGTGACGGCCAATTCGGAAAAAAGCGGCTGGTGTTGGTATGTGTACCGATATCGTTCACCTGAAATTGATGCCATTGATACGCATTTGGGCAGCCTTCCAACAAATTATAAATTTAAACAATACATTTGCCACGGTGAAAACATTTATAACGAATGGTCGTTAAGTGGTAGTGAAAAACCGTATATTGAAATAAATAATGAATTAGAAAGCATTTATATTGCCTACTCCGATTTTGAGTTACCATTAGAATTATTAGATAAGCTCGCGATTGATGAGGAGATCCGTTCTCATTGGATGCAATATTTAGAAATCAAATCGATGCGGGGTCATGTAACGGAATTAACGGCATCCAATCTGAAAAATTTAGTCACCGATTTTGCGCCAACTGAAAAATATCTCCAAGAAAATGAGAATTTCAACTATGAGATTTTTACACCAATTGTCAGTCCTGATATTGATATTTCAGTGCCTTGTGAACAAACTAAAGGTGCGATTGTCGCACTCTATGATCATATTGGCATGGCAAGAGATCTTGTGGCATTTAAACAAAACCTAATGGATGAGTATCAGGCTTTATTTCAGAAATACAGCTATTCAATTACCACGGCACAATTTATCGACGCGTATGCTAAACAAATATGCGCTAAGAAAAATGAGAAAGAATTAAAACTAATTCGCAGGCATGCAAATCCATATCATTCAGTATCCACCACATTAAAAGAGGTTTATCAGGATTTAAGTCATATTCTGGCTGAAGAGCACATCCAAGAAAATGCGGGCATAGACATTGTAAACCAACTTAAAGCCGACTTTGATTTGCCTAAAATAGACGGCATTAATTTAATCAATAAATTAGCGAATATTCCATTATTTCATAACGATATTTTGCATAATTTAACCTATGCACAAATTAATTTTATGAAACTTCCCACCAACGAACTTCGCTTAAAAAGTTTAGTTGAGTTAGCGAAAAGCACGAACAGTGCTGCCGTAGCTAATGCTTATTTTCTTTATGCACAAGCATTATATTGGGGAATGAATTCAACGCCACAAGGAAGAAAAGCACTCATTTACGCATTTAGTCAGCTAATTGATAATAATGAAACACCGTTCTTAAATGATGGCGATAAAACGGCAATGCAATCACTGGCAGAGAGCATTATGCCGCGGCTTTTAGAACTGCAAAAATTCGTTGATTGGCTTTCTCAAGGCATAGATCTCAGTGCATTAAATGTTTACGCTTATGATAAATTCATTACAACCATTGTAACTGAAGTGCAAGCGAGCCGAATTAGGGCGGGCAAAGGCGAGGTACTTACCATTCAAGAAACAGAAATCATCAAAAAAATTGAAACGATTTATCGAAAAAAAGGCATTACCAATGAAACCTTTAACATAAAAACCGCTTATACTTCTCAAGCCAATAAAATTGACTTGGGCAATGGCGTTCCTTATCAAGATCCAATCATTCATCGAACGAAAACCACAAAATTAGTCATTTATGATGAAAGTTATAACCTATTTCGCACATCAGCCGCAAGATTATCGGGGGCAGCACATTTTTTAAATCTGAGTGTGTTGTTAGGTTATTGGTCTAATCAAACATCAAGTACCTATGCAGGGCGAGTGGCGAATGATCCAACCTTAAATACGATTACCGCACTTTCTGAATATATTGTGCCAAGATCCGAAACACTGAAATCAACGCTACAACTTGATATCAGAACGATAAATGGTAAACCGCAATTAAGAGCGATTAATGCCAGAACGGGTAAAATGTTCAATAGCGCTTGGCTTGCTGCACGGGCGGGGTTATTAAATTTTGAAACGGCAATAACCGGGGTTTGGGTGTTAATTGAAGTGGGGCTGGCAGTTGAAGCAAAATATAAAGGGGATGATATTGATTTTTGGGGCGCGATTTCTCGCGGAAGTGGTGTGGCAATCGGTTCGCTTGGTAAGCCTGCAATAGGCACATCCGCAACTTATCTTGCAGCTGGCAAAACACCCGTGGCACGCATGGCAGCTCGTTTTTTACTAGCACATGGTTCAAAAATCCCTTATATCGGTTTGGCATTGGCCGTATTAGGGTTTACGTTATCTTTGTTGAAAAAAGAGGATATGGAACTATGGATTGAGAATGGGTTTTGGGGGAATAGTGATGAATATTGGGGGGAAGCTAAAGAAGGGTATGAGTGGACAAAGAATAGGCAAAAGATTTCAGAATTCCAAAAACAATTTGATAGTAGTTTTCTTACTGGATCAACAAAAAATGCTGCATTATCTTTTTTTGAATTAGAAATGCAACGCTTCTTCGCTTTTTCTGGTGTTTTTGATATTAGTGCAACAAATAAACACCAAATTGTGGTTAAACACCCGAATATTACAAGCAATACTAAACCAAGTGAAATTAAAATTGAAATGTTGCAACTTTATATTGAAAAACTGGGGGTTGTTCACCCTGAAACTCAGCATAGAACAGTAAATATCATAGAAGGTGAGGCCACCATTCAATTTCATGGTAAATGGCGTGCAATACGCTTTTCAGGCGGTATCCTATCTTTTATTTCACCAACGAAAGAAAGTATTGCCATGGATGATGAAGATATTTTTAGAATAGATATTAAAGTCGCAATACCACGTTATAACGGTACTGATAAATTTATATCATCAGAACTTACGCCATTAATATTTTAGGAAGATTAAATGAAATTAGAAAAAATTTATAAAAATTTAGGTTATTCATTTAAAAAGAATAGTGAGGATGAAATTGAAATTAGAACATCCTTTCCTGATGCGGTTTTTAGAGGGATATTCCGAGCGTTTGTTATTACAATCATATTATTTATTTGCCTTTATACGAATGGGCGGTATCAAAAACCATTTTTTTCACCGATAATTGATTTCTATTATTCCATGAAGAAAGACTTTGAATGGGGATATATGCCAGATAGGCAAGTTAAACCGATGTATGATGATTATTTGATGACCGTTACATCGCCAACTTATTCCTTTCCCAATGACCCTATAGAGTCTTATGAAGAGTACAAGGAAGGGTATAATAAAAGAATTTTTAAATATAAATTTATCTTTCTTTCATATTTCCTATGGATAATTCCATTATTATTTTTATTCTTCTTCCCAAGAAACCAAGGTGTAATTCTTAACCGAAAACATCGCGTTATTGTTGTTCGTAATATTTTTTTTGGTAATGATGTGTTTGATGTGCCTGAAAATGGTGATCCAATTGCTTATGTTCCCTATGATCGTTTTGCCATGTTTACGGTAAGTAAAAAATCGCCTTTATTTATTTTTGCCGGTGTGTTTATCGGTGTGTATCCGTCCCCTTCGCCGGAACATAGTATGCATATAATTAAAGCGGCTCGAGCTTATTTTAAGGAAGAAAATCCGGAATTTTTAAATTATATCGGTAAACGTTACCGCTTCCCTTGGACAAAGCCTTGCATTGCCTTTTGCAACCTCTTTACTTTATTTGATTTTGCACGTTTTAATAAAACCACCACAGAGCAGGTTATTGATGAATTTAAACAACAATGGGCAAAAACCCCCGAACTTAAAAAAGTATTACAACGTGAAGAAATTGAAATTTGGCAGGCTGAGCGAAATCAGTTAGCCGCAATGGAAGGGCTAAAAAATAATGTAAATGATGATTGGTATGAAATCGACACTTCAATAATTTACCAAAAAGAAGTTGAATAAAATTCTTGAAAAACCGACCGCACTTTTGAGGGAACAGTATAACAAACGGTGGGATTTATAGGAAATTTTGCCATTTTTTACAGACTCAGCGGGACTGATTGTAACCAAATACAGCTTTGCAGAGCCGGCGAATATCTGATTGAAGCAGAAAAGTGCGGTCGGTTTTTGCTTTGTTTGATGTTGTGAGCTGCATTTTAATCTGTTGGTTCATTTGTCCAACTTTTGGGGGGCAGATCATATTTTATTTAAAATTTTTTTAAAAAACACTTGCAAAGGCACACAATATTCGGTATTTTGAAACCACTTCAAAATTAACAGGAAAAACGATATGAATTTATACCGCACTTCTCACCATCATCACCATCCCTGATTGTCTTTCGGGCATTTGGTGTGTTCGGAAGATAAGACTTCCGAGCGAGTGAGTGCGATAGATAGCCAAAATAACAAACCTCTCGGAAGCAATTTCGAGAGGTTTTTTTATACAACAAATTTATAATTAAAAATAAGGAAGAACACAATGACAAATCGTTTAAGAATTGCTCTGCAAAAGAAAGGCCGTTTAAGTAAAGATTGTAGCGAATTGCTTAGCCAATGCGGAGTAAAAATCAACTGGAACGAACAACGTTTAATTGCTTATTCGGAAAATATGCCGATTGAAATTCTGCGTGTACGCGATGACGATATTCCGGGCTTGGTTTTTGAAGGCGTGGTAGATCTCGGCGTTATTGGTGAAAACGTATTGGAAGAGGAAGAACTTGGTCGTCTCGCTAGAGGTGAGCAGGTCGAATATAAAAAATTACGTACACTGGATTTCGGCGGTTGCCGTTTATCGTTAGCGATTGATCGTGATCGTACTTATAGCGGTGTGCAAGACTTTGTGAATTCACGTATTGCAACCAGTTATCCGAATCTACTCAAACGCTATATGAATGAAAAAGGCGTATCGTTCAAAAGCACCTTACTCAACGGTTCTGTAGAAGTTGCTCCTTCTGCCGGTTTAGCCGATGCGATTTGTGATTTAGTTTCATCGGGCGCAACGCTGGAAGCTAACGGTTTAAAAGAAGTGGAAGTCATTTATCGCTCCAAAGCCTGTTTGATTCAACGCCAAGAAGCACTTTGTGCCGAAAAACAAGCTCTTGTCGATAAACTGCTGACCCGCATTCAAGGCGTGCAACAAGCCGCTGAATCTAAATACATTATGCTTCATGCTCCGAAAGATCGTCTCGTCGACATCACGTCATTGTTGCCCGGTGTGGAAAATCCGACCATTCTCCCGTTGGCGAGCGACAGCAGCCGTGTAGCGATGCACGTCGTCAGCCAAGAAAATCTGTTTTGGGAAACGATGGAACAGCTGAAAGAGGCAGGCGCAAGTTCCATTCTCGTGTTACCGATTGAGAAGATGATGGAGTAAATCATTGGCAGGAGCATTCTGCCCATATTAAAAGTGCGGTCGTTTTTCCGTTCATTTTGTAAAAAATTAATGAAATCTGACCGCTTGTCAACAAGACTATCAACAGCCACAGACTAGGTGGCAGAGGAGAAGACGATGTCATTTAGCGAAACGCAAAGAAAGTCACTGCTTGCCCAAAAAGGTATCGGCGAAACCGTGATCAAACGCTTGCAAGAGATGGGATTTGATAGTGTCGAAAAACTCGCCGAAGCCAATGCTGATTTCATTTTACAACTCGGTGCGGACATTACGGGCTCCACTTGTTGGCGAAACAGTCCGCAGGCACGTAAAGCGATTGAAACCGCGATTACGTGGGCAAAAACACAATCGGAAAATAAG
This sequence comes from Cricetibacter osteomyelitidis, assembly GCF_004340985.1. Lineage (GTDB taxonomy): Bacteria > Pseudomonadota > Gammaproteobacteria > Enterobacterales > Pasteurellaceae > Cricetibacter > Cricetibacter osteomyelitidis. The sequence continues at coordinate 190,015 of NZ_SLYB01000001.1, forward strand.
TAGTTCGGAGCAGCTGATGATGAAAATAGTCGCTTATTTCCTATCGATTTTAGGGATTATCGGGCTTGCGATTTATCTTATCGGGCTGGCATTGCCTGAAACCCTTATGGTGAGTCGGAAAACCGTTTATCAGGCAAATATCGAAACCGTCTATAACACGATAACCAATAATCAGGATTGGGCATATCGAACTTCGCTGGATAATTTGGAAATTTTATCCCAAAACGGCGGTGATGAAGTTTGGCGCGAAACCACAAACAATGTCCAAATTCTTTTTAAAACCAAAGAAAAACGCCCCTTTGAGTTTTATGCTTTTGAAATGTCGCACCGCTATTTTCAAGGGGAATGGTCGGCAACATTAACGCAGCTCGGCACAGAGCAAACCGTCTTTGAAGCAACCGAATCCATCAGATTTAACAATCCTTTTATGCGTGCGGTGGGCTATTTTTTTATGGATTTGGATAAAATGATGCAGATCTACGAAAACGAATTAAGAACGAAATTAGAAAAGGAATAAATGATGCAAACCCTAAATTGGAACACCTTGACTTCTGCCGAAAAACAAGCGGCATTGGCACGCCCTACGATTTCCGCGTCAAACGAGCTGAAAAGTGCGGTGGAAAATATCTTAGATTTGGTGAAAGGTGAGGGCGACAACGCGCTTTTTGCCCTCACCGCCCAATTCGATAAAACGGAATTGACCGGTCTTGCCGTCTCTCGTGAGCAGATAGTGGCGGCGTGCGAACGGGTTGCGCCCGAACTCAAAACCGCCATTCAAAATGCCAAAGCCAACATCACCGCCTTTCACGAGGCACAAAAGCCCCAAACGGTCGATATTGAAACCCAAGCTGGCGTGCGTTGCCAAGTGCTGAACCGTGCGATTAACGCGGTGGGTTTGTATATTCCCGGTGGTTCTGCGCCGTTATTTTCCACGGTGTTGATGCTCGCTGTGCCTGCCAAGATTGCAGGTTGCCGCAAAATTGTGCTTTGCACGCCACCGCCGATTGCCGATGAAATTCTCTACACCGCCCAACTTTGTGGCGTGGAAACCATTTACAGCATTGGGGGCGCACAGGCGATTGCAGCAATGGCGTTTGGCACGGAGACGGTCGCCAAAGTCGATAAAATTTTCGGGCCGGGCAATGCTTATGTGACCGAAGCTAAACGCCAAGTCAGTCAACGGTTTGACGGCGCAGCCATTGATATGCCTGCCGGGCCTTCGGAAGTGTTAGTGATTGCCGATGAATTTGCCGATCCCGATTTTGTGGCAAGCGATCTGCTTTCTCAAGCAGAACATGGTGCGGATAGTCAAGTGATTTTAGTTACCCCGAGCGAAACCTTAGCGAAACAGACCGCACTTTCTATTGAGCAACAACTGGCTACATTGCCACGTGCCGAAACTGCCCGTAAGGCTCTTAGCCACAGCCGCACTATTATTGCTGACGATTTGCAACAATGTGTTGAAATCAGTAACGGATATGCGCCTGAACACCTTATTGTGCAAGTGGAAAATGCTCGCAATTTGCTCCCGTTTTTAGATAACGCCGGCTCGATTTTTCTTGGTGCGTACTCCCCCGAAAGTATGGGCGACTACGCCAGCGGCACTAACCACGTGCTACCAACTTACGGTTACACCCGTACCACTTCTAGTTTAGGCTTGGCAGATTTCAGCAAACGAATGACCGTGCAAGAACTTACCCTACAAGGCTTCCGCAATCTCGCCGACACCGTAATGCAAATGGCGGCGGCGGAGCAATTAGAGGCTCATAAACAAGCGGTGGCGGTTAGATTAGCTAAAAGGGACTAAAATGAATTATCCATATAAGAAAGTCGCTAAATATTTTGGCTTATATGGAACTTTGATTTCTTCACTGCCGTTATTGGTTGGAATAATTGTTTTTCTTCTTCAAGATCCTTTTTATACGGCAATTATTCCAACTGAAAACGGTTTTACAGATAAACAGTTTCCAAAAGAGTTAAATGGCTATTCGTGGTTTCTTTCATTGATTGGTGAACTAGGGTTTATTAGCGTTATGCTATATTGTTTTATATTTAAGGCAAAAAAAGAAAATAGTAAGATTTTATTATTTTTACCTTTGATAAGTAATAGTGCAGTTTATTTTATTGCCGCATCAATAGAGCAATATATTTATAATAAACCTATGGAACTAGGTATTTTAAATGTCTATATGCTTTTGCTGTTTCATTTTGCCATACCCATTGGCATTTATTCGCTAGTAATTCGAGCGTTTATAAAAAGAGCCTTACCGTAATTGATAGAGAATAATAAAGTTAAGGAAGATACTATGCAAAACCCTATTCAAATTTACCAAACACAAGATGGACAAACCCAAGTCGAAGTGCGGTTTGAAAACGAAACTGTTTGGCTTTCACAGGCTCAAATGGCTACTTTATTTGGAAAAGATGTTCGTACAATTAATGAACATATAAAAAATGTTTTTGATGAGGGAGAATTGGAACAACATTCAACTATCCGGAATTTCCGGATAGTTCGACAAGAAGGTAAAAGGCAGGTTAATCGTGAAATTGAACACTATGATTTAGATATGATTATTTCTGTCGGTTATCGTGTTAAATCTCAACAAGGCGTTGCTTTTCGTCGTTGGGCAACCGCTCGTTTGAAAGAATTTTTGATTAAAGGTTATAGCTTGAATCAGAAACGCCTACAACAAAACGCGGTAGAGTTGGAACAGGCGCTTGCGTTAATTCAGAAAACGGCTCAATCATCGGAATTAACGTTAGCGAGTGGTCGAGGGTTGGTGGATATTGTCAGCCGTTATGCTCAAACGTTTTTATGGTTGCAACAGTATGACGAAGGGTTGCTGAGCGAGCCGCCAACACAACAGGGCGGCGCATTGCCAACAGTACAGGAAGCCCGAACAACGTTACGGAATTTCAAGCAGCAATTAATCAAACGCGGTGAGGCTTCCGAGCTCTTTGGGCTTGAACGGCAAGAAGGGTTGGCAGCGATTCTTGGCAATTTGGAACAAACGGTATTTGGCGAACCTGCTTACCCTAGCATTGAAGCCAAAGCTGCTCATTTGCTTTATTTTATCGTCAAAAATCACCCATTTTCAGATGGCAATAAACGCAGTGGGGCATTTTTGTTTGTTGATTTTCTGCATCGCAACGGGCGACTATTTAATGAGGATAACCAACCTGTGATAAATGATACCGGCTTGGCGGCTTTGACACTCTTGGTTGCCGAATCCGATCCTAAGTAAAAAGAGACGCTTATCCGATTAGTTATGCATATGTTAAAAAAAGCATAAGTGCGGTTAGAAAAATATTCAAAAGTTAAGGGAACATCATGCGAAAACCCATTTATATTTTAGTGGCGATTTTATTACTGGTGCTGTTAGCGAGACCTATAATTCAAGAATTTCTCGCCAAAGACATTTGTTTGGATTTAGGGGGCAGTTATAACGCTCAAACTCAAACTTGTGAGGGGGCAAGATCCCCGAATTAATAAGGAAACATTATGCAAATTTCACAACTCTCAAGAAAAAACATCCAAGCCCTTACCCCTTATCAATCCGCTCGTAAATTGGGCGGCAACGGCGATGTGTGGCTGAATGCGAATGAATACCCGACTTCGCCGGATTTTAATTTAACCAATCGTACCTTTAACCGCTATCCCGAACCGCAGCCGCAGGCGGTGATTGAGGGTTATGCCCGTTATGCCAATGTTCAGCCCGAAAATGTCTTAGTCAGTCGGGGCGGCGATGAAAGTATCGAGTTGATTATCCGTGCTTTCTGCGAGTCAACCGACAGCGTGCTTTACTGCCCGCCGACCTATGGAATGTATGCAGTCAGTAGCGAAACCTGCGGCATTGCGACCAAAACCGTACCGTTAACCACCGATTTTCAGCTTAACCTGCCTGCGATTCGGGAAAATTTGGATGGTGTGAAAGTAGTGTTTGTCTGCAGCCCGAACAACCCGACGGGCAATCTGATCAAGCGGTCGGATTTGCTAGAATTATTGCAACTCACTGCGGGACGTGCCATTGTGGTGGTCGATGAAGCCTATATCGAATTTTGCCCCGAAGCGACAATGGTGCCCGAGCTTGCCAACTTCCCGCATTTGGCGATTATCCGCACGCTCTCCAAAGCCTTTGCCCTTGCAGGTCTTCGCTGTGGTTTTACCCTTGCCAACCCTGAACTGATCGGCATTTTGCAGAAAGTGATCGCCCCTTATCCGCTGCCTGTGCCGGTATCTGACATCGCTGCCCAAGCTTTACAGCCTGTAGGGATTACGGCAATGCAAGCCCGTGTGGCAGAAGTGTTGGCAAACCGTACTGATTTGCAAAAAAATCTGGAAAACCTACCGCTTACTGAGCAGGTTTACCCGAGTGAAGCTAATTATCTGTTGGTGAAGTTTAAAGACGGACAGAAAGTCTTTCAAAGATTGTGGGAGCAGGGGGTTATTTTGCGTAATCAGCACACCGCTCTTGGTTTGACGGATTGTGTGCGGATCACGATTGGCACATTTGAAGAAAATCAACGAGTTATACAAGCAATCAATGTGCAGAGTTAGATGAAAAGAGATTAATCACTAATACACCGCCCAAAATCATCGCCATTCCGATAAAGCCTGCAAAATCGGGCTTTTGACCAAATAAAAAGAATGCGACAACGGCGGTGAGTACGATACCTGAACCGGACCAAATCGCATAAACTAAGCCGATCGGTAAACTTTTAAATACAATTGACACCAAGTAAAGTGCCAAACCAAAAGTGACAACAGCAACAACCGTTGGCAATGGGCGAGAAAATCCCTCGCTTAATTTTAAAGCGTTTGTGCCAACCACTTCGGCGGTGATTGAAATAAATAATAAAATCCAAGCATTCATAAAAATGTCCTCGTAAAAGTAAAAGAGTGGGCATTATAGTGAAAACTCATTTTTTGGGTAGTCTTGTATTTTTAAAATTTATGTGAGCAGCTTTAATAAAATTTAACCACATAAGGAATAAAAAAATGACACAACAACCAACCTTATTTATCGACCGAGATGGCACGTTAATTGACGAGCCGAAAACCGATTTTCAAATTGACAGTTTAGAAAAGCTCAAATTTGAGCCGAATGTGATTCCCGCCTTGTTAAAATTAAAAGATCATTATCGTTTTGTGATGGTCAGCAATCAGGACGGACTTGGCACACCCTCTTTTCCGCAAGCGGATTTTGACAAACCGCACAATGCGATGATGACGTTGTTCAATTCGCAAGGGATCTATTTTGATGACGTCCTTATTTGCCCCCACAAACCTGAAGATCATTGCGACTGCCGTAAACCGAAAACGACATTGCTGAAAAAATATATCGACAAAAACCTGTTCGATCCTAACCGCTCTTTTGTGATCGGCGACCGTGCCACCGATGTGGAATTGGCGAATAATCTCGGTATTCAAGCGTTGCAATATCACCCCGAAAAGCTCAACTGGGATCTGATTGTTGAAAAAATCCTGCCAAAACCGAACGCACTTTGTGAGCGTGAACCACGCTATGCGGAAGTTGAACGTAAAACCAAAGAAACCGACATTAAGGTGCAAGTTTGGCTGGATGAAACCGGTGTGAACCAAATCAGCACGGGCGTGGGCTTTTTCGACCATATGCTCGACCAAATCGCCACCCACGGCGGGTTTAGAATGAATGTGTCGTGCAAAGGCGACCTATGGATTGACGAACATCACACGGTAGAAGACACCGCTCTGGCACTTGGCACCGCATTAAAACAAGCGTTGGGTGACAAACGCGGCATCGCCCGCTTCGGCTTCGTGCTGCCAATGGACGAATGCAAAGCCGAATGCACGATGGACTTATCGGGACGCCCCTACTTCAAATTCAAAGCCAAATTTAAACGGGACAAAGTCGGCGATTTCAGCTGTGAGATGACCGAGCATTTCTTCCAATCCCTCGCCTACACCCTAATGGCAACCCTGCACCTGAAAACCAAAGGCGACAACGACCACCACAAAATCGAAAGTTTGTTTAAAGTGTTTGGGCGGACATTGCGGCAGGCGATTAAGATTGAAGGGACAGCGTTGCCGAGTAGTAAGGGGGTGTTGTAATTTACGCTTGTATTGCCGCAAAGTGATAACATTATGTGTAACCTGGCACGGTTTAGCGTGCTGGGTAAAAAGTGCGGTGGGATTTTATAAGAATTTCAGATAAAAATTTAATATTCGTTAAAACGTAATAAAACCGGATAGAAATTATAAATGCTAAATAAAATAGATAATAAATTAATTTATCACCCGTTAAACCCAAATTTAAAAGGGGCTCATCGATTCTGCATAGAGTTCTTATTCTTTGGTTTAAAAGAAATGAGGGCCTGTTTATTTGCCGGATTATTTTTTATTGCGATGTTTATTATTCCCCGAAGCGGGCTATTCGGTATTCCACGTTATGATGTATTACTCATTATTGCCCTTATTGCACAGGCATTGATGTTTTGGACAAAACTCGAAACGTTGGATGAAATCAAAGCAATCACATTATTTCATTTAATCGGCTTTATATTAGAATATTTTAAAACATCAAGTCATATTCAATCTTGGGCATATCCGGATTTTGCTTACACTAAAATCGATGGCGTACCATTATTTACCGGATTTATGTATGCTGCCGTAGGCAGTTATATTATTCAGGCGTGGCGCTTATTTAATTTACAAATAAAAAGTCACCCTCCTTATTGGTTATCCGCTTTAACCGCTATGTTAATTTATCTCAATTTTTTTACACATCATTATATTGGGGATTATCGCTGGTATCTTGCTGCTTTTGCTATGGGGTTATACGCCCGAACCCAAGTTTATTTTACCCCTTATGATCGCAAGTTAAAAATGCCATTATTACTGGCATTTGCATTAATTGGTTTTTTTATCTGGGTTGCTGAAAATCTAGGAACCTTCATTGGTATTTGGCAATATCCACATCAAATGGGCGCTTGGGCTACGGTACATTTAGGTAAGTGGGGGGCTTGGTCATTATTAATTGTTATGACATTCACCCTTGTTGCAAACCTAAAACATATTAAACAAACAATTAAAATATCAAGAGATTAAAAAGTTTAAAATTTAAAAAAATCAATGAGATATAACAATTACATTAATATAAATAAAGTAAAAATTTAATCTTATTTTATAAAAGACAAATTCTTATAAGGACTTAATATGTCAAACATCACCATCATCAACACAGGCTGTGCAAACCTGTCATCAGTAAAATTTGCATTCGACCGCTTCGGCTTCGCGCTGCCAATGGATGAATGCAAAGCCGAATGTACAATGGACTTATCGGGCCGCCCCTACTTCAAATTCAAAGCCAAATTCAAACGGGACAAAGTCGGCGATTTCAGCACTGAAATGACCGAACATTTCTTCCAATCCCTCGCCTACACTCTAATGGCAACCCTGCACCTGAAAACCAAAGGCGACAACGACCACCACAAAATCGAAAGTTTGTTTAAAGTGTTTGGGCGGACATTGCGGCAGGCGATTAAGGTTGAAGGGAATGCGTTGCCGAGTAGCAAAGGGGTATTGTAAAAATACATAATAGACTAAGGATAAATTAAAAATATGAAAAAAGTGTACTTTGATTATCAATTTATAATTGATAGTTTTGATGAGAGAAAATATGGATTCAATTTGGAAAGTGTAAATAAGCAACAATATCAAATTGTATATTCCCCAGCCCATATTGAGGAGATCGCAAGAGGGGGAAGGAGTAATAAATTAGATATTAATGACTATTTAAGCCGATTAAGTAAATTAACAGGTGATACAGAAATTATATTTGGTGACTCTGAAACATATAATGTTATTGAATTTATTTCAGATAGAAGGGATAGTGCATTTTTTGCACGTGAAAATCCGTCTCTATGTTATAAGAGAGTAGTTAAATATATACACAAGAATGATTTATCTGAGGAAGGACAAACGCAAGTTTTTAAGCGAGCATCTAAAGTATATGAGAATTTAAAAGGGAAAAAACTCGAGAAGAAAAAAATAGCGATTCATACATTGGATATGAAAAGTAAGTTAAGAGAATATGATGTTTATCAAATTTTAATAAATAAGATTGTTGATACTTACTTAACTGGTCTAGCTATAAATATGATGCTTTGTGATGATATAAATGTAAATATATTACCTAATTCCTATTTTCAAGAAATACTAGCTAACTGGCTGAGAATATTAAGTTTTTTACGTGTTAATATTTATGAGTATATATGTAATTTGATGAGAGAAGAGAATATTTATCCTTATATAAGAAACAATCACCACTTAATTGAGAATATAATTGACAATACCATGAAAGTTTTATTAGAGATTGGCTTTTATTCTGAAAGTAAAAATAAAGTTGTTTCTAATCTCCATGATACGACACATTGCATCTACGCTAGTTATTGTGATTATTTCATTACTAGAGATAAGAGACTATATGAAAAAATTAAGGTTATTTATGAGTTTTTGTCAATTCCGACAGAAATAATTTATGCTGATCCTAAAACTGATAATTTGCAATTTTTAAAATAATATACGCTAGAAAATTAACCAATAATTTTATCCAGGAATCAAAGAACAATATTTTTCGTTTAGAACTACTTAAGAATAACAAAGGAAATAATATGTCAAACATCACCATCATCAACACAGGCTGTGCAAACCTGTCATCGGTAAAATTTGCATTCGACCGTCTGAATATTCAGGCAGAAATTAGTCGTGATTTAGACAAAATCAAATCGGCGGATAAATTGCTGCTTCCCGGTGTCGGCACGGCAGCGGCAGCAATGCAGATTCTGCAGGATCGCCGGTTGATTGACACAATCCGCAATGCCACCCAACCGATGCTCGGCATTTGTTTAGGAATGCAGTTAATGACCGCATTTTCGACGGAGGGCAATGTGGAGACGCTCAATGTTATTCCGGCACGCACTGAGCACTTACAGGCTCAAGGGCTGCCACTGCCGCATATGGGCTGGAATAACGTGCATTATCAACCAAATCACCCGTTATTTGACGGCATTGAACAAGGCAGCCATTTTTATTTTGTGCATAGCTATGCGGTTAGACCGAATGAATGCACCATCGCCACCTGCGATTATGGCTCGCCGTTTTCCGCCGCCATTGCCCGTGATAACTTCTACGGCGTGCAGTTTCACCCCGAACGCTCCGGCAAAAATGGGGCAAAGTTACTGCGGAATTTTGTGGAGAATGTTTGATTTTCTGCGAACAAGTGGTTGGATTTTGCTAATTTTTTGCAAAATTGCGATCCGGATCGTAAAACACCAATTTTCGCCTTGCTTAAGATAAAATACTGAATATAATCACAGTGTTTTTGACAACAAGGAATGACAGATGAACGAGATTAAACTCTTTGAAAACAGCCAAATCCGCTCAGTGTGGGATGCAGAAAAAGAAGAATGGTTTTTTAGTGTGGTGGATATTGTGGGTGCATTAACAAGTCAGCCTGATTACCGCTCTGCTAGTAATTATTGGAAAGTATTAAAAAATCGTTTAAAGGCAGAAGGAAATGAACTGGTTACAATTTGTAACCAGTTGAAAATGAGAGCTGTCGATGGAAAAATGCGATTAACCGATGTTGCTGATTTACAAGGCATTTTCCGTATTATTCAGTCTATTCCTTCTCCAAAAGCCGAACCGTTTAAAATGTGGCTGGCGGAAGTGGGTAAGGAACGCGTGGACGAAATTGTTGATCCGGAATTAACCATTGATCGGGCATTGGAAACCTATTTGAAAAAAGGTTATTCTCGTGAGTGGATCAACCAGCGGTTACAAGCCATTCAGGTACGAAAAGAGCTGACGGATGCCTGGCAGGATCACGGTGTGGAACAAGGGCGTGAATTTGCTATTTTAACCAATGAGATTACCCAAGCGTGGAGCGGAATGACTACACGTGAATATAAGGATTTCAAAGGGTTAAAAAAAGAAAATCTACGGGATAATATGTCCACCACCGAGTTGGTACTGAATATGTTGGCGGAAGCTGCGACGAAAGATATTACCCATATTACGTACCCACAGGGGCTGGAGGAAAATCGAGCGGTGGCACAACGGGGCGGCAATGTAGCAAAAGTCGCCAGAGAGAGTTTGGAAAAAGAGACAGGCAAACCGGTGATTACCCGGCAAAAAGCGATAGATTTTGCCGCTTTAATTAGTAACGTGGCGAAATTAAAAAAAGAATAACAAATATTCTTCAATATTATAAAAATAAGGACAAACACAATGAAAAAATCGATCATTATTCCCGCCCTTGACCTGATTGACGGCAAGGTGGTGCGGTTGCACCAAGGGGATTATGCCAAGCAAACCACTTACAATGACGATCCGATTTCTCAATTTGCCGATTACCTTCGGCAAGGGGCGCAGCAGTTGCACTTGGTGGATTTAACCGGTGCGAAAGACCCAACCCAACGCCAAACGGCGTTAATCGGGCGGATTATTGAAGCGACCCAAAGTCAGATCCAAGTCGGTGGCGGTATTCGTTCGGAACAGGATGTCGCCGATTTATTGGCGGCCGGGGCAAATCGGGTGGTGATTGGTTCAACCGCCGTTACAGACCCAACATTAGTGCAAGGCTGGTTTGAAAAATACGGTGCGGAAAAATTTGTGCTGGCGTTGGATGTTCGCATTGAACAGGGGCAGAAACGGGTGGCGATTAAAGGCTGGCAGGAAACCAGCCCGACAACGTTGGAAAACGTTATCGAAAACTACCGCACTTTTGGCTTGCAGCACGTCCTTTGCACCGATATTTCCCGAGACGGCACCCTTGCCGGCTCAAATGTCGCATTATATCGGGAAATTTGTGCCGCCTTCCCCGATATTCAATTTCAATCGTCCGGCGGAATCGGATCGCTTGCCGATATTGAGGCGTTAAAAGGCACTGGCGTGGCAGGCGTGATTGTTGGTCGGGCGTTGTTGGAAGGCAAATTTAATCTCACGGAGGCGATACAATGTTGGCAAAACGGATAATTCCTTGTTTGGATGTGAAAGACGGACAAGTGGTCAAAGGGGTGCAATTCCGCAATCACGAAATTATCGGTGACATCGTCCCCCTTGCTGAACGTTACGCACAGGAAGGGGCGGACGAGCTGGTATTTTACGACATCACCGCATCATCAGACGGTCGTACGGTGGATAAAAGCTGGGTGGAGCGGGTGGCAAAAGTGATCGATATTCCCTTTTGCGTGGCGGGCGGCATTAAAACCCTTGCCGATGCAGAACAATTGTTCGCTTTCGGGGCGGATAAAATCTCAATAAATTCCCCCGCACTTGCCGACCCGAATTTGATCACTCAACTGGCGGATCGCTTTGGCGTGCAAGCGGTGGTGGTTGGCATTGATAGCTGGTTCGAGCAGGAAACCGGTAAATACTGGGTAAACCAGTACACCGGCGATGAACGCCGCACCCGCCAGACAAATTGGCAACTGCTGGATTGGGTGCAGGAAGTGCAGCAACGGGGGGCCGGCGAAATCGTGCTGAATATGATGAACCAAGACGGTGTTCGCAACGGCTACGATCTGGCACAACTGAAAAAAGTGCGGTCGGTTTGTAACGTGCCGCTGATTGCGTCCGGCGGTGCCGGCGAAATGGTACATTTCCGAGATGCTTTTGTTGAAGCGAACGTGGACGGTGCATTGGCGGCGAGTGTTTTTCATAAGCGGATTATTGATATTGGCGAGCTGAAACAGTATTTGGCTGCCGCAGATATTGCAGTAAGGGTATAGCAAGCGGTCTGATTTTTTAGACAATTTGCAATAAGAAGAAAAATGAACCAGCTACTTATATTGGAAATCGTGATATTAGTGATCATTTTGATCATCATTGTGGCGCTGAAATCCGGCAAAAACAGGCGGAAGCGGCATAGTAATCACGAGCTCCCAAATGCCTTATCGCTGATTGCCAATGCTAAAATGTTTACCAAACCGCTAATGAATAAATCGGAATATAAACTGTTTCAACAAATCAATGCGTTATTGGCACAGCGGTTTAAATCTGCCGGTTTTCGATTATTTGCTCAAGTATCAATGGGCGAATTTCTAGGCTGTGAAAACCGTACACATTTTAATTTAATCAATAGTAAACGGGTGGATTTTTTAATTATTGACCGCTGCGGATCGCCGGTTATCGTGATTGAATATCAAGGTGGCGGGCATTTTCAGCAAAATGCAATCGAACGTGATGCAATTAAAAAAGAAGCCTGTCGCCAAGCAAATGTTTATTATTTGGAAATCCCACAAAATTATGATCAACTCTCTTTTGAAACGATCAGTCATCATTTAGATCAATATTTAGAGGCAAAAAATGCAACACAAAATCAACTGGCAAAAAGTCGATAATTTATTACCGGTTATCGTGCAACATTATCAAACCTGTGAGGTGCTAATGCTGGGCTATATGAACGCTGAAGCATTGAATAAAACCCTTGCGGAAAAACGGGTAACCTTTTATTCCCGCACCAAACAGCGCCTGTGGACAAAAGGTGAAACCTCGGGGCATTTTCTCAATGTAGTGGATATGAGTTTGGATTGTGATAATGATACGTTATTGATTATTGCAAATCCCATTGGTGAAACCTGTCATACAGGAGCGGAAAGTTGCTTCCACAAGTTTGAACAACAAGCGGATTTGGATTGGACATTTTTTGCAAAATTGGAACGGATGATTGCAGAGCGTAAAACTCACGATCCGGAAAATTCTTATACCGCAAAACTTTATGTCAAAGGCACAAAAAAAATTGCACAGAAAGTGGGAGAAGAAGGCGTTGAAACTGCACTGGCAGCGGTGGCAAAAGATCGTGAAGAATTAGTGTCGGAAGCAGCGGATTTGGCGTACCATCTCACCGTATTATTGCAGGATGCCGATCTTGAGTGGGCGGATGTATTGGCGAAATTACGCGAACGCCACGCGGGGATTGGGCTGCATCCGGAAGGTTCGAATAAGTAATCTTGTCAATTTAAGAGCAAAGTGCGGTTAAAACGTAAAAATTTTTAACCGCACTTTTTCTAGGATTTTCTGAACAAACGGATAAGAACGCCGATTAATAATCCTGCTAAGGCAAAGGGTATCCATTCCATTGAATAGTTTTTTAATGGCAGGCTTTGCGTAAACGGCACTTCAGCAACGGATAAAATAGAAATGATAGATACAAATCCAATGGTTATACGTTGTACGAGTAATGGTAATTTTATTAATATATTGATAAATAACAGTAAGATAATTGTAATTGAAATCGGATAAAGAATTAATAATACCGGTACCGATTTAGTAATTACTACATTGAGACCTTGGTTGGATATCACAAATCCTATTAAAGCAAAAATAACGGCATAGGTTTTATAGGAAATTCGATGATATATTTCATTGAAATATTCACTGACGGAAGCAATAAGGCCTATTGTGGTCGTTAAACAGGCAAGAGATACGATAATGCCCAATAATGTACGACCAAATTCTCCAAAAGCCAAGGTTGCGGCACTGTTCAGAATATATGTGCCAATATCTTGGTTTTTTTGTGTAATTTCTTGTAACACGAGATCGCTAATCGGCATATTACGCCCAATCCACGCCAAAGCAATATAAATTAATGCAAGAAAAACGGCAGCGATAATACCGGCTAGGGTTGTTTGTTTTGTTAATGAATTATCCGTAGAAATTCCTCTATTTCTAATGGACATAATAACGATAACCGAAAATGCGATGGAGGCGAGGGCATCCATCGTTAAATATCCCTGTAACATGCCGGTAAAAAACGGCGATTCGTTGACAATATTGTGTTCAATAACGGGGGCGTCGGCCAATAAAAATATAGTACGCACCACTAAAGCTAAAATCGTAAGTAATAGCACCGGGGTTAAAATTGCTCCGATTCGTTCAACCATTTTGGATGGATTAATGGAAAGCCACAATGCTAATAGAAAATAAAGTGCGGTGAAAATTAGCAAAGAATTTGAACCGCCGGTTCCCACGAAAGGAATGACCGCCATTTCATAAGCCGTTGCAGCGGTTCTTGGTATAGCAAAAAAAGGGCCGATACTTAAATAAATGGCAGATAAAAAAATCAAAGAAAACCACGGATGGATTTTATCTAATGTTTTTTTATAACCACCGTGATAATAACTGCTGACAATAATTGCAATTAAAGGTAATCCGACACCAGTAATAACGAAACCGATGACTGCAAACCAAAATCCGGTGGCATTTTCTAATCCTAAACGAGGGGGAAAAATTAAATTGCCGGCACCAAAAAACATGGCAAAAAGCATAAAGCCGACTACAAAAGTGTTTTTAGTCATATTGTTATCTCTTATAGATTATTGATATCCTTGAACTAAATAATTAATTTGCCAAGATAGTAGTTTTTTATAAGCCTGAATCTGCATTATTTCTTCTTGGCTTATTGTGATTTCATTCGATACGAGCAAATCGGTATTCCACTGGTATTTTGTATAATTTTCACCGTGATAAATCACACCGGAGTCATTTGCCCAAATTCTGCCGGAGTAGGCAAAATTATAATTAGGGTGTTCGTGTTCGGCGAGTAAATTGCGACCTCCTAAATTCCAATACTCTGTTTCTGATAAGCTAAGTGCATATAATGTTGGAAAAATATCTTTATGCGAACCAATACGCTGCGTATCAAATTTAATGGCAAGATTTGTTTGCAATGCTTGCGGAATATGTACGAAAAATGGTACGGCTTCAACAAGAAAATATTCTTTTGGTAATTCTGATTTAAAGCCTCTAATATGATGATCACCGGTAATCGCAATAATTGTGTTATCCTTCACATGGCTGTTCTCGATATTTTCAATAAATTCCCCTGCTGCATTTGCCGAATATTGATAAGTTTGTAATGTTTTTAAGCGTTCTTCATCGGAATTGCCAAACTTATTCGACAAAACATGTGCTTGAAGGTTATTGGCCTTATAGTGTTTAGGCACTTCATAAGGCGGATGATTTGTAATCGTCAATATATTGATAAATAGTGGAATATCCGTTTCTTTCAATAATTTTTCCGCCAGTTTAAAGACAAACTCATCAGCAACTCCCCAGTAGGATAGTGTTTCTTTTGCTTCAGGATAAATATCAAAAATATTATTTTGATCGTAAATTTCATCTACGCCTTGTAATGGTAAATAATTCCCTAAATTACGCCACATCATATTACCGGATGTAATAAAAATTGTTTTATAACCTTGTGATTTATAAGTTATAAAGGGGGAGTGCGGTAATGCTGTTTTTTGTGCGATAGACTGACTGATATTTTGTATCGGACTATAAAAATAAAGATGAGCCAATGCGGGAGCTGTGCCGTTATAAGTTGAAATAAAACGTTTAAATAAAAAATCCTTGTCAAAATAAGGACGTAATTTTCCTAGCAGATCATTTTTATTCGGATCATCGAAAACAAGACAGTTTGTACCAAAACTTTCCATTAATGCAAAGACAACATGGGGTTTATGAGCAGCCAGATAATCATTTTGTTCCGTTTTATCTAATAAGTCATTTTGATTTAAGGCTTGTTGCATTAGATTTAAGCCTTCGGCTTGGGATACCGGTTGAAACTTAATTTCTTGCTTGCGATCTTTAAATGCCCATTCCATCGCGGCAATCCCATTAGGCACTATTTTATTGATCGTACTTAATGAGGAAACTTGTGCATGATTTTTACCTAAAGGCAAAGAATGAAGAGTACCGCGTGCCAGTAAAACCATCAGTGCGATTGAAGTAATAAAAATCAGTGAAAACAGCCATACATTCGTATTGATGGCAAACCATTGTTGCGATAATGAATAGTAAACAAAAACAGCAGGCGCGAATGCACAGGCAGATAATAAAAGAAATGCTTTAATTACCGGATAATCATCATAAATATTTTTTAGTATTGCTACGGTATCATCCTCGGTAATACCAAACATAAAAATATCATAATAATTATTATAGGTTTTAAAATAGAAATAATTACCCGCAATAATACTCAATGAAATAAAAGAAAAGACAAAAATATAAACGGACCAAAGCCAAGCGGATAAGTTTTGAGATAAGCCGATTAATGTACTAATAGTACCGATAAGAAGCGGAATGGATAATATAATAGCAATATATTTAGCATCAAAGCGTAAACCTAATAAGCGTAGGCGTTTGAATTGAGAAGAATAATTAGGGGATAATAAAATATCAGATTCAATAAATTTTTTGATCATTATTTCACGATTTAATTGAAATAATATCAAAAGATAGCAAAAGAGGATAAGAACAGTAAAAAGTAAAGATTCAGCGTTAACTAAAGACATAATTATTATTTTTATATTACTGTTTTAGTAAAAAGAAGTGGTGGGCGATACCGGTCTCGAACCAGTGACCCCCTCCTTGTAAGGGAGGTGCTCTCCCAACTGAGCTAATCGCCCGACGATAATCGTTTAAGACTAAGTGCGGTCTGATTTTAAGTTTTTTCGTGGTGGGCGATACCGGTCTCGAACCAGTGACCCCCTCCTTGTAAGGGAGGTGCTCTCCCAACTGAGCTAATCGCCCACTTAAAAAAGCCTTAAAATCTTGGGTTACCTTTCCAGGTTACTTTTATTTACAACGAGAAACACTTAAAAGTTGAAGTGGTGGGCGATACCGGTCTCGAACCAGTGACCCCCTCCTTGTAAGGGAGGTGCTCTCCCAACTGAGCTAATCGCCCTCGTTGTGGTGTGGCATTATAATGATAATCGAAAGCCAGTCAATCTATTTTTTCAAAAAAACTGTTGATTGACTTAAAAATAGTCATAAAACAGAAATATTCCCTAAAAAATATAGTACAATACGGCAAATTTTTAAATAACAATAAAATAAAGGTTAATAAAATGAAAATCGAAGCATTATTTGATTTAGATCCGAATGTAAAAGTGCGTACCCGTTTTGCCCCAAGTCCGACCGGTTATTTGCATGTAGGTGGTGCGAGAACGGCATTGTATTCTTGGCTTTATGCAAAACATAATCAGGGCGAATTTGTATTGCGTATTGAGGATACGGATTTAGAACGTTCCACGCCGGAAGCAACGGCCGCTATTTTAGAAGGAATGGAATGGTTGAATTTAGCCTGGGAACACGGGCCTTATTACCAAACCAAACGTTTTGATCGTTATAATCAAGTGATCGATCAAATGATCGAACAAGGCTTGGCCTATCGTTGCTATTGTAGCAAAGAGCGTTTGGAACAATTACGTCACACGCAAGAACAACACAAAGAAAAACCGCGTTATGATCGTCATTGTTTGAACGATCACAGTCATTCTGTTCATGAGCCGCATGTAGTACGTTTTAAAAATCCGCAAGAAGGTTCCGTAATTTTTGATGATGCGGTACGTGGTCGCATCGAAATCAGTAACGGCGAATTAGATGATTTAATTATCCGCCGTACCGACGGTTCACCAACATATAATTTCTGTGTGGTGGTGGACGACTGGGATATGGGCATTACTCACGTAGTACGCGGCGAAGACCATATTAACAATACTCCGCGTCAAATCAATATTTTGCAAGCACTAGGCGCACCGATTCCTACTTATGCACACGTTTCAATGATCAATGGCGATGACGGACAAAAATTATCTAAACGCCACGGTGCGGTAAGCGTTATGCAATATCGCGACGAAGGCTATTTGCCGGAAGCATTGGTGAACTATTTAGTGCGTTTAGGTTGGGGACACGGCGACCAAGAAATTTTTACCCGTCAGGAAATGATTGATTTATTTGATATTCATTCGGTGAGTAAATCCGCCAGTGCGTTCAATACGGAAAAATTATTATGGTTGAATCACCATTATATTCGTGAATTACCGCCGGAATATGTGGCAAAACACTTAGCATGGCACTATCAAAATCAACAAATTGATATCTCTAACGGCCCGTCATTAGAGGAAATCGTCACAATGCTTGGTGAACGTTGCAAAACTTTAAAAGAAATGGCTGCGGCAAGCCGCTATTTCTTTGAAGAATTCGATGACTATGATGAAAGTGCGGTGAAAAAACACTTTAAATCTGCGGCAATAGAACCGTTACAAAAAGTTTTGGAAAAACTGACCGCACTTTCAACTTGGGATTTGCACAGCACCCACGAAGCCATTGAACAAACCGCTGCCGAATTAGAAGTCGGCATGGGTAAAGTGGGAATGCCGTTGCGTGTGGCTGTGACAGGTTCCGGTCAATCGCCGTCAATGGATGTTACCTTAGTGGGTATCGGCAAAGAACGCGTGCTTAAACGTATTCAAAAAGCTATTGATTTTATTAAAGCAAATAATTGATTTAATTTTAAGCAAGCAAAAACAATTTCAAGATTTCGCCTTGACAGAATAAGCGGCGGCAATTATTATTACCGCCACTTAGCAAATTCGGGGATATAGCTCAGTTGGGAGAGCGCTTGAATGGCATTCAAGAGGTCGTCGGTTCGATCCCGATTATCTCCACCAAATTTATTAGGCTTGTCAAAGGGTTAGGATATTAATCTAATCCGGTTGATAAGCCTTTTTTTTGGTTTGTGTCAAATTTGTGGCGTTGTCCACATGAGCTTTTAAATGCTCCACAGATAAATGAGCATATTTTCGCACAGTGTCGTATTTACTCTATCCGCCGGGCTGTTGCAGCACGTAAAGTGGTGTGCCGGACATAATATGACAAGTTACCTAAGTATGCCATAAATCGTGAAATCGAAAATCTTGGTGTAATAGACAGATGGTTAGAAACCATCAGATACCCGGACGAAAAAAGAGAATTGATCGTGTTGAAAAATCAAAAAATAAGACGGCTTTTAGCTTATTGTGACCTTGCCGTTATTATAATTTATATCCTATTTGCTTTATTTAAAGGAAATATTCCTTTCTATACCGATTGGATTAATATTGGTAATAATATCAATCTGTTCTTTGAATCGAACCTTGATTCTTTTTGGGTTAAATTTATTTATTTTTCGGCTTATTCCACTTTTGTTTTATATTTCTCATTTATTTTCTCTATTTGGGGATATTTTAGAAATGTAAAATGGATAAAATGGCTCGCATTATGCCAATTACCTTTAAGATTGATAACTCAAACGGAGACGATACCATTTTTTCTGACTATTAATCAATTGATATTTAGTGCATTACCGTTATGGTGGAATATTGGCATAATCTGTCTTTTGTTCGGAATATTGGAACTTTTAAAAGTCGTTTATTTATTTAAACAATAAATAAGAATCTTATTCGCATAAACCGTTTGCAGTGATGTAAGCGGTTTTTTTATTACCTTTAAAGTATGGTGTGGTCTGGTTTTTCCGGTTTGCTTGGCTTAGCGATCAGCAAAATCCGATGATATTAAACTTTGCTGTCGGGATTTTAACCGCACTTGTCAATACATATGCAAAATACTCGGAAGGTAGAGCGAGAGAAAGGGCGGAAGAACGGGAAGAATTTGAAAGTACAACAATTAAAACGAGGGTTACGGATGAGTAAGATGCATCGCATAAAATATGCAAGATTTTTCTGAAAAAGTGCTAATATATCCTCCCAAACAGGAGAAAATATGATGAAAAAAGTTATTATCTTGTTTTTAAGCATCTTATTAGTGGCTTGTTTTAATAACAGTTTAATTCAAGACGAAGATATGGCGTTGGAAAAAGTGGTTCAGTCCATCGAAAAGCACAAATTAACTCTTTTGGAAAGGGAATGTTTATTTTTCATTTCTAATGATAAAGGAACATATTATGAGATAGAAGTGAGGGAAAAACATAATGAAAAATGCGGTGGAGATCCATTGACAGCACCGAGATTATTTAGTTATGAGGTAGATAAGCAAACAGGAAAAATGCAAACAGATGAACCGGTTTGGCGTGGTGAAAAGAGAAAGATTGATTAATATCCATTTTTAAAAATAACCAAAAACAAAACCCCGAAAAGTACGAACTTCCAGTTTTTTATTGAATTACGGTTCAAGGCGATTAAAACAGAAACGCTAAAATTAACCCCAACCCTTTGAATTCCATTCAAGGGATTTTCTTTTTCAGTATTATTTCATTGATTGAAATAAAAATGATTTTCATATACAATCCATGTAGATTTTTTAACCAACAACTATTGCGTATGTTTCAACTGAATCAAGTTTCTTTTGCTATTCCACAACGGACTTTATTGCAGCCCGTGTCTTTGACCTTTGAACAGGGCAAGGTGTATGGATTGATTGGGCATAATGGTTCGGGGAAATCCACCTTGATTAAGTTAATGGCTCGTCAGCAAAAGTTGAGCGGTGGTGAGATTTTGGTAAATCAAAAGCCTATTGAGCAATGGGGAAGCCGTGAGTTTGCCCGTGAAGTTGCATATTTACCGCAACATTTGCCGACAGCAACCCAGTTAACAACTTGTGAATTAATCGCTATGGGACGTTATGCGTGGCAAGGTCTGTTTGGACGTAAAAATGAACAAGATCAACAGATTATCCAACAAGCAATGGAGTTAACCCACACCACAAAATTTACCGATCAACTGGTGGATACGCTGTCAGGCGGCGAACGTTCCCGTATTTGGCTGGCGATGTTGCTGGCTCAGCAAAGCAATTTTTTATTATTAGACGAACCGCTAGCCCCGTTGGATATTGCTCATCAGGTGGACGTGATGCAATTGATTCATAAACTCAGTCGTGAGTTGAATTTGGGTATCGTGATTGTGATCCACGATATTAATCTGGCTTCCCGTTTTTGCGATCATTTGGTGGCTTTGCATAGCGGACATTTGTTGTCACAAGGTAATTCGGCGGAGATCGTCAATCCATCGTCTTTAAATGCGATTTACGGCATTGATCTGAATGTGATTTCTCATCCGCAAGCGGGTTGTCCGGTGAGTTTTTTTTAATGCGTAATTTGTTGATTTCGTTATTTTTATTATTTATCAGCTTAATTGTAAAAGCCGGTGAAGGGCAACATTGTACCGCTACGCTGGATTGGACGGTGGCCGAAACTTTGATTGCCTTAGGCGAACCGCCTTGTGCCGTGGGGGACGTGGACGGATATAAAAAATGGGTAGTAGAACCGAAATTGCCTGATGATGTGATCGATTTAGGGATTCGCAATCAACCGAATCAAGAAGTGATCGCTTATTTGTCTTATTCATTGAGAGCTTCCAATTTGGTGTTTATCAATACATCGTTTTATCAAGCTACCACGCCAATGTTGCAGAAATTTGATCAAATTGATGCTATTCATCAGGTGGATTTTTATCAATCCGGCAATGCTTGGCAGAATATTGTGGATGCTACGCAGAAAGTGGCGGATTTTCTCAATAAGCCAGAAAGTGCGGTGCAACTAATGCAAGAATTTTCACAAAAAATCACCGCACTTCAACCGCAGACCAAAGCCTTTACGAATAGACCGGTGGCGTTGGTGCAGTTTATTGATACCCGTCATTTGCGTATTTACGGCACGAACAGCCCTTTCGGTGAAGTGTTGCGTCAGCTGGATTTTCATAATGCCTGGCAAGGAGCGGTGAACGATTGGGGATTTGAAACCATTAATATCACGCAACTGGCGAAATTACCGAAAAACAGCCGTTTTGTTGTGGTGAAGCCTTATCCGACCAATATTGCTACGGCATTGACCCATAACACTTTATGGCAACATTTGCCTATGTCGGAAAATGCGTTGGTGTTACCGGCAATTTGGACGTTCGGCGGTATTCCGTCTGCTCAGCGTTTTGCGGAAAGTTTGGTGTTTGCCTTAGAAAACGGAGGTGAACCGTGGTAAAAACATTACAAAATCATACCGCACTTTTCTTTATACTGTTAAGTATCGCATTTGTGACATTATTTGTGCTCTTAATTAATGTGCAATTACCTGAAAATTCATTATTTATTGACCTATTTAAGAAAAGTGACAACCTTGATTTATTATTGGTGCAAAGTTACAGTTTGCCTCGTGTGACAATTGCTTTGCTTTCCGGTGGTTTATTGGGATTTGCCAGTTTATTGTTGCAACAGGTGATGAATAATCCGCTGGCTTCCGATAATACTTTGGGGATTAGTAGCGGTGCACAGCTGGCGTTATTTTTAACGGCGATTTTCTTTCCAGGTTGGTTGGATAAAGGATCCGCTTTTGTCGCGGTGATCGGCGCAATGATCAGCCTGTTATTCGTGCTGTGCTTGTCATGGCGGAAAGCAATGTCGCCGTTATTACTAATTTTAGCGGGTTTGGTGGTGAATTTATATTTCGGTTCTTTTTCTGCTTTGATGATGTTGTTCTATCCGGAAGAATCCCGTGGATTGGCTCAATGGGGAGCGGGTTCCTTAGTGCAGGAATCTTGGCGGGATAGCCAATGGCTTACTCTTCAAGCAATACCGATATTTGCCGTTATCGCAATGTTTATCCGCCCTTTGGGGATTTTGTCTCTCAATGAAAGCAATGCCATCAGCCTTGGTGTACCGGTGAACCGCTTACGCGTTATTGGCGTGGTAGCGGCATCGTATTTAATTGCCGGTGTCGTTAGTGCCGTGGGAATGTTGGGGTTTATCGGCCTGGCATCAGCCACCATAGTGCGGCAACTGGGCGTGCGAACCTTTAAAAATCAACTGATTTTAGCCTTTATCAGCGGAGCGTTATTATTAGCGGTAACGGATCTGATTCTGCAATTCATCACCTTTTATTACAACATCAATCTACCTACGGGAGCGGTGACATCATTGCTCGGCACGCCTTTATTATTATGGTTGATGTTTCGAGCCTTGCCTCATACCGGCCGCGTGACCGAACAGTCCGCAGTAAAATTCCGTCAATTCTCACCGCACTTTATTTGGCTATTACTGATTGTTTTAGGCTTAGTTTGCTTTGTGACATTAAATTTCGGACGCTACCAACATGGCTGGGTGACTAATGATTTTGAACCGTTAAAACAACTGTTTTTTGAATTACGTTATCCGCGAATGATCACCGCATTATCCGTGGGTGTATTGCTTTCTATTGCTGGTGTGTTATTGCAACGCTTAACCCTAAACCCGATGGCCAGCCCGGAATTATTAGGTGTGTCATCAGGCACCGGTATGGGCGTGCTGACGATTTTGTTTTTTTCCGGCACGCAATCTCCATCCTTATTCTGGCTAGCAGGCATCGCGGGAGCATGTATGGCATTGGGAGTGCTATCGACTATTAACCAACGCAATGGAATGTTGCCGGAAAAAGTATTGCTCACCGGTATCAGCTTATCCGCATTGTTTGACACTTTGCAACGCTTGGCCATCGCCGGCGGTTCGCCGCGGGCAATGCAGTTGGTCTCTTGGACATCAGGTTCGACTCAGCAATTCGACGGTAATTTTGCCCTGCCGTTTTTGTTGGTGAGTTTGACATTACTGGTCGTGAGCATTTTATTCAGCCGTTGGTTAGAAATCTTAAATTTACAAGCTCCAATGGCTCAAGCCTTGGGCTTAAACTTGGTAAAAGTGCGGTGGATTTTGATTTTATTTTCCGCGTTACTCACTGCATTAGCTACGTTAGTTATTGGCCCATTAAGTTTTATCGGTTTGCTCGTGCCACATTTAACTCGCAGTTTAGGTGTGTATAAAGCCCATCAACAATTAATCGTGTCCGCCTTATTGGGCGGATTGATTATGGTGCTGGCGGACTGGCTCGGCAGACAAGTGATGTTCCCTTATGAAATCCCTGCCGGATTAGTGGCAACCTTGCTGGGCGGCGGGTATTTTTTATTGATGATGAGAAAGATTTAACACTATGAATATATTTTTAAATACACTACGACACCACCGTTATTGGGAATGATTTTCTCACATTTTTGCCATCAGCCACGATGCAGTGAAAAACAGGAAAACGAGTAGTATCAACGACTTTTTAACTTAAACCTTAAAGGAAGCTAAAGATGAAAAAATCTTTTATTTACAGCAGCGTCGCAAGTACGGTAATTTTTGCTTTAAATCCGGCCCTTGCGGAAGAAACGGTTACTGAAGAGCTTGAAGCGATTGAAGTGGTTGGGACTACCAATAAAATCGGTACTGGCGTCGATTTCTTATCTGCACAATCTAATGCGTTAATTACCGAACAACAAATCCAAGAATCCGGCTCTGTTAAGGTTGACGATATTTTAAAATACGAATCCGGTGTGAATGTCGGTATGTATGGCAATGATACGAAACAAGAGTGGATTAAAATTCGTGGTTTTGATCCAAGTTTAGTCGTTGATGGTGCACCTGCAACAGATCACGGTTTTTATAGAACAATGCCGAATACTTATGGTATTGAAGCGATTGAAATTGTAAAAGGTGCCGATTCTGTTATTTATGGGGGAGCGCAAACAGGTGGTTTAGTGAATGTAATTACTAAACGACCAACTCAAATACCACAGGGTGAAATTGGTGTGAATTTCGGTACTCAAGGTTATCGCGGTGTATTTGGCGATTACAGCGGTAGTTTAAACACGGATAACAGCGTACGTTATCGTCTCGTCGGCGATTATTATCATCGTGAAGGTGATATTAACGGTAAAACTGATAACTATTATATTGCACCAAGTTTAACCTGGGATATCAACAAAGATACCGGCTTAACCGTGCTGAGCAGTTTTTCACGCCAAGTAGGCGATCCAACGAGTGTCCATATCCCGGCAAACGGCTCATTATTTGCTACTTCTGTCGGAACAATTTCCCGCAGTACGGATTATAGCGAACCAAATGATGAATATGTCGATCGCAAACAAATGCGTATTGGTTATGAATTCAGCCATAATTTTGGTGATGGTTTAAAATTTACTCAAAACTATCAATACTATCAACAAGATTTGGATTGGTTAGGGGTATTTGCTTGGTCATCGGATGGTGCACGCACAGCATACCGCGGTTATTCTTATACTGACGGTAAAATGAGAGTACACACCGTGGATAACCGTTTAAGCAAAGAATGGAAAGGGGATAATTGGAACAATACGTTATTAGGCGGTATTGATTATATCCATTCAAAAACAACCGGGGTAAATAATGGATTTGGAACGGTGAATGCGACGGATTTGTTTAATCCTGTCTCTGGCAATTCAGGTATTGTAAAAAGCGGTTCAACTTATAATACAAGAGTGTATCAGACCGGTTATTATTTGCGTGATCAATTTAAATTAGGTCATTTTGTGGGTAATCTCGGTTTCCGTCACGATAAGGCTAAAGGCGATACGTTGTCCGGCACGACTTATAATTCTTATAATGTAAGCCATAATTCTTATCAAGCCAGTGCGATGTATAATTTTGATTTCGGATTATCGCCTTATGTGAGTTATTCTGAGTCATTCCGTGCAGAAGCGGGTGTTGATGGTTATGGTAATCCCTATAAACCGTATGAAGGTCGCCAATATGAAGCGGGTGTGAAATATTTACCAAGTTGGATTGACGGTAAAATTTCTGCGGCTTATTTTGATTTAGAAGAGAAAAATGCATTAGTTGCAGATGTAACGGGTATTCAACTTCAAATCGGTAAACGCAATAGCAAAGGTATTGAAGTACAAGCGGATGCTTATATTGCTAAAAACTGGAATGTCGCTCTTGCTTATACTTACACAAAAGCTGAACAGGATGTGAGTGCAATCCGCAAAGTTCGTGCTTCATTGATTCCACGTCACCAGGCATCGGCACAATTAAAATATCGTTTTACCAATGGTACATTAGATGGGGTAATGGTCGGAGCGGGTGTTCGTTATGTTGGTACAACAGTTGATGAACAATATTTCAGCGGTTACAAAATCCCCTCTTACACATTGGTGGATTTAATGGTTCAATATGATTTTGCCGATCACTGGCGTATGCAGTTGAATGTCAACAACTTAGCGGATAAGAAATATCTTGCCGGTTGTGATTATTATTGCTACTTCGGAGCAGAACGCAGTATTACAGGTTCAATCAGCTACAAATTCTAATTCCAAAAACAACGACCGCATTAAAGTGCGGTCGCTTTTTCAGAAAAGGTGTAATGGAAAAAAGTGGGTTAACGCCAGGCACTATAAGGCTTTAACCCAAATTTTGTCTACTATGGTGAAAATCAGATACGAGATTCCACAAAAGTTGGATTGCACTTCCAATCTATTAAGGTGCATATTTTTTATACTACAAATCAAAAATCAGACCTCTCTTCAATTTTGCTAAAAATTTTGCCAAAAACACGATCTAGTTCACAATTTTTTAACTTCATCATTGCTCAATATAATTTTTAATGTTACATATAGTTTTAGACAATTTATTTCAAATTGTTTAATTTTGGAATTTATATTCTCAAATCGGAATGTAGCTGTAATTCAGGATGTAGTGATTAACTCAACTTTTCAGGAGTAACATTATGATGAAGAAAACACTATTAGCTATGGTATGCGGTGGTATTTTATTAACTTCTCAGGCAGCAATGGCAAAAAATTATGTTATTGGTGCACCAATGGTTGCATTTGCTGATAAATGGCAAACTTACTTACAAGAAGCTATCAAAGATTTCGATAAAAAACATGATGATGTAGAAATCAGACTTGCTGATGCAAATAATGATCCTGCACGTTTACTGAATGATGTGGAAACCTTTATTGATCAAAAGGTTGATGCGTTATTGGTTGTTCCGACCGATCCGAATATTGTTAAAACAATCGGTCGTAAAGCGAAAAAAGCCGGTATTCCGTTAATCATCGTTAACCGTAAACCAAACGATGAAGATATGCAGAATGTGACAAGTTATGTGGGTTCTGATGAGATTGAAGGTGGTCGTATCCAGGCAAATTATATTGTTAATACCTTGGATGGCAAACCGGCTGAAACAATAATTTTAATGGGTGTTTTAGGACTGGATGCGACATCTAAACGTACTCAAGGTAATAAAGAAGTTTTTGATCAGCATGACAATATTAAAGTTTTTGGTGAACAGGAAGGTAAGTGGGAACGTGACCGTGGTCTAGCTATTGCAGAAAACGTATTGGCAGCGAATAAAAATATTAACGTTATTGTAAGTAATAACGATGAGATGGCTATTGGTGCAATCCTGGCAACCCGTAAATTAGGCATTAAAGATGAAGATATTACTATTGTCGGGCTTGATGCAACACCTGATGCATTGGAATATTTAGGTAAAGGTCTTGATGCAACCGTATTCCAATCTGCACAAGGTCAGGGTTATACCGGTGCTGAAGTTGCTTATCGTGCGGCAAAAGGTGAAAAAGTAGATAAAATTACCTGGGTTCCATTTGAGTTGGTTACTCCGGATAAAAAAGAAGAGTATCAGGCAAAATATAAATAATTTATTTTTAACCGTGAAAGGGTAGGTGAATACCTACTCTTTATTCTATGTAATATTTGTGATTATCAAGAGATATAGAAATGATGTTAAAAAAATTATTATTACCCACTTTACTCAGCCTTAGTTTCTTCGTGCCGACAGTGATGGCTAAACAGCTCACAGTAGGTGTGTCAATGTATAGCTTAGCGGATAAATATCCGACTTATCTGCAGGATGCAATGAAGAAATTCGATCAACAAACCCCCGACGTTAATTTCCGTTATGCCGATGCAAGTTCTGATCCGGCAAAAATGCTAAATGATGTGGAAACCTTTATCGATTCCGGTGTCGATGCGCTATTAGTATTGCCAACGGATCAGGATATTATCAAAGCAATCGGTGTTAAAGCGAAAAAAGCGAAAATTCCTTTTGTTGTGGTGCTTAATAAGCCTAAAGATGACGATATGAAATATGTCACCAGTTATATTGGTTCGGAAGAAATTATGGCCGGTGAAATGCAAGCGAAATTTGTCGTTGAACAATTAGGCGGAAAGCCGGCAAACGCCATTATTTTAATGGGACCTTTAGGCTGGGAAGCACAAATTAAACGTACGGAAGGGAATGAGAATATTCTTAACCAACATCCTGAAATTAATGTTATTAGTAAACAAGAAGGTCGTTGGGATAGAGCGAAAGGGTTGGATATTACGGAAAACCTGCTGTCAACTAACCAGAAAATCAATGTTATTCTGAGCAATAATGATGAGATGGCAATAGGGGCGTTGTTAGCGGCAAGAAAAAAAGGGTTAGCTGACGAAGATTTACTTATTGTCGGTGTTGATGCGACACCGGATGCCTTGGATTATCTGGGAAAAGGGTTGGATGCCACGATTTATCAATCTGCCGGCGGGCAAGGATGGTCTAGTGCCGAAATAGCTTATAAAGCGGCAAAAGGTGAAGAGGTTGCAAAATTTAACTTTATTCCATTCGAATTAGTTACTCCCGATAAAAAAGAAGAATACTTGAACAAATACAAACAATAGCATTTTGCAGAACGCTCGGAAAACTGACCGCACTTGGTTTGTTCTGAGACGGTCGTTCTGTATCACATGAAACCAATTATTGAAACGACAATAGAAATATGATTTTGAGTTGTAAGATAAGGAGCTATAAATGAATGATTTAAGTCGTTCCCCTTATATTTTGGAAATGCGCAATGTTTCTAAAACGTTCCCTGGGGTCAAAGCATTGGACGGCATTAACTTAAAAGTTAAGCGTGGCACTATCCATGCCCTGATGGGAGAAAACGGTGCAGGAAAGTCTACTTTAATGAAAATTCTCTATGGTATTTATATTCCGGATGCCGGTGGTGAATTGATTTTAGATAATAAACCTTTCAAACCCAGTGCGCCTATTGATGCCATTCGTACCGGTCTGACAATGGTACCGCAGGAAATTTCACCGGCCGGTAATTTAACCATTGCAGATAATTTTTATCTTGGACGAGAAATCACCCGTGGCAAATTCTTTTTAGATCAAAAAGAAATGGATCGCAAAGCGGCGGAAATTTTAGCGGAGTTGGGTATTCCAATGGACGTGACGGCTAAAATGTCCAATGTTTCTGTGGCAAAAGCACAGCTGGTGGCGATTGCTACGGCAGTTTCCAATGATGCCAAAGTCATTATTATGGACGAGCCGACTACAGCATTAACGGAAGTAGAAGTTGAGCAACTGTATAAAATTATTGAAACCGTTAAACAGCGTGGTATCGCCATTATCTTTATTTCTCATAAATTAGATGAAGTTTTCCGTGTATCCGATGAAATTACGGTTATTCGTGACGGTCAGTATGTGGGGACGAAACCAACATCGGAAGTTACTAAGGATGAGTTAATTTCAATGATGGTGGGGCGTGATATGTCGGAAATGTTCCAACGTGAACGTATTGATATCTCCGATGAAATCGTACTTGAAATTAAAAACTTTACTCGTGCGGGTAAATATCAGGATGTGAATTTTAAAGTTCGTAAAGGCGAAATTTTCGGGATTGCAGGTCTTGTGGGGGCAGGGCGTTCTGAGATTGTAGAAGGATTATTCGGCTATAAACCGGCTGATAGTGGTGAAATTTATATTCATGGTAAGAAAGCGGAGATTAAAAACCCGTTGGATGCGATGAAATATAAAATCGGTTTTGTCACGGAGGACCGCAAGTTAACCGGCTTATTTTTAAATTTAAGCATTACCGACAATATGATTATGCCGAAAATGTCGCCTTATCTGGAAAACTTTTTAGTTTCAGTAACGAAGGCACAGCGATCTGCAAATGATCAAAAAGATAAACTTAAAATAAAAGCACCTAACGTAGAAGTCATTACGAATAATTTATCAGGGGGAAATCAGCAAAAAGTATTATTAGCACGTTGGTTATTGCTTGAACCGGAAATCCTGATCCTGGATGAACCGACAAAAGGGATTGATGTCGGTGCGAAAGCGGAGCTTTATAAATTAATGGTGGAACTTGCCAAGCAAGGTAAAACGATCATTATGATTACATCGGATATGCTTGAGCTTTTATCAATGAGCGACCGGGTAATGGTAATGCATGAGGGGCATATTGCCGGCATTATTCCACAACAACAGTTAAGCCAAGAACGTGTGCTTGAATTAGCTTCCGGCTTAGCTCAAGCGTAAGAATTTTTTCCTAGAATGACAAATTTTAGAATAACAAATTGAGGTATTTATTATGTCAAATGCTACCGTTAAAAAAATATTGAATTCCTATGGGATGGTGCTTATTTTAATCGCTTTATTTTTAGCATTATCCGCATCAATCGATGGCTTTTTCTCGGCTCGTACCGTATGGAGTATTATTGAACAAGTATCAATGTTCGGGATCATTGCTATCGGTGTAACTTTTGCCATTATTACTACCGGTATTGACCTATCATCAGGTTCAATGGTTGCGATGACGTCGGTTGTTGCTGCATCGATTGTAACGGGCGGTGATGCTGTCAGTTCGGCTTTACTTGCCTTTGGTATGTCTATTGCATTAGGTGCATTAATGGGTGCGGTTAATGGCAGTTTAACGGCATTCGGTTCAATTCCACCGTTTATTGC
Source organism: Cricetibacter osteomyelitidis (assembly GCF_004340985.1). Taxonomy (GTDB): domain Bacteria; phylum Pseudomonadota; class Gammaproteobacteria; order Enterobacterales; family Pasteurellaceae; genus Cricetibacter; species Cricetibacter osteomyelitidis. The sequence continues at coordinate 220,419 of NZ_SLYB01000001.1, forward strand.
AACCTTGGGTATGATGATTATTGCCCGTGGTGGCGCACAATTATATTCTGATGGTCGCCCGATTGATGCATCATCCGAGGCCTTTACCTGGATTTCAGATGTGGATTTCTTTGGCTTACCGGGTTTGGTACTGGTTTATATCTTAATCGTTATCGGTTCTCACATTTTATTAAGCCGTTCAACATTCGGTCGCCATGTTTATGCTGTAGGCGGTAATTTAAATGCGGCGAAAATTTGTGGTATTAATACAACCAAAACGTTAATCTGGGTATATGTGTTTGCCGGAGCCCTATCCGGTCTGGCCGGTGCGTTATTGGCGGCACGTACTTATGCCGGTAACCCGTCTTACGGTTTAGCCTGGGAGTTGGATGCGATTGCTGCGGCAGTTATCGGGGGCGTATCGTTAAGCGGTGGTATCGGTACGATTCCAATGTGTGTAATCGGTGCATTAATTATCGGTACAACCAATAAAGGCTTAAATATGCTTGGTGTTGATCCGTACTGGCAACAAATTATTAAAGGTTTGATTATTGTTGTAGCGGTATTGATTGATACCTTAAAACGTCGTAAAAAATCAGCTTAATTAATCAGCACAAAAATAGCGGCTTGATAGTCGCTGTTTTTTTATGTTACAACTGCCGGTATGAGAAAAAAGTGCGGTGAATTATGTTGCAATATTTTTTAGAAGAAAATAAATATTCAATTTTTGAAAACAATAAATTACCTCAATTATTATATTTATGTAATACGGAAACGATGCAACAGGATTTTCCCCGGGTGTTGCATAAGCATAATGATCGGCTGGAGATTGTTTTTATTGTAAAAGGAAAAGGAAACCACTTAATCGGTGATGTCACTTATCAGACAAAAGCCGGTGATATTTTAATTTTTAATCAAAATGTAATTCATGATGAAATGGCGGAGCTGAATTCCGGTATGGTGGTATATTGTTGTGGCATTAAAGATTTACACATTAAAGGCATGGAAAAGAATTGTTTGTTTGATATCACATCACCGGCGGTTATTCCGAGTGGAAATAAGCGTGAAATTATTGAGCAGTTATTCGAAATCATGTTTCTTACGATTAAGGAACAAGGGCGTAAATCAGGTGAAACCTGCCGTTACTTACTTTCCACTTTACTGACCTTATTGGTTAAATTACCAAGAGAAAAAATTAAAACCATTGCGTATAAAAAATTAACTTTAGTAGAACAGGTAAAACAATATTTAGACACATATTATGCAGAAAATCTGACACTGGAAGATATTGCTTTTCGTTTTAATATTAGTCCTTTTTACTTAGTACATCTTTTTAAACAGGAAACACAATTTTCACCAATTCAATATTTAATTCGTCGGCGTATCGGTGAGGCGCAATCATTATTAATTAATACACGGTATAGTATTAGTAAAATTGCGGGACTTGTGGGATATGACAATGCAAATTATTTTAGTAGTCTGTTTAATAAGATGATTGGTGTTTCTCCGACGTTATACCGTACATCCTGGATTGGTAAAAAAGCATAATCGCAATATATTGAAGATGTTCTTCTGGATTTGTGAGCATTATGGCAAAAAAACGCCATTTTTAGCGCAATAAAAAGCAATAAATCGAAGAACTTATTTTTTTATTCTTTATATACTTTACTTAAATTGTTAAGCGATTTTCACCTTAAAAGGAGTAAAGTATGAGTATCAAAATTTCTACTGCACCTTGTTGCTGGGGTGTGGATGATCCTAAAAATCCTTATCTTCCCAAATGGACCCTGGTATTACATGAAGCAGCGCAAGCCGGCTATAAAGGCATAGAACTGGGTCCTTATGGTTATTTACCCATTGATATCGTTCAAGTATCCCAAGAACTGAAGAAAAATGATTTATTTATTGTTGCCGGAACGATTTTTGATGATTTAGTTAATCCGCAGAATCAAGCAAAATTACAAAAACAGGCAAAAGATATTTGTGAATTAATTACTCAATTACCGCAAGCACCGACCGAACAAGGGCAAAAATACCCGACACCTTATCTCGTGATCATTGATTGGGGACATGATGAACGTGATTATGCCGCCGGTCATCCGGACAAAGCGCCACGTTTATCTGACGAGCAATGGAGACAAATGATGGAACATACCAAACAATTAGCGGAAATTGCGAAAAGTTATGGTGTTCGTGCCGTTATCCATCCTCATGCCGGTGGTTATATCGAGTTTGCCGATGAAATTGAACAGGTAGTAAAAGATATCTCGTATGAGCTGGCAGGTTTATGCCTGGACACCGGTCATTTGTATTATTCCAAAATGGATCCCGTCAGTACATTACGTCAATATGCTGATTATATAGATTATGTACATTTTAAAGACATTAACCTGAGCGTGTATGAGCAAGTGATGAATAAAAAGATTCGTTTCTTTGAAGCTTGTGGCGAAGGCGTGATGTGCCGTATCGGGGAAGGTTGTATTGATTATCAAGCGGTTAAAGATGTACTCGTAAACGAACTGGATTATCACGGCTATATCACTGTAGAGCAAGAACGAGATCCAAGAAATTGTGATTCTAGTTTGGAAGATGTGAAAATTAGTCGGGATAATTTGCACAAAATTGGTTTTTAAGTGCGGTCATGGTAAGGAGAGAAAAATGATCTACGGAGAAAAAAGGGTAGAACGTCCGATTCGTTGGGCGATGGTCGGTGGCGGACGAGGTAGTCAGATTGGTTATATTCACCGTTCTGCCGCATTACGTGATTTTTGCTTTGAATTGGTGGCGGGTGCTTTTGATATCGATCCTGAGCGAGGTCGTGACTTTGGAAAAAATCTACACGTAGCACCGGAGCGTTGTTATCCGGATTACAAAACCATGTTTGCAGAAGAAGCTAAACGAGATGATGGTATTGAAGCCGTTTCCATTGCTACACCTAACGGTACGCATTTTGAGATTTGCAAGGCTGCACTGGAAGCCGGTTTACATGTTATTTGTGAGAAACCGCTTTGCTTTACTTATGCGGAAGCGAAAGCATTACAATCCTTAGCGGAGCAAAAAGGACGAATTGTCGGTATCACTTATGGTTATTCCGGTCATCAGGTTATTGAAGAAGCACGTCGTTTAATTGCAGATGGTGCTTTGGGAGAAATTCGTATCGTCAATATGCAATTTGCCCATGGATTTCATAATGTCGCTGTTGAACAGAATGCAGCAAGCACGAAATGGCGTGTAGATCCAAAAATGGCGGGACCAAGTTATGTATTAGGCGATTTAGGGACACATCCGCTATTTATTTCAGAAGTGATGTTGCCCCACTTAAAAATTAAACGCTTACTTTGCACCCGTCAGAGTTTCGTAAAAAGCCGGGCTCCTTTGGAAGACAATGCAATGACATTAATGGAATACGATAATGGTGCTGTCGGTACATTATGGTCTTGTTGCATCAATTCCGGTTCTATGCATGGGCAAAAAATCAGAGTTATTGGTGAGAAAGCCAGTATTGAATGGTGGGATGAACAACCGAATCAGCTTCGTTTTGAAGTTCAGGGAGAACCCGTACGTATTCTAGAACGTGGAATGGGGTATTTACATGATACGGCATTACAAGAGGATCGTATTGGCGGTGGGCATCCGGAAGGATTATTTGAAGCCTGGTCGAATTTATACGCTCGCTTTGCCGAGGCTATCGAAGCCAAAGAACAAGGTAAACAATATGATTTCTGGTATCCGGATATTTATGCCGGAGTGGAAGGTGTTCGCTGGGTTGAACATTGTGTTAAATCTGCCGATCTCGGTGGTGTTTGGATTGATTATGAATAAGAGAGGTGAATGATGAAAATAGCATTTGATGTTGATGTATTAGCCAAACAAATGGGCATTAGAGATATGGTATACCAGGTGGCGGACTGGGGATATAAATATATTGAACAATCTCCTCACCCACGTATCAATCCGTTCTATAAACATCCGCTCTTTTCCCAGGAATGTGAAAAGGAATATCGTACGGCTTTACAACGTACCGGGTTGGAAATTTCTTCCTTTATTGTGGTGTATCGCTGGTCGGGACCGACAGAGGAACAGCGCCAGCATGCCATCGCCAATTGGAAGAGAATGATTGAAATTGCGGATTCAATGGATGTGCGGGTAATTAACACCGAGCTTTCGGGAGACCCACGTCAGCCGGAGATATGTAACGGCATGCTTTTCCGCTCCCTTGATGAATTATTACCGTTATTTGAAAAATATGGTATTCGTTGTGAAATTCAATCTCATCCGTTTGATTTCTGTGAATTGAATAATGAAACGGTGGATATGGTGAAATCCTACCGTAGCGACCACTTAAAATATGTTTACTCCTGTCCGCACGGATTTTTCTACGATCAGGGCAAAGGCGATGTGCGAGCGATGTTAGATTATGCCGGAGATTCGCTGTCACATATTTTATTTGCGGATACCTTTAATCAAACCTTGGATTGCCGTTATATAGTGAACCCGCCGGGTATTGATAAAGGCTGCTGTACGGTGCATCAGCATCTTGCGATGGGACAGGGGGATGTGGATTTTGAAGGTATTTTTGAGAGTTTAAGAAAAATGGATTTTGCCAACCGCACTTATCCGGTAGGAGGAGAAAGTATCGCTTGTGTTTCGATGTTCGGCTTCCCGGAAAAAATGCAGGTGGAAGCACCGAGAGCAAGGGAAATTATTGAAAGAGAGTTATTGGGAAAATAAATTTTTCACACATTAAGACGACTGTATTCGGCATTGTGCAATCAACCAACTGCCAATGTAGTTTGAATTGTGGGGAGGCTCTCTTTCCGAACGATAAATTTCATTTTATTAGTGATTTTTTTATTTCAAAAAAGTGGGTTAAAGCTAGACGGCTTTAACCCACTTTTTAGCAACAATTTTGTCTACTATGTCGGATTAAACGCTGAACATTGCAGAGATAGATTCTTCATTGCTGATACGGCGAATCGCTTCGGATAACATACCGGAAAGACTTAATACCCGTACTTTATTTAACGCAATGATATCTTTGGTGAGCGGAATAGTATCGGTGACGACTAATTCGTCAATCGCTGTGCCGGACAGATTTTCCGCCGCTTTACCGGAGAATACAGCGTGGGTTGCGTATGCAAATACACGCTTGGCTCCGCGTTCTTTCAATGCTTCCGCCGCTTTTACCAAGGTACCGCCGGTGTCGATCATATCATCAACTAAAATGCAATCACGACCGGATACTTCACCGATAATGTGCATAACTTGTGATACATTCGCTTTCGGACGGCGTTTATCAATAATCGCCATATCGGCATCATTTAATAATTTTGCAATTGCACGGGCACGCACCACACCGCCGATATCCGGTGAAACCACTATCGGATTTTCAAGGTCGGTTTTCTTCAACATATCGTGCACAAGCACCGGTGAACCGAACACATTATCTACCGGTACATCAAAGAAACCTTGAATTTGTTCTGCGTGCAAGTCACAGGTTAATACGCGATCCACACCCACACTGGAAAGGAAATCTGCAACCACTTTAGCGGTGATCGGTACACGTGCAGAACGTACACGACGGTCTTGACGGGCATAACCGAAATAAGGAATAACCGCAGTGATACGACCGGCTGAAGCACGACGCAGAGCATCAACCATCACAATTAATTCCATAAGGTTATCGTTTGTTGGTGCACAAGTGGATTGAATAATAAATACATCCGCACCACGCACGTTTTCATTGATCTGAACTTGGATTTCACCATCACTGAAACGACCTACCGTCGCATCACCAAGTGAAGTATAAAGACGTTCAGAAATTCGTTTTGCTAACTCCGGCGTTGCGTTACCGGTAAAGAGCTTTATGTCAGGCATTTTTTAACCTCAGGTTTGTGACTAAAAATTGAGATTGCAGAGCAATCCGTTAAGATGAAATAAGTGTCGTTCTATTGCGAAAGGGAAGCGATCATTTGGTGTAACGGTGAATGATTCAATCCTTTAGCAATAAAACCGGTAAATTTTTCAGGTTTCACAGCGAAAACCGCTTGTGCATCTTTTTTATTATCAAATTCGGCAAACACACAAGCACCAGTGCCGGTCAATCTTGTCGGTGCGTATTTTACCAACCAGTTAATGATCTGTTCAACCTCTGGATAATGATTTCTCACAATTTTTTCACAATCGTTTGCGTATTCCGAATTGATTAATTGTTCTAAACTCCGTTTCGGGGTATTTCGTGTTAAATTTGTATCGGAAAAAATAACGGCGGTAGAAATGGCAATATCGGGTTTTAAGACCACATACCATTTTTCTTCAGGTTCGCATGATGTAAAGATTTCGCCTGCGCCCTCGGCTAATGCGGATTGACCATGTACGAAAATCGGCACATCAGCACCTAATTGACGACCTAATGTTGCCAGTTGTGCAAGGGATAAATTGGTTTGCCATAAATAATTTAGTGCAATTAACACAGTAGCGGCATTAGATGAACCGCCTCCGATACCGCCGCCCATCGGCAGAATTTTATCTAACTCAATATCCGCACCTAAAGGGCAATCGGTATATTGTTGCAATAATCTTGCCGCACGATAAATTAAATTTTGTTCTAAGGATAAATTGGGAATATCCGGGGTAAGATGAATATTGCCATCATTGCGGACATTAATCGTCAGCCAATCACCATAATCGAGAAACTGAAATAATGTTTGTAATTCGTGATAACCATCAACACGTTTGCCGTTAATATATAAAAACAGATTCAGTTTTGCCGGACTGGGAAACCGATTTTTAGGTTGGTTTCTCTGAGAAAGTGCGGTAGAAAAATGATAAGTTTTCATTCCTTAAAACTTCCATTTATCTATGCGGATTTTTAAGGTTTGATCTTGACTTTTCAACAAGATATTTTGCGGCATTTTCGGTTGCGTATTGTCGTTATAAGTCAAATAATCTGCAGTCCAGGTTTGGCCGTCAATCGGGTAGTTGAATGTGGCAAGTAAATGATTTTCACCGATTTCATAAGCGGCATGTTCATCCGGCTGACCTTTCAACCATAAAGCGAATTGTTCCAAAGGAAAATCCATTCCCACAATTTCACGTAATAATAATTTGGCATCCGCTTCCGTGCGTTGACGGCCTTTATTATCGGAAATCGTCAAACCGCGAGCGTGCATATCAAGTTGTAGTGTGGAACTGCTAATGGTGGAGGACAATTTTAAGCTATAAGATTTCGGATTATTGTAATGCCAGTTAAATTGAGTGGAAAAACGTTCTTTGCTATTGATATACCCCAATTGACCGCTGGCGGAATACGCGTTAATTTTCTTAATTTCAGCAAGATGAGTTTTCCAAACCGGGCTCGATTTATCAATATATTTCACATTAGTCGGACGTTGCTCATCGAGCGTACAAGCACTGAGAATCAAGCTGAGTAAAGTAACGGAGCATAAATTGCGTAGTTTTAACATAATTTGAGAATTTATTTTATTGCTGAAAATTCGAGACGATATTTTACCGAATTAATACCACAAAATGCAAGGAATTAAAATGGAGTGTCGTTATCATAATTCAATTTCTAAATCGCTTTCCACCTGACAACAACATAATAAGATCTCATCAGCTTGAATAAAGGCTAAAGGTGTTTCTTTGTAAGAGACTTTTCCTTGTTTGATTTTAACCCGGCAAGATCCGCAGTAACCGCTTCGGCATTGATATTCGTGATGAATACCTTGTTGTTCAAGATTTTCGAGAAGGGAAGTAGTGCCATTGTGTTCAATGGTTTGTCGGCGCTTTAGCAGATGAATTTTGTGGATATTCATAAAAATAATAAAAAATGACCGCACTTTTGTAAATTTTAAACAAAAGTGCGGTAGATTTTTCTAAAGTTTACAGATCGAAATCACCGAAATCGTCGGTGTCTACTTTAGAATCAATTTGACCGACCAGATAAGAACTTACTTCCACTTCCTGCGGTGCTACCTGCACATTATCGGAAACCAACCACGCGTTAATCCAAGGAATCGGATTGCTACGTGCGGCAAACGGTAATGGTAAGCCTACTGCCTGCATACGGATATTGGTGATATATTCTACATATTGCACCAAAATATCTTTATTTAAGCCGATCATTGAACCGTCTTTAAATAAATAATCCGCCCAGTCTTTTTCTTGCTCTGCCGCAGCCACGAATAAATCATAAGCTTCTTGTTTACATTCTTCTGCAATTTCAGCCATTTCAGGATCATCTTGACCGGCTGCCATAATATTTAAAATATGTTGTGTACCGGTTAAGTGCAAGGCTTCATCGCGGGCGATAAATTTAATGATTTTCGCATTACCTTCCATTAATTGGCGTTCTGCAAAGGCGAATGAACAGGCGAAAGAAACGTAGAAACGGATAGCTTCCAAGGCGTTTACGCTCATTAAGCATAAATATAATTGACGTTTTAAGTTGCGTAAACTTACTACACATTCTTTGCCGTCCACAGTATAGGTGCCTTCGCCGTATAAGCTGTAAAGCTGGCTGTCGCGGATTAAATCATCGTAGTAGGCGGAAATATCTTTTGCCCGTTTGATGATTTCTTCGTTGGTGACGATATCGTCAAATACGATGGACGGATCGTTCACAATATTGCGGATAATATGGGTATATGAACGAGAGTGAATGGTTTCGCTGAACGTCCAGGTTTCGATCCAGGTTTCCAATTCAGGAATGGATACTAACGGCAACAACGCCACATTCGGACTGCGCCCTTGAATGGAATCCAACAAAGTTTGATATTTTAAGTTGCTGATAAAAATATGCTTTTCGTGTTCAGGCAAAGCAGCGTAGTCGATGCGATCTTGCGATACATCCACTTCCTCCGGACGCCAGAAGAAAGACAGTTGCTTTTCAATCAGCTTTTCAAAAGTTTCATATTTTTGTTGATCGTAACGAGCAACGTTGACGTTTTGACCAAAGAACATCGGTTCTTTTAGTTGATCGTTTTTGTTTTGCGAGAAAGTGGTATATGCCATATTTTTTCCTTAAATGTGAGAAAAAGTGCGGTGGATTTAAAAAAAGTTTTTTTAATTAAACCGCACTTTTATTGATTAAATCTTACAAGCCCCGCCGGCACAGCTGTCATCGAGGTCGTCTTGACCGTCATCGGCACCGTCGCGGGTGTTTTGGTAATACAAGGTTTTTAAACCGTATTTATAAGCGGTTAATAAGTCTTTTAACAACACTTTCATCGGTACTTTGCCGTCCGGGAAGCGTTGCGGATCGTAGTTGGTATTAGCGGAAATTGCCTGATCCACGAATTTTTGCATAATGCCAACCAAGTGCAAATAACCGTCCATATTCGGAATATCCCATAATAATTCGTAGTTTTCACCCAGGTTTTCATAATCCGGCACGACTTGTTTTAAGATACCGTCTTTTGAGGCTTTCACACTGATATGACCGCGTGGCGGTTCGATGCCGTTGGTGGCGTTAGAAATCTGTGACGATGTTTCCGACGGCATTAATGCGGTTAATGTGGAGTTACGCAAACCGTGGGTTTGAATATCCTTACGCAGACTTTCCCAATCTAAATGCAACGGCTCTTTGGTTAAACCGTCGATATCTTTTTTGTAGGTATCAATCGGTAAAATACCTTTGGCATAAGTGGTTTCATTAAAGTATTCGCACGGGCCGAGCTCTTTGGCTAAATCCATCGAGGCTTTCAATAAATAATATTGAATGGCTTCAAAAGTGCGGTGGGTTAAATCGTTGGCGGAACCGTCGGAATAACGTACACCGTTTTTCGCTAAATAATAAGCGTAGTTAATCACACCGATACCGAGCGAACGGCGACCCATTGAACCGCGATAAGCTGCTTTCACCGGGTAATCCTGATAATCCAATAAAGCATCCAAACCACGTACTGCAAGTTCAGCCAAGCCTTCTAATTCATCCAGGTTTTCTATTTTACCCAAGTTAAAGGCAGAAAGTGTGCATAAAGCAATTTCACCTTCTTCATCGTGGAAGTGGGTAAGCGGTTTAGTTGGTAGGGCGATTTCCAAACATAAATTGGATTGACGCACCGGGGCTACTTCCGGGTCAAACGGTGAGTGGGTATTACAGTGATCCACGTTTTGAATATAAATACGACCGGTGGAAGCACGTTCTTGCATTAACAAAGAGAACAATTCAACGGCTTTTATTTTGCGTTTACGAATATTCGGATCTTGTTCGTATTTGGTGTAAAGGGCTTCAAATTTATCTTGATCCGCAAAGAACGCCGTATAAAGTCCCGGTACGTCGGACGGACTGAATAAGGTAATATCTTCGCCTTTAATTAAACGTTGATACATAGTTTTATTTAGCTGCACGCCGTAATCCATATGACGTACACGGTTATCCTCCACACCACGGTTGTTTTTTAACACCAAGAGGCTTTCTGCTTCCAAGTGCCAAATCGGGTAGTAAACCGTCGCCGCGCCGCCGCGTACACCGCCTTGAGAACAGGATTTTACCGCTGTTTGGAAGTGTTTATAAAACGGAATGCAGCCTGTATGGAAAGCTTCACCGTTGCGGATCGGACTGCCCAAGGCACGGATCGCACCGGCATTGATACCGATGCCCGCACGTTGCGATACATATTTAATAATTGCCGCAGAAGTAGCATTAATAGAATCCAAGCTATCGTCGCACTCGATCAATACACAGGAACTGAATTGACGGGTCGGGGTACGCACGCCGGCCATAATCGGAGTAGGCAAAGAGATTTTAAAGGTTGAAGTTGCATCGTAGAAACGGCGTACATAAGATAAACGGGTTTCCTGCGGGTATTTGCTGAATAAACAGGCCGCCACCAATAAATATAAGAATTGAGCGGATTCGTAGATCTCACCGGTAACGCGGTTTTGCACCAAATATTTGCCTTCCAACTGCTTAACGGCAGCATAAGAGAAGGTCATATCACGCCAGTGATCAAGATAACCGTCCATTTCATCCCATTCTTCGCGGCTGTAATCGGTGAGCAACGCTTCATCATATTTGCCCATACGTACTAATTTTTTCACGTGATCGTATAAACGCGGCGGATCAAAATGACCATAAGCTTTTTTACGCAAATGGAATACTGCCAGGCGGGCAGCTAAATATTGATAATCCGGCGTATCTTTGCTGATCAAATCCGCGGCGGCTTTAATAATGGTTTCGTGAATATCTGAAGTACGAATCCCTTCATAAAACTGAATATGGGAACGCAATTCCACTTGGGATACGGACACATTTTCCAAGCCTTCTGCCGCCCACGTAATGACACGGTGGATTTTATCAAGATCGATGGGTTCCATTTTGCCATCGCGTTTTGTAACCATTAGTTTGTTGTTCATTAGCCTTGCTCTACCTTTTTCTTAGTTATTATTCCATAATCCAAAACACAAGATATGGGTTAGAATTTTAAGTTGAGTACAAGATAAAGGATATTTATAAAAATTCAAGCAATAAATTTTTTTTAATATTCTTGACATCAAGTAACTTATTTAGAAATATAGAAAAAAGATCTTTTAAGATAAATTTAAGGACATCTGATGTTTTTGCAATACCAATCTCAAAACCCGTTAACCCCAAGTGCGGTCAAATTACAACTTGATTTATTGAAGCAATGGGAATTAGAACGCTTTGAAGCCGCCGATGTATATGATTTAATTGAAAATCGTACCCGATTTTATGATCATTTATTAATAACATTGTGGCAGTTTTTTCAATTGGATCAGGAGCCTGATCTTACATTAATTGCCGTGGGCGGTTATGGTCGCAAAGAAATGTTTCCTTTATCGGATCTGGATTTTCTGATTTTAAGTATCAATAAACCGAGCGAACCGATTGCTCGGAAAATCAGTGAATTTGTGCAATTTTTATGGGATTGCCGTTTAGATGTGGGGCAAAGCGTTCGCACATTAAATGAATGTATGGAAGTGGGAAAAGCAGATATCACCGTGGCGACCAACTTATTGGAAAGCCGATATTTATGCGGAAACCGACCGCACTTTGAACAGTTGGATAACGCTGTTCACAACACGCCGGATTTTTGGCCGATAAAAGCCTTTTTTGATGCCAAAATCCAAGAACGCACGGAACGTTATCAACGTTATCATAACACCGGCTACAATCTTGAGCCGGATATCAAATACAGCCCCGGCGGTTTGCGGGATCTGCATTTGCTCTATTGGATTGCCTTACGCCATTCCCGGGCGAAAACCTTGGACGATATTTTAAACAGTGGGTTTATTTATCCGCAAGAATATGAATCATTGCTGAAAAGTCAGTCATTTTTGTTTCGCACTCGCTTTGCCTTACATTTGATGTTAAAACGCTACGACAACCGATTATTATTTGATCGTCAACTGAAAGTTAGTGAAATGTTGGGCTTTACCGGTCAAGGTAATCAAGCAGTTGAAGCGATGATGAAGCAGTTTTTTCAATCGTTGCAAGCTATTTCTTTATTAAGTGATATGCTGGCGAAGCATTATCAAGAAAACTTTTTGAAGCCTGCCGGTGATAAAAGTGCGGTGAAAATTGACGAAAATTTTGAATGTATCGATCAAATGATCTGCTTGCGAAATCCTAAGTGTTTTGTGCAACAACCGGCGACGATAATTGATTTATTTTTGCATTTAACAGCACACCTGGATTGGGAAATTCATTCGTCAACCCTAAGACAATTACCGCTGGCTTTGACCCAATTAAAAGAAAAACTTAGTAATTTACCGGCTGCCCGCATAAAATTCTTACTCTTGCTGGCTCAACCCAACGCCATTGCTCGAGCATTAATGCCAATGCACCGTTACGGTGTCTTGACCGCATATTTACGTAAATGGCAGGGTATTGAAGGTCTAATGCAGTTTGATTTATTTCACAATTATACGGTGGACGAACATACCTTGCGGGTAATGGCCAAATTAGAGTGTTTTCTTGATTCGCAAACCATGGAACAACACCCCGTTTGTTGTGAAATTTTCCCGAAAATCGACCGCACTTTATTGTATTTAGCCGCGTTGTTTCACGATATCGCAAAAGGTCGCGGCGGTGATCACGCGGTTCTTGGCGCGGTGGATATGCGAGATTTTGCCGAACGACACGGCTTTAATGAACAGGATACGGAACTGATGGTGTGGCTGGTAGAACAGCATTTATTGATGTCTGTTACCGCCCAACGGCGGGATATTCACGATCCGGAAATTATCCGTGATTTTGCCGATAAAATAAAAACGCAAAAACGTTTGGACTATCTCATGTGCCTAACGGTAGCGGACATTTGTGCCACCAATGCAACTTTGTGGAACAGTTGGAAGCGGTCTTTATTGGCAAGTCTGTATCAGTTCACCACCCGTCAGCTTCAGCAAGGTACGGAACATTTGTTGGATCAAAAACAAGAAGCCAATGAGCATCGTAAACAAGCTTTGAAATTGTTAGCACATATAAATCCGGAAAAAATCACCGCACTTTGGGCTCGCTGTCCCGATGACTATTTCTTACGCAATACCGCTAAACAAATCGCGTGGCATACGGAATTGTTGTGTGAAAGTCACAATGAGATTTTAGTGAAAATCAGCAACCGCTTTTCTTTGGGGGGAACGGAAGTATTTGTGTATTGCCCTGACCAACCGAATTTATTCAATAAAGTGGTAAATATTATCGATGCCAAAAACTTCAGTATCCATGATGCTCAAATCATCACCAGCTTAGACGGCTATGTGTTGGACAGCTTTATTGTGACAGAGTTAGATGGCACATTAGCCAAATTCGACCGACGTCGAGCCTTAGAGCAAGCCTTGTTAGAAGGTTTATCCGGTGAGAAAAAAGTCACACGGGCAAAAAAATACAAAACCAAATTGCAGCATTTCCACGTTGCCACCGAAGTACAGTTCTTAAATACGGAAAAATCCGATCAAACGGAATTGGAAATCATCACCTTAGATAAAGCCGGATTATTGGCGGATATCAGTGATATTTTCACGGAATTAAATCTGAATTTGCTCAATGCCAAAATCACCACCAACGGCGAACGAGCGGAGGATTTCTTTATTTTGACTAATCAGTTCAATGAAGCATTGACTGTAGAGCAAAGAGATGTGTTGGAGCGGAAGTTAAAGGATATTTAGCGTTCGGTTTGCCGGTTCATTGAAATACGACGGCCGGCGTGGTTATCAGGGGGACGGACTTTGCTAGGTATTTCAAAGCGGATGGGTTTACCAAAGGTGCTCAGCATATCAATGGTATCGAGAGTCGTTTTGGAGCTATGTCAGGCATCGTCCGATACAATTTAAAGGCGTGGTAAAGCATACGTTTTACTTGTATTTGAAAAAGACGAAGTTTTGCTTTAATCACATGCATGTTGGTTTGTATAAGATACTGTTAAAAATGTTATGAAATCCTCCTTTAAAATGAATTTTACTTCCTAAGCCCCTTTTTAATAAAATAAAGTCCCGCCCCGATGAGAGTTGAATAACTTTGTTGTTGTGCAATACTGATGTTGAGATCATGTTGCGGAAAAGTCGCATAACTTTCCATTTTTTGCTTAAGTACGACGAGATCCTCATCCTTAAGATAGGGGGCAATTTTTCCACCTAGAATAATATCCCTTTCGAGCAAAAGATAAACCGCATTAAGTCCTTTTGCCAGGTTGGTTAAAAAAATGTCCCAACGTTGCTGATAATGAAAATCTTTTTGTCTTAGTTGTGCAAAGAATTGTTCTTCGCTTTCATTTTTTTGCAATAATGCCGAGAGTGAACAATAAGTTTCTAAGCAGCCTTTTTGTCCGCAATAGCAAGCATTGCCGTTGTCATAGATTTGCAAATGTTCAAATGCGCCGGCAAAACCGTTTTTACCGAGATCGATCTGATTATTAATAATATGTGCACCACCCAGATGTTCGCTGATAAACACATAAATTGCATCATTAAGATATTTGGCTTTCCATAATTCGGCGGTAGCGGCACATTTTACGTCGTGAAAAAGCATTACCGGTAAGTCGAAATGGTTATCTAAGGTCGGAATGTCAAAATTGTCAGAAGGAAAGGCTTTGCTGTATAGCATTGATTTGCCGTCTTTGGCGGCAATACCTTGTACGGATAATCCGATTCCAAGAATTTGTGATTTGGCATACCGACTTTCGGTAATAAATTGATCGATAGCTTGTATCAGCGTTAATGTATAGGATTGTTCCTCGATAAAGGTAAACTCGCTGTTTTTTTGCAGCATGATTTCACCGAGTAAGTTGAGTACGGCGCATTTTATTTGCGTATTTTGAATTTCTACCGCAATAGCGATATGTGCATCTTTCACTAGTTCATAAGCGATCGCCGGTCGTCCGCCCTGCGATTCTAATTGCCCACATTCTCTAATTTTTCCTTCCTTGTTCAATTTACCGATATTATTTACTACCGTCGGTAAACTTAGATTTAAAAATCGGGCTATTTGTTGTTTAGATACTTTATCGTATTGAAAAAATAATCGGTAAATGTTTTGATAATTGTTTTGTTTAATATCTATGATGGTATTCATTTGGCTAATTCGCTTTTTAAAACTCGCTAAATTTTGTGAATCATATCACAAAATTGATAAAAAGTTCCCTTTTATTAAATCCATTTTATAAAAGTCTCTTGCAAATAAGAATAAGCAAGAGTATTTTAAAGCTACTTTTATAAAGTTATTTTATAAAAGATGGTTAAAAAACAGTTTTAAGGAGAAGAAAGATGGGTATTTTAGAAAAAATGCGTTTAGATGGTAAAACCGCTTTTGTAACGGGTGGTGCAAGAGGTATTGGTAAAAGCGTGGCAACCGCGTTTGCACAAGCCGGAGCGAATGTAGTGATTGCTGATTTCGATATTGTTGAAGCGGAAAAAACCGCTACGGAAATTATGACGGTAGAGAAAGTAAAAGCCATTGCAGTGAAAACGGATGTCACCGATCCTGCTAGTGTTGAAAATTTAATTGCGGTGATCAAACAGGAATTTGGCAAATTAGATATTGCCTTCTGTAATGCGGGGATTTGTATGAATATTCCAGCCGAAGAGATGACCCTTGAACAGTGGTCAAAAGTGATCAATGTCAATCTTACAGGCGTATTTTTAACTGCACAAGGGGCAGGAAAATTGATGATTGAGCAAGGTACAGGCGGTTCAATTATCAACACAGCATCAATGTCAGCTCATATTGTGAATGTACCACAACCACAATGTGCATATAACGCTTCCAAAGCAGGGGTGATTCAATTAACCAAATCGCTTGCTATCGAATGGGCGAAGCACAATATTCGTGTGAATAGTTTAAGCCCGGGTTATATCGGTACAGAACTCACCTTAAATTCCAAAGATTTACAGCCACTCATTAAAGAATGGAATACGATGGCACCAATGCACCGCTTAGGTACACCGGAAGAATTGCAATCAATTTGCGTATATTTGGCTGGTGACACCAGTAACTTTACCAGCGGTTCTGATTTTATTGTGGACGGTGCGTTCACTTGCTTCTAATCCTTTGACACTATCCATTCTCTCAATGGATAGTGTTTCACTTCATATAGGAAAATCAAATGAGTAACAGTGCAAAAAATATCATTGAAAATGGGCTGACTTATTTAGGGATTGAATTAGGTTCGACACGGATCAAATCCGTTCTGATTGATGAAAAGGGAAATATAGTTGCCAAGGGTAGTTTTGAATGGGAAAACCATTTCGTCAATGGGAGCTGGACTTATCCACTGGACGAGGTTTGGCAAGGGATTGCTGCCTGTTATCGTGATCTTTGCCTCAATGTACAGCAACAATATGACACGCCACTCACGCAATTAGCAGGGCTTGGTGTAAGCGCGATGATGCACGGATATATTCCGTTTGATAAAAACGATAATCAGCTTGTCGAATTTCGTACTTGGCGTAATAACACTGCTGCCGAAGCCGCCGATATTCTTACCGAGCGATTTCAGTACAACATACCTCACCGTTGGAGCGTTGCTCACTTGTATCAAGCGATACTAAATCAAGAAAAGCATACCAAAGAGATTGCTTTTTTCACCACCCTTGCCGGCTATGTTCATTGGCAATTAAGTGGTGAAAAAGTACTTGGTATTGGCGATGCATCAGGTATGTTCCCAATTGATGCGGCAACCCACGATTATGATCGTGTAATGCTTGCCAGTTTCAATCAATTGGTTGCAGATCAGCATTTCGATTGGAAACTTGCCGATATTCTACCAACCGTGCTAGTCGCAGGTGAACAAGCGGGTAAATTAAGTGAAAAGGGGGCGAAATTACTTGATCCAACAGGGACATTGCAAGCAGGCTGTGTGATGTGTCCGCCGGAAGGCGATGCAGGTACGGGAATGATGGCAACCAACAGTATCAAAGTGAAAACCGGTAACGTATCCGCTGGTACGTCAGCCTTTGCAATGGTGGTATTAGAAAAACCTCTTTCTCAACTTTATCGTGATTTAGATATGGTAACTACCCCAGCAGGTGACCCTGTAGCAATGGCACATTCGCAAAATTGCAGTTCCGATCTCAACGCATGGATACAACTGTTCAATGAGGTGTTACGCAGTTTTAACTGCAATGTGAGCAGTGAAGCACTTTATGGCACATTATTTGAGCAAACACTTAATGCTGATCCAGACAGTGGCAATTTGCTTTCTTACTGTTTCTATTCGGGTGAACACGGGGTAGATTTGATGATGGGCTGTCCGTTGTTCTTGCACCCTGCAAAAGCCAATTTTAGTCTTGCTAATTTTATGTTGGTGCAACTCTATACCGCTTTCGGTGCAATGAAATTAGGTATGGATACACTCACCAAAAAAGAGCAGGTCAAAATTGATAAGATTTTTGCCCACGGTGGCTTATTCAAGAGTAAAGCGGTGGCACAACAAGTGCTTGCCAATGCCATTGATGTGCCGGTGGCAGTAATGGAAACTGCGAGTGAAGGCGGAGCATGGGGGATTGCATTACTTGCCGCTTATGTTGGTATAAAAGCAAACAAAACTGACCGCACTTTGGGGCAATATCTTGATCAAGAGGTTTTTGTTCACTCGCAAGATAATATCGTGCAACCGCAAGCGGAATGGACAGCAGGCTATGAACGCTTTATTCAGCGTTATCAAAATGGCTTACCTATCGAACGGCTAGCTGCGGATTTTGCCAATCGATAATAGTGAAATGAGGTATGAATGCCTTGCAAAATACCTCATTTTAAATTACTTACTTCCTAATTATTGAGGAGTTTTTATGCGAACACAAAATGTCTGGCTAAAACGGATTGGATACGGTTTTGGCGATTTCGGGTGTAATCTTGTATTTAGTACGATGGCATCTTACTTAATGTTCTTCTATACCGATGTATTCGGCATTGAGGCGGCTGTGGTCGGAACAATGATGTTATCTACCCGTTTACTTGATGCCTTAACTGATGTGTTAATGGGCTTGGTGGTGGATCGCACCAAAACTCGTTGGGGATCAGGTCGCCCTTATTTTGTTATCGGTGCGATTCCGTTTGCTATTTTTACTACATTAACTTTCTATGTGCCGGATTTCGGCACTGCGGGCAAAATTGTGTGGGCGTATGTTACTTATATTATGTTATCTTTTGCTTACACTGTGGTAAACATTCCGCTCAACACCATTGTGCCACGCCTCACTTCCGATGTGAATGAACGCAACATTTTAGTTGCAAGCCGTATGATTTGTGCATTACTTGGTACGACCGTGGTAATGGGGATTACTCAACCGTTAGTGGATTTTTTCGGACAAGGTGATTACAAACAAGGCTACTTAATCACAATGACCATCTACGGTTTATTGGCAATGTGTATTTTCTTTTTCACCTTTACTCAAACCGAAGAAGTTGTACCGCCAACGGTAGTTCGCACTGAAAAATCTTCCGTATGGGACGATTTTCGTGGCTTAACCGCACAAACATGGATTTTAGTATTAGTCAATTTCTTCTACTTTGGATTGTTTGTTGTACGTAACACCTCAGTGATTTACTACTTCACTTATAACTTAGAAAGTACCAGTTGGCTTACTTTCGTCGGTTTCTTCGGTATTTTATCGGGGTTACCAATCCTATTATTGCTCCCTCGCTTACAAAAAGCCTTTACACAACGTACGCTCATTATTGCTTGTTGTTTACTCTATCTCGGGGGCGATGCTATTGCGTATATAGGTAAAGATTCATTAACACTACAACTTATCAGCCTTGCCATCACAGGCTTGGGTATGTACGGTATTTTCGGTGTAACTTTCGCTATTCAGCCTGATGTGATCGATTATTCTGAATTTGAGAAAAACCGCAGCATTCCAGGTATGATCGCTTCAATGCAAGGTTTCTTCGTGAAATTTGGTATGGGTGTGGCAGGATTGGCAATTGGTTATATCTTAGAAGCCGGTGGCTATATTGCAAACGTGGCACAAAGCGAATCCGCCTTAACCAGCATTGAAATCTGCTATATCTGGCTCCCTGCATTTATCAGTGTTTGCATTATTGGCTTAATGTCTTTCTACAAATTGGATAGCTTACGTGGTGAAATGACCCGTGTGCTAGATTTACGCAGAAAACAACTCGCTTACGCACAAACTAACTAAGGAGTCATCTATGAATCTATCTTTTGCTGTTCCTATGTCGGGCAAATTGTTAGCACTTAACCAAGTGCCGGATGAAAATTTTGCAAGTAAAGTCTTAGGTGATGGATTTGCCATTCAGCTTGATGGCGAAGTGGTGGTCAGCCCATTTGATGGTATTGTTATTGCCGCATTTCCAACCGGACATGCCTTTATTATCCGCCGTGATGACGGTATGGAAGTGTTAATTCATATCGGATTAAATTCCGCGGGTAAACCGAAGGCTTTCCGCATGCAAGTGGAAAAGTACGCTCAAGTTAAACAAGGCGATGTGCTGGTTTATGTAGATAAAAATAAATTAGGAGATTCTCCGGAAGAGCTTATTTCACCAATCGTATTCGCCAATCCCGATATCAAAATTACGCTAAATAATGAGAATCAGCATATTTTTGTTCGAGATACAGAATCCATTCAAGTTAAGTTATAACTTTTTTAAAACTGATATTTAAAATTAAAGTGCGGTCGAAATTTTCAAAAATTTTTGACCGCACTTTCGTTGCTTAAAAGTATTATATGTCTATTCTTACACCGCACTTAGCACTTTCATAGACTTTTTCAATTAACGATAGCACAAACGCCGCTTGTTCTGCGGTGACAATCAAATTGCCGTTATTTGTCAACACATCATAAATATTATCGTAATAAGCCTGATAATTGCCGGTGATAGTCGGGTATTTTTGACGGATGATTTTATCATTGATTTCCGTGTGTAAAATGCCCCAATGTTCATCGCTTTCCACATTCCAATCGCCCGCAGGTTCTGTGCCGGCAATCAGCAATGCTTCTTGATTGTCTATGGTTTGTTTGATGTAAGAACCCAGCTTGCCGTGCAGTGCAACATGCGGTGTGTTTTCACGGCTGTATTTGCCGGCACACATCACCACGTTTTTATCGGGATAATAGAAAGTGATGCGGAAATTATCATCGTTTAAAGCACTTTTATGTTGATAGCGGACATCAGCATAAAGTGCGGTAGGTTTGCCGAATAAATCAATGACCTGATCCATTAAATGTACGCCTAGATCGTAAACCAATCCTACGCCTTGTTCGCCGGTTTCTTTCCATGCTTTTACATTTTTGCTTTTGGCGTATCGGTCAAAACGGATTTCATAATCCACAATCTCGCCCAACAGATTTTTTGCGACGATTTGTTTCACTGTTAATGTGCCGTTATCCCAACGGCGGTTTTGATATACCGACAGTGTCACATTTTGCTGTTTGGCTAACAATGCCAGCTCTGAAGCTTGTTTCGCAGTAATTGCCAGCGGCTTTTCCACAATCACATTTTTGCCTGCGAGAATAGCTTGTTTAGCCATTGGGTAGTGAGTAGGGTTGGGCGTGGTGATGATCACTAAATCAATATCATTTGTTAAAAGTGCGGTAAAATCCCGCACAATTTCTACGTAATCATATTTTTCTTTGGCTTTTTCCGTGCTGCGTTCCAACACTTTTTTAATTTGAAAACGGGGATCACGGTGTAAAAACGGGGCATGAAATGTGCGAGCCGACATTCCAAAGCCCGCAATTCCTACATTGATAATTTTATTCATTATTTTTTTCCTACAAGTTCGATTAAATATTCGGCTGGCATGGCTTGGATTTTTCGCATACGGTACACCAATAATATTGCTGCACAGGTAAGACTGACGATAAAACCAATCCAGAAGCCTTCAGCCGCTAAATGGGGAACGATAAAATCAGTCATTGCCAACGTATAGCCTAAAGGCATGCCGATAATCCAATAACAAAATAAAGTGATGTATAAAATGGCTTTGGTATCTTTGTAACCGCGTAACGCACCACCGACAACCACTTGAATTGTATCGGAAAATTGATATAAGGCACAAATTAACAGCAACATTCCCGCCATTGCAATTACTTCCGGATCTGTCACGAAAATAGAGGCGATACTGGTGCGGAATAACACTGTAATTAAAGCCGTCACCAATGCAATAGAAAGCCCTACGGCAATGGCTACATAAGCTGTTTTCTTCGCATTGTCTGCCGATTTTGCACCTAAATTTTGCCCTACTAAAATTGTGGTTGCCATTCCTAACGACATCGGTAACATAAAGATCAGAGAACTGGTATTTAAGGCGATTTGATGACTCGCCACCACATTAGAGCCCAACGGCGATAAAAACAGGGAAGTGAGAGCAAATAAGGCAACTTCACAACATAATGCCACAGCAATCGGGAATCCGAGTTTTAGTAGTTTTTTCAGCGTTTTCCAATTCGGTTTTTCGATAATTTGTTCGAAGATTTTCAGATCTCGTTGATTTTCCGCTTTAATACAATAACCGATCATCATAAAACACATTGACCAATTCACAATTGCCGTTGCAATGCCGCAACCTACCGCACCAAAAGCAGGCACACCGAATTTGCCGTAGATAAAAATATAATTTAACACGATATTAAGCAATAAACCGATAATGGTGATCACCATTGCGGGCTTGGTTTTGGCGATACCGTCGTTTAAACAACGGAAATTTATCATTAGCAAATAAGCGGGCAATCCCCAAATCATTGCCTGCAAATAACGAATGGTAATATCAGCCAATTTGTCTTCCATCTGCATAAAATGAATAACTTTGTCGCTGTGAAAAATCATTAATCCCAAGGGAATCATCGCGGCAATCACAATCCAAATGCCCTGACGTACTTGATGGGCAATGCGTTTGCGTTGTCCTGAACCGTTTAAATAAGAAATCGTCGGCGGCAATGCCAATAACAAACCGTGACCGAATAACACCAGTGGAAACCAAATGGAGGCTCCCACGGAAATTGCCGCCATATCTGCCGAACTCACCCTACCGGCCATAATGGTGTCTACCAATCCCATTGAATTTTGAGCAATTTGAGCAAATAAAATCGGCAGAGCGATAGCGATTAATTTTTTTGCCTGTTGATGATAATCAAGAAAGTGAAAGCTGGTTTTCATAAATATTCCGAATTACGTTATAATGAGAAAAATTTTATTAAAAATAAGGAGAACACAATGTTTACCGGAATTGTGCAAGGTACGGCTCAAATTCAACACATTATTGAAAAAGCTAATTTTAGAACACACACCGTAAAATTACCACAAGAATTACTGGATGGTTTGGAAATCGGGGCTTCGGTGGCGAATAACGGAGTTTGTTTGACGGTGACAGGAATCCACGATGATTTGGTGGATTTTGATTTAATGACAGAAACGTTGAAAATCACCAACTTAGGCGGTTTAAAAAAAGGGGATTTTGTCAATATTGAGCGGGCAATGAAAATGGGTGATGAAATCGGCGGGCATATTCTTTCCGGTCACGTTTATTGCACGGCGGAAGTCAGCGAAATCATTTCTTCGGATAATAATCTGCAAATTTGGTTTAAACTGCCGAATCAAGATATGATGAAATATATTCTCACCAAAGGATTTATCGCCATTGACGGTATCAGCCTGACTATCGGTGAAGTGAAAGGTGATACTTTCTGTGTGAATTTAATTCCCGAAACTTTGCACCGTACGTTAATCGGCAAAAGAGCGGTGGGATCTTTGGTAAATATTGAAATCGATCCGCAAACGCAAGCCATTGTGGATACGGTGGAGCGGTATTTGGCAATGAAAAATGAGTAATATTGAGATGTTTTACTTGTGCAGTAAATGTCGTAAGGCATTTTCTAATTTTTCAAATTCAAATATAAATCCGCTTTCTGATAATTTGTTTGGTACAGCCTGTACGCTGTCCAATAACAAGTAAGCCCGTTCGCCAAATACGAGTTTCAATGCAAATGCCGGAATGGGGAGAAAGTGCGGTCGGTTTAAGCATTTTCCTAAGATTTGATTAAATTTTCCATTGCGTACCGGATTTGGGGCGGAAAAATTAAATGCACCTTGAGCAGTAGGATGGTGCAATAAATGAATAATGCCGTTCACCATATCTTGCAAATGGATCCAAGACATAAATTGTGTGCCGGAACCCAGTTTGCCACCCAGTCCCCATTGGTATAAGGGCAGGATTTTTGTCAACATACCGTCACTGTGGCTTAAAATATTTGATGTGCGGATGAGGCAAACTCGACCGTTTGCCTGTAATGCCTGTTTTTCCCATTCGACACAAAGCCGGGCAGTGAAGCTGTTTCCACTTGGATGAGATTCTGTGACGGCATTATCACCGCAATCACCATAAAATCCCACCGCAGAGGCGGAAATAAAGATATGTGGCGGTTGTGTGGCTTGATTGATTTTTTCCGCTAATGTACGGGTGAGATTGATACGGCTGTCCCATAATTTTTGTTTTTGCGTTTCTGTCCAGTAGTGATCAAAAATCGGTTCGCCTGCCAGATTGATCACAGCATCAAATTGAGAAAAATCCATATCAAGATGGGTAACGACATCTACTTGGCTACTTAATATTTGTTTGGCTTTATCAATAGAACGAGAAAATGCGGTGATTTTATCGGCATTTTTTAGCAGTCGGGCGGTTAATGCTCGCCCTACCATGCCGGTTGCTCCGGTTATTAAAATATTCATAAAAATTACTCACCATCTTCACCTTTTATGAGGCCGTTTCTAAAAAACGTTGTTTTTTATCACCGCACTTTTTGATTATCAAGTTGATTACAAGGATGTTTCAAATAACACTTTGATATTTTTCATTATTTGATGAATATCCTGCGTTTTGGTCGGTGTGATAAAAATTGTATCGTCACCGGCGATCGTACCTAAAATACCTTCGGATTTGCCGATGGAATCCAGCAAGCGGGCAATTAACTGTGCCGCACCGGGACTGGTTCTAATTACAATTAAGGCATCATTATGGTCAATATCCAACACTAAATTTTTCAGCGGACTGCTGGTGTTCGGCACGCTGAGTTCGTTCGGTAGGCAATATACCATTTCCATTCGGGTGTTGCGGGTACGTACCGCACCGAATTTGCTGAGCATGCGAGACACTTTGGATTGATTGATATTTTCAAATCCCAATGCCTGCAACGCCGTTACAATTTCCCCTTGCGAACCGTATTTTTCTTGTGCTAACAAGCCCTTAAATGCGGAGATCAGATTGTCTTGTAGTTTGGTTTCCGTGTTCATTTTATGTTTTTTATCGAGTTTAAATGAATAAATTGTGCATAAAAATTCATAAAAAGTAAATGGATTTTTATTAAGACAATCGTTCTCTCAACGCAATTTTATCGTGACAAGTTTTGATTTTTTCAAAAAGTACGGTGGCTTCTGCATATTCTTTTTTCAAATAACCGAGCCATTGTTTGATACGGGCAACGTGATAAAAACCGGTATCATGAATATTTTCCAGATGAGCATATTTTTGTAGTATAGGCAGAATATGAGCCCACGGCAATTTAGCGTGATTATACTTTAATACTAGGCTGAGATTGGGGATGTTTAATGCTCCGCGACCAACCATAAGATCATCACAACCCACGGTTTTTAAACAATCTTGTCCGTCTTGCCATTGCCGGATTTCGCCGTTGGCAATGACCGGAATGGTCAGTTTTTGGCGAATTTCGCCGATTTTTGCCCAATTAATGCGATCAGCACGATAACCGTCCGCTTTGGTTCTGCCGTGGATGGCAATTTCATCGGCACCGCCTTGTTGTACCGCATGGGCAATATCAAAAGCGAAATCCGTGGAATCCCAACCTAACCGCACTTTTACACTGACGGTTTGCTGTTGCGGCACTGCGGCACGAATTGCTTTGGTGGCTTGATAAATCAATTCCGGTTGTTTAAGCAGCATTGCACCGCCATTACTGCCATTAACCGTTTTTGACGGACAGCCACAGTTTAAGTCAATTCCGTAGGATCCTAATTCTATGGCTCGTTGTGCATTTTCTGCCAGCCACTGCGGATGTTGTCCTAATAGCTGCACGCGTACCGGTGTGCCGGACAGGGTTTTGCCACCGTTTTCCAATTCAGGGCAAAGACGGTAAAACACTTTATTCGGCAGTAGCTGATCGACCACGCGGACAAATTCGGTGATACATAAATCGTATTGATTAATTTCAGTAAGCAGCAGGCGTACAGTGGGATCCAGCACGCCTTGCATTGGAGCGAGAATTACACGCATTTTTTATCAGGTCGTGCAATGTAGAAAATCACTAAAGCTGTGATTGCACCAAGCGTATCGGCCAGAATATCTTTTTGAGCATCCCAAATATCGCCTTGTGAACCTAAGAAAGAAATACCCGCATCACCGCCTTCAATTACAGCGTATTGCCATTCGATTAATTCATAGGTGGCTGCAACGCTCATGATAAAAAATAGGGCGAAAAATCCGGCTAAAATCGGGCCGCACAATTTGCGGCGGAGCAACCATTCCGCCATTGGGAAACTGTAAAAACCGATAATATAATGTGCTACGCGGTCAAAGTGATTGCGGTTTTCACCTAAAATCGGACCCAGCAATTTATTTGCCCAGTCGAATGGCACGAATTCAAAGGTATAATGTGCACCGATTAAATGCAAAATCATCCATAAGCTCATTAAAAAATAAGCTAAGTTGCTGAATTTAAAAAGAGGATAGGTGATAACCAATAATCCGAATACAATAAAAATCGGTAAAACTTCCGCATACCATACCGCTCTTGAATGGGGTTCAATACCGGACCAAATGGAAACAGTAAGGATTACTAAGCCGATAAATAAGGCAAATTTATGTTGCTGCATTATTTCCAACCTTTTGATTTACAAATTAAATCATAAGCAGCTTGAATTTGTTGGGCTTTTTCTTTTGCCATTTCTAACATTTCTTCCGGCAGACCTTTTGATACTAATTTATCCGGGTGATGTTCGTTCATCAAGCGGCGATAAGCCCGTTTCACCACTTTTTGATCGTCGGAAGCGGTTACACCTAACACTTTATAGGCATCATCAATGGTCGGACCGGATGATTGGCGATAACCGCCGTAACTGCCGTTTTGTTGATAGCTGCCTTGGTAGTTGCTTTGTTGCTGATATTGTCCTTGTTGTTGGTGATAAAATCCACCGCGGGCAAATTGTTGCGAAGCATAAACCATTGCCAGCATTTGCTCGAATTGCATACGGGACATACCCAATTCTTCCGCAATGGTATAAAGCACTTCTTTTTCACCGCGTTGCAATTCACCATCGGCAAAGGCCGCTTGCACTTGAATTTCCAAGAACATCCGCAATAAATCGCTACGTTGGCCGCAGCCTAAACGAAATTCACGAATTACCTGGCGAATGGGAAAATCCGTCGCTTTTCCGCGATTAAAGGCCTCTTGAGCCAAACGACGGCCGTTATCGTCCAAATTCATTTGGTTCATTAAACTGGTAGCAAGGCGGATATCTCCCGTCGTCACCTGCCCCTTTGCCTTAGCCAAATGCCCTAGCACGGCGAAAGTGGTTTGCATAAATAACGATTGGCGGGTTACAGGCTTTTTGAAAAAAGACGAATTGACACTACCCAATTCGTATAGTTTTTTATCTGCCATATGTCCTAAAATCACACCGGCAATAGCACCGAAAATACTGCCGGTGACACGATAACCGATAAAAAAGCCGAGAAGTTTGCCGATAAAATTCATTTCATTTCCCTAATTAATAAAAATTGCATTATTTTAGCCTAAATATAGACAAAATCCTATTTATCAAGTTCAAATTTCATAAAACTCAAGGGGTAAACCGTCAGGATCTTTAAAAAAGGTAAATTTACGGTCGGTTAATTCATCAATACGAATAGGTTCCGCTTCTACATTATTTTCTTGCAAATATTTTACCGCACTTTCCACGGATTCCACTTTAAATGCCAGATGACGCAATCCGCAAGCTTCCGGTGTGGTAGGGCGTGCCGAGGGATTCGGAAAAGAAAACAACTCAATTTGACTGCCATCTGCAAAACGTAAATCCAGCTTATAGCTGCTTCGCAAAGTGCGGTAGGTTTCCGCAATAATTTCCGCACCGAGTATCTTGGTGTAAAACGCTTTGGATTTTGCATAATCGGAAACAATAACGGCAATATGGTGAAAACCGAGAATAGGGGATTGATTGAAATTCATATTATATTATCTCCATTAAAATATTGGCGTTATTAAATAGTAACAATATGAAGAAAATCAATAAGTTGAAATAACTGTGCTGAATAAAGTTTAGTTTGTCATTATATGAAGGGGCGAATGCCGCCCCTTAAATCGTTGTGAATCAGGCCACAATCCCGAAAGTTTCTTTCATAATCGGAGCAAAATCCGTAAAACCGCCGATCGGTTTTTCATCAATGAAAATTTGTGGTACGGTTTCAACCGGTTTACCGACGGATTTTGATAAATCTTCTTTGGTGATGCCTTCAGCGTGAATATCCACATAGCGATAATCAAAGTCGGCTACACTGTTTTTTACTTTTTCCGCTAATTCTTTTGCACGCACGCAATAAGGGCAGCCTGGACGACCAAAAATAACCACGAACATAATAAATTCCTTCTATATAATTAAAAATTCTTGGCTATTTTACAGGATCTTTTTCATCATAATAAAGTGATTTTCAACATTGTTGCGATTGGTATAATATATCAATTATTTTGGCCGTAACATATTGATTGTAAGGAATCTTATGAAACTACTGATGCTATGCCGTGAGCCTCGTTTATATAGCTGTGTGCGTTTAAAAGAAAGTGCGGAGCAGAGCGGACATCAAATGGATATTTTAGATCCGAATAAAATGTTGCTGAAACTTTCGCAAAATGCACCGCACTTTGAGCTGTTTTATCAAAAAAATAATGAAACCGAGCCTTATTTATTGCCGGATTATGATGCAGTGCTTCCGCGTTTTGGGACAGCTTCCACGCAAATGGGTTGTGCTGTGTTGCGACACTTTCAAAGTAAAGGCGTACCTTGTTTAAATAATGCCAGTGCATTTTTGCAGGCTCGCGATAAATGGCATAGCTTGCAATTATTGGCATCTGCGAGTGTTGCCGTGCCGAATACTTTGCTAAGCGGCAATGAATTTGAACCATCGCATAGCGTGCAACAGGTGCAATATCCTTGTATTATCAAAACGCTATCCGGATCGCAAGGTATTGGTGTTATGTTGGCCGAAGGTAAGCAAAGTGCGGTGAGTATTTTGGAAACTTTGAAACAAAATGAAATACCAACACTGGTACAGGATTTTATCGCAGAAGCGAGCGGAGCGGATGTGCGTTGTTTTATTATCGGCAATCAGGTGGTCGCCACAATGCAACGGTTCGGAAAGTGCGGTGAATTTCGGGCGAATTTTCATCGCGGCGGTTCGGCAGAAAAAATCACATTAAGCGAAACCGATAAAGCCATTGCTATTAAAGCGACACAAGCCTTAGGGTTAGATGTAGCCGGTGTGGATTTGATTTTTTCCAAGCAAGGCACTTTGGTGCTGGAAGTCAACGCCAGCCCGGGGTTGGAACTTATCGAGAAAACCAGTGGGATTGATATTGCGGTGCAGATGATTGCCTATTTAGAGAAAAAGTGCGGTTTATTTTGATAAAAAAGTTGCTCGTCATGAGCAACTTTTTGTTTGTAATGGTTTTAATCTTTTTTCTTAAATAAGAATATAATAACGGCTAATACCACACCGGTAACGGCAAAACCTAATAGTCCGGATTTGGTAAATCCAACGGTTAAATATCCTGCCGCACTGGCAATAGCAATGGTCAACGCATAAGGTAATTGCGTAGTAACGTGATCCATATGATTACATTTTGCCCCGGTTGAGGATAAGATCGTGGTGTCTGAAATGGGAGAACAGTGGTCACCACATACCGCACCGGCCATTACAGCCGATAAACAAGGCAATAATAATTCAGGGGCGGCATTAGCTGCGATGGCTGCACCGATTGGCAACATAATACCGAAGGTTCCCCAGCTTGTTCCCGTTGAGAATGCCATTAATGCACCAAGCAAGAAGAGTAATACCGGAAGTAATTCAACGCTTAAATTGCCGGTAACTAAAGTTGAAAGATATTTACCGGTTTGAACATCGCCCACAACGTTATTGATTGTCCAAGCGAATAGTAGGATAGCAATCGCACCTAACATGGATTTCATACCTAACAAGATTGCTTTACCGTATTCCGGAAGGCTTACATGGCGACCTGCTATGATACAAAGCGTTAAGACTAATAACGACGCTATGCCACCAAACACAAGTGAAATTCCTACCGTCGTGTTTTCAAACGCACCTAATACAGAGAATGGTTTACCATCGGCGGCTAATGCTTCATTACCGGTGTACATCATCATGAATACGGTAGCCACAATGAGCGCGGCGATTGGGAATGCTAGGTTACGCATGCGGCCTTTAACGTGCTCAACCGTTAATTCTTCCACTTCGGTTGTTGCTCGCATTGCTTCGCGTTCGTGGCGTACCATCGGACCAATATCAAAAGAGAAATAAGCGACAAAGAACACCATAATTATCGAGAAAATCGCATAGAAGTTCATGACACTCATGGCCATAAATGCACCGATAGGTGAATAATCAGTAATGGAGTGAGCGGCTAGCAAACCTGCAACAAGTGTGATGATATACGCTCCCCAACTGGAAATCGGCATTAATACGCACATAGGTGCGGCGGTAGAATCCAAAATGTAAGCTAATTTTGCACGGGATACATGGAATTTATCGGTAACAGGGCGTGCAATCGCACCCACGGCCAAACTATGGAAATAATCATCAATAAAAGTGAAAAATACCAATCCGGCAGCCACTAATTTTGCACCGCGACGATTTTTAATACGCTTTTGCGCCCATAAAGCAAAGGCTTGGCTGCTGCCCGAAACGGTTAAAAGTGCGGTCAAAATTCCGAGCAATAATAAGAAAATAATAATATTGATGTTATTGCTGTTTAAAGCGGACTTTTCGCTATCATAGACGAGAAATAATATGTTGTTTTTTAAGTAAGTAAGGCTGTCAAGCAGATTACCGGTCAACATTAATGCACCGATAATAATACCCGCACTGAGAGAAATTAATACTCGACGGGTGACAATAGCGAGACTTAATGCCAACAATGGCGGCACAACAGACCACAACGATGTGGAATAATCAATTAAATTCATATAAATACCTGGTTCTTTACGTTATCTGAAAGTTATCTAATTAAGCCTAGAAGATTACAACAATATTGAGAATCTGCCAAGACAGAAAGCACATATTCCGGTAAATTCTCTCTCTTTTTTATGAAAAAATATATTAATCTTCATATTGAATATAAAAAAAATAATATTTATACTTGCAGAGAAATTTAAATAAATATTCTTAAATAATAAGGAAGGCACAATATGTCAGATGTATTAAAAACATTATCAAATATTCGTAATTTACGTGTATTGGCTCGTGAAACCACTCTTGAACAACTGGAAATCGCATTAGAAAAATTCACTTCGGTTGTTGAAGAAAAACGTCAACAAATACAACAAGAAAGACAAGCGGTAAAAGAACGCCAAGAACGTTTGTTAAAATATAAAGAATTATTAAAACAAGATGGTGTAACGGCGGAAGAATTCTATGCTTTTTTAAGCGATGTTGCACCTAAAAAAGCAAGAAAAAAAATGGCGGCTCGTCCGGCAAAATATCAATTTGTGACGGCAAGCGGCGAAACAAAAACATGGACAGGTCAAGGCAGAACACCACGTGAAATTCAAGTTGCGTTGAATGAAGGTAAAAAATTATCTGATTTTGCAATAAAATAATTTATTTTAATCATCTAAATGGCAAGTCTGTTTTGAACATGACTTGTCACTTTTTTATAATTATAAGAGATGTAATCACAATAATGATTGAAAAAAAAATTCTATTAACCGATTGTCCGGATGATAAAGGATTAATCGCGAAAATCACTAATATTTGTTATAAACATCAATTAAATATCCTACATAATAATGAATTCGTAGATTTTGAAACACGCCATTTTTTTATGCGTACCGAATTAGAAGGTATTTTTAATGAAGCCATGTTATTGGAAGATTTAAAATATAGTTTGCCTCCAGAAACAAATAATCGTTTGGTCAGCATGAAGAAAAAACGAATTGTTATTCTTGTGACTAAAGAAGCACATTGTTTAGGCGATATTTTAATGAAAAATTATTATGGCGGCTTAGATGTTGAAATTGCTGCGGTTATAGGCAATCATCCGACGTTACAGGAATTGGTTGAACGGTTTGAGATTCCTTTCCACTTAGTGAGCCATGAAGGATTAACGCGCGTAGAGCACGATAAACTCTTAGCGGAACAAATTGATCATTACAATCCGGATTTAGTGATTTTGGCAAAATATATGCGAGTATTAAATCCGGAATTTGTGGCACGTTATCCAAATCGGGTGATTAATATCCATCATTCGTTCTTGCCGGCATTTATCGGTGCTAAACCGTATCACCAAGCGTATGAACGTGGCGTGAAAATTATTGGTGCGACCGCTCATTTTATCAATAATGAATTGGATCAAGGCCCGATTATTATGCAAAACGTGATTAATGTCGATCACACCTATAATGCCGAAGCAATGATGAAAGCCGGGCGGGATGTTGAAAAAACAGTATTAAGCCGTGCACTTGATTTAGCATTGCACGATAGAATTTTTGTCTTCCAAAATAAAACTATTGTGCTCTGATTTTCAGCCACCAAACTTAATTTTAATAAAAGTGCGGTGGCTTTTTGTTAAATTCTATTAATATCTTAAATTTTGTTTTACAATAAAAACGCTAATATTTTCTCTCAGGTGCCATTATGAAACTGAATATTCCAACGTTTTTAACCCTTTTTCGAGTTGTACTGATTCCTGTTTTTATTATTGTTTTTTATTTACCGTTCAGTTGGTCGCCCTTTGTTACCACATTAATTTTTTTTATTGCTTCTGTGACCGACTGGTTAGACGGCTATCTGGCTCGAAAATGGAAACAAACCACCCGATTCGGTGCATTTCTTGATCCCGTTGCCGATAAAGTAATGGTATCGGCAGCATTAGTATTGATTGTTGAATATCAACATTCGTTTTGGGTAACGATTCCGGCCATAATCATGATTTCCCGAGAGATTATTATTTCGGCTTTACGTGAATGGATGGCAGAAATTGGTAGCCGAAGCAGTGTAGCGGTGTCTTGGATGGGAAAAGTAAAAACAACGGCACAAATGCTTGCACTGGGCGGTTTATTATGGCGTCATACGCCGGAAATGGAAATTTTAGGTATTGTGCTATTGTATATCGCGGCTATCTTGACGGTTTGGTCTATGTGGCAGTACCTTAAGGCTGCAAAAGGCAGCCTGCTTGATAATATTGAAAAATAAACAAAGTAAACTTGCAGTGTTTTTAAGCAAATAACACAAATATTAAAAATAATATTTGACTGACTAAAAAAAATCAGTAAAATGCACCGCACTTATTCATGATAAGTAATTCAATGCGGGAATAGCTCAGTTGGTAGAGCACGACCTTGCCAAGGTCGGGGTCGCGAGTTCGAGCCTCGTTTCCCGCTCCATTCTCAGCCCGAGTGGTGAAATCGGTAGACACAAGGGATTTAAAATCCCTCGGCTTTCGAGCTGTGGCGGTTCAAGTCCGCCCTCGGGCACCATCTAGTCACACAAGCGACTTTTTCATTTAAATTCACGTATATTTGCAGCCTATTAGTTTATTATGGCGTTACCTTATATCGCTATACTTAAAGCTCAGCTCTTAAAATTAAAAATAAGGAGCTTGAACTCCTTATTTATTGTAGATTAACTCTATTAAAGTTAGGTGTAATGGACAAAAATGTGGGATTTTATTATTTCAATATAATTTCACCTACTCTTCTTATTTAGAAAATCCTTTATAAACATAATCTTATGCTTTTTACTTAAACCATTATGATTTATTAATCTTCGCTTTAATTCACTAAATAGTCCTTCCAATCTATTTGTCGTTCTTTCAATATTTAATTCAGCATATTTTTCAAAGGTAAATAAATATTTCTCATAATATTTAAGACTGGCATAAGCACCTCTTACGCCTTTATGTTTATAAGGGAAATAACCTCTTTCATTCGCTTTATCTGAGCGTTCTTCTAAATAATCTTTATGTTTTAAATACCAATAATGCAAACGTCGATAAAATTCATTTTTACTGCTTTCCTTTAATGTTTTAACAAGTATTTTAAGTGCTTTTCCTGCTGAAGATTTATGTTTTTTCCTGAGCTTTCTCATAACCATCGCAACGAGATGAAAATGGCACATTTGGATAGGGACATCAAATAAATCTTTCAATAAACCTCTACGCCCATCACAAGTAATTGATTGAATTACATAGCCTTTTTCTCTCAGTTTATTTAAAGCTTTTTGATAATATTCATCCCGTTCCGTTTTCACAATCTGGTGATAAATTACCTTTTCACTAAGGCTATCCATTATGACTAAAACACCAAATTCTCGACCAAAGAATGTAGTATCCATAATGATATTTAAATACGTTGAAATAGGTGCTTCTAATGCTGCTTTAGGGGCTTTATCAATATATCTTTGTATAGTTCTGACGGAACATTTATATTTAATAGCGAGTTCTTTATAGGTTTGCTTTCCTTGCGAATAATTAAACCAAATTATTTGCGGGATTTAATTTATTTTTGAAGGTAAAGGTTTTATTACAATAAGGACATTTGTAACGTTGAATATTATTTTTCTTGCCATGTTTATGGAGAGTAGAATTTTGGCAATATGGACAGTTTTTTATTCATATTTCAAAAAGTGTGGTTAAAGGCTTGTAGTATAAGGCTTTAACCACACTTTTTCCCACATTTTTGTCTATTACACCAGTTTTTGATATTTTGGAAAAAGTGTTGGGGATTTGGATTTATTGAGCATTATTACAGCCATAAAATTTAATTTGTATATTATAATGCCCAAATATGGTGTGCTCCAAGTAATTTATTCACCTTGTGCTAGTGCTTTAAACGTCCTTTTAATATTAGAAACAGTTGCGCAGGATATATTGTACTTGAATGCCGTTTCCGTCAAAGAGGCGCCATTTTGAAGTTCGGAACAAATCTTTTGTTTTACCTCGAGAATGGTTTTTGACGGTCTGCCATCTTTTGCAGCAAGATTACCTGTTGCAATTTTTGCTCGTTTTCCTTCCTGAGTTCGTTCAACAATAAAACTACGTTCAAGTTCAGCAAATAAACCGAGCAAATGAACTAGAGCCATCGACATTGGGTCAGATTTTTTATTGGATACATTATATTCATTCAGTATTAATAGAATTTCTAATGCGAAAATACTCACTTCGTTTACTTTTACGGTACTTGATTATTACCAGACTACCATTGTATTTTAGAGTTGTTGTTTATTATTTGAGCAATCATTGCAAGATAAATTACTGGTTGAACCAGATACATAAAACTCATCATCTTGATTACTTACATTTCTGCTAATTCATTCTATTTACAAGGAATTCATGACTTTTACTTTATACCAAACTTTATATATTTCAATGTAAAAAAGGAGGTGCTTTATATATTTAGGAAAAATAAATGAAACTTTTAAAAAAATGTAGCAGCCTATTTATTAGGCATAATCAGTTTTTCAAGGGATGTCTCATGTTAAGAAATAAAATTACTCTCTTTTGTATGATGCTGCTCGCTTTTCCTACATTAGCAACTATTCAAACGGCTACGGTCAAAGGTAGTGTCATTAATCAATCCTCTTCGGGAGGTAAAGCCTCTATCAATGTTGCTTCCGCAGTAGGTCGAAGCGTCGGTTCGAATAATGATCAAACGGCTATCGTAAACGGTTCTTTGATTAACTCCGCAAGCGGCGGCGGAAAGGCGGCTATCAATATCGGTTCTTCCGTTAATTACGGCGGCACGGTTAAACAAACCGTTTCGGTGGGAAGTATCGTTAATTCGTCCTCGGGAGGTAAATCCGAGGTTAATATCGGTTCTGTCGTTAAAGATTAAAGCATCTTTAACCGGAAAAACGATGATTTATAATCATTCCATTAAATCAATATTTTAAGGAATCTCTCATGAAAAATGTTCTAAAAGCAACTTTAATCGCAGTTTCGGCAATAGCGTTATCTATGAGTGTAAATGCTAAAGTTACCATCGGTGGCAATAATAAACAATCCACCAACGTACAAGGCGCCGTAGCCAATACCGCGGTTGGCGGCAGTAAAGCCGTACAAAACTTGTCGTCTAACAGCGGTAAAGTGAGTATCGGCGGTAACAACGTTCAATCCACCAATATTCAGGGCGCCGTAGCCAATACCGCGGTTGGCGGCAGTAAAGCCGTACAAAACTTGTCGTCTAACAGCGGTAAAGTGAATATCGGCGGTAACAACGTTCAATCCACCAATATTCAGGGTGCCGTAGCCAATACCGCAGTCGGCGGTAGTAAATCCACTCAAAACTTATCATCAAATAACGGTGAATAGTTAGACGCTCTATTAGGAAATAATATTTTATTATTTCCTAATAACTTTTACGGAGGACAAGATAATGAAAAAGCAAATTTTCTATACCTCGATCGTTGCACTTTGTTTATATACAGGACAAGTTCTAGCCGCCAATTCGGAACTGGCTCCGCGAAAAGGCATGTCGCCGCTGGACAGGGCTAAAATACATTCCGTTCAGGCGCAAAACTGGTCTCGTATCGGTCGTTATGCCGCGATGGAAGGCGATGATGAAAGTTCGACGACCACTACGAATTCCGGTGTAAGCGGCGTAGGCTCGAAAACCTGTAATACCAATATAGGTACAACGACCGCTCAGAAAGGGGTTAGCTCCGGTCGTTACGGACCAAATAATAACTCTAATAAAATCATTGTAGTAAAAGGCGACATCATTAGCCTGTGTAAATAAATGAAATAGTGCGATAGTTATTTACACAGTAATTAATATTTACTCATACCAATAATAATATTGAGAATATTCTAATGAATTTCAAATGTACTTTTTGTTCATACTTTCTTCTGGTTAACTTGATAGGATGCTCTACGGGAACGCAGTTGCACGACAATAAAGCGGAGATTGAATCGACCACTACCCATACCAGACCGGTATCCGAACCCGTCAGAGCAATGACCAGTTTCAGCGATAGTCTAAGTTGTATGGATGACTTGCTGGCACAAAGCAATGTAGGTGAAACCATCGTTGCGATAAAAACTATCAACGACGCTTCGACCAAAGCGCTGGTCGCTGCAAACGATATGATCGTCACCTCATTGTCTCAGATGTCGCGCAAAAGCGGCGCTTTTAAGGTCGTGGATTTCGAAGTGAATCCGCTCAAACAAGATACTGTTCAAACGCTTACCAATCTGTTGTTACCGACCGGCAATATGCAAATCCCGGCACCTCAGATCTACATTTCGGGTGCCATTTCTTATGTGGATCAGAATATTCTTACCAATAATGCCACTGCCGGTGTTTCCGTTGACGACGACGTAGAAGCCGGTGTTTCGGGCGATTTAATGACCACCGCCTTGGGTATGGAGCTGCATATCGGAGATTTTCTCACCCGCACTTTGTATCCCGGTATCGATTCGGCTAATGAAATCGTCGCCGCCAATAAAGGTTTCGGCTTTGACGGCGGCGCGCGTATCAGAAAGGTCGGAGTACAGTTTTCATTCGAAAGAAACCTGTCGCAAGGTGTCGGTGCGGCGGTACGAACATTAACGGATTTAGGGATGATCGAATTAGTGGGTAAATTCGCCAGAGTACCTTACTGGCAATGTTTATCATTGGATCAGTCGCATCCGGAATTTCAAAGACAATTACTGGACTGGTTTGATTCGATGGGCGAACGGGAACGGGTGAAATTCTTCCAAACCGGGTTGAAAAATCTGGGCTATTACGGCGGCGAGGTCAACGGTTGCAGCTCGGCCAAACTCAAACAGGCATTAGCGTTATTCCAGAAAGACAATAATGCGACACCGTCCGGCTTTATCAACTTTGAAAGTTATGAGCGCATTATGAAAAATTACGCCAAGGTCGATGCCAGCGGCAATATTCGTAAAACCGGTATGGACGCGAGCTCGGCGGATTCTAATACGGAAGAAGAACCCCGCGGAGGCTACCCGTATTTCAATTCCGACACCAGTGCGCCTATCGGGCTGAGTATCAATCCGAATAAATCAGCTTATCGGGTAGGCGACAAACTGGAATTCGCTGTAAACGCCGATAAACCGGCAACACATGTAAGTTGTTTCTATCAGGATTCGCAAAACAGTATTGCGCAGATTTACCCTAATCCGCTGCAGGCGGAAAACACCGTATCGCCCGATGCGCCGTTACGTTTACCCAACGGTAACGCCTTCTCTTTGGATTTAAGCAATAAAGGGAACGAGGCGGTCTTGTGCATAGCTTCTTATTCCTCTCTGAATAACAGACTGCAACAAACTTTCGGACAGCCGTTAACGCCGATAAGAGTGCAAAGTCTCGACCAGTTGTCGGATCAACTGCATAATCTGTTCGGTGATACGATTAAAGGCGAACAAAAAATCGCTTATAAAATTAATTAATACAGAGGGTGTGATGAACAAATTATTTAAAGTAAGCCGCTTAATGCTAACCGCCGTTATCGCCGCATTACTTTATTTATGTAGCACCGTCGGGCGGACGGAAATCGTCCTGAAGCAACCGTTGCCACCCGCTACAAATGTACCTCCGTCCGCTGACACAGGCGTAGCGGCAACAGAAAATTCAACCGAAGAGCCGGCGGAAAATGAAGATGATGAAGAAGAAACGGATCAATTTATAGTATTAAATAATGCCTATAAAGATTATAAACGGAAACGTTACGATTCCGCTTACCATATCTTCGCTTTCTATGCGCAAAGAAATAATCCGCACAGCATGCTGGCCGCTGGTTATTTGCTCGGTATGGGCTACGGCGTGGCGGCAAATTATAAGGAAGCAGAAAAATATCTGCAACAAGCGGTTAAATTCGGTTTTCCGCGCGGCTATTATTTACTCGGTCTGCTGGAACTACATAAAGACGGTTCCGGACAATTCAATTTGCCGGCAGAACGTTTATTCAATAAGGCGGCCGATTTGGGCGATGCGCTTGCCGCCAATATGCTCGCCAATCAATATTATCGACGCGGATTATTCGACAGAGCCGTTCAATGGAATAACAAAGCCATTCAATTAGGCAGCCACGCCGCGCAAAAGAATAAAAAAATTATCGATAGCGGCAGTCAGGAATTGGCAAAAACCATTTCAACCTCGTCAAAAACGGAATATCTGCAAGACTTGCGCGCCAAATCGCAAAGCGGTGACGGACAAGCCAGCTATGAACTGGCACGTCGATATCATAAAGGCGTCGAAGTTAGCGTTAATTTCGGCGAGGCGATTCGTTTGTACCGTTTAGCCGCCTCGCAAGGAAATGAACAGGCAAAACGAATATTGCCGATTTTATTGTCTAAACAAACCCAACAAGGAAATCTAAACACTTTGTGGTTGCAGGAAACCGCCACATTGGTGCCGACACCGTCCATCATTCTACCGTCGGCTAAAGACCGCGGCAACGCAAATTATGTGATGAATAAATTCAATTTAGCCGAAGACGACCCTTTAGATAACTTATTATCCATTACACCGGTTTCCACAAATCAAATAAATTCAGTCAAATAAAGGAGCTTTATTATGTCCACCCGTTTTTCTTATTATTCTCGCTTAGTTGCGATACTTTCCGCTTCTTGCATCTCGCTCACCGCATTTGCGCAAGATAACGTACAATCCGTATCTGTTAACGGTTCTGCAATAAATATTTCCACGAATGGAGGGGAATCCATACAAACAATTTCAGGGAAAAAGAATACTGTACGTAATGGCACAGTAGTTACTGTAAACGGTAAAACGGTCAATATCTCCGTAAACAGCAGAAACGGCAAAACCAAGGTATCAGTAAATGGTAATAAAGGTGCTAAAGTTTTAACAACGACTGAAAGTAATAAAAATAAGGTTTCCTCTAATACAGATAAAAATTATCGAGGAAATACCGAACAGACAAATAATTCTTCTGTAACTACAGTAGTTAATGGAAAAACGGTAACAACGACAACGGTTACCTCAAGCTTATTTGGTAATGGTAGAAGTTTTGTTAATGCTGATTTAGTGGGGCGAGACTTTGCTGGTAAAAATTTATCTGGGATTGATTTTACTAATGCTGATTTTAGCAACGCTAATTTAAAGAATGCTAATTTGAAAAATACCATATTAATCAATGCCAATTTCTCAGAAGCAAATTTAGAAGGTGCTATTCTTAGTGGTGCGGATTTAACCAACGCTAATTTAAGTGATGCTAATACTAAAAATGTTGTTTGGTAAATTTTGATGGGCAGAAAAAGAGCATAAGATTATGTTTATAAAGAATTTTCTAAATAAGAAGAGTAGGTGAAATTATATTGAAATAATAAAATGGTGTAATAGACAAAATAGTTGCTATAAAGTGGGTTAAAGCCTTATAGTATAAGGCTTTAACCCCTATTTTTGAAAATGAATAAAAAACTTGTC
>NZ_SLYB01000002.1 GCF_004340985.1 Cricetibacter osteomyelitidis
GTCCATTTGCCCGCTTTGCTTTCGTGGGGAATACGCAATACCAACGCCCCGTGAGTTTCCCACCGTAACGATGGGCGGTGCATTCTCGGGTGCAATACATTTAACGGACAGCCGTTTTTCGGATAACGGGTAATATAAAACTGCCCCCATAACCAAAAATAAACCAAACGTCGCTCCGTATCAATACGGAGCGGACGCCATTTAGGAAAGCCGGCTAGTAAAAATAACCATAGTGGAACACTTAATAATAACCAAGCATCCCGAATATTTTCTTTTACATATATTGATATCTGCTCTTTATATTGTTGTATTGGTTCTCCCATTATTGTTAATGATGGATTTTTGTAATCAGTAAACTCATTTATCCACTTTTGTTCTAATTCCACTGAATTCCAAGACCATTTTAAAATGTAGTGCAACCCCTGTGTAGAATCAAAAATATTCCAGCCCCAATAAAACAATACAATATAAAACCAAGACCAAACTAAATATCGAATACCCGAATCGCTATAACGTTTGATTTCAATCAATCCATTGCGTACTTTTTTGATATTACGGGAAATTATATCCGGCGTGTAATCAATAATTTTGTTCATTAGTTCCCTCAACTAAACTTCATTAACTGCAAAAATAGCAATTGCTTTAAAATAATTCTCTGCGTTATCGCCTAAATGCGGATAAGTTACGGTTAATTTGCCTTGCACCCAAGTTGGTGTACCTTCCTTGAAAAAATTCAATTTGATATCCTTATCTAGCTTTGTTGCCGCAGAAAAATCCAATTCGATACAATTTCCCAACCATTGCTTTTTAATCGCCGCAGCATTTAGAGCGTTATATTGCTGTTGTCTTTCACCAGGAAGCAGAATCGTCGTAATTTGTTCCCATTGTACGGTTAATTTCTGTACCGCTGCTTCCCCATCAAATGCCGGACAATATACACATAACTTATTATCTCCTTTAACATCATTTTTTATGGTGATATTCCAAATTAAGTTATAAAAATCATTCATTTCATCATTTAACTTCTTCTGAACATCGGCATAATTAGGATTATTAGGGTCAGCTAGGATATATGTCAAATTTAAACGTTTTAAATAAGGATATTGTTTTATTCTATGTCCATTCCAATACTCCCTAGAATTCCCCCAGAATCCTTTTCTCACCCAACTTTCATAGACATTATCAGTTAAAAAGAAAGTAATTACGGAAGCCAACACCAATACCACGCCCAAAATAATCAGCGGTGTACGCGCTGCACTGCCCAACCAACCGTATTTGGCGATTATAAACGCCACTTCCGCAAAACCTGCCTCACTTGCCGATAATAATGCCGTTTTATCACCCGTTTTATTGGCTTTAATCCCTTCGCCAATCGCCACCAAAATTGTCAGCACATTGGCACAATGCCCGATAATCTGTAATGCTCGGTTTATTTTTCCCCGACCTAAATCCGTGGTTTGATTAAACGCCTGCACCAGCAGATTATTTGAACCGAATGTTCTCGATAAGCTGCTGCCCACGGCTTTTTTCACATTCTCTACACCTTGCTTCACTATGCCGTCGGCATCGTATTCCAACGAAGCAATAAAGCCGGTTAAATTGGTGGCAGTGAGTAACAATGGGTCTAACAACGGGTTATCCGGCTCCGCTTTAAAACTTTCCAACGTGTCGAACAAAGCAACAAAAGCAAAAAACACACCGACTTTGTTCGTAAAATTCACCTGCTCTTGCAGATTTTGGATGCCGCTTTGCCCGTCAGGTACAATAATCACCGCTTGCGCCTGCTGCCGAAATGCGGTTCCGCTCAAGGTTGTTTGCTGCAAATTAGGGCTAAATGTCGACATCTTGGATATACTGATTCGATTCTGAGTAAACAACCTAACCTGACGTTCCAGATGTTGTGAATAAATATCGGCATTGCCGTTCATTTTGATATATTGCCGTGTCATGCCGAAAGCGGATAAGAATGTTTCTTGTGTGATACTATTTGAAAATAAATGACTGTGCGACCAGCGGTACAGCTGAGCCGCACTCACGGTTTCAACCAAGGTTTCGATTTCCAATAATTTCAAAGCCCGTTTTTCCGTTAATTGTCCGTAGGCAGAAATCACTTTGGCAGACGTGGTCAGCACGGTTTGAAGATAAGTGCCGATTAACTCATCCGTTGTAAGTTGTTTTGCCAAGGCTTGCATTCCTTGCGTGGAAACCGACAGTAGTTGTATACACGCAATCAACAAATAGGCGGCATAAGCATTGGTTAATGCCAATCGTTCAGGTTGATGGGGAGTATTCAGTAATTGCAACACGGCTTGTAGTTGGCTGTTGACCGAATAATGACCGTCCTGCTTTATTAATGCCGAATGAACTTTGGCAATATTGGTGAGTTGCTTAATTTCCGATTCAAATTTCTTAGTGAAAAAATAAGGATCCGCATATTTTTCCAGTTCTGCCCGATTGCTTGCATCTATTGGATACTGTTCACCGAACAGTCCATCGAATAAGCGTTTTTTCCGTAAATGAGGCTCGAGATAGGTCACAGCTTTCGCCGTTGTCGTGGCATAATCATATTGCTTTTGAGCTTGAATTAAATTTGCCCACATGTATTCGTGATAACAAGAAATATCGGCGATATTGCCGATATGGTCGTGAACGACAACAACTCTCGCACGTTCTCGTGCGCCTTTATCGTTAATCGTTATGGTGTGTTGAGAAAAATAACCCAGTGCCGTACGTCGGGTATAACTGTCGGCAA
The DNA here is from genome assembly GCF_004340985.1 of Cricetibacter osteomyelitidis. Lineage (GTDB taxonomy): Bacteria > Pseudomonadota > Gammaproteobacteria > Enterobacterales > Pasteurellaceae > Cricetibacter > Cricetibacter osteomyelitidis. Next base: position 2,753 of record NZ_SLYB01000002.1, read on the forward strand.
GTTCTTGCAAGGCATCGGAATGCGGGTTAAAATCCACAACTTTTTCACCCAACTGAGAAAACGGAAAACTGTTGGGGCTGTTTTCCGGCTTCAGAGAAGCAGACTGCATCAATGTTTTACGCAATGCGGCATCGTTTTCTAATAATTCAAACAGTTCTGCCGGCCAGCGTACTTCACTATAGGCATACTGAATCAATGACACGCTTTTATTGACAAACGCATAAGGATAACTCATTGTATCCGCCACCCATTCATTACGGGCGGAACCGTCTTTCCAAGTATATTTCCTGAATTGATAAGGTTTGTTCAATAATGCATTTTTCTTATTATTGAAATAAGTTAAAGCAGCATTCATAACACCGGAAACCGTACCGCCATTGTTGCCTATATTAGACAATAAATTACCGTTACTATCCCCGGTACTGTTCATAACATACTCAAAAACCAGCCACTTTCCGCCTTGGTTTTGCTTTCCGTCACTGGAATGGGTCGTCATTCCCAGTTCGGTAAAAAGATAAAAATACCCTTGTCGTAAACGGCGTAGTTGGTAATTTTTATCATCCAGTGCTTTCGGTAACTCGGGGATGATACTCTCTGCAGTATTTTCAATCGCCTGTTTGGTTAAACTAAAACGAACCGGAATAATCGGTGTTACTTCGATTTGACAAGGCATCCCTGAAATACAGTGTTGCTCAAAACGCTGTCCTTCAGGCATTGTATTGCGTCCTTTCGCCATTATTTATTTCCTACCATTTTTGCTTTTAAATAACATAATTTTGATAATTCAACATCAGTGATGCTACCGTATTCTGCTGAAATTTCATCAATTAATTGTTCAATCGTTATATCGGTTTGTTGTAAATAAATTTGCGTTTTCACAAACAATTCCAATGCTCCTTTATTTTCAAATCCCATTTTCTGACCGATACCAAGCCAACCAGCAACAACCGAATGTGTAATATTCAAGTTAGCAAATTCTGTCGGTAAAATGTTTGTCAGCAATTCTTTTGCAAATACGGAATTATTATTATGAATAAAAAATCCCTGCAAAAATTCATCATATGCCACCGCACTTGGTTGGGTATCCGCCGGTAAATCCGTCAGGCTAAAAATATGAAATTCATTTCCGACTCTGGCGGCAACACTCTCAATTAACAGCTCTCCCTCCCGATAGCCGAAAAAAGAAGCTAATCGTTCCGGCTCCTTGGCGATATATTGTAAATACGCCACTAACACGACCGGGTCATAAAATCGGAAAAAATACCATTTCTTCGTTTGTTCGTTATATAAATGAGTAAACTTACGAAAATGGTAATGAATAGCCTCAAAATCGTGATAACTACGGATAAATATTGCCGGGTTTAAATCCCATAACCCAAACCAGTCTTTTTCCGATTGGGCAAACAATAAATGGACAAATTCGCTGCTGTTTCTGTCGTTGACTGTCAGTTGGGTGAGAAACGGCGCATTGTCGTCCATTCGTTGTTTTAATTCACCTTTATATAAGGATTCCGTGCGTCCTTCACGTTCACACAGTTGAGGCAGGGCAATTGATTTGACACCATCCACAATGGCGTAATAACGCGGCGTATCAGGCAAATAAACAAACCCGCTATTGGCATACATTAACCCTTCCTTCGGGTTTTCTGCCGCGTTTAAATGGGCGAAGAAACCGCGTTCCCGCAATTCCGGCGGTAAATACGGGGTATTTAATATTGGCTCCGGTTGATGAAAAACATCGGGTAGCGGCGCTATGCCGACGGTTTGCTGCCGAAGATAGGTTCCCTGTGAAACCGTTGATTGCTTCTCTTCCTGCAAAAGAAAATGCAGGCTATCGTCTTTTATCGCTCGGGCTTGCTGCAATATTTGCCCGTTAAAACCGTGTCGTTCAAACCAACGGGTTGCCGGTAACGGTGCAAGTTGGCTCACTAAGCGGCATTGGTGGCGTTGACAATAAGTTTCTATTTTCTGCTGAAAATCATCCCGACCTTGCGCAAAAGCCAGGCAATAGCCAAAATGATGGGTGTTCGGGTCGGTTTGATAGAATCGCCGGTAATAACCGGCCCAGAGTATTTTTTCTGACATAAGTTATTTCCTGTTTTTTATTATTCTTTATTTTTCATTGCTTCGCACACCTCGCAAATCGGTTGTGCGCTATTGGCGGTTAAACTAATCACCTCAGGAGAATCCGGTGAACCACCAATAATCGCCAAATTACCTTTAATTGTTACTCTCCCTTTTAAGATAATACCACTGCCATCAATTACCATAGTTCCTGCTTTACCAAGCATTTTCATATTGTCATAGCCTGTCATCTTAATGTTTTTGCTATGTAGCTTAATTTGTTGGCCAACTTTTACTATAGTATTTCTCGCAACCTGCACATTACGGTCTCTGCCTTGTTTCTCTTTTTTGTCAGCATACACATCTAAACTTAAATGATTACCGATATTTAAAATATCATCTTTCTCTATTTTCGTTCGGCGATTGCGGTGTACCAATAGGCTTTGATCCTGTCCGATTGTGATTGACTCATCCACGCCCACCGTTTCGGTGCGGTTATTGCCGATATTAATCGTTTCATCATGCCCCACTTGTTCGGTTCTATCATTGCCGATTTGGGTGGTTTCGTCGTGATTGACCACGTTGTTTTGGTCTTTTTCGGCGTGAATAAAGATTTCTTCCTGGTCCTTTTCATCTTCAAAGCGCAGTTCGTTAAAGCCGTTGCCCTTGTGCGTTTTGGATTTTATCGACATGCGGGTTTTGTGTTCCGGCAGGTTATACGGCGGTTCGGTGGTGCTGTGATAGGTGCGGCCGGTGATAATCGGTTGGTCCGGGTCGCCTTCCAAGAAGTCCACGATGACTTCATGTCCGATTCTGGGGATGGCGATATTGCCGAACTGGGCGCCCGCCCATGCCTGGCTGACCCGTACCCAGCAGGAGCTGTTTTCGTTGTTTTCGCCCTCCCTGTCCCAAGGGAATTGTATTTTCACCCGTCCCCAGTCGTCGCAGTAAATCTCTTCGCCCGCCGGGCCGACGACATGGGCGATTTGCGGGCCGTCTACTCGCGGTTTCGGATTCGGGGTCGGGCGCCATTGCGTGCTGCTTGGGATAAACTTGATATGGTTTTCATAGCGGTTGCCCTGTTCTCCCGCTTCTTCTTCCAGAATGCCGGGCTGCCAGCCGCGATGTTCTACTTCCACCGCTAACCAGCTTTGGTTGAAACTTTCCCGCGGATGCCCTGAGAGGGTAAAGCGATAACCGGGAATCAGGCGTAAATCATCCCCGGTGGCAAGTGCCACTTCCGCTTCGCGCCGTTCGTATTCCAATCGGTAGCGGCTGAACGGTTCGCCCTGTGCATCGCGTTTGTAACGCCCCGGGTAATCGTATTTTTCGTAAATATTGACCGCACTTTCGCCGAAGATGTGACTTTGCTGATTAGCATGTTGGTGTTCTTGAGGGTAAGTCGGGTGGGTGAAGGTGTAATCGCGTAGGGTTTGGCGGTTGGTGCCGAGTCGGGCCTGATATGCCCAGTGCCATAAAGCGGCTTCGGGGCATTCACCGGCAGGGGTGGGGTTATACAACAATGTGCCTTTTTCCGCTGCCAGTGCACTGTGGTTGCTGAAATGCAGGGTATGGCTGTCTTCGGTATGTGAAAAATAGTAGTAGGTTCCTTCTTCCGCCGCCAGCCGTTCGATAAAGGCTAAGTCCGTTTCCCGGTATTGTACGCAGTATTCCCGTTGCCAATAACTGTCACTTAAATGAAATTCGACTTGATTGATATGATTCTTTGAAAGGAGCTGACGCAGGATTTTTTCGCTGTCTTGTTGTTGGAAGATTTTATTATCCGATTGATAGGAGGCCCGCACCAAATCCGGCTCGATGACCATGTTATAGCGGGTGCGGGAGAAGCCGCTTTCGCCCTGCACCAACTGCGTCACAACCCCGTTAACATAACGCACCGGCTCAGAGCCTTGCCAGAAAGTGAGTGTGGCACTGTTGTCCAGAATCTCAGAGAACGACGGTGACGAATCAAAACTGGCTAACTCCAATTCCAGACGAAAAAGTTGAGAAAGTCCTTCTTTTAATACAAAACTGACGACATCGAATTCGGTAGCGCCGTTCACGTTTAAACTATAGCGGTAGTCGGATTGTTGGGTCATATTAATATCCTTCTTTGTTTGTTAAATGTGTTGTATTAATTAAGTGTAGTATAAAAATACTACATTTTACAATTATAAATTATGCCTGCATAGAAAGCTTGATTAGAGTACCGCGCAGGCTCCAAGTATTATACTGTGTACCTGTTTCAGTAAACAATCCCGAACCATAACGTATATCAGTAAATAACTCTTTTACTATAGAGGCATTAATATCCGAATTTAACTCAATTAAATAAGGAATCTCAGTTCGTCACATTCATAACGATACAAAGGTTCATAAGGCAAACCCCATACGTCTAAATATAGCCATATATGTGGAATAAGCGCACCATCGAAGTTACACCCTCGGCATTAAATATCACCCGTCCGCCTGCGCTTTCCAATATCACTTCGTCACCGCCTTCGCAGTGGAAGGTTTCGCACAGTTGTTCGAAGAACTCTCCGCTTGGATTAAGCAAAATAAAAACAGGACGATAGCCCTGTGTTTTTATTATTTCACCTGATAACAGCTGCTTTCGCCGTTACATTCATAAATCACGCCGTCGCCTTTTTTTAATTTCACTCGGTTCGGATGTGTTTTGCAATAAAGTACAGGCACTCATCGCCAAGCAGCCAATTACAATTGCCTTGGTTTTCATATAAGTTCCTTAAATTAACCTAAAAAATAACGATATGCGGGGCTATCGGTCACATCTTGATACACATATCCCAATACTTCCAAATGACGATGGAAATTTTCTAACTGCGTATCATCAAGTTGGAAACCGGCTAAAATATCACCATAGTCCACACCATGAGCACGATAATGGAACAACGATATATTAGCTTGTGTGCCAAGAGTTTCTAAGAATTTCACCAACGCACCTTTTTGCTCCGGAAACTCGAAAGAATACAACCGCTCTTTTAATTCACTGGATGAACGCCCGCCGATCATATAACGAATATGCGTTTTTGCCATATCATCGTCCGACATATCCATCACATCATAACCGCCTTGTTGAAGCTGAGCGATAATTTCCTGTTTTTCCGCTTCACCACTGATACGCACGCCGACAAACACGCGAGCCGTCACATCATCAGAATAGCGGTAATTAAATTCCGTCACCGCACGATTACCCAAAATATTACAGAATTTCAAGAAGCTGCCTTTTTGTTCCGGAATAGTCACCGCAAACAAAGCCTCGTGTTTTTCACCCAATTCGCAACGTTCGGACACATAACGCAAGGTGTGGAAATTCACATTGGCACCGGATAAGATATTCACCAGAGTTTCACCTTGAATATTGTGTTCTTCCACATATTTTTTCAGACCTGCCAAGGATAACGCACCGGAAGGCTCTGCCACCGCCCTCACATCTTCAAAAATATCTTTCATTGCAGCACAGATTTCGTCACTGTCCACTAACACCATGTCATCCACATATTGCTGACATACACGGAAAGTTTCATCGCCTATACGCTTTACCGCTACACCGTCGGCAAATAAGCCCACACGCTCTAAATCCACCGGATGACCGGCTTTTAATGCGGCGTATAAACAAGCCGAATCTTTTGATTCCACACCGATTACTTTGATATCCGGCAATAATTGTTTGATCAACACGGCAATGCCTGCCAATAAACCGCCGCCGCCCGCAGGTACGAAAATACGGTCGATATTAGTGTTTTGCTGCAACAATTCCATTGCCAATGAACCTTGTCCGGCAATTACCGCCGGATGATCAAACGGCGGAATAAAGGTCATATTTTTGCTTTCGGCCAACTCAATGGCTTTCGCTTTGGCTTCGTCAAAGTTTGTGCCGTGTAATAACACTTCACTGCCAAAACCACGCACGGCATCTACTTTAATACTCGGCGTGCTTTGCGGCATCACGATTAAGGCTTTTAAGCCAAGATGTTTAGCCGAAAGTGCCACGCCCTGAGCGTGATTACCCGCAGATGCGGCAATCACACCGTTTGTTTTTTGTGCTACGCTAAGCCCTGCGATCATGGCATAAGCACCGCGCAGTTTAAAGCTGTGCACCGGCTGGCGGTCTTCGCGTTTAATCAAAATTTGGTTATGTTTGCGAGCGGAAAGTTTAGGCATTACTTGTAATGGCGTGACTTGTGCCACGTCATACACTTTCGAACTTAATACGGCACGAAGATATTCCGAACCGGTTGGATGTTGGTTTAGATCATATACCATTGTTGAACCTTACTTCTTTTAATGAAAGTGCGGTAAAAATTTCAAAAATTTTAAAAATCACACCGCACTTTGAGTTATTCAAACTTTTGTTTGGCTTTGAGCCATAATGCGTTGGTTTCGTTTTTTAGTTGTTGGTATAAAGACAACGCAAATTGTGCTTTATTAATATTCGGGATTTCGGGGCGTTCACCATATTTATTTGCCGCTTCATCACCGAGTTTTAATAATATACCGATACCGCAATAAATCAATACGATACAGTAAATTGCCAACGGAAACCAGAAAAGACCGAGACTGGCAGACAAAATACCTTTGCTAAAATCCACATCTGACAAAAGTACGGTTAAAAACAGTAGCGGGCCCCATAATAACATCTGCCACCAAGCAGATTTATTCAAATCGTGCAAACGGCGGATAATCAGTGTCGCCAACGGGCATAAGCTAATCACATTAAAGAAAATATTGAAATAACCTTCACCAAAAGGCAAATCAAAAATCACCCACTCAAGCCAGCCGATAAACAATAAAATAAATAAAGAAATCAGAACGAATCCGCCAAATTCCTCTCTTGTCGCCCGCCCCTTATAATTAAACGCGTTCTGCCAAGCGAAAATAAAGCCATTCATTCTGATTTCCTAAAATTTCCGTAAAATCCACCGCACTTAGGCTTACAGGCGGCTTAAAAACGTAATTAGCTCATCTTTCGCAATCATACGTTTTTCACCGCTACGACGGTGTTTGTATTCAATTTCAGCGTTAGCCAGATTTTTCTCGCCGATTACGATCATATGCGGAATACCGATTAATTCCATATCCGCAAACATTACGCCCGGACGTTCCTTACGATCATCGAAAATCACTTCTACGCCCTGAGCGGTTAAAGTGCGGTATAAATTTTCGGAAAATTCCTGCACTGCTTTAGATTTGTGCATATTCATCGGCACAATCGCCACTTTAAACGGTGCGATATTATCCGGCCAAATGATGCCGCGCTCATCGTGATTTTGCTCAATCGCAGCCGCAACCACGCGAGTTACGCCGATACCGTAGCAACCCATCAGCATCGTCAACGGACGACCGTCTTCGCCTTGCACAGTCGCATTCATCGCTTCGGAATATTTTGTGCCCAATTGGAAAATATGACCTACTTCAATACCGCGTTTAATCAATAATGTGCCTTTGCCGTCTGGGCTCGGATCGCCTTCCACTACGTTACGTAAATCGGCAATTTCCGGGATCGCCGCATCGCGCTCCCAGTTCACACCGAAATAATGTTTATCGTCAATATTCGCACCACAAGAGAAATCCGACATATTCGCCACCGTGCGGTCAATCACCATTGGAATCGGCAGATTCACTACGCCTAATGAACCTATAGTCGCCCCAATCGCTGCTTTAATATCCGCTTCATCGGCAAACTCAAAAGGTTTAGCCACTAATGCGACTTTTTCCGCTTTGATTTCGTTTAGTTCGTGATCGCCGCGCAGCACAAGTGCTACTAATGGATGCTCTTCTGTCGCCCCTTTCACAATCAAGGTTTTTACGGTTTTCTCAATCGGTAAACCATACTGCTCTACTAACTCATTGATAGTTTTCGCATTCGGCGTATCCACTAATTTTAATTCTTTTGTCGGCACAGATTTTTCACCTAATGCCACCGCTTCTGCCAATTCAATATTGGCGGCAAAATCGGATTCTGTGGAAAATACGATATCGTCTTCACCACTTTGTGCCAACACTTGGAATTCGTGAGAAGCCGAACCGCCGATAGCGCCGGTATCCGCCTGCACCGCACGGAAATCCAAACCTAAGCGATTGAAAATATTGGAATAGGTTTGATACATAATATCGTAGGTTTCTTGTAAACTGTCGCGGTCAGCATGGAAAGAATAGGCATCTTTCATCACAAATTCACGGGAACGCATCACCCCGAAACGCGGACGTACTTCGTCGCGAAATTTGGTTTGAATATGATAAAAATTCATCGGCAATTGTTTGTAAGATGTCACTTCGCGGCGTACTAAATCCGTAATGGCTTCTTCATTGGTCGGGCCTAGAATAAAATCACGATCACCACGATCTTTGAAACGCAGTAATTCCGGACCATACTGATCCCAACGACCGGATTCTTGCCATAATTCTGCCGGTTGCACCACGGGCATTTTTACTTCCAACGAACATTTATTCATTTCTTCACGAACAATTTGTTCAACTTTGTTCAAGACGCGGATACCAGTAGGCAGCCAGTTATATAAACCGGAAGCGGATGCTCGGATCATACCGGCACGTAACATTAATTGGTGACTGACCACTTGGGCATCATTCGGGGTTTCTTTTAGGGTTGAGAATAGATATTGACTTGCTCGCATTGTATTATTTCCAATTGTATTTAAAAATAAAAAATTACTCGCTAGTTTACCATTGAGTGAAGGCAGTACAAAGGATAAATAAGAGGATTTTACTGATTTTTCTTGAAAGAAAAGGAAAAAACAAAAAGCGGCCAAAACTGACCGCTCTTTTTGTTTATCAATAACTGATAAAAACTATTATTTAATGATTTTCGCCACAACGCCCGCACCTACTGTACGACCGCCTTCACGGATTGCAAAACGTAAACCTTGGTCCATCGCGATTGGGTGGATTAGGCTTACTGTCATTTTGATGTTATCCCCCGGCATTACCATTTCTACGCCTTCCGGTAATTCGATTGTACCGGTTACGTCCGTTGTACGGAAATAGAACTGTGGACGGTAGCCTTTGAAGAATGGAGTATGACGACCACCTTCTTCTTTTGATAACACATAAACTTCTGATTCAAAGTCGGTGTGTGGCGTGATTGAACCCGGTTTCGCCAATACTTGACCACGTTCGATTTCTTCACGTTTGGTTCCACGCAATAATGCACCGATATTCTCACCCGCACGACCTTCGTCAAGCAATTTACGGAACATTTCAACACCTGTTACAGTCGTTTTCGCCGTATCTTTGATACCGACGATTTCAACTTCATCACCTGTACGGATGATACCGCGCTCAACACGACCTGTTACCACGGTACCGCGACCGGAGATTGAGAACACGTCTTCGATTGGTAATAAGAACGGTTGGTCGATTGCACGTTCAGGTTCCGGGATGTAAGAATCCAAGTGACCCGCCAATTCAAGGATTTTTTCTTCCCAGGCTGCATCACCTTCTAACGCTTTTAATGCTGAACCGCGTACGATTGGTGTATCGTCACCAGGGAAATCGTATTGAGATAGAAGTTCACGTACTTCCATTTCAACTAATTCCAATAATTCCTCGTCATCTACCATGTCGCATTTGTTTAAGAATACGATGATGTAAGGAACACCTACTTGGCGACCTAAAAGGATGTGTTCACGAGTTTGTGGCATTGGACCGTCTGTTGCCGCTACTACTAAAATAGCTCCGTCCATTTGTGCCGCACCTGTGATCATGTTTTTAACATAGTCCGCGTGTCCCGGGCAGTCAACGTGTGCATAGTGACGAGTCGGCGTATCATATTCAACGTGTGAAGTGTTGATGGTGATACCGCGTGCTTTTTCTTCAGGTGCGTTATCGATTTGGTCGAATGCGCGTGCCGCACCGCCGTAGTGTTTAGATAACACTGTAGTGATTGCTGCGGTTAAAGTTGTTTTACCGTGGTCAACGTGACCGATTGTACCCACGTTAACGTGCGGTTTTGTACGTTCAAATTTTTCTTTAGACATTGCTAAATTTCCTTTATGAAGTTCCGTAGCACCGAAAAAGTGCTACGGGTTTTGATTAAACAAAATTATTTTTTACGGGCTTCAATTACTGCCGCTGCTACGTTAGCAGGAGCTTCCGCGTATTTAAACGGCTCCATTGAATATGATGCACGACCTTGAGTTTGTGAACGTAAGTCAGTTGCATAACCAAACATTTCTGAAAGTGGTACTTCCGCACTGATCATAGTTACAAATTCATTACTTTCCTGACCGTTTACGATAGCACGACGACGGCTTAAGTCACCAATTACATCACCCACATATTCCGGTGGAGTTTCAACTTCCACTTTCATGATTGGCTCAAGGAGAACAGGGTTCGCTTTGTTAAATGCTGCTTTAAACGCAATAGATGCAGCAAGTTTGAACGCTAATTCTGATGAGTCAACATCATGATATGAACCGAAGTGTAAACGTATACCCAAGTCAACTACCGGATAACCCGCTAACGGACCGGATTTAAGCTGTTCTTGAATACCTTTATCAACCGCAGGGATATATTCAGTCGGAATTACACCACCTTTGATTTCGTTCACGAACTCATAACCAGGACCTTCCGGATCCAACGGATACATATCAATCACAACATGACCGTATTGACCGCGACCACCGGATTGTTTCGCGTGTTTACCTTCAACATCATTAACACGTGTGCGGATAGTTTCACGATAAGATACTTGTGGTTTACCGATATTCGCTTCCACTTTGAACTCACGTTTCATACGGTCAACGATAATATCCAAGTGCAGCTCACCCATACCGGAAATAATGGTTTCACCGGACTCTTCATCCGTATGAACACGGAATGAAGGGTCTTCTTGTGCTAAACGACCTAATGCAAGACCCATTTTTTCTTGGTCTGCTTTAGTTTTCGGTTCTACCGCAACAGAAATTACCGGCTCAGGGAATTCCATACGTTCAAGAATGATTGGGGCATCAATTGCACATAACGTGTCACCGGTACCAACATCTTTCAAGCCGATTGCCGCAGCAATATCGCCCGCACGAACTTCTTTAATCTCTTCACGTTTATTTGCGTGCATCTGTACGATACGACCGAAACGTTCACGTTTGTCTTTAACAGAGTTTAATACGGTATCACCGGAATTAATTACACCCGAATACACACGGAAGAAGGTTAAGTTACCTACAAACGGGTCAGTTGCAATTTTAAATGCAAGTGCAGAGAACGGTTCATCATCGCTTGCGTGACGTTCACCTTCAGTTTCATCCGGGTTGATACCTTTAATCGCTTCGATATCAGTCGGTGCAGGTAAGTATTCAACTACTGCGTCAAGCATTGCTTGAACACCTTTATTTTTGAATGCAGAACCACAAGTTACCAAGATGATTTCATTTGCAAGTACGCGTTGACGTAATGCCGCTTTGATTTCTTCTTCAGTTAACTCGTCACCGCCCAAATATTTTTCCATTAATTCTTCAGAAGATTCTGCTGCAGCTTCGATCAAGTGGTTTCTCCACTCTTCACAATCAGCCAGCATATTTGCAGGCACATCTTCATAAGTAAAAGTCATACCTTGATCAGCTTCGTTCCAGTTGATCGCTTTCATTTTGATCAAGTCAACAACACCGGTAAAGCTGTCTTCAGCACCGATTGGAAGTTGTAGAGGAACGGAATTACCGCCTAAACGTGTTTTGATTTGTTCAACAACACGCAGGAAGTTAGCACCGGTACGGTCCATTTTGTTTACGAATGCAATACGTGGCACTTTATATTTGTTTGCTTGACGCCATACAGTTTCGGATTGCGGTTGAACACCGCCAACCGCACAGTAAACCATTACCGCACCGTCAAGAACACGCATAGAACGTTCTACTTCAATTGTGAAGTCTACGTGCCCCGGAGTATCGATAACGTTGATACGATGTTGTTCGAACTGTTGCGACATACCACTCCAGAATGCTGTGGTGGCCGCAGATGTAATTGTGATACCACGCTCTTGCTCTTGTTCCATCCAGTCCATGGTTGCTGCACCATCGTGCACTTCACCGATTTTGTGACTTACGCCGGTATAGAATAAGATACGCTCAGAGGTAGTCGTTTTACCCGCATCAATGTGGGCACTGATACCAATGTTACGGTAGCGTGAAATAGGGGTTGTACGAGCCATTATTATTTCCTTGCTGGAATTATTAATTTAAAAATTTAATATGCGTAAGGCTTTACCGCACTTTTGTGAAAACACATCAATGAGATAAAGCCTATAAAACGTTGCCTAACGAAATTACCAACGGTAATGAGCAAACGCTTTGTTAGCTTCAGCCATACGATGAACGTCTTCACGTTTCTTAACTGCTGCACCTTTGTTTTCTGCTGCATCAGATAATTCGTTAGCTAAGCGTAACGCCATTGATTTATCACCGCGTTTACGAGCTGCATCAACAATCCAACGCATACCTAATGCGTTACGACGAACCGGACGTACTTCAACCGGAACTTGGTAGGTAGACCCACCAACACGACGAGATTTAACCTCAACGGTCGGACGTACATTGTCTAAAGCCGCTTCGAAAGCTTCTAAATGTTCTTTACCTGTGCGTTGTGCTAATACATCTAACGCACCATAAACGATTTTTTCTGCGATAGATTTTTTACCATCTACCATTAAAACGTTAATAAATTTAGCAAGTAATTCTGATCCGAATTTTGGATCTGGAAGGATCTTGCGTTGTTCAACACTACGACGACGTGGCATTGCGAATTTCTCCGTATTTTAATCTTCAGGATTATCCAAAACTCTTAAATAATTCACCGCACTTTGCGATGTCTATTTTTACTGGAGTTTATGGTTAATTAATAATTTAATTGACGTTTGGCCTTACTTAACGGAGAACCATTAAGCTTTAGGGCGTTTAACGCCGTATTTAGAACGACCTTGTTTACGATCTTTCACGCCCGCACAGTCAAGTGCTCCACGTACGGTGTGATAACGCACACCCGGTAAATCTTTAACACGACCGCCACGGATAAGCACAACACTGTGCTCTTGAAGGTTGTGACCTTCACCGCCGATATAAGAGGTTACTTCGTAACCGTTAGTTAAACGAATACGGCATACTTTACGTAATGCTGAATTCGGTTTTTTAGGTGTAGTAGTGTATACACGAGTACACACGCCACGTTTCTGCGGGCAAGCCTCTAAAGCAGGAACGTTACTTTTTACAACCTTTTTCACACGCGGTTTGCGTACTAGCTGGTTGATAGTTGCCATTAAAAAAGCTCCAGTTTTAACGATATTATTAACAATAATGTGTTTTGAAATCTATCCCATAGAGAGATAGACAGCACATTTTAGTGAGTTAAATGCCGAGTGTCAAGGATTAAGCAAGGATCTTTTCAGATCCTTATGCGGGCAAATTAAAAACTTTTACAAAACCTACCGCACTTTCATGCTCCTCCGGTTACTGATTTTTGTGAGGTGCCATTAAAGTGCAAATTGCGGACTAAACCGTTCCGTTAGTTGCACTAAATTTTCCATTGAAATCAACCGCACTTTGTGTCCTTCCGGCAAAAGTGCGGTGAGATTGCGGGCTGAAACATCGGTTTCCAATATATAGCAATCTGCAAAAAACTCCGGATATTTCACCGCTAATAACACGCCGTTTTGCCATAATAGCACGGCATCTTGTGCGGTGATATTTTCCAGAATACGTTGTAATTCCGGTTGCGGGTAATCCGCCTGCGAAAAGGTATAGAGCATATTAAAACACCAGAATTTTTTCTGCCTGATTGAGTTGCCGCATCAATAAAGTGCGGTCTGTTTTTTGCAAATTTAGCACCAAATCCTGCTCGCTCAATGAAAATCGTTGCAAAGATTGTTCACAAATGTAACGATTTTCGATGTCGTATAAATCTAATAATTTGAACAGCGGAATATAGTCTTTTTGCAAAATGTGATCCGGTTGCTGATTTTTCAGTAAATTCAGCACGCCGTCATCCATAAAATGGACGGCAATTTCGTTTTCATCACAAAATGCGGTGGCTGCCAATAAAGCATCGAGCCCTTCGCGGCTGACTGATGTACCGTGGGGAGCGGTGCGGAAAACAAAGGCGAGTTTAATCATAATGTGATCACTCTGTCGGCTTCCAAGGTAGCTTTGGTAAATTCGCCAAGCCCGGCAATAGTAAAATATTCGGCGAGATTAGTTTGATCAGCATAAAGTGCGGTGAGTTTATCCACAATTCCGCGGCGTTGTGAAGCCGCCACGCATAAATGCAGCGGCACTTGATGTTCTTGCGCCAACCGCTGCCAAAGTTTGACTAAATTCACTTCGTCATTAGCAGGATAAACCAAGACATTGCCGTTGCTGACGCCCTCTTGAAAGAAAAAGATTTGCGTGATTTGGTGTCCGGCACGTAATAATGCCACGGCAAATTGATAGGCGGTATAGGCTCCCTGCGAACCATAGACCGGCTGTTTCACCGCTAACACATAGTTCACTTGGCATCGTCCTGTTTGATTTGGCGAATATATAAATATACCGTATGACGGGAAATATTTAAGCGTTCCGCCACTAAATTTATGGCATCTTTAATATCAAAAATCCCTTTTTCAAACAGAGAGACGACGATTTGGCGGTTTTTATTATTATTCGCGACCAATCTGTCTGCCGTCACTTCTTCGATAGTATGTTCAATGGTTTGTGTCACTAAATCTTCCACCGAGCTGGCGAAATTCACCGCTGCGGCATCCGCCTGTTCCGCCGTCGGCATAAAGGCTTGTAAGAATTGAGATACCGGTACTTCAAGATTGATATTTATGCACAGCAAACCGATGATACGTTGATCTTTGTTACGAATTGCAACAGTGACGGACTTCATCAGGCCGTTTGCTCTCGCTCGGGTAAAATAGGGCTTGGACACGCTGTCACTTTGCATATTATGTAATGATTTCAACGCTAAATCCGTAATCGGTGAACCCACTTTGCGATTGGTATTATGCCCGTTGGCAATACAAATGGCAGAGTGTTCCAGATCTTCCAAAGAATGTAATACGATTTCGCAATGCTCGCCGATTAATGCCGACAAGCCGTCCACTACCGCAACATAGGAATTGAGAATAGTGCGATCTTCGTCAGTAAAGGGGCGACGGTCATTTAACATAGCGGGGACTCCTCTTTCTTTCAAAAATAAACCGCACTTTAACATAAAAATCGTCAAAGTGCGGTCAAATTATAGATTATTTTACTGCTTCTGCGGCAGGAGTCACATCTAACAATTCAATATCAAAAATCAAGGTTGAATTGCCCGGAATAGCATCGCCCGCACCTTGTTTACCGTATGCTAACTCCGGTGGCAATACCAATTCGATTTTGCCGCCTTTTTTGATTAACGCGATACCTTCTGTCCAGCCCGGAATTAATTGCGATAACGTAAATTCTGCCGGCTGACCGCGTTCTGCGGAACTGTCAAACACTGTCCCATCAACCAATTTACCGGTGTAATGCACTTTTACCGTATCCTCCGGTTTTGGCGCCCCCCCTTCGCCCGCTTTTTCAATTTTATATAAAATACCGGATTGAGTTTGTTTAACACCGTCTTTTTTCGCATAATCCGCACGGAACGCATCGCCTTTGGTTTTGGCTTGCTGTGCCAGTTCTTGTGCTTTAGCTATTTTAATTTCTTCAATCTTACTGAATAACGCTTGGTTTTGTTGTTGTAATTGTTCGTTTGTTAAGGTCACTTTACCATTAACGGCATCTTTAACCCCTTTTAATAACAATTCTTTATCTAATTTAATCAGGTTTTTTTGATCCGACAACATGGATTCCAAATATTTACCCATTGATACGCCAACTGCATAAGACGAATCGTCAATAAATTTTTTGTCGGTAATTTGTGCATCCGCCGCTAATGCTGTCGAATATGAAAATACTGCACCGATTAACAAGGCAGCTGCTGATAATTTTTTCATTTTTTATTTATCCTGTATAATGAATGGAAATTTATGGGATAGTATCACCTTTAGTTAGGGATTTTCAATGACTCAATTACAAAAAATCGAACAGCGACTAGCCGAATTAGAAATGAAAACCACTTTTCAGGAACAGACTATCGAAGAATTGAATCAATCTTTGATCGAACAACAATTTATAGTTGATAAACTGCAAATTCAAGTGCGTCATTTAGCCGCCAAACTGGCCGGTATGCAGTTATCTAATATCGCCAGTCAAGCGGAAGAAACGCCACCGCCGCATTATTAATAAATAATGGAGAATCAAGGTTCTCCATTATGTCTTATTTAATGGTTTTTATGTACCGTGCCATACAAAATCTTATCCGTCAACGCCAAACCAATAGCTGATGCAATAAAGCCGAGATGAATCAACAACTGCCACATCATTTGTTTTTCCGTAAGATTTGCCGTATTGATAAAGGTTTGCAGCAAATGGATGGAAGAAATACTGATAATCGCCATCGCAAGTTTAACCTTCAATACCGAAGCATTAACATGGCTTAGCCATTCCGGTTCATCGGGGTGACCATCCGTATTTAATCTCGACACAAACGTTTCATAACCGCCGATCAACACCATAATCAACAGGTTGGCAATCATCACGACATCTATAAGATTGAGCACTGCCAACATCACGGTATTGGAATCATAAACGCCCAGATTCACCACCAAATCCCATAATAACGTGCCGAATTTATAGGCATATACACCTTGCACGACGATCAAACCAAAATAAATCGGCAGTTGAATCCAACGGCTGGCAAACACCATTTGACTAATTAAAGTCGGTGTTCTTTTACGTGGTTTTCTGATTTTAAGTTCTTGTTCCATAGATTCCTTTGATAGATTGATACCACAAAAAACCCGGAATAAATCCGGGCTTTGCTTATAAGTTACTTTAAAATTTCTTAAAAACTGACCGCACTTTTTAGCTTTTTCAAAGCGTTGCTTTCAAGTTGTCGTACTCGTTCCGCAGAGATGTTATATTTCGCCGCCAAATCCTGCAACGTAGCTTTGTTTTCATCCAGCCAACGGGTTTTGATAATATCTTGGCTACGGGCATCTAAACTTGCCAAAGCCGTAGAAAGTTGCTCCGCCGCTTCGTTTTCGTAATTTTCGTTCTCCAATTCAGAGGCAAAGTTGGAATTTTTATCTTCCAAATATAATGCCGGTGAATAGGTTTCTTCTTCCGTTTCATCCGTCGGCAAATCAAATGCCACATCGGAACCGGTCATACGGGATTCCATTTCCAACACATCTTGTGCGGATACGCCCAATTCGTCGGCAACCATGTTCACTTCGTTGTCACTGAACCAACCTAAACGCTGCTTGGTTTTACGCAAATTAAAGAATAATTTACGCTGTGCTTTGGTAGTGGCTACTTTCACGATACGCCAGTTACGCAACACATATTCGTGAATTTCCGCTTTGATCCAATGCACTGCAAAAGACACCAAACGCACGCCTATTTCCGGATTAAAGCGTTTCACTGCTTTCATCAAACCGATATTGCCTTCCTGAATCAAATCCGCTTGCGGCAAGCCATAACCGGAATAGCCGCGGGCGACATGAATGACAAAACGAAGGTGGGACAAAATCAGTTTTTTTGCCGCTTCCACATCTTCATTGTAGTACAAACGTTCTGCCAGGCTTTTTTCTTCTTCCGCGGTGAGCATAGGGTACTCGTTTGCCGCACGGATATAGCCTTCGATACTACCTTGCGGTACGAGCATCATTGTTTGTTCTGTATTCATTCTCTTCCTTCTTACCTTCCAGCATGTTTACTGGTGTTTAGTTATAACATAAATTCTGACAAAATCAATCATGACGGCCAAAATTTTATGTTAAATTAGACCGCACTTTTCTTAAAAAATTCTTAATTTCTGATGGCTTTCAGGGAATTTTTTGAGCAGATTTATCACGATCGCCCACTAATAATCGTTCATTAGGTTTTGATCAATTTTTTCTCTTAATGTTATTGTTTGCATGCTTGTCAGTCTTATTCGATTTTAAAGAAATTAAGCATTATGCCAACCGGGGAGAGCTTGTCAATGCCTGCAATTTACGCACGATAAAACTCAATGCTACGCCATAAGCAGGAACAAACAAAACAATACCGATAAACAGCTTGAATAAATAATCAACAAAACCTAATTGCATCCAATGTTCTGCCATAAACGGATCACTGCTGGCATAAAACGCCACCGCAAAGAATAACAACGTATCCGCCATAGAACCGAATACCATAGAACTGGTGGGAGCAATCCACCACGTTTTGAGTTGGCGTAAACGGTTAAACACTAACACATCCAATAATTGACCGAATACATAAGCACAAAAACTGGCAAAAGCGATACGGAATACAAAGCCGTTAAAACTGCTTAACGCGGACAAGCCTTGGTAGTGCGTTTCAAAAAACAGCACGGAAATTAAGTAGCTGATCACTAATGCCGGCAACATTACCATAAAAATAATCCAGCGGGCTTCTTTCGCACCAAAAATCCGTACAGTTAAATCCGTCGCTAAAAAAATAAACGGAAACGTCAAGGTTCCCCAAGTGCTATGGAAAGAAAATTCGCCAAAAGGCAACCGCACTTCAAAAGGAATCTGCACTAAATAATTGCTTGCCGCAATAATAAAAATATGAAAAAAACTAAGAATAATTAACGCGTTGCGTTTTTGTTGAGATGTAAAGGGGGAATAAATAGCGTTCATTTTATATCCTTTTTTTAGATTAATCGTCGCCAGGGTGAGGG
This sequence comes from Cricetibacter osteomyelitidis, assembly GCF_004340985.1. Lineage (GTDB taxonomy): Bacteria > Pseudomonadota > Gammaproteobacteria > Enterobacterales > Pasteurellaceae > Cricetibacter > Cricetibacter osteomyelitidis. Next base: position 21,605 of record NZ_SLYB01000002.1, read on the forward strand.
AACCTAGCCTATCCACATAAAATGCGGACTGAAAATGATACTGAATTGGCGTGATTTTTCAAGTGGATTTTAATGTAAAACTTGTCAGATATCTCTTCTTATACAAATTATGTACCAATTTCAGTATCATTTTTATATACGCTGTTAGATAAAGAAAATAATTTCAGCTGCAAACAACTTTAACCGCCAATCCGCCTTGGGAAGTTTCTCGGTATTTTGCATTCATATCTTTACCGGTTTCATACATGGTTTCGATCACTTTGTCTAATGACACTCGCGGGTTTGATGTCCGTCGTAATGCCATTCGAGCGGCATTAATCGCTTTTACCGAAGCAATGGCGTTACGTTCGATGCAAGGCACTTGCACTTGTCCGCTCACAGGGTCGCAGGTTAAACCGAGATTATGCTCCATGGCGATTTCCGCTGCGATACACACCTGCTCCGGACTGCCGCCAAGAATTTCCGTGAGTCCTGCCGCCGCCATTGAACAAGCTACCCCCACTTCGCCTTGACAACCCACTTCGGCACCGGAGATCGAGGCGTTCATTTTGTATAAGGAGCCTATCATTCCGCAGGCTAATAAATAGCGTTCAATTGTTTCGGAATTAAGAGGCGAAATAAATTTTTGATAGTAAGACAATACGGCGGGTACAATTCCACATGCGCCGTTTGTCGGTGCCGTGACCACTCGTCCGCCGGCGGCATTTTCTTCGTTTACAGCAAGCGCATACACGTTAATCCAGTCAATTATCTGCATCGGGTCATTGGTCAATGAGCTGTTTGCCTGTAATAATCGATGCAAAGATGAAGCTCGACGAGATACTTTCAACGGACCGGGTAAAATACCTTCCGTACTTAAACCGTGCTCAATGCAATCCGTCATGGTTTTCCAAATCAAGGCAAGGTGGGCTGAAACGGCTTCTTTGCCGTGTAATGCAATTTCATTTTTAAGCATTATGGTGGAGAGTGCCAAACCCGTTTCACGACAATAGTTTAAAATATCTTCTGCATTATTATAGGGATAGGGAATATCTTGTTGAGCATCTTGTTGCTGACCGAAATGAGCTTCATCCACGATAAAACCGCCGCCGATAGAATAGTAAGTCTGTTGGTAAATGATTTCTTGCTCAATAAGTGCGGTAATTCTCATCCCGTTTTCATGTAATGAGAGAAAGCTATTATGAAATTCCATATCTTCATCAAAATGAAATTTAACCGTATATTTCCCTTCGGCAATAGGTAAAAGTGCGGTCCGTTTTACCTCAGAAATGAAATGAGGAATGCTGTCAATATCCACGTTGTGCGGCAAATAGCCTGCCAATCCCATAATAATGGCAATATCGGTGTTATGACCGCGACCGGTCATCGACAATGAACCGTACACATCCGCATGAATTTGAGTAATATCTGCGATTTTGCCTTGTTCGATCAAATCGTCAATAAATTGTTTTCCCGCTTTCATTGGTCCCACGGTATGCGAGCTTGAAGGCCCAATCCCTACCTTAAACATATCAAAAACGCTAATCATATTATTCTCTTTTTAAAAATAATTACCTTCACTCAATGAAATGAGTGAAGGTAATTTCATTGTTATTATTGCGAAAAATTCGGTATTTTAAATTAAGTTTTAAAATAGTCCGTAAACGACGGCTGAAATTGCAACCAGCCCCATAACGGTGACAAATACATTACTGAATTTGCCGCTGTATTTTTTCATTGCCGGTACTTTACGGATTGCATACATCGGCATGATGAATAGGATCATTGCAATAATCGGACCACCTAGCGATTCGATTAAACCTAAGATACTTGGATTGAGAATGGCTACTCCCCATAATGTAAATAGGAAAAATACCGCAGCACCGTAATTAAGTTTTTTACGGTTAATTTCAGTTTTTCCGCTCATTTTGATATATAACCCTTCCAAACCTTCACGTGCACCTAAATAGTGACCGAAGAATGAACTGGTAATGGCAAGGAATGCTACTAACGGGCCAAGATATGAAATGTACGGATTTTCAAATTTATTGGCTAAGAAAGATAAAATACTGATATTTTGTTCTTTTGTCGCCGCTAATTCTGCCGGAGTCAGCGTTAACACACAGCTGAACACAAAAAACATAACAAATATAAATAAAATACTTGCAGTTCCCTTTAATGTACGACTTGCGTGTTTTTCAGTCAGTGTCGGATCTTGATATTGATGTTGCTGAGATTGAGAAAATGCAGAAATGGCCGGTGAATGGTTAAAGGAAAAGACTAATACCGGAATGGTAATCCAAAGTGTTTTTAATAACCCCGTTGCTGTCGGAAATTCATTTAACATCGAAGTATTCCATTCAGGAATAAGATAAATAGACAATGCAAATAAAATGAAAACCAACGGATAAACCAGTAATTCGGTTAATCGTAACATAACACGTTCATTCATCAGCATCACGGAAATAAGTGCCGCAATAAGAACGAATGAAAGAATAATACGATTTGGCGATGTCATACCTAATTGATTGACAATAAATGAATCAACGGTATTGGTAATACCATTACCGTAAATTAAAAGAATTGGAAAGATTGCAAAAAAATACAGCAAAGTAATCAATTTTCCCGCACTCTTACCGAAATGTTCTTCAACGACTTCGGTAATATCGCTACCGGGTTTTGAGGAAGACAATACAAAACGTGACAATCCTCGGTGAGCTAAGTAAGTCATAGGACCTACGATAATCGCCATAATAATCAGCGGCCAAAAACCGCCCATACCGGCATTAATTGGTAAAAACAGTACACCGGCACCGACCGCCGTACCAAATAAATTAAGCATCCAGGTAATGTCAAATTTGCTCCATTTAGGATATTCCTGTGCCATAAAAACTCCTTGTTTATTATTAATAAAATTCGGGCGGGATGATATGCTTAAGAGTTGTTTATCTCAAGCTTAAAATTTTGGAAATGTGATCTACTTCAAAAGTTTATTTTGTATTTGTTGAAATATTCAGCATATAACGACAAAATAAAAAAGCGACTAATGTGATTTAGCCGCTATAGACATTATGTTAATTCCGTTTTCAACTTCAACAACAACGCATCGCAACACTGATCCAACAATTCATAAGTCTGTGCAAAATTGCCGGAATACCAAGGGTCGGGGATGTGATCGTAAGCAAGATCGGGGCAAAGTGCGGTGATTTTAAATAATTTTTCCGGATGTCTGCCGAATAAGCGTTCGAGATCACGTAAATTACTGTCGTCCATGGCAATAATATAGTCAAATTGTTGCCAATCACTCATTCGAACTTTGCGGCTGACGAATCCACGGCTGTCAATGTTATGCAGATCCAGCATATCTGCCGTGCCGCAATGCATTCCGTCACCGTCGTGATAACCTGCCGTGCCTGCACTGGCGGTAAAAATACGATTATCCAAATGCGCTTTCTTTACTTTATCGAGCATTATAAATTCCGCCATTGGAGAACGGCAAATATTGCCTAGGCAGACAAAGAGAATATGGATTCTGGGTTTCATATTATTTCCTGTAAATCGTTTTATCTTTAACATTAAATAAAAATGCTAATAATAGTTATTTTCAACTAAATATTTCTAAATAAACCAATAATATAAGTGCGGTGAAAAAAAGTAAAATTTTTATGATCTTAATCAAAATTTGAGCGAATTACCCCTACCTTTTCCGAGGTATTTTCCTTATCCTTACAAAAAACAGGGTTATAGGTCTATACCCACAAACGGATTTGTGCTTTTTATAAAACATTCTGTTTTTTCTTTTTATAAAATTTGACAAATCCGAAAGAGTTTTAATTTTTTGTTGTAAACAATCAGAAATGGGGGACATATGAACCGATTCGTTATCGGCGATCCCAAAGACTGTATTGGTTGTAACACTTGCATGGCCGCATGCAGCGAAACCCATAAAGCCTTCGGATTGCAATCTTTTCCACGCTTACAGGTGATGCGTAATGACGACATCACTGTTCCTATCTTATGCCGTCACTGCGATGACGCACCTTGTGCCACTGTTTGTCCCGTGCATGCGATCACGCACAAGAACGATACCATTCAACTTAACGAAAGTCTTTGTATCGGCTGTAAATTATGCGGTATTGCTTGTCCGTTCGGTGCAATTACCCAACATGGCAGCACCGCTATTGATGCACCGGCTTATTATGAGCATTTCACTTTTGCCGATGCAGTGAAAAGGGACATCCGTACCGCACCGGATAATAGTAATGTACATAATATGCTGGCTTGGCAACCTGGTGTGAAAGCCATCGCTATTAAGTGCGATTTGTGCTATTTCCGTGAAGAGGGTCCGGCTTGTGTGCAAACCTGTCCGACAAAAACCTTATTCTTAATCAGTGACGAAAGTATTCAACAAGCAAATCAAGCGAAACGTGAATCGGCGATGATCAATTCACCGGCTATTCCCCATTAATTGATTTTTGCTTATTGCATCAATGGAGTGAATTATGGGTACAATTACTTTACTCATCACTGCCTTGATAGTGTATGTTGCAGGTGCGTTCGCTTCGCTGTGGGTTAAACGGAACGAACAACTTTCAATCAATCTATCCGGTATTGCCAGTATTATTGGCGGTGTTTTAGGCATTGTTGCCGTTGCACCGGTACTATTCGGCAGTGAAACGATAACAGACACATTCAAAACGCCTTTTGAATTCGCCGATTTTTCCCTGCGAATCGACGGTTTGGCGGCTTTTATGGTGTGTGTGATTTCTTTGTTGGTGGTGGTCAGTGCCATTTATTCCTTTGCTTATGTGCAGGAATACAAAGGTAAAGGAGCCGGTTCAATGGGATTCTTTATGAATCTGTTTATTGCTTCGATGATCGCCCTTGTTACCACCGATAACGCGTTCTACTTTTTAGTCTTTTTTGAAATGATGTCTTTGGCATCATACTTTTTAGTGCTCACCGAACAAGACGACAACGCCACCAACGCCGGTTTGTTATATTTCTTTATTGCACACGCCGGTTCCGTGTTGATTATGATCGCCTTCTTTATTTTCTATTGCTATGCCGGCAGTTTTGAATTTGCCGCTTTCCGTCAAACATCCCTTTCTACGCCTTTAGCCTTTACCGTATTTATCCTTGCATTCTTAGGTTTTGGGGCAAAAGCCGGGATGATTCCGTTGCACGGTTGGCTGCCGAAAGCACACCCTGCCGCACCGTCTCACGCTTCCGCCTTAATGTCCGGTGTAATGGTGAAAATCGGGGTGTTCGGTATTATCAAAGTAGGCATTGATCTGCTTGGTGCGGATAATCTTTGGTATGGCGTAATTGTGTTGGCTTTCGGTGCGGTATCATCGGTGCTTGGCGTGCTTTATGCCTTGGCGGAACACGATATCAAACGCTTATTGGCTTATCACACGGTGGAAAACGTCGGCATTATTATGATGGGCGTGGGGGTAGGTATGATCGGTATTGCCCTTAAAAATCCGATACTTGCCACCGTGGGCTTGCTCGGCGGTTTATATCACTTGCTCAACCATGCGGTATTCAAAGGCTTATTATTCTTAGGTGCGGGATCGATTATGTATCGGCTGCACAGTAAAGATATGGATTTAATGGGCGGTTTGGGTAAATTAATGCCCTATACGGCGTTGTGTTTCTTAATCGGTACCATGGCGATTTCCGCATTACCGCCGTTTAACGGCTTTGTGAGTGAATGGTTTACTTATCAATCTTTGTTTACACTCAGCCAAAGCGATGACATTGTACTTAAATTAGCCGGTCCTATTGCCATTATTATGCTTGCTTTAACCGGGGCGTTAGCGGCACTTTGTTTCGTGAAAGTCTATGGTATCAGCTTTGGCGGCGCACCACGCAGCGAAAAAGCCGCACAGGCTCGTGAAGTACCAATGCCGATGGTAGCGGCAATGGCAATTTTAGCGGTACTTTGTATATTATTGGGCATCGGAGCATCGGTGATTACACCGATAATTGCCAAGATTTCCACCGCACTTTCCGGCTTAAACGGATTTCCGCTTGCAGAAAACGGAGTTGTAGTCGCCGGTTCCCAACCGACAACCGCACTTTCAACACCAATGGTTGCCATTATGTTGATTGCTTTCTTTGCCGTACCGTTTGCTTATTATGCGATGACCAAACAATCCCGTTTGGCAGATACCAACAAAGGCAATCCTTGGGCTTGCGGTTATGCCTATGAAATGGATATGGCAACATCCGCCGGCGGTTTCACCCGTCCGTTACGCACAATGTTCAAACCGCTTTATACCATTCGTAAAACCCTGGACATTGCACCAATCAGTAATAAAGCCATTCAAGCGACCATTAAAGGTGCAACCAAAGCCGAACCGGTGTGGGAAGATAAAGTCACCATGCCGATTGCCCGCTTGATTCCTTGGATTGCCGACAAACTTCAATGGTTGCAAGCCGGTGATTTCCGCTTGTATTGTGTTTACTTTGTGATTGCACTGGTTATTTTATTAACCGTTGCCGCAACATTATAAGGGGGCAATGATGATTACGTTACCTTCAGAAATTGCCACATCAGGCGGTATGTTGCTGTTAGGCATTGTGCAAGCGTTGATTTTACTCGCTCTCGCACCGTTATTCAGTGGCATTTCCCGCTTTATTCGTGCAAGAATACAATCTCGCCGCGGTGCGGGTATCTTACAGGATTATCGCGACATTGCGAAATTAATGAAACGGCAAAACATTTTACCGGATAATGCCGGTATAGTATCAAAAGTAATGCCTTATGTGTTAATCAGCACCGTTATGGTGATCGCAATGGCATTGCCGTTATTCACCTTGGCTTCCCCCTTCGGGGCAGGCGGTGATTTAATTACCGCTATTTACCTGTTCGCTTTATTCCGCTTCTTTTTCTCTATTGCGGGGTTAGACAGCAATAGTTCGTTCTCAAGCATTGGCGCAAGCCGCGAAGTGACATTAGGCGTGTTGGTAGAACCGATTTTAATGCTCTCATTATTGGTGATTGCCTTAATTGCCGGTTCCACACATTTTGGCGTAATTTCCACCGCACTTTCCGGATCGGTCGTCGGGTTCGGCAGTCCATTGCCGATGGCAACTTTTGTTGCCGTGCTTGCCTGCGGTTTTGCAGTGTTTATCGAAATGGGCAAAATTCCCTTCGATTTGGCAGAAGCAGAACAAGAATTGCAAGAAGGCCCACTCACAGAATATTCCGGCCCGTCCTTAGCATTAATCAAAATCGGCATCGGTTTGAAATCTGTGGTGGTGGCTTCACTGTTTGTCAGCCTATTATTGCCATTCGGTGCTGCACAAGAACTCACTATAAGTGCGGTCGTTTTTGGGGCAATTTGGTTCTTTATCAAATTACTGGTGGTATTCGTGTTGGCTTGTGTGTTTGAAAACACCTTGTCCCGTACCCGTTTTATGCTGACCGGGCGCTTAACCATTGTGGGCTTCGGTATTTCCGTATTTGCCTTTATGTTTTATTTAATCGGATTGTAAGGGGGATGAAATGGAAACTTTAGCTCTGATTACAATCATTCTACCGTTCATTGGGGCGTTTTTGGTGGGGGTCGGTAAAAACGGCTTTCCGAAATTAGCCGTGTTATTTTCTGCCTTAACCACCTTATGCACAGTTTGCCTTGCGGGGCAATGGTATATGAACGGAGCAGTATCAATCAGCTATGATTACATCACTTTCGGCAGTGCGGTAATTTTCGGTGTTACCTTAGATGCAGTCAGCACTTTAATTGCTGTTGCCGTCGTCGGTTTAGGCTTTTTGATCATCACCTATTCCTGTGGTTATTTAACCGATAAGAATCGCGAGCATCCGCATAACGGTTTACCGCGTTTTTATGCTTTCTTACTGATTTTTGTGGGTGCGATGGCAGGTTTGGTTTATTCATCCACCTTGCTCGGTCAATTACTGTTCTTTGAAATTACCGGTGCTTGCTCTTGGGGATTAATCAGCTACTATCAATCGGAAAAAGCCAAAGCCGCTGCGATGAAAGCCTTGATTATTACGCATGTAGGGGCAATTGGTTTATATTTGGCCGCCGCATACTTATACAGCCAATCCGGCACTTTCTCCGTTACTGCCTTGGAACAGCTTGATCCGACAGCCAAAACCATTGTGTTATTCGGTGTGATGTTTGCCGCTTGGGGTAAATCCGCACAACTGCCAATGCAAATTTGGTTGCCGAATGCTATGGAAGCACCGACACCGGTGAGTGCTTATTTGCACGCGGCATCTATGGTGAAAGTGGGCGTTTATATTTTCGCAAGAGCGGTCTATTCTGCGGGAGAAATTCCAAGTATCGTAGGCGAAGTGGGGATCATTATGGCGATGATCACATTAATTTACGGTTTCTTGATGTACTTGCCGCAAACGGACTTAAAACGTTTACTTGCCTATTCCACCATTACCCAACTGGCGTATATTTTCATCGGGTTATCCTTATTTGCACTCGGTTCCAAACTGGCATTTGTAGCCGCCATTGCCTACATTTTTAACCACGCCTTTGCGAAAAGTTTGTTTTTCTTGGTCGCAGGTTCCTTGGCTTATGCCACCGGCACGCGTTCTATGCCTTTATTGCAAGGTATTATGCGTACCATGCCGATTGTGGGGACAGGATTTGGCATTGCGGCATTGGCTATTGCCGGTGTGCCGCCGTTTAACGGATTTTTCAGTAAATTCCCGTTATTCGCCGCCGGGTTTGAATTAGGCTCACAATATACATGGATCACCCTGTTAATGGTAATCGCATTGATTGAAAGCACCGCAACCTTTGTGTGGCTGTTGTATAAATTCGGTCAATGTGTGGTGGGCAAACCGTCCGAAGCCGTTGCACAAGCCCAACCGTTACCGTTATCCATGAGTGCGGTATTGGTGGTGTTAATGGTGATGTCCGTTTGTTCCGGCTTTATCGCCGCTTACTGGCTCCAATTTTTAGGATAAGGGGGAAACTATGTTAATGATTAATACCCTGGCCGGCTTATTGATTTTAACCTCACTACTGGTGATTATCGCCAAAACGGCGAAAAAAGCCGCCGCACTTTATGCCTTACAATCCTTGGTGTTGGTATCTATATTTGTTTATCTTGCGGGAGAATTGCAGGCACATTCTCTTTATATGTGGTCAATCGGTGCGTTTATCACTAAAGTCATTATCGTGCCGGCAATTTTGCTCTATGCCACTAAAAAATTGGATGAAAGTGCGGTGCCAAACGGTATCAATTCTGCCTGGCTGATTCCTATTGTGGCAGTCATTGTGGTGGTGTGCTACTGGGTGGTTGCACCGTTGCAAGTACCGTTAGCGGCACATTTAAAACCGGCCTTATCAGTTTCATTAAGTCACTTTTTAATCGGCGTATTGTGTATTGTCAGCCAACGCAATATTTTGAAACAAGTGTTCGGCTATTGTCTGATGGAAAACGGCTCTCATTTAACCTTGGCGTTATTGGCAAGCGATGCACCGGAATTGGTGGAAATCGGTATTGCCACCGATGCCTTGTTTGCCGTCATCATTATGGTGGTGCTAGTAAATAAAATTTACCGCACATTACACACCTTAGATGCCAAACAACTTACGGAATTGAAGGGGTAACATTATGTCTGAATGGATTTATGCATTACTAATCGCTCCGTTGGCGGTTTCCGTTGCCTGTTTCTTGATTAACAACAGCAAAAATCAGCCACTTTGCACCGCACTTCATGTCACCGGTATTGTATTAACGACAATTTTTGCCCTGTTAGTCATCAAAGACGTGTTGGTTCAAGGCAAAATTATCGCCATGGGTAACTGGATTTACATCGACAGTTTATCTGCGATTTTCATTGGTTTAATCGGTGTGGTAGGCAGCTTGGCAGCCATTTATTCCATCGGTTATATGAATCAGGAGTTAGCGGAAGGACATGTTGATTTCAAAACCTATGCAAACTATCACAGTTTGTTGCATTTATTCTTTTTCACCATGTTACTTTCTGTCACCACTAACAACATCATTTTAATGTGGGTGGGCATTGAAGCTACAACCTTAAGTTCTGCTTTCTTAGTGGGAACATATAAACAAAAAACCGCTTTGGAAGCCGCCTGGAAATACATCATCATTTGTTCCGTGGGCGTAGCGTTCGGTTTGTTCGGCACGATTTTAACTTTTGCCGATGCTAATCATTTGCTCAATGATCCGACACAAGCGATTTTCTGGTCCGCTATTAAAGAACACGCGGTGAATTTGAATCCGAGCTTAATGCACATTGCTTTTGTATTTATCTTAATCGGTTTCGGTACAAAATGCGGTTTGTTCCCGATGCACACTTGGCTGCCGGATGCACACAGTGAAGCACCGAGTCCGGTAAGTGCGGTGCTTTCTGCGGTACTTTTAAACTGTGCCATATTGGTCGTGCTACGTTACTATATTCTGGTTTCCCAAAGCGTGGGAGAAAGCTATGGGCAAACCCTGTTTTTGGTTTTCGGCTTGATTTCCGTAGCAGTGGCAGCGTTATTCATTATTGTCCAATCGGATATTAAACGAATGCTGGCTTATTCCAGTATAGAAAACATGGGACTGATTACTTTTGCTTTCGGCTTAGGCGGTCCAATCGGTATGTTTGCCGGTTTATTACACACCATCATGCACAGCCTTGCTAAAGCCTTGTTGTTCTGTGCTTCCGGTAACATTTTACTTAAATACCGCAGCCGTGACATTCAATATGTAAGCGGTTTATGGAAAACCATGCCGCTAACCGCCGTATTATTTGCCGGTGGTGCCTTGGCACTGAGCGGTATGCCGCCGTTCGGTATGTTTGTTAGTGAATTTGCCATTGTGGTCGCTGCGATTACATCGGGTAATATTTGGCTCGCCATTCTGTGTTTAATTTTCTTAACCATTGCCCTCGGGGGGTTAACCACGATGTTATTAAAAACCGTGTTGGGTAAACCGGCCGAAGGTGTGCAGGCTGGTGAGTTAAATAAACTTTCTGTTACTGTGCTGGCAATCTGTTTATTATCCTTATTTGTAGTAGGCATCCATATTGCAGATCCGCTTTTGCAATTATTAACGGACGCTGTGGGTATTATTTTAAGTCAGGATAACGTTTCATTCGGTGAATTGTTATTACCGTGGCAAAGTGTCACTCACTAGATCGACAGGAGGAAAAAATGGAATTAACGAAAAATACAACAGTCGATCAGACTCAAGCAAAAGGCAAACATTATATTGAAGCCGTGAACCAAAAATTTCCGCATACCATTTTGGAAGAGGAGTGGTCAACAGAAAATCAGGTGACGATCACGATTAAAACCAATATGTTGCCTGATGTGGTGGAATATTTGTATTACCAACACGAAGGTTGGCTGCCGATTGCTTTTGCCAATGACGAGCGTTCTATTCACGGTAATTTTGCGGTGTACTATGTACTTTCAATGGAAGGGGAAGTGAAAAGTTTTGTCACCGTGAAAGCCTTGGTGGATCCGGTCACGCAAGAATTTCCGTCCGTTACACCGCGAGTCAAAGCGGCGGTATGGGCAGAACGGGAAATGTTCGATATGTTCGGCTTAAAAGCCGTGGGCTTGCCGGATCAACGCCGTTTAGTGTTGCCGGACGATTGGCCTGATGATATTTACCCATTGCGTAAAGATTCGATGGATTACCGTTTACGTCCGGATCCGACAACCGCCACGGAAACCTATGAATTCATCAACGAAAAAGGCGAAGCCCGTATAGTGCCAATCGGTCCGTTACACATAACATCCGACGAACCGGGACATTTCCGTTTATTTGTGGACGGGGAAGATATTATCGATGCGGATTACCGTTTGTTCTATGTTCACCGTGGTATGGAAAAACTGGCGGAAACCCGAATGGATTACGACCAAGTGACCTTCTTGGCCGACCGTGTATGCGGTATCTGCGGATTTACTCACAGCGTGGCATATTCCAATTCCGTTGAAAACGCATTGGGTATTCAAGTTCCGGTACGGGCTCAATGGATTCGGGCGATTTTATTGGAAGTGGAACGTTTGCACAGCCACTTATTGAACCTAGGGCTTTCCAGCCATTTCACCGGTTTTGATACAGGCTTTATGCAGTTTTTCCGTGTACGGGAAAAATCCATGACCTTGGCGGAAGTGTTAACCGGTGCCCGTAAAACCTACGGTATCAATCTAATCGGCGGTGTACGTCGCGATATGTTGAAACATCAACGGGAACAATGCGTAAAATTGATTAAAGAAATGCGGGAAGAAGTGAAAAATCTGGTGGATATTTTGCTCAACACGCCGAACATCAAACAACGCACCGTGGGCGTGGGAATTTTAGACAAACAAGTGGCTCGCGATTTCAGTCCGGTAGGGCCGATGGTGCGAGGTTCCGGTTTTACCCGTGATGTACGCAAAGTACATCCGTTCTCAGGTTACGGCGATGTACCGTTCCAAGTCTTCCACGAAGAAAACGGCGATGTGATGTCGCGAGTTTCCGTACGCATCAACGAAACCTTTGAAGCCATGAATATTATCGACTACATGGTGGATAATTTACCGAGCGGCGAATTACTCAATGAAGGTTTCAACTACACACCGGGACGTTTTGCGTTAGGTATTACCGAAGCACCGCGGGGTGAAGATATTCACTGGTCTATGCTCGGTGACAACCAAAAATTATTCCGCTGGCGTTGCCGTGCGGCGACTTACGCCAACTGGCCGACATTACGTTATATGTTGCGCGGTAATACGGTGTCCGATGCCCCATTGATTATCGGCAGTGTTGACCCTTGCTATTCCTGTACCGACCGCGTTACCGTGGTAGATGTACGCAAACGCAAAGCCAAAACCGTGGAATACAAAGAAATCGAACGCTACGGCATCGAACGTAAAAATTCACCGCTGAAATAGGCTGACTATAAGGAAACGGATTATGTTTAAATTACTGAAAACCGTCTTTAAAACAGGGGATGCCACGACGAAATATCCCTTCAAACCTTATGAAGTGGATCCTGATTTTCGCGGCAAACCGGAATTAAACGCCGATCAATGTATTGTGTGCGGTGCCTGCACTATCGCATGTCCCGCCAATGCCTTGACCATGAACACAAATCCTGTCGAAAACAACCGCACTTGGTCGTTATTCTTAGGCCGCTGCATATTCTGCGGACGTTGCGAAGAAGTGTGCCCGACCAAAGCCATTCGGCTGACCCAGGATTTTGAATTATCGGTCAAAAACAAACAGGATTTATACCAAGAAACCACATTTAATACGGCTATTTGCCCGCAATGCGGCGAGTCCTTTATTTCTGAAAAAGAACTCAACTACACCATTGATTTATTAAAACAGCAAGGCTTAACGGAAGCACAACTGGCACAACAATTATTAGTATTACGCACTTGTCCGAACTGCAAACGACAAAACAGTTTGGAAAAAACCGCAGAAATGGATCAGCATATCGCAATCCCATTGGCACAATTTGATCATGTGCACGCAATGCGTTAAGGAGAGACAGGATGAACACACAAATTCCTATGCCGGTAAACGGCATTTCAGCGCCATTCAGCATTGATGAAAACATTGCCAAAATGAAGCAGACATTGTTGAAAAACATCCAGCGTTCCGCCTATGTTTATCGGGTGGATTGCGGCGGTTGCAACGGTTGCGAAATCGAGATTTTCAGCACCATTACACCGACTTTCGATGCCGAACGGTTTGGCATTAAAGTGGTGGCTTCACCACGGCATGCCGATATTTTGCTGTTCACCGGTGCGGTGACACGTGCCATGCGGACACCGGCAATGCGGGCATATCAAGCGGCTCCCGATCCGAAAATCTGTATTTCTTATGGTGCTTGCGGTTGCGGCGGCGGTATATTCCACGATCTCTATTGCGTATGGGGCGGCAGCGATCAAATTGTGCCCATTGATGTGTATATTCCCGGTTGCCCGCCGACACCAGCCGCCACTATTTATGGGTTTGCTATGGCATTGGGATTGTTAGATCAAAAACTCAAAGGCAAACAAGAAATTGCCGATCCTAACGCAGCAGCAAAAGTACGATTCCCGACCATTCCTTATGATTTACGCATTACCCTTGAGCGGGAAGCCCGTCGCTTGGCGGGTTATCGTCAGGGCGGTGATATAGCCGATCATTTCATGGCAATGATGACGGAACAAAATAATGTGCCTTTCGGAGTACGTTTAGGGGAATTTTTAGAACGGGAAGCGGATCCACGCTTAAGCGAAATCGTCAATCGTCTGCATGCTATTAGTATGCCGTTTTCCGGTTAAGGCGATGTTATGAAAGTGTATTTTTATCTGTTAAACCAACGTTTTGTGGAAAACGACGGACAAGTACCGGATGCGGCTAAAGAAGTGATGTATTACTCTTTAGCCATCGGGCATCACGTCGGGGTGATTGATTGCTTTAAAAAATTGCTGATTTGTGATTATGACGATTATCAGCAATTTGTGAACAGTTTTCCTGAAGGGGAAGCCCGTCGCAAATTTGCCGGTTTAATGAAATTCGGTGAAATCGTCATCGACAGCAGCCATGTGAACTTATTGGCAAAAGCCTTAGATGAAAATAAAGCCCGTTTCAGTGCAACGCATCAACAATGGGCAGAGATTTTAATGGGTACACTGGCTGCAATCCAGCAAGAACCGGTGATGTATATCATGGTGAAACGATGCGATGAATAAAGAAAATTTACTACTTACCGTAGGCAATTCATTAATGGGTGATGATGCCGCAGGCCCTTATCTGTATCGACTGATGAATGAAAATCCATTGGAAAATTGGACCGCACTTGACGGCGGTTCCGCGCCGGAAAATCACGCCCATACCGTGCGGGCGATGAAACCGAAAAACCTGATAATTGTCGATGCCAGCGATATGAATCTGGAACCGGGAGAAATCCGTATTATCGACAAGGACCTAATCGCCGAAATGTTCTTTATGAGCACACATAATATGCCACTCAATTTCTTAATTGAGCAGTTGGAAGCAGATATTCCGAATATTGTGTTTATCGGTATTCAGCCGGATTTAGTGTCTTTCGGTTTTCCGCTCACAGAGAAAGTCAAAAGTGCGGTTAATTTTCTGTATGATTTAATAAAAAACAATGCCTTAGATCGCATTGAAGCGTTATAACACAACGCAAAAAGAATTTGATGAAAAGTGGTTTTAAATCAATAAATCCCTATTTTTTGTGGGTGAATATGCCGAATTTAGGCATATGATAACAATAGGATTTTATTTTTACATAAACAAAAAGGACGTGCATTATGAAAAAAGTAATAACTGTCTGTCCGTATTGCGCTTCGGGTTGTAAGATCAATTTATTGGTCGAAAACAACAAAATTGTGGGTGCCGAAGGTGCAAACGGCAAAACCAATGAGGGAGAACTCTGCCTCAAAGGTTATTACGGTTGGGATTTCGTTCACGATACAAAAATCCTGACTCCTCGTTTAACGCAACCGATGATTCGCTACAAACGCGGTGAAGCCTTTACACCGGTCAGTTGGGACGAAGCGATTTCTTATACGGCAAAACGCCTGAGTGAAATCAAAGAAAAGTATGGCAACGAAAGTATTATGGTGACCGGTTCATCCCGCGGGCCGGGCAATGAAGTGAACTATGTCATGCAAAAATTTGCCCGTGCGGTATTAAGAAATAACAACGTTGACTGTTGTGCGCGCGTTTGACACGGCCCTTCTGTAACAGGTCTGCTCAAATCGGTCGGAAACGGCGCAATGTCCAACTCAATCGTTGAAATTGAAGATACCAAATGTGTCTTTATCTTTGGTTATAACGCCTCAACATCACACCCTATTGTGGCTCGTCGTATTAATCACGCCAAAGCCAAAGGGGCAAAAATCATTGTTTGCGATCCGCGTAAAATCGAAACTGCCCGTTTGGCAGATATTTACGCACCATTGGCAAACGGCAGTAACGTGGCATTCTTAAATGCTATGATGAACGTGATTTTGGAAGAAGGCTTGCAAGATCAAAAATTCATTGACGAACATACGGAAAATTTTGATGCATTCCGTGAAATCGTCAGTGCTTACACACCGGAATCCACTCAGCATATTACCGGTATCGAACCGCAAATGTTGCGTGAAATCGCCCGCACTTATGCTAAAGCGGAAACCGCCACTATCTTGTGGGGTATGGGGGTCTGCCAATTCAAACAAGGGGTGGAAACCGTGCGTGCCTTGGCAAGTTTGGCAATGCTAACGGGTAATCTCGGCAAACCGAATGTGGGTGTGAACCCTGTGCGTGGTCAAAATAACGTACAAGGGGCTTGCGATATGGGAGCGTTATTTAACACCTTGCCGGGCTATCAAAGTTTTAAAGACCCTGAAACCAATGCGAAATTCGCCAAAGCCTGGGGAATTCCGGAATTAAATCCGAATCCGGGCATACCGCTTAGTGAAGTGCCGGAAGCCATTATGGAAGATAAAATCAAAGCCTTCTATATTATGGGTGAAGATACTCTGCAAACGGAACCGGATATCAATGCGGTGAAAGAAGCCTTTAAGAAAGTGGAATTCTTAGTGGTGCAAGACATCTTTATGACACAAACCGCCGCCGAAGCGGACGTGTTATTGCCAGCCACATCCTGTGCGGAACACGAAGGCGTGTACAGTGCCGCCGACCGAGGTTTCCAACGTTTCTATAAAGCCGTTGAACCGACCGGTGATGTGAAAGATGACTGGGTCATTATCAGCGAAATCGCTACCGCGATGGGTTACCCGATGCACTACAACAACACCAAAGAAATTTGGGACGAACTGCGCGGACTTTGCCCTATTTACAAAGGTGCAACCTACGAAAAAATGGAAGGCTTGGGCTACATTCAATGGCCTTGTACTGACGAAAGTCCTGAAGATCAAGGTACGCAATGGCTGTATAAAGACCAAATCTTTGATCGCCCGAACGGCAAAGCGGAATTTTTCGCTTGCGACTGGGAACCGCCGATGGAATCTGTCAGCGAAGAATTCCCATTGGTGCTTTCCACCGTACGGGAAGTGGGACATTATTCCTGCCGTTCAATGACCGGTAACTGCCGAGCCTTGGCCGCTCTCGCAGACGAACCGGGATTTGTACAAATGAATGACCAAGATGCGAAAGCACTAGGCATTAAGAATAATGATTTGGTATGGATTTCATCATCCCGCGGCAAAGTCATCAGTCGTGCTGATGTGAGCACCCGAACTAACCGCGGAGCTTGTTACATGACCTACCAATGGTGGATCGGAAAATGTAACGAACTCACCGCCGAACATTTGAATCCGGGTTCAAGAACACCGGAATACAAATACAGTGCGGTACGCATCGATAAAATCGACGATCAAAATTGGGCGGAACACTATGTTGTCACCGAATACACCAATTTGAAAAATCATTTAAAACAAACCGCACTTGTGGCGTAAATATAAGCATAAAGGGGCGATATAATGTCGCCCCTTTCGTATCACTTCACCGCCATTTCCCGAATCCGCAATTCATCGCCGCTTTGACGTTGTAAATGCGGGCTTTGGCAAATGGGGCAACAATCGTGATGAGCTTGAATTTCCACCATTTTTTTACAATGCCAGCACCAGGCTTGGGCAGCAATAGGGATTAAGTGCAATTTGCAGCCTTCCGCCACAGTGTCTTTGCAACTTATTTCAAAACAAAATTCCAAAGCACTGGATTCGACACAAGATAATGCCCCAATTTCCACCCACAAGTCCGTCACTTGTTTGACATTGTGATCGCGGCATTGCTGTTCGATGATTTCCATCATATTTTGACAAAGCGATAATTCGTGCATAGCTATCCTTAAATCCCGCTAACTCGTTAGAAGTATAATATTGTTTTCATTTTATTTTTGTGATCTCCATCAACTTTAAAAAATATAATTATGTTATGCTTATTTCATTAAACGACCGAACAAATCGGAGATATATTATGTGTTCAACCTGTGGTTGCGGACACCCGGATCAAGTCCGCATCGGCGAATTACCCCATACTCACGCATCGGAACAAAAAAGTGCGGTGAAAAAAACAGATTTTTCGCATTTTACCTTTCATGTCGCTCAAACCAATCCTGATGAAGCCCAAGCAATGCAGACTCGTTTGCTTAAAGTGGAACAAGATGTACTCGGCAAAAACAATAAAATCGCCGAAAACAACCGTACTTTTTTCCATAAGCAGCAAATTTCAGTCTTCAATCTGGTTTCCAGCCCCGGATCCGGCAAAACCACGTTATTAACCACCACACTTAACGCCTTGAAAAATCAGCGTAATTGTTATGTTATTGAAGGCGATCAACAAACAGAAAACGATGCGGATCGCATTCGAGCTACCGGCATACCCGCTATTCAGGTGAATACGGGCAAAGGCTGTCATTTAGATGCGCAGATGATCAGCGAAGCCATTGTAAAATTACAACCTGTTGAAAACAGCCTGCTATTTATCGAAAACGTAGGAAATTTGGTGTGTCCGTCAGAGTTTGATCTCGGCGAAAAAGCCAAAGTGGTGATTTTATCCGTGACCGAAGGGGAAGATAAACCCTTGAAATATCCCCATATGTTTGCCGCATCGAAACTGATGATTTTAAACAAAACGGATCTATTGCCTTATTTACAATTTGATGTGGAAAAATGCTTGGCTTATGCCAAACAAGTAAACCCTGAGATTGAAATTATCCAACTGTCCGCCACCACCGGTGAAGGTTTGGAACGCTGGTTAAATTGGTTGCAAAAGGATTAATTTATGCAATTTGTGGATGAATTCCGCGATCCGAAGCTGGCTAAGGATTTAGTAGCAAAATTGCAAAATCTCATGCAAAAACTACCGCACTTTAATAAGCAAAATCCTTTGTATTTAATGGAAGTGTGCGGCGGACATACGCATACCATTTTTAAATTCGGTTTAGACCGCATTTTGCCGGAAAGTATTGAATTTATTCACGGCCCCGGTTGTCCTGTGTGTGTATTACCCATGGGACGGATTGATGTATGCATTGAAATTGCGGAAAAATCTGATGTAATTTTCTGTACATTCGGTGATGCCATGCGGGTGAAAGGTCGCAAAGGGTCATTATTGGAAGCCAAAGCTCGCGGGGCGGATGTGCGGATTGTTTATTCGCCGTTAGATGCTTTGAACATTGCGGTGAATAATCCCCATAAAAAAGTGGTATTTTTCTCGCTCGGTTTTGAAACCACCATGCCCAGTGCGGCGGTAACTATTCAACAAGCAGAAAAACAGCAAATAAAAAACTTTTGGATCGTATGCCAAAATATCACCATTATCCCGACACTTCGCAGCTTATTATCGCAAGATCAAATCAAAATCGACGGATTTATCGCACCGGGACATGTCAGCATGGTGATCGGATCCGATCCTTATCAAGACCTGTGCGAAAAGTTCCACAAACCCTTTGTGATCACCGGATTTGAACCATTGGATATTCTGCAATCCATCGTAATGCTGGTGCAGCAATTTGTGGACGGTCGATGCGAAATCGAAAATCAATATAAACGCATTGTACACAGCCACGGCAACCAACTGGCTCAACAAGTCATGCAAGCCGTATTTCAACTAAAATCCAGCAGCGAATGGCGGGGCTTGGGCGAAATTGCAGAATCCGGCGTGGAACTCACACCGGCATATCGCCGTTTTGATGCGGAAACCTATTTCAACAGCCAACCGCAGCAAGTGGCGGACGACCCCAATTCCCGTTGCGGCGATGTACTCACAGGCAAATGCAAACCGGCAGATTGCCCGCTGTTTGCCGCACAATGTAATCCCGATAATGCTTACGGTGCATTAATGGTATCATCCGAAGGGGCTTGTGCCGCCTACTATCAATACAGACGAGAATAGGATTTCATTATGACCGATTTTATCACCATGGCTCACGGCAACGGTGGTGCAGCAATGCAGCAGCTGATCAGCGATTATTTCGTACAGGCCTTTGCCAACCCGATTTTGACTCAAGGCGAAGACCAAGCCCGCTTGAGTTTGGCTGAATTAAGCTCGCAAGGCAATCAGCTTGCTTTCAGCACGGATAGCTTTGTGATTGATCCGATTTTCTTTCCCGGCGGCGATATCGGCAAACTGGCAGTATGCGGCACGGCTAATGATATTGCAGTATGCGGTGCCATACCAAAATATCTTTCCTGTGGTTTTATTTTGGAAGAAGGCTTGCCGCTCGATACGCTGAAACAAATTATTCAATCCATAGCAAAAACCTGTGCCGAACACGGGATTCAAGTGGTCACCGGCGATACCAAAGTGGTGCAGAAAAGCGCTGTAGATAAGATTTTTATCAACACATCAGGCATTGGCGTGATTCCGGTTCAACTGGACTGGGGAACCCATCGAATCGAAGCGGGCGACAGCATTATTGTGAGCGGCACACTGGGCGATCATGGTGCGACAATTTTAAATTTACGGGAAAATCTCGGTATTCAGACCGCACTTGAAAGCGACTGTACAGTGCTTTCCCCATTGATTGATAGATTACGTGCCATCGACGGCGTGAAAGCTATTCGTGATGCCACTCGCGGTGGCGTGAATGCCGTATTGCACGAGTTCGCTCAGTCTCGTCAGCTCGGTATGCAGATTCAAGAAGAGTTATTGCCACTGCGTCAAGAAGTCCGCGGCATTTGTGAATTACTCGGTTTAGATCCGCTGAATTTTGCTAATGAAGGTAAATTAGTGATTATCGCCAAACCCGAAAAAACAACGGAAATTCTCACCGCACTTCACTCTCACCAACTAGGCAAAAATGCCGCCGTTATCGGTGAAGTCACCACCGATAAAAAAGTCCGTCTAATAGGCATTTTCGGTCAAAGCCGCTTATTGGATTTACCGACGAATGATCCATTGCCGAGAATTTGTTAGTTTTCACTCAGGTGAGTTATTCCGATACAATCCATAACTCACCATTCCCGTAGTTTTCTCTTTAAGCTGCTGCCAATGAGCAGGGATATTCAGTGACTGGTCTTTTTCAGTTTCGATGTAAATCAACGCATCCGCCTGCAGCCAGTTATTTTGCACTAATAAATCAACGGATTGTTGTGCCAAGCCGAAATGAAAGGGCGGATCGAGAAACACTATGTCAAAGTGCGGTTGGTTTTGCGGCTGTTTTAGAAATTCCAAACTATTTTGATTGATCACTTTCGCCTGATTTTCACCGCACTTTAAAATTTGCAGATTTTTATTTAGCTGACCGGCGACCGTTTTATCTAATTCCAGAAACGTCACCTGTTTGGCCTGGCGGGAAAGTGCTTCCAAACCCAACGAACCGCTGCCGGCAAAGCAATCCAAACAACAGGCATCCGCAATATATGGCATCAGCCAATTAAACAGCGTTTCTTTCACACGATCACCGGTGGGGCGTAGCCCTTGCGAAGTTAACACGGGCAGTTTTCGCCCTCTCCATAGCCCGGCAATGATACGCACTTCGCCTTTTGTTTGTTGGGTTTGCGGGGATTTTTTGTTTGATCTGACGGTTTTCATAAAAAATTATTATTTAACGATAAATCTGCAACTATTTTATGCTATTTTCAGGTAAAATAGTCGAATTTTATAATATTTTAATATTGAGAAACACTTTATGGCAGACGAAAAGAAAAAAGGCGGTTTTTGGTCGTGGTTGAGCATTGGTAAAAATAAACAAGAAAATCAGCCGAAAGCAAAAACCGAAGAATTTGTCGAGTTTATCGAACAGGAAATCGAAATAGAAAAAGCCGAGCCGATTGCCGAAACCGAACCGGAAATTGAAAAACAATATGAGCAAGCAAGCGAACCGGCATTAGATATTCCCAGCGAAATTACTGAAATTTCCACCGCACTTGATGAATACATCACCGAAAATACTGAACAGCCGGAAGCTGAAATTCTTACTGCCGAACAACAAGCAGAACAAGAAACCATTCCTAAATCTGCTCAAACCCAAGAAAAACCGAGCGAAGGCGGATTTTTCAGCCGATTGGTGAAAGGGTTATTGAAAACCAAACAAAATATCGGCGACGGCTTTCGCGATTTATTTTTCGGCAAAAAAATCGATGATGATTTATTTGATGAACTCGAAGAACAGTTGTTGGTTGCCGACATCGGTGTGCCAACAACCACCAAAATTATCAATAATTTAACCCAACACGCCAGCCGCAAAGAATTAAAAGATGCGGAATTGTTGTATCAACAACTGAAAGTGGAACTGGCGGATATTTTAAAACCCGTAGAACAGCCGCTTGAAATCGACAACAGCAAAAAACCTTATGTGATTTTAATGGTGGGCGTGAACGGCGTAGGCAAAACCACCACCATCGGTAAATTAGCCCGTCAATTCCAACAACAGGGTAAATCGGTGATGTTGGCCGCGGGCGATACCTTCCGTGCCGCTGCGGTGGAACAGCTGCAAGTATGGGGCGAACGTAATCATATTCCGGTGGTGGCACAAAGCACCGGTTCCGATTCCGCCTCAGTAATTTTCGATGCCATGCAGTCTGCCGCCGCCCGTAATACGGATATTCTAATCGCAGACACCGCAGGCCGTCTGCAAAATAAAAACAACTTAATGGATGAGCTGAAAAAAATTGTGCGGGTAATGAAAAAATATGATGAAACCGCACCGCACGAAATTATGCTCACCTTGGATGCAGGCACAGGGCAAAATGCCATTTCCCAAGCCAAACTGTTTAATGAAGCAGTGGGATTAACCGGTATCAGCCTAACCAAATTAGACGGCACGGCAAAAGGCGGAGTGATCTTTGCTATCGCCGATCAGTTCAATCTACCGATTCGCTATATCGGGGTGGGTGAAAAAATTGAAGACCTGCGTCCGTTCCAGGCCACAGAATTTATTGATGCGTTATTTACGCAAGATGAGTAACCGCTCGACATACAAATAGGAAAGCAAAAGAGAAATACGATGATTCGATTTTTAAATGTCAGCAAAGCCTATCGCGGAGTGAACAAACCCGCCTTGCAAGGGCTTAATTTTCATTTGCCGGTAGGCAGTATGACCTATCTCACCGGTCATTCCGGTGCCGGGAAAAGCACCCTGTTAAAACTCATTATGGGAATGGAACGTGCCAACGACGGACAGATTTTCTTTAACGGTCACGATATCACCCGCTTATCTCAGCACGAAATCCCGTTTTTACGCCGTCAAATCGGCATGGTGCATCAAGATTACCGCCTGCTGCCGGATCGCAGCGTGATCGATAACGTCTCCCTGCCGCTAATTATCAGCGGAATGCACCC
The DNA here is from genome assembly GCF_004340985.1 of Cricetibacter osteomyelitidis. Lineage (GTDB taxonomy): Bacteria > Pseudomonadota > Gammaproteobacteria > Enterobacterales > Pasteurellaceae > Cricetibacter > Cricetibacter osteomyelitidis. The sequence goes on from NZ_SLYB01000002.1 coordinate 44,843, forward strand.
TGATGAAATCAAACGCCGTGCCAGTGCCGCATTGGATAAAGTGGGTTTATTGACCCGCGCTAAACATTTGCCGGTGCATTTGTCCGGTGGTGAACAGCAACGGGTGGATATTGCCAGAGCCATCGTAAATCGTCCGCAATTATTACTTGCTGACGAACCCACAGGTAATTTGGATTCAGCCTTATCCCTTGAAATCTTTAATCTTTTTGAAGAATTCAACCGAGCGGGCGTGACGGTGTTAATTGCCACTCACGACATTAATATTATTCAACAAAAACAAAAGCCTTGCTTGGTGCTTGAGCAAGGCTATTTACGCTATTAGGTGGTATTATGGCTCGCCAAATCAATGCTTCAATTTTTGTGCAAACCGCTTATGTATTCCGTTCCGTCTGGGCGGATTTGATGAATAAAAAAATCGGTACATTTCTCACGATTTTAGCCATTACGGTATCTTTAACAATTCCGGTAACCACATTTTTACTTTGGAAAAACAGCCATTTAGCGGCCACTCAATTCTATCCCGAATCAGAATTGACGGTGTATCTGCATAAAAATCTGAGTGAAAAAGATGCCAATGCGGTGGTGGATAAAATCCGCAATCAAGAAGGTATCGAATCGCTCAATTATATTTCCCGCCAAGAAAGCCTGAACGAATTTCGCGCGTGGTCGGGTTTTGGCGAAGAATTGGATATTTTAGACGATAACCCGTTGCCGGCCGTAGTTACTATTAAAACAACGCAGGAATATAACGAATCATCCAAACGCAGCGATTTAGTCACCGGCTTAAATAAAATCAAAGGGGTGCAAGAAGTCCGTCAGGATAACGAATGTATGGAAAAACTCACCGCACTTACCTGGCTGATTGCTCATGTGGCGATTGTCAGCACCGTTTTAATGGCGATTGCGGTGTGCTTGGTTATCGGCAACAGCATCCGCTCTGATGTATACGGCAGCCGGGCTCAAATTGAAGTATCCAAATTATTGGGAGCAACGGAACAATTTGTGCTGCGTCCGTTCTTGCTCATCGGTGTTATCTACGGCTTTTTCGGGGCGTTATTCGCCTGTATTTTAAGCGGTTTATTGCTGGCTTATTTCGACAGTGCAGTGCAATATGTAACAGATATTTTCGCGGTGAAATTCGAGCTGAATGGCTTGCAATTCAGCGAAATTCTATTCTTATTGGTAATCTGTTCGGTTATCGGTTATGCTTCCGCCTGGATTTCCGCCAGTCGGCATATTAATCAGAAGTAATTTCTTATTCTTTTCGGCAGGTATAATATGCCTGCCCTATGGTTATGTTTAAAGGTGTCGCAACTTCTCTCTTAGCATCGATTTTATTCGGCTATATGTACTACTTTTCCACGCTGCTGCAACCACTCAGCGGAGAAGGAATATTCGGTTACCGCATTATTTTTACTATGCCTTTTATTTATGCGGCAATTATCCTGTTCAAACAAAAGCAGCAATTTATCGCACGTCTGATTCAGCTCAAACAACGCCCCGCACTGCTGCTTATTTATATACTTTGCAGCGGCATAATAGGCTTTCAAATGTGGCTGTTCTTATGGGCTCCCAATAACGGCAGTGCCATCAGCACATCCTTCGGCTATTTATTGTTGCCGTTGGTATTAGTGGTGATCGCCCGCATTATATTTAAAGAACAAATCACTAAAATCAAAATGCTGGCTGTGGCGATTGCCGCCACAGGCGTAATTTCAAACATCATCATCAAAGGCGGTTTTTCTTGGGAAAGCATTGTAGTTTGTATCGGCTACACAATTTACTTTTCTGTGCGGAAATACTTTAAAATCGCCGATCTGTCCAGTTTCTGCATTGAAATGACCTTATTATTGCCGGTTTGTATTTATTTCGCCCGGCAAGTAGATTTCAATCAAATCCAACAACACAACGAACATATTTTATATCTGCTACCCGTACTGGGACTCATTAGCGGCACCGCATTAATTGCCTACATCCTTGCCAGCGTAATGCTGCCGATGAATTTATTGGGATTATTGGGTTATGTGGAAACTATTTTAATGGTAGTGATTTCCTTTTTCATCGGTGAAAAAGTGGATGCGGAAAGTTATCCGCTGTTTATTTGTCTGAGCATCGCAATGATGCTGATAATTATTGACGGAATCTACCGCACTTTGCATAAAAAAACCTAAAAAAATATCCCATCAAACAATGGGATATTTTAGTTTACGCATTCAAAATCCGTTGGATTTCTTCCATACTCAAATGATATTCGTGCGGGCAGGCACGCCAAGCTTCGAGCATTTTGCTGTATTTATCCCACATTGGCGTTTGCGAATCGCAACCGTGGGCACATTGCATAAACTCTTGATATTTGCCTTCTACACCGGTGATAAAACGCAAATAATTCAAATATTTTTTCTCGCGAACCGCACAATAACCGGCAAACTGCAAACGGTGCGGGGTTAAATCGGATTTGTTCGGCAGATTGTTATAAGAAACGTGCAGGGCATTATACATTTCCAAGGTATCTAACACTGTACGGCATTCCGCTTCTGAAATATCGGAAAAATCTTTATCCAATTCTTTCAGTTCCAAACCGAAACCGCCTTTCACAATAGTTTCAAAACGTTGATATTTTTGTGCATTTTGACTATCTAACAAGCCCATTAAACGGTATTGATTGGCTAAAATCAAACGTTGCGTTGATGACATTTCCATAGGTTTTTCCTTTTGTTAATCGATGCTGTTCAATTCTTCTTGAGAAAGAGTTTCTTTCACTTCTTGACCTTTACCGTCGGTGGCTCGGAAATCAAGATTTTGGAAATAGGCTTCGCGGAAGGTAATATACGGATCTTGAGCCTGCTCCAATAACGCTTCTTTATCCATTGCTTTAGCCCGACTATCCACCGCTTGCACGCCGTACTTCACTAAAGACCACGGACCGCCCACCCAATCCCAGAATGGGTAAGTATAAGCCATATCCACTACAGAACCGGTTAATTGCGTCGGCGTGGTTGCCCCATAAGCAGGCAGCATGATATAAGCGCCTTGTTCCACGCCATAGCTGGCTAAAGTATCGCCGAAGGTACGCTCGCCGTCGATTTTCAAGCGGTCATCATAACTCGCCCAGTCGATCAAACCGCCCAACCCGAATACCGAATTGATCCAAAAACGGTTAAAGTGAACCATGGCTTTTTTACCTTCCCCTTCAATCAAACGGTTCACAAAACTCACCGGTTCATCAAGGTTATTCGCCACATTTACCAAACCGGCGGTCACCGGCGACGGCACATAATTTTTCCAACCTTTGGCAACCGGTTTTAACAAATAAGGATCTAAATAATTATAGTTGAAATTCCACATGGAACGGTTAAACCCTTCCAACGGATCATTACGCACACCGGTTTCCGGATCTGTCGTCGCACAACCGGTCAGCACGCCTGCAGTTAAAAGTGCGGTTAGAATTAACTTATTTTTTTTCATCTTGGGCTCTCTTTCGCGAATCTTACCTGTCATTGTAAATGACTTATCCGTGAACTACAAAATTATTTTTATTTACAACTTCTCCACCCCAATAATCTCCCTTCTCGCCGTATCAATCTCCGCCTTCACGCCAAACGCTTTTGCAAGATTTTCAGCATTTAACACCGCTTGCGTATTGCCTGCGGCGATTAATCCGCCATTGCCAAGCAGAATTATTTCATCACAAAAACGGTAAGCAAGCGAAAGATGATGAATCGCCACTACACAGGTTTTTTCCATTGTCAGCGCTTTGAGTTGTTCCATTATATCGATTTGATAGTAAGGATCGAGCGATGCGACGGGTTCGTCTGCCAGCAATAACGGAGTGTCTTTAATACAACAACGGGCGAGCTGTACACGTGCTTTTTCGCCACCGGAAAGCCGTTGGAACGGTTTATCCAGCAAGTGCCGGATAGAAAACTGCTCGGAAACCGACCGCACTTTTTGCTGTTCCGCCGTAGCAGGTAGCGAGTGCAGTAAGCCGAGGGCGATGACATCATACACGGATAAATCCCAATAAATTGCAGTGTTTTGGGCAAAATAGGCAATGGCGGTGCTTTTCGCTTGGGTGGTCATGGTGTTAATGTTGCAATTTTTCAGCAAAATCTGTCCGCTTGCGGGCAGTAAAATCCCGGCGATGGCTTTGAGCAAAGTGGATTTACCCGCACCGTTTGCCCCCATAATGCCGACCAATCTGCCTTGCGAAATAGTGCAGCTGACATTGCTTAACGCATAAGGGAGACTGACTTTTTCGAGCTTAATCATTCGCTATTCTCCGCTGCCGGGTAAACAAAATCCAAATCAAGCAGGGTGCACCAATAATCGCGGTAAGCGTGCCGATATAAATATGTGAAAAAAACGGTATATAAAGAATACTGAGATCGGCAATCAATAGCAGTAATGCCCCCAATAAGGCACTGGTTATATACAGTTGCGACGGGCGTTTTTTCAGCAAAATGCGGGCGATATGCGGCGCAATCAGTCCGATAAAACCGATAGTGCCTGTTTGCGGAATCACTGTGCCTACCAATAATGCCGCACCTAATGTGGTGATAAAAAAGCTCTTTTTCGGATCAACGCCCATTGTGGCGGCGGTTTCTTCGCCAAAGGTGAGCAAATCAATGTAACGGCGTTGTCGATATAGGCAGAGTAACCCAAGCAATATAATCGGCAACGACAGCAATAAGGTATCGAGTTTCGCCCATACCAGCGAGCCTTGCAGCCAGCGATACAGTTCCGCTAACGCCCATGGACTTTCCGCATTTGAGAGCAGTAACGCAATCGCCGAACCGAGCAGCATATTGACGGCAACCCCGCTTAAAATCATCATCGTCGAACCTTTGTTTTTTGCAATCAACCAAACCAGCAGAAAGCTCGCCAACGCCCCAAAAACACCACTCAATAATAGCACGCTTAACGGCGCAGAAAAGTAATAGAGAATAAACACACTGGCTGCGGTTGCGCCGTTGGCACTGCCGAGTAATCCGGGACTGGCAAGCGGATTCTGGAAAATTCCCTGCATTGCATTGCCCGCCAACGCCAAACTTGCTCCGGTGAGTATCGCTAAACCAATACGTGGTAAGCGAATATCCCACAACACCAGCGAACGCATATCCGTCAACACGCCTTCTGCATTCAGCAAAGCGGCAAAGTCACCTAGCTGGTAGTAAACGGCTGTGCCGCTGATTGCGAGTAATAATGCGAACAATGCCAGATTTAACCGCCCGGCACGTAAGCGCACCTCCGGCACGCAATGCTTGGCTAAAGTGCGGTCGTTTTTCATAAAATTTTTAATTATTCCGTTTTTCTTTTTTTAATTGTTGATACAGCTTCTCCGCCCCCTGCCACACACCGTGGTCAAAGCAATAAGTATATTTTAGCGGAATAGTAGCAAGCGGTCGATTTTTAAATAAATCTTGCAAAAGCGGATGGGAAAGCAGTTCCGCCCGTTCGTTGTAACCTCGTTTGTCGGTGATTGTTATCAGAAAATTCGGCTGGCTGCGCAACACTTTTTCCAACGAAAAATTTTGCGAGCTGAGTTTGATTTTAAGCGGCGTTAAGCCGAGTAATTGCAACAGCGTTTGATATTGCGGCCAATAGCCTTCCACCACGCCGGTGTCAGATAATATTAGTGTGTCGGTTAAGCGTTGATCTAACTGAAAATTTTTGGTTTTCAACGTTGCCACTAATTGTTCAGCATGTTGTTCATTATGCGTGATTTTGCCAAGCCGGATAATATATTCAAACAGCTGTTCCGGCGTTTGCGGGCTGTCGTTCACCGGCACGATGTTCACCCCAAGCTGTTTTAGGCTGCTGACTAACTGCGGATAAAAGGCTTCATTAATCAGAATGGTTTTGTCCAAATAGGGCAATAATGCACTAAGCGTAGGTTCAAGTGTGGGGTTGTCTGTGTTAATTTTATCCAACATCATCAACGGCTTTTTAGAATAAGACGACATTGCGGCGATTTGTTCGGGGCGAGCCAGTTCGAGCAGCAATCGGTCGCTGCATAGGGTGAGCGAGACGAATTGCTCGGTGGGTTTGGCGGCAACGGTTTGGATTGCGAACAGCCAAAGTGCGGTGAAAATTTTAAAAATTTTTTGCATTGTTGAAATCTAATTACTCCCTCGCCCACTTACGGGCGAGAGGAATTGTTTAATAACTCAACGTCGCTGAAATAAAGAAGTTTGTCCCCTCTTCTTTATAGGTTGTAGTAGTTCCCCACGAGGTTGAAGAATTAGTAACATAGTCTTTATCAAACAAGTTATTAATGCGACCTGTTACGCTAAGATTTGGTGAAATACGGTATGTACCGCTTAAATTCACCAGGCTGTAACTGCTAATCGGATTCGTTTCACCTGCGGTGCGGTAATATTTGCCCACATATTGATATTCTGCCCGAATATCTAAATCAGTAAAGCGATAACCGATATATGCCGTCCCTTTATGCTTTGGTCGAATTTCAAGTAATTTACCATGATTTGCACCTCCGCCGGCATCTTTGGCTTTTTGATAATCGTAACTAAAACCGAATAAATAGTTATCAATCTGCCAATCCGAAATGAACGTTACCCCTTTGATTTTGGCTTTAGATAAGTTGTATGGTGTCCAGCCGGTAATCATATCTTTCACTTTATTATAATAGCCGGTTAAACGGGTATTGTGATAAGTGCCGCTGTATTCAATAAAGGCTTCGATGTTTTTACCGGTTTCCGGTTTTAAATCCGGATTACCGCCGCTGCCCCACTCAATCGGATAATATAATTCGTTAAATGTTGGTGCACGGTATGCGGTTGCATAACTTGCCCCGATACGCAGATCCGGCATAACCGCATAAGCCGTACCGATATTGTAGGTGATTTTGCTGCCGAACTGTGAATTATCGTCATAACGGATAAAAGCCTGTCCGTCAAATTTATCTTGCACAAGCTGATAGCCTAAAAATCCGCTGGTAACATCACGTTTGTTTTTTGTGTATGCCGTGCTGCTTTTTACTTTTTGTTTAAGATATTCCGCACCGGCAATTAATGTACCAAGCGGTAATTGATGATTAACCTGAAAACTGGTTTGTTGTTGTTCGGTATTAAATGTTCCTTGATTTACACCGTCTCCGTATTGTGTCGCTTTATCAATAGACTCACCATATTGTACGCGGATATTTGAACCTGCACGATATTGCCAATCAGCAAAAACCTGTGCAGCACCATTTTTTTGCTTATAGATAACATCCGATGCCGCCCCCCAAACATTATCAAATTCTGTGGTAGAGCGATTATAAAGCCCGCTTGCACCGACGGTAAAAATATCTGTAAATTTATGACTAATGGCAAAGCTACCGTTTTTGCTTTTATAACCGTCATCATCACGTTGGTTCGCAACATAAGGGGATTCAACCGCATTAAAGCCGTCAGTCTTATTGTAACTGCCGTTTACACTGATATTGGTTTTCTCATCTTGATAACCTGCACCACCGCCATAGGTAAACTGATCGTTGGAACCCATACCGACTGTGGCATAGATATTACTGCCGTGTGTTGCGGCTTTTTTGGTGAAAACCTGAATCACTCCGCCCATTGCATCAGCCCCATATAATGCCGCACCGGTGGCACCATAGAGAATTTCAATTCGCTCGATTTGATCAACCGGTAATAAATTTAATGCGGCACTACCGGTCGTCGCCGAACTATAACGAATGCCATCAATCAGCACCAACACAGCCGTACTGTTGTAACCGCGTAAAAAAATACTGCTGGTTTTATCTGCACCGCCATAACCCGTCGAACTTATACCGGGTTGGAATTTAATTATATCAAGTAACGTTTGCCCTTGATGTTGTGCCAACTCTTTTTCATCAATTACGCGGACTTGTGCAACGGTATTGGTCGTAGCGGTTGCGGTACGGGTTGCAGTAACCACGATAGGATCAAGATCGTTGGTTTGCTGTTTCGCAACGGCAACAACCGGAACGGTAAATAAAAGTGCGGTAGTAATTAGATTTTTTTTCATTGGTTTCTCTCAAGTAAAATACAAAATTTAAAATAACGGATGTGTGCACTATGCTCTGTAATTTAGTTGTATCGTTTTTTGCAAACCAGGTTTTACGCCCAACATATGACAAATCGCATAAGTCAGCTCAGAACGGTTTAAGGTGTAGAAATGGAAATCTTTTACGCCCTCTTTCGATAGGATTTTCACCATATCAATCGCGATACTGGCGGCAACCAAATTACGGGTGGTCTGATCGTTATCCAAACCTTCGTACATTTTCGGCATCCAGCTTGGGATTTTTACGTTGGTGATGGTCGCCATTTTTTGTAATTGTTTGAAGTTAGTGACGGGCAAAATACCTGGGACGATTTCCACATCAATGCCTACGGCGGCACAGCGGTCGCGGAAACGCAAATAGCTATCCACATCAAAAAAGAACTGCGTGATCGCACGGTTGGCACCGGCTTCAATTTTCTCTTTTAAACGCAGCAGATCCGCTTGAGCTGATTTTGCCTCCGGGTGCACTTCCGGATAGGCTGCCACAGAAATATCGAAATCTGCTATTTCTTTCAGTAATTTCACCAAATCGGCGGCATAAAACGGCTGTTTGGCATAACCCGGCGGTTCATCCCCACGCAACGCCACGATATTGCGGATGCCGCTGTCCCAGTAATCTTTTGCAATCACACGCAGTTGATCCGGTGTGGCATCAATACCGGTTAAATGCGGTGCCGCCACCAAACCGGTATCTTGTTGAATACGTTTGACAATGCCATGCGTGCGGTCACGTTCCCCGGAGTTTGCACCATAAGTGACCGATACAAATTTTGGTTTAAGCGGAGCTAAACGATGAATGGAATCCCACAGCATTGTCTCCATTTTTTCATTTTTTGCCGGGAAAAATTCAAAAGAAACGTTGATCTCACCATTTAAATTGGCAAGCGAATAATTTAAATGATCAATTTCTTTGGCATAACTCATTGTGTTTGTTCCTATTTATTTTTAATGTTGTATTGATAAACTTTAAAAGCCTTATAAAGTAAAATCAATCTCATATTTTTCATAATCTTTATGAAAAAGATTAATGTTATCGACAAAATGTTTTATTTGATAGACCATATCAAACAAGCTATATTTATCCCATTCATTTTCTTAATTTCAAATAACAAACATTTATAAATGGAAAGCCTTATGCCGCACAACACCATAACTCTTTTACATCAAGCGCTTGCTCAACGTATTCTTATTCTGGACGGTGCAATGGGCACGATGATCCAGCAATATAAACTCACCGAAGCCGATTTCCGTGGTGAGCGGTTTGCACAAAGTGCGGTGGATTTGCGTGGTAATAATGATCTGTTAAGTCTGACCCAACCGCTGCTGATTAAAGCCATTCACGAGAAATATCTGGCGGCAGGGGCGGATATTATTGAGACCAACACTTTCAGTGCCACCACTATTGCCCAAGCGGATTATGATCTGCAAGCGGTCGCTTATGAGCTGAATGTTGCAGGGGCAAGACTGGCACGGCTGGCGGCGGATCAATATTCCACACCTGATAAGCCCCGTTTCGTTGCCGGTGTGTTAGGACCGACCAACCGCACCGCATCCATTTCCCCCGATGTAAACGACCCCGGTTTCCGCAATATTACCTTTATGCAACTGGTGGAAGCCTACGCTGAAGCTGCCCGAGGCTTGATTGAAGGCGGGGCGGATATTTTGATGATCGAAACCATTTTCGACACCTTAAACGCCAAAGCCGCTGTATTCGCCATTGAGCAAGTGTTTGAAGAAATGGGTGTGAAATTGCCGGTGATGATTTCCGGCACGATCACCGATGCGTCAGGGCGAACACTTTCAGGGCAAACCACGGAGGCCTTTTACAACTCACTCCGCCACGCCAAGCCACTCAGTTTCGGCTTAAACTGTGCCTTAGGCCCGAAAGAGCTGCGGCAGTATGTGGAACAACTATCCAAAATCAGCGAATGTTACGTTTCCGCCCACCCGAACGCCGGTTTGCCGAACGCCTTTGGCGGCTACGATTTAGGGGCAGAGGAAATGGCAGCACAACTCAAAGAATGGGCAGAGAGTGGTTTCCTGAACATTGTCGGCGGTTGCTGCGGCACGACCCCTGAGCATATTCAAGCCTTTGCCAACGCAATGCAAGGCATTAAGCCACGACCGCTCCCCACCATTAAAACTGCAATGCGATTGTCGGGGTTGGAGCCGCTGACCATTGATGACGACAGCCTGTTCGTCAATGTGGGCGAACGCAATAACGTTACCGGTTCGGCAAAATTCAAACGGTTGATTAAAGAGGAAAAATACGCCGAAGCAATGGAAATCGCCATTGACCAAGTGGAAAACGGGGCGCAGGTTATTGATGTGAATATGGACGAAGCGTTGCTTGACTCGCAAAAATGTATGACCCGTTTTCTGAATATTATGGCGACCGAACCCGATGCGGCGAAAGTGCCGGTGATGATTGACTCAAGTAAATGGGAAGTGATAGAAGCCGGGCTGCAATCTATTCAAGGCAAGGGGATCGTCAATTCTATTTCTTTGAAAGAGGGCGAGGAAAAATTTATCCAACAGGCGAAACTGGTTCGCCGTTATGGTGCTGCCGTGGTGGTAATGGCATTTGACGAAGTGGGGCAGGCGGACACCGAAGATCGCAAGGTGGAAATCTGTACCCGAGCCTATCGCATTTTGGTGGATCAACTCGATTTTCCGCCGGAAGATATTATTTTCGACCCGAATATTTTTGCCATCGGCACAGGCATTGAGGAACACAACAACTACGGTGTGGACTTTATTAACGCCACCCAACGCATTAAGCAAAGCCTGCCCTTTGCCAAAATTTCCGGCGGCGTATCCAATATCTCGTTCTCATTTCGTGGCAATAACGCAATGCGTGAGGCAATTCACGCCGTGTTTTTATACCACGCCATCAAGGTCGGAATGGATATGGGGATTGTCAATGCCGGACAGCTTGCCATTTATGACGATCTCGATCCCGAACTGCGTGAAACGGTGGAAGATGCGGTGCTAAACCGCCGAGATGATGCTACCGAACGCCTGTTGGATCTTGCAGAAAAATACCGAAACTCGACCGCTAGTACGGAGGAAAACACGGTAGCGGAATGGCGGACGTGGGCGGTGGAAGAGCGGCTCAAACACGCCTTAGTCAAAGGGATTACGACACATATTATTGAAGACACAGAAGAAGCACGCCAACAATTCAGCTCGCCACTGGAGGTGATCGAAGGGCCGCTAATGGACGGAATGGACGTAGTGGGCGACCTGTTCGGCGACGGCAAAATGTTCCTGCCACAAGTGGTGAAATCCGCCCGAGTGATGAAACAATCGGTTGCCTATTTAGAACCCTTTATCAACGCTACCAAGCAAAAAGGCTCAAGCAACGGCAAAGTGGTGATTGCCACCGTGAAAGGCGATGTGCACGACATCGGCAAAAATATCGTCAGCGTAGTGTTGCAATGTAATAATTTTGAAGTGATCGACCTTGGCGTAATGGTGCCGGCAGATAAAATTATCGACACGGCAATTCGGGAAAAGGCGGATATCATCGGCTTGAGTGGCTTAATTACGCCATCGCTGGACGAAATGGAATATTTCCTTGGCGAAATGAACCGCTTGAAGCTCAATATTCCGGTGATTATCGGCGGAGCGACCACGTCCAAAGAACACACTGCGATTAAACTTTACCCGAAATACGCCTACGAAGTGATTTACACCACCAATGCTTCCCGTGCCGTAACCGTCTGTGCCGCCCTGATGAACCCTGACACTAAAGCGGAATTGTGGGAACGCACCAAAAAAGAATACGAGCAAATTCAGCAGGCTTTCGCCAATAAAAAAGCCCCACGCAAACAGCTATCGATTGCCGAGGCTCGTGCCAACCGCTTTGACGCATTCAGCGGCGAATGGGCGGATTACCAAGTGCCTGTGCCGAAACAGACCGGCATTATCGAATATAAAAATGTGCCGATTGCGACCCTACGCCAATTTATCGATTGGTCGCCGTTCTTTAGGCTTTGGGGCTTAATGGGCGGCTACCCCGATGCGTTCGATTATCCGGAAGGCGGCGAAGAAGCACGCAAAGTGTGGAACGATGCCCAACGGGTATTGGACGAATTTGAGCAAAATCATAAACTTAACCCAAGCGGTATTATGGGGATTTTCCCAGCAAACAGCGTAGGCGATGATATCGAAATCTACGCCGATTCTGACCGCACTTCAGTGGCAGGCGTTGCCTATAATCTCCGCCAACAAGCCGAACGGGGCAAAAACAGCAAAAGCCCGTATAACCTATGTTTGAGCGACTTTATCGCAAGCAAAGAGAGCGGTCGCCAAGACTGGTTCGGAATGTTTGCCGTCTGTGCCGGTATCGAAGAACACGATTTGGTGGACGGCTACAAAGCCGCCGGCGATGACTACAACGCCATTCTGCTGCAAGCCGTGGGCGACCGACTTGCCGAAGCAATGGCGGAATACTTGCATTTTGAACTCCGCACAAAAATCTGGGGTTATAGCAAAGAAACACTCGAAAACGACCGCTTGATCCGAGAAGACTACACCGGCATCCGCCCCGCCCCCGGCTACCCAAGCTGCCCGGAACACACAGAAAAACAGATCATTTGGGATCTACTTGAAGTCGAACACCGCATCGGAATGAAACTCACCGAAAGCTACGCAATGTGGCCGGCGGCTTCGGTTTGTGGTTGGTATTTCACCCACCCTGCGAGTAACTATTTCACACTAGGACGGATTGATGAAGATCAGGCGAGAGATTATGCGGAGCGTAAGGGCTGGACGGAAAGAGAGATGGTGAAGTGGTTGGGAGTGGCGATGGGGTAGGGGGATTTCCTAATAAAAAGTCAGCTTTTGAGCCGACCTTTTTTGATAGCTATCTTTTACTGAGGATATCGACGACAATGTTCAGAAACTTTCTCCCATTGTCCTCGTTTGAAACGAAAATATGCTCTCACATGCACAGCTTTTGGATATTGACATTGAAGCATATATAACTCCTGTGTTGAAATTACGAGAACGATATTGATTAGATAACCTAAAATAAATACAATAACGAAGATTTCAACTATGTCTGTATAGGCATCATAGGAAGAGGGGCGTTCTCACTTCCATTCCATCTCAGCTTGAAATGTTGCCGCATTTCAAGCTGTTTTTTACAAATATCTACATTTTATTTTTCTTTCCTTACCCCCTTAAATGGCTTGCCATCTTGTTTTACATCCATAAATTTCCCTGTAATAGTATCTCGTTTAACCCATAACTCAGTTTTAGGGTTATAAGTTTGAGATCTATCACAGACCATACCTTTACGTTGATTATCTCCATATGGAGGATTTTTAGCCATACATGACTCCTTATACTTAAGTTTAGAAAGGTCTTTTCAATTACTGAAAACATGTTAAACTATACCAAAGATACATTTTAAAGTCAATATTGATCTAAAAAAAAGACCATAATGATCTAAATTTAGGATCTTGATGCATTTAACAATGGGAGGAAACATGTTTACTCAATCAATAGAGCATTTTTTAGAGAAAAATAGCAAAAAGTTTAATCAAATTGAGCGATTAATTTTTATTGATATTTATCTTAATTATTTAGGGGTTATCTCTCGTTTAGATATCATGAATGAATTTGAAATTGCAGCGGCTGCGGCATCAAAAGATCTTAATGAATATAGAGAATTAAATAGATCAGGTACATTATTAAATAATAAGGAAAGGGTAACTGAGATATCTGAACAGTTTCAACCTATATTTAAAATTAGTCCTAATGATGCTTTGGATGTTCTGATAAATGGATTTAATAGAAATAGATTTACTAAGAAAACCAAGGCTATGTCAATAGAAATAATTAATGATATACAACCTGCCCAAATAGAGGAAGAGTCAATTATTAATGTTACTAGAGCTCTACATAGAAAAAAAGGAGTTAGATGTTTATACACATCTAGTAATAGTAAGAAAAATAATGAGCGTATTTTATTTCCGACGATCTTATTTATAAATAATCAAGATTGGTATTTTAGGGCTTTTGAACGAGATGATGAATCTGCCCAATTTAAAAACTTTAAGATATCTAGAGTTACAAAAGCTACTTATGATCCACAATTAGAACCACTAAAAAGTGAAACAATTGAATATGATAATAACTGGAATACATTTATGCCGATAGAAGTAAAAATAAATAGTAAACTTCCTGAGCCAATCCAAAGAGGTATCCAAAAGGATTTTTTTATGGAAGATAGTGAATTATTAACTATTACAAGTCGAGCAGCCCTATTTACGTTCATAAAATCCAATTTCAAAATTGGTTTCACATCTGAAATAGATGATGATAAATTTCTGTATTTTGAATTAGTAAATCAATCTACTATCGAGACTATCTTATCCCTAGCTAGGATATGTAATAAAAATCATAGATATGCAAATGTACTATCAACTCTACCACTAAGTCAAAATTCAGAAAAAGGACGTCATCGATGTGCAGGATGTGCTTATGAAGCTGGAATTAGGGATGGTTTAAATAACAAAAAACGCTCTTTGGATGAGCTAGATCTTCCTTACAGCCAGGCGGGAACAGGAAGACACCGATCAGCTCAAGAAGCGTATAATCTAGGATGGCAAAAAGGATTTGCGGATTTTAACATTGAACCTCATAGTTAAAATAAATAATGACCAAGCAAAATTATTACCAATTTTAGACATTAGCTAAATCAAAAAATAGTTGGAAAATATATCCTCAGATTTTTTACAGAAGTCGTAGAGCTTATTTATAAAGGGGATTTCGAAATGCGTGAGGGCATGTGCATCATTGATTAGGACAATAAATAAAAAGGGCAGTAGCAAGGATGCTAGCATAATTCAGCTTTATTATTAACTTAACACAATCTCATTATCTGTATATATCAAAAATGTTTCTTAGTATATACAAAACGAAAAGGAGGAAGTTATACAAACTCATATATTTTAAAGTGGTAACCGTCAAGCGGTGAGAATTCCTGCTGATTTCCGATTTAATGTGGTTGAAATTTTTTGATGAAAAGTGACGATGTGATTTTATGCCCTATTCGTAAGCTTGAGGAAAGTTTTCTGGTTTTATTTTACGGTTTTGATGATTTTTGGATGTTATCCGATCACGATAATTTACTACCGTAGGAGCGTGAAGGAACAGGTAGATAAGTTAAAATGTCAAGATACACAATCAGCAGAAATAATTTATGAATTGCTTGCTATGCATTAAGTTGCTATGCAATTTTGGTTATGAATAACACTAAAGAATTTAAATTAATCACTGCTCTTAAATGATAGGATTTGGTATTGTAAATTTAAATACAACCGGTAGGATTTTTAAAAAATTATATGGTAAATCAAGTGGACAAAATCAAAGAACTTAAAAATATACTCGCTGCACTTATGGATGATGTATGGTTCGCATTATTTCTTTTAATCGTAACCTATATAGATGTTTATTTTAGCGTTAAATATAATGTATCTATAATTATAGCAATGGAAGATATGGGGAGATATTTCACAAATCCAATTGACTATCTCTATATGATTTTATTGTTTTCAATGATTTTTATTTGTCTATTCCCCATATTAAAGATTTTTTATATATTTATCTTGTCTGATGTTTTACAAAATATAGGTTTTAATATTTATCGATCGCCATATGATATAAAATCCCCTGAAGATTATAAAAATTATTGTTATCTGGATACTGCTATATTGAATGCAGTTAAAGCTAATAATAATGCTTTGATGCAATATTGTGATAGTAAAAAGCAAAGGTTTATAAGAAATGGATTAAGAAAGAAAGCTATTTGGGGAATGCTGTTCTTATTTGTGTTTTATTATTTGCTTTCTAATAATGGTGGTAATCCGATTTTAATTCAGTTGTATATTGATTTCTTGGCATATGCTGAAGAAACATCAAAAATACTTTCCGTGAGTATAATAATTACAAGTCTTTTTCCTTTATTCTATATTTTAAATGATCTATTCGTTATAGAATCAGAATATATCTATCTTCCTGAAAATAATAAAAAATAGTTAGAATAAAATTTATAAATCAAGGGATGTAGTGATACACTACACTTCCCATACTTTATCATTATAAAAACATTGAAAATGTGTTAAGATGTAAAGACCTATATTTTATAAGTGAGAGTAATTTAATGTGGTCAGATACTGAATCTAAAGAAGACTATCTCAATTTTGGTGAAGTATCTCAAATTGTTACTGAAATATTAGAAACTGAAGCTATGCTACCAGTTTCAATAGGTATTTTTGGTAACTGGGGTGCGGGTAAGTCCTCTCTGTTAAATTTGATTGAGCAACAAATCAAACCTGATGAGTGGATTATAATTAAATTTGATGCTTGGCTTTATCAGGGGTTTGATGATGCCAGGGCGGCACTTTTAGAAGCGATTGCAAGTCATTTGATTCAAGCTGCCAAAGATGAAGAGACCGTCTTGCAAAAATCCAAAAATTTATTAGCTAGAATTGATGGTCTTCGTTTGGCTGGTTTGCTTGCAGAAGGGGCGGCTTTAACAGTAGGTTTTCCTACTTTTGGCTTGGTTTCCAAACTGCTTGGAACAGCCAAAAATGCTTTAGATGGTATTCAAGATGAAAAAGAAAGTAAGCAAGTTGTAGAAACAGGAAAAGAAATTGTTGATTCAGGAAAAAATCTTCTCAAACCAAAAGAGAAACAAACACCACCACAACAAATCGATGCATTTAGAAAAGAATATAGTGAAATATTACAGGATTTAGGTAGAAAGCTAGTTATTGTAATTGATAATCTTGACCGCTGTTTGCCTGCTAATGCTATTCAAACATTGGAAGCTATTCGTTTATTCCTATTCTTAAATCGCACCGCTTTTATTATCGCGGCTGATGAGGAAATGATTCGCCATTCGGTTGCAGAGCATTACAAAGATTTGTCCTATCGTCATCAAATAGATTATTTAGATAAGCTCATTCAAATTCCCATTCGTGTACCGAAAGCTGGCGTTCTTGAAATTCGTGCATATTTGTATATGTTATATGCCATTCATCAAAAATTACCTACTGAAAAACTGGCAAATTTACGCCAATTTTTAGAAACCCATTTGCAACAATCTTGGCAAAATCAATCCTTAAATCCAGAACAAGCAGCTAGTAATATTGGTGAACAAGATAATCAAGATTTACTGGCAGATTTTGAACGAGCGAACAGAATAGCCCCTTTATTGGCAAATTCACCGAATATTTATGGTAATCCTAGAATTGTAAAACGCATTTTAAATACTATTAAAATGCGTACCAAAATTGCAGACAAGCGTCAAATGCCGTTAGATGAAGCGATTATTACCAAATTGGTGATTTTTGAACGATGCGTGGATTCTGATGTTGTAACAAAATTTTATCAGCTGATTAATGAAGGAGAGGGCAAACCTGAATTATTAAAAGAACTAGAAAATAATAACGAGCAGATCCTATCTACTCTATCTGAAAACAAACCTATTCAAACATTTATCAAAGAATGGGTAAAATTAGAGCCAAAATTATCCGATGTTGATTTGCGAGCAGCAATTTATTTATCTAGAGAAACTATACCGTTAAATACTTATACTGCTCAACTTTCTCAAAAAGCCCAAGATGCTTTAAGCATTTTACTTAAAACCGCATCAAGAACAGGTTCACAAAATACACAAAATGCTATTAAACAGCTAACAATGGATGAGCAAATCTCTGTTATGGAAGCCTTACTTGTACAATTACGAAAAGTGGATAATTGGAAGGAAAGCCCAAATGGTTTTATGGGCGCTTGTTTGTTGGCGAAAAATTCAGAAGAAGGCGCAAAAATTTTAACTCGCTTCATTATTGAATTGGAAGGTAAAGGTGTTAATTATCCGTGGCTTACAAAAAGACTAGAAAACGAAACTTGGTATCAGGAGTAATCAATGGGAACTTCACAATCTAGCGTAGGACCAAATGGTCGTTCGCCTTTATTGCCTTCTTGGGTTGATGATAGTCAAGTACTACCACTAACGCCAGACTCGCAAAGATTAAAGGGATTGCGCCAAGCGATTGGTAGGGCTGTGCAAGGTGGTGGGCGTAATGATGTGCGTAAAGCACTCGGTCATTATGCCAGAAAAGCCAGTGGTGGTAAGCATACTGCCGTACAAAAACTAGGTAAAATTATCCAAGCAGGTTCGGGCTTATTTGGCATTTTTTCAGACAGTCTGCAACAACAATATTCGGTTAATTTACATAGTTTAAATGGTCAGCCTTGCGATGAAGTTATCAACCAAATTACTGAAATTTTGGTTGGTCATCACGGTGATTCAGACAAGATTCGTTCAGCGATGAATGCGGCGTTATCGGAAGCCTTAGAAGGAATAGTGACTTTTGATGAAAACAGCATTACTGTTGAAGTTATTGGTAAAATGATGGTTTGTTATTTAACTGAAAGTATTTTTCTGCAAATTACACATGATGCAGGCAAGGCGTGGAATAAGGCAGATAATCCTGTTCAAATTTCTGACATTGAAAATGATTTAAGGCAATTAATTCGCGAGGTGGTGGATATTACACTCGCCCCTAAATTCACGGATGATATTTACTATTTAACAACCGAGCAAATGCAAGAAATTCAGAACCAAGCTATTTTGGAAATTTGGGAAATATGGGAGGCTTATTGATGACACAGCTGGTTTTTCATCACGATATTGAACAATTAAAGAATCTACCAAACAATGTAGTACCTGTTCAACTGTACGGAACGGGAGATAAAAATTTACAAATTGCGAATATCGGCAATAAGGTTTTGGATAGTGTAAGAAGATTAGGTGCTGGACTTAATGATCAAGTAATGGATTTTCTAACCATTGCTATGGCAGTAACAGCAGCAGATACTTTTGTTTTGCGAAAAGATACGGCAAACGGCTGGTGTCGTTCCTTTTCTATCACTTTACCATTGTGCCAACCAGATATTTGGCAAGCAAGCAAAGCTCATTTAGAACAGATTTTACACTTTTTAAGTGGTGATATTTGGCAATTTGATTTTCAAGAAAACGGACAGTTCCCTCCACGACCTTATTCACAAAATGGTAGAGCCAAGTTAGTAGATTTAAGAAATAAAGACTGTGTTTGTTTATTTTCAGGTGGTTTAGATTCAGCAATTGGGGCAATTGATTTATTGGAGCTGGGGTATTCACCCGTTTTGGTTAGTCATTCTTATAAAGGTGATAGATCACGCCAGCAAGCCATTATCCAGCAACTTAACCAAAATGGTTATATTAATCAATTTTCCCAATTTAATGCGATTGCACAGCCACATTTAAATAATGGTAGGACTACTGAAATCACAATGCGAACCAGGAGTTTAAATTTTTTGGCATTTGCAATTGCATCAGCTTATGCATTACAGGAAGTTGTGCAAGAAGAAATTGATGTTTTTGTACCTGAGAATGGGGTAATCTCAATCAATGCGCCTTTAACTGCACGCAGAGTAGGTACTTTGAGTACCCGTACAACACACCCTTATTTTATCCAAGAAATACAAAAATTATTCACTGCGATCAATATTCCTTTTACTTTAAAAAATCCTTATCAATTTAAAACTAAAGGTCAAATGATAGAAAAATGTAGAAATTTGCCATTATTACAAGAAATTATCCCCAGTACCGTTTCATGTAGTCACTGGAAACGCAAAAATCAACAATGTGGAGTTTGTGTTCCCTGCCTTATTCGTAGAGCGTCATTACATTATGCTGGTATGACGAATGATGCTGAATATGAATTCAATGATATTCGACAAATTTTGACAAATCAGGATAGAAAAGATGATTTATTTGCTTTAATTAGTGCTATTCGTCAAAAAAATCATCGTAATATGAATCAATGGGTTTTACAAAGTGGTTCATTGCCCATTCAACAATTAAATCAATTTGCTGATGTTTTTATGAATGGATTGAATGAAGTGGAACAACTTTTAATAGCAAATCGAATATTATGATGGATATGCATTGCCATTTGGATTTATATCCAAATCCACGATACGTTGTAAAACGATGTCAGGATGAAAATCTTTATGTATTATCTGTTACAACCACACCCAAAGCATGGTATGGAACAAGTTTATTGGCAAAAGATTGTCCTCGTATTCGTACCGCATTGGGATTGCATCCCCAACTGGCTCACGAACGTTGGCAGGAATTGGAATTGTTTGATGCATTATTAAACCAAACTCGCTACGTGGGTGAGATTGGTTTGGATGGCGGAAAAGAGTTTAAAACACATTGGGAAACCCAATTAAAGGTTTTTCGCCATATTTTAAGAAGCTCAGCAAAATCTGGCGGAAAAATATTAAGTATACACTCTAGAATGAGTGCAAATGCTGTACTGGATGAATTAAGTCAAGTAAATGATAATTTGCCAATCCTTCATTGGTTTTCAGGCACAAAACAACAATTAAAACGAGCGATTGAAATGGGCTGCTATTTTTCTGTAGGACCTGCAATGTTAAGCAGTAAAAAGGGTTATGAGTTGGTTCAACTCATGCCAATAGAAAAAATATTGATTGAAACCGATGGGCCTTTTGGGAATATTAAAACACAAGCTTTATTCCCCTGGAATGCCAATATTGCCATTGCAATATTGGCAGATATGTGGGGGATGAATATTTCAGAAACTGAAAATATATTGAGACAAAATCTCTTTAGCTTAGTTTCAAAACATATATAAACCAATAGCCCCACATTATACTGTAATATCATTTTCACTCATCAAAAACTCCACCAAATGCAAATGTCGCACCCCTTCAATATTTCCGCGCCACAGTTCGTCCATTGTGACTACATATTTCGGGTAATTATCGGCAATCGCTAAGAGCGGAGAAAATTCTCGTTGAACGGTTTGTTCGCTTTCTAATTTATAGGCGACTTGAATATAAAGTTTTTCATCTTGCTTTTGGGCGATAAAATCCACTTCTTTGTCGCCAAGTTTACCGATGTAAACCTGATAACCTCTGCGTTTGAGTTCAAGATAAACGATATTTTCTAAAATGCCTGAGATCAGCATTGGGCGGAATCCCATTACGGCATAAAGCAACGAAATATCGCCCAAATAAAATTTTTCTTGGGTTTTCAGAATCTCTTTGCCTCGGATATCAAAACGTTCAACACGATGTAAAATAAAGGCACTTTCTAAGGCTTTTAGATAATTATAAACCGTATTTATATCGACTTTTCGCTGCTGACTTTTAAAAAAATCAGCGACATTTTTGCCTGAAAAAGTGTTACCGATATTGTCAAAGGCAAATTTAACAATTCGCTCCAACAACTCAACATCACGAATCTTATGTCGCTGTACCGTATCTCGCAAAATCACTGAGGCATAAATATCTTGTACTATTTTATAGGCTGTTTCTTCGCTGTAATTAGCGGTGTGGATAACGGGAAATCCGCCTTTATGCAAGTATTCATTAAATGCAGTTTGTGGCATTGGCGTTTCATTGGTATAAGCCTGTTTAAAGGTTAAAAATTCTTGAAACGACAGCGTAAAAATCGGAATTTCCACATAACGCCCTGCCAAATAAGTAGAAAGTTCGGAAGAAAGCAGCTGCGAATTTGAACCGGTAATATAGAGATCTACATTAAAATCCACCATAAACGCATTCACTGCCTTTTCCCATTCTTGCACGTCTTGGATTTCATCAAGCAGGATGTAATGCTTTTCTGCGGAATGAATTTGCCCTTTTACAAATTCATATAATTTCACCGCACTTTTTAGTTCAGTAAAGGCAAAGCTTTCAAGATTGATGTAAATAATTTGCTCGTTTTTTACACCGAGATTAAGCAATTCTGCTTGTAATAGTTTCAATACTGTCGATTTACCACTACGGCGCAAGCCGGTGATCACTTTGATAAACGGCGTGTTGATAAAGGGTTTAAGCTTTTCGAGATAAGTAGGTCTTGTGATCATAGTATTTATGCATATAAGTTTAACTTGATGATATTTTACATTATCTTTATGGTTATAACCATAAAGAAATCTATTTTATGTGATTGTTTAGGTTTATGATATAAGTATCTGAGAATATTGATGAATTAAATTTTAGATGCGCACCATCGTTTCATCATTGCTATAAAGCTAATCCAACGTTAAAAACTCAAATTCTTGCTTTGGCTGTAATATAATTTTTTCCTAAATTTGTAGTGATACACTATGCAAATTTGCGTTTTTCAACGTGATAACAGTCAAGTAGTGAGGATTCCTGCAGATTTTCGTTTTGATGTGGGTGTGGTTGAAATTTTGGGAGTGAATAGTAGTGATGTGACTTTACGACCTGCCCGTCAGTCTTCGGAGAGCTTTCTAACTTTATTTGATGGTTTTGATGATACTTTTATTGAGGCGTTTCCGGGCGTGGTAATTTACCGCCACAGAAGCGTGAAGATCTATCTACTGGATAGCAATATCATTATTTAGTTAATCAAAAACCACCCAAGCTTCCTCAGGCAGTTTCCCAAAATCTAACCTACTTCACCGCCACCGTAAACCGTTTAAACAAATGGGCTTTTTGTTCGGCATCATCAGCGATGGCGATAGCAAGGTCGGCGACGCTGATGCCTGCTGGGGCTTCGCTGTTCATCAAGAGTTCTTCGCCGCCTAAGCGGTAGCTGCCGGTGCGGTCTTCGCTAAAGCCGGCATCGGCACCGAGCATTGCCGGTGGGGAGATGAACGCCCAGTTGACATCACGGCGATTCCGTAAGTCATTTAACAAATTGCGGGCGGCGTTAGCACCGGCGAAAATTTCCTGTGGGAAATCCGGTGTGTCGATCAGCTGCACATTCGGGGCAACATACAGACTGCCGGCACCGCCCACTACCAATAAATACGGCACTTGAGCGGTTTTTGCCGCTTCCACAATGGCGTTTGCGCCACGGGTGAAATCCTCGGCGATATTCGGGTTTGTCCAGCCCGGGTTGAAGGCACTGACAACGGCATCAAAGCCCTGTAATTGCTCGGCGAAGTTTGCAGAATTTACGTCTGCGGCGACCGCTTGCACGTTGTCCGCTTTGAATACTTTTTCAACATTACGGGCAAAGGCGGTGACTTGGTGTCCACGGCTTACCAATTCTTGCACAACGGCATTGCCCACATAGCCTGTTGCACCGATAACGGCGATTTTCTTCATTTTATTTTTCCTCTAGCTTATTGACTCTAAAATTAAAACATTCCACGACCGCTCACGGTTTTTTCCGGCACGGCTTGGATCACGTCCCAATGCTCGACAATTTTACCGTCCTCATCAAAGCGGAAAATATCCACTACCGCTTCGCCTTGGTCTTGCTCGTTCAACTGGCTGTGAACGTGCAGGGCGACCAAATCGCCGTCCGCCAGCACGCGTTTAACGGTGGCTTTTGAACCCGGATTTTCCTTTAAGAACGGGGCGAACGCATCAATAAATGCCTGACCACCGTCCGCAACGTGCGGATTGTGCTGCAAATATTCCTTGCCGACATATTTATCCACCGCTTCTTGCAACTGGTGTTGGTTGAACGCCATTTCATAGAATGCCAACGCATTCGCTTTGTTTTGCTCCGATGTGGTTTGAGCCATTGCAGTAGCAGCGGTGAAAAGTGCGGTTAAAGTTAAAAGTGTTTTTTTCATTTTGTTTTCCTCTTGTTGAGTAATGTTCGGTTGATGTGGGGCATTATACTGAAATAAAAAATGGGAAAAAGAACGATTTTTGAATATAATTGTTTCATATTACGAAACAAATAGAGCAAAAAATGGATAAATTTACTTCGATTCAAGTGTTTTTGGATCTCGCCGAGACCGGCAGTTTTACCGCCACGGCAGAACGGTTGGAAATGTCAAAGCCGATGGTGAGCCGCCATATCGCCCTAATGGAAGAATGGCTGCACGCACGGCTGCTGCAACGCACTACGCGAAAAGTGTCGCTGACTGATGCCGGTGAGCAAGCGGTGGCATTTTGTCGAAAAATTGCAATGCAGACGGCGGAAATGGAGCAGGAAATGGCAGCGGCACAGGGGGAATTGCGTGGCGTGCTGCGGCTGACCTGTAATGCTGCTTTTGGTGCAACCCATTTGCTCAAGCAGATCAATGAATTTCTCGCCCTGCACCCAAAATTGAATATCCAGCTGCAACTGACGGATAATCTGGTGGATTTGGTCGCCGAACGGATTGATCTGGCGGTACGCTTTACCAACAATCCCGACCCGAATTTGGTCGGTCGCAAAGTGGCGGATGCCCATTCCGTATTGGTGGCAACGCCCGATTATTTGGCACGTTCTGGTACACCCACAACACCGGTGGATCTGCAGCAACATCAATTTCTCTCGCACACCAACGTCAATCGTAAAACTCTTCGGCTACAACAGCAGAGCGAACCGGTGGAATTGGAACTCAACGCCCGTTTCGCCACCAATGACGCTCTCGCCCTGCTCAACAGCACCCTCGCCGGCAACGGCATTGCAATGCTGCCGAAATATATGGTCGGCGAACATCTCGAAAACGGCACACTCCAAGCCGTCCTGCCCGACTGGGAGCTGCCCATTTTCGGCATCTACCTGCTTTACCCCAGCCGCCACCGCCTCCCTCTCGCCGTGCGGCAGCTGATTGATTTTTTGGTAGAAAGGTTCCGGGGAAGGGATTGGTAGGTTGGTTGGAAATTTAGTGTAGATAGAAGAAAGCAACAAGGTATAAACTTCCTTTTGCGAACCAAAACGAAATGCCCTTTGAAATTCCGGAGAGTTGGAGGTGGGTTAGATTGGGGGATATAGGTGAATGGCGGGCTGGAGCAACTCCAAATAGACACGAACCTAAATTTTATGATAATGGCATAATTCCATGGCTAAAAACAGGTGATTTAAATGACGGATTTATTAATGATATTCCAGAATATATATCTGAATTGGCGTTAGAAAAAACATCAGTAAAATTAAATCCCATTGGCTCTGTTTTAATTGCAATGTATGGTGCGACAATTGGTAAATTAGGAATTTTAAATATTGAAGCAACAACAAACCAAGCCTGTTGTGCTTGTATTCCTTACACAGGGATAATTAATAAATACTTATTTTATTATTTAATGTCTCAAAAGTCTG
The DNA here is from genome assembly GCF_004340985.1 of Cricetibacter osteomyelitidis. GTDB lineage: Bacteria > Pseudomonadota > Gammaproteobacteria > Enterobacterales > Pasteurellaceae > Cricetibacter > Cricetibacter osteomyelitidis. The sequence continues at coordinate 70,011 of NZ_SLYB01000002.1, forward strand.
AGCTCCAAAAGAAAAGTGAAGGAAGTGGTCAACCTAATATTTCTAAAGAAAAAATTATAAATTATTTATTTGCTCTTCCACCACTTGCCGAACAACACCGCATTGTCGCAAAAATCGAAGAATTGCTTCCTTTTATCGACCAATATGCCAAAAAAGAGCAAGAACTCACTGCGTTACATCAAGCCTTTCCACAGCAGCTTAAAAAATCCATTTTGCAAGCGGCAATTCAGGGCAAATTAACTGAGCAAGACCCAAATGATGAGCCGGCAAGCGAACTGCTTAAACGCATTCAACAAGAAAAAGTGCGGTTGATTGCCGAGAAGAAATTAAAGAAACCAAAACAACATTCAGAGATCATAATGCGGGATAATATTCCTTATGAGATTATTGACGATGTAGAGCGTTGTATCGCAGATGAAGTGCCGTTTGAGATTCCTAAAAATTGGTGTTGGGTGAGATTGGGAGAGATTGGTGAATGGGGTTCCGGGGCGACGCCTAATAGACATGAACCCAAATTTTATGATCACGGTACCATTCCTTGGCTAAAAACAGGTGATTTAAATGATGGATTTATTAATGATATTCCAGAATACATTTCTGAATTGGCGTTAGAAAAAACATCAGTAAAATTGAATCCTATCGGCTCGGTTTTAATTGCAATGTATGGTGCAACAATTGGTAAATTAGGAATTTTAAATATTGAAGCAACAACAAACCAAGCCTGTTGTGCTTGTATTCCTTACACAGGAATATTTAATAAATACTTATTTTATTATTTAATGTCTCAAAAATCTGAATTTCAAAAAAGAAGTGAAGGAAGTGGACAACCGAATATTTCTAAAGAAAAAATTGTAAATTATTTATTCGCACTTCCTCCATTAGTAGAACAAAAACGTATCGTAGATAAAATTGAAAAGTTATTTTTATCATTAGAAAAGTTTAAATAACTCTATGGGCGTATTTATTATCTTACGCCCATAACAATAATAAATTACCAATCAATCACTTTATTTACAATTGCTTGTTGCTCTGTACTTGTTCGACGTAAATATATTCTTGTGGTTTCTATGGTTTCATGCCCCATTAAATCCGCTAAAAATGCAAGATCATTAAACCGCTCTAAAAAACTTTTTGCAAAACGATGTCGGAAAGAATGAGGGTAAACTAATTTCGGATCTATTTGATAATGTTTGGCTAGCATTTTTAATTGTCCGGCAATACCGCGAGTAGTAATTCTTTTATTATAACGATTAAGGAAAATAAATCCGTGTTGCCGGTTAATATTTTCTAACCATTTTAAACATTCCTTTTGTAATAATTCGGGAATATAAATTCTACGCAACTTTCCACCTTTTGAATAAAGATCAATATATCCTATTTTAATATGTTCATATTTGATCTGAATAAGCTCGCTAACCCTTGCTCCGGTTGCTGCCATAAAGCGAATAACAAAATACCAATAAAGATTATTATCGGCTTTTAATCTTTCTTTAAAATAGCGGTAATCTGCTTCACTAATTACATTTTCCAGAAATGTTTTTTGTTGAACTTTAACAAAAGTTAATTTCAATTTTTCTTTCTTGATAAATTCCAAATAATAATTAATTGCTCTTATTCTTAAATTTACAGTTTGCGGTTTATAGTGTTCAATTAAGAATGTTTTATATTGTTTTAGAGAAGATTTTGTAATTTCAGGAAAGAGATTATAATATTGTCTTATGGCAAACAAATAAACTGAAACTGTGTTATTTGCTAGATTTTGGTTTGAAAGATAACGTTGAAACGAATTAATCATACTAATTTTCCTTATTTGAAGTTGAAAAGAAGTATGATAATAGATATAAAAATAGATGTTTACACAATATGTTTGGATGCCAAAATAATGACATCCCTAGGATGAGTTATTTAATAATAATAAAATATTTTTATCAATTATATTCATTCTAATTTATTTATTGATAAAAATAAATTTTCTATTTTATTTATAATGCGTTCTTGTTCTTCTAATGGGGGAATAGGAAATAATAAATTTTTTATATAGTCTGAAGATATTCTTTGTTGCCCTGCCGTACCTGTAAAATTTTTTATTCCTTCATTAATAAAATAAAAAGTTTTAAAGAACCATAATAAATATTCTACTTTTATTGTATTACATAAAGGACGAACAACAAATAACTCTGTTGTTCCGGCACCAATTTGATTATTCAGATTTTTAAAAATGACAGATTTTTTATTTTCGAAGCATGGAGTAATTTTAGCAATACCTATATCATTATTTTGAAAATGTGTGAATCCGGATTTAATATCTTTCCATTTTCTTACAGAAAAAGTATGTTCATTTTTATAACCATCTTTTATATCTTTCATTGGGATAAATGACACATTTAACGCATCATCAGCTTTATTCTTCGGGTTTAATATTATAATCTCTCCTAATCTCACCCAACACCAATTTTTAGGAACCTCAAACGGCACTTCATCCGCGATACAACGCTCCACACCGTCAATAATCTCATAAGGAATATTATCCCGTATTATGATCTCTGAATGTTGTTTTGGTTTCTTTAATTTCTTCTCGGAAATCAACCGCACTTTTTCTTGTTGAATGTGTTTAAGCAGTTCGCTTGCCGGCTTATCATTTGGGGCTTGCTCAGTTAATTTACCTTGAATTGCCGCTTGTAAAATGGATTTTTTAAGCTGCTGCGGAAAGGCTTGATGTAACGCGGTGAGTTCTTGCTCTTTTTTGGCATATTGGTCGATAAAAGGAAGAAGTTCTTCGATTTTTGCGACAATGCGGTGTTGTTCGGCGAGCGGGGGGAGTGGAAATAAGAAATTTTTTCCTTTTTCTAAATTAAATCTAGGCATTTTTGTTCCATGAGAATTATTTTTGGAATATCCCAGGAAGTAGCTTGACATTAGTAGTAGTTGTGCATATTTATTAAAGATATATTCACTACACTTTAGTGGTACAATTTCAGTAGAGCAAAATCCATTTTCATCAGCAATAATAACTTTATTTAAATACGGTCTTAATTTCCCATACAAAATATCATTTTTCTCAAATAAATTTCTTTGGCTTTTTATAGAATTAGATGTTTTTAGTTTCTTTTGTATTAAAAGACCAGATTGCTTTTCAATATCTTCTAAATCTAATACCCAAGAATTAAGAGGAATATCTGAGCCAGATATAGCCCCTTGAGAATTAAATTTACATATCTCACCTAACCTCACCCACTGCCAATTCTCTGGAATCTCAAAGGGAAATTTATCGTCCTTCGCAAAAGGAAGTTTATCGGTAGATTTTTTGCTTTTTTTGATCTTACCTTCAGCAATCAGTTTTGCTTTTTCTTGTTGGATTTTTTCTAAAAGTACTGATGCCGGTTCATCATTTGGATCTTGTGGTACAAGTTTCCCTTGAATAGCCAGCTGCAAAATGGCGTTTTTTAATTGTTGAGCTTTCATTTTTTATTTTTAATCCGTTTTCCCAATGTTTCAATGATTGCTAAATCGTCTTGCTCAGCCTGTAGTTTTAAGGCTTCTCGGCGTTTTTGGCTAAATATTACATATTGTTCTGATGTGAAATCTTCTATTTGCTTACGGCTTTTGCTGCCTTTGCCGGCTAAAACCTCAAAGCCGTTATCCTCAATAATGCTATCAATACGATGCTGCCAAAATTTAAGGGTGAGATCCTGCCTGTTTTTCGCCCGTAATTCCGCACTTTCTAAGAAGATTACCGTTAGTCTGTTTAAAGTATCAATTTCATCTGCATTGAGATAATTTTTGGAGATAATAATATCGGCTTTCAATACCCGTTCACCGCTCCAAGAAATCAGCCCCATATTCGGTAATTCACCATTTGCCCGACTACAAATTAATTCTGCCGCAGTCTGTTTGGTTACCGCATAAATCAATTTATTTTGTGCTTCGGCAAAGAACATTTCGGTCGCTTTATCGTTTTTATCATAATCACTGGAAAGCTTAAACAGCTCCCGCACCTTCTGATAAAATCGCATTTCACTGGCACGAATATCGCGAATGCGTTCCAGTAATTCATCAAAATGATCAGTTCGCCCTTGCGGATTTTTCAGCCGTTCGTCATCGAGTAAAAAGCCTTTTTCAAGATAGGTTCGTAAATGGGTATTTGCCCAACGGCGAAACTGCACACCACGCGGGCTACGCACCCGAAAACCAATGGCTAAGATCATTTCAAGGGAATAATGTTTCACTTGATAATTTTTACCGTCAAGGGCAGTTATAAAGAAATCCTTTATAACTGAAATAGCATCTAACTCTTTGTCTTCTATAATATTTTTCACATGCAAGCCTATATTTTGAACAGAGGTGTCAAAAAGTTCGGCAAGCTGATTTTGCGTTAGCCAAACTTCATTGCCTTGTACAAAAAGCGAGACTTTGCTTTTTCCGTCTTCGGTGTTGTAAATAATCAAATCAGACATATTTTTCTTACAGCTTAATCCCTAAAATCCCTGTAATTTCCGCTAAAATTTGGTCAATATCGGCATTTAAAGCGGTGCGTTTTTGCTGATAATGTGCAATTAACTCATCCGGTGGTAAGATTTGCTCTTCTTCGTGCGGAAAACCGCACAAGTCGATATTAAATTGGCGATCGGCAAGTTCTTGGTAGCTGTAACTTCTCGCCTTATCAAAGCCTTCAATTTCAATGGGTTGGCGATTATGCCACCATTCCATCACCTCATTGAAATGCTCCAATTTCATCGGTTTGGTTTTGGAGAAATTTTTATAACCCTCAGGCATATCTAAGCGATAAAACCAGGTTTTTGTTGTCGGTTGGGTGTTATCAAAAAAGAGAATATTGGTAGTGATTGAGGTATAAGGAGCAAAAACGCTATGGGGCAGGCGGATGACCGTGTGCAAATTCATTTCGCTCATCAATTTTTGTTTAATCGCTACTTTGGCGTTATCTGTCCCGAATAGGAAGCCGTCCGGCAACACAATCGCCACACGCCCGTTTTTTTTCAAACGGTACATAATTACCGACATAAACAGATCCGCTGTTTCGCTGCTGCGTAATGCGGCAGGGAAGTTCATTTTAATCTGCTCGATCTCGCTGCCACCATAGGGCGGGTTCATTAAAATTACATCAAATTTTTCCTCGTCGGTGTAATCTTTGACGTTTTTTTCCAACGCATTATCGTGGTGAACATTCGGGTTATCAATATCGTGTAGCAGTAAGTTTGTTACACAAAGTAAGTGCGGTAAGGCTTTTTTCTCAACACCATAAACTGCATTATTAAACAAAGTGCGGTCGGAAATCGTTTGAATTTGTTTTTCCAGCACTTTTAATGCCGAAGTTAAAAATCCACCCGTGCCGCAGGCAAAATCGGCAATTTTCTCACCGAGTTTTGGGGCAATCATTTGCACCATAAAATCAGTGACGGCTCGAGGCGTATAAAATTCTCCCGCATTGCCCGCACTTTGTAGGCTTTTGAGAATGTTTTCATAAATATCGCCGAAAGCGTGGCGTTCTTGATATTGCTCGAAGTTGATTTCATCAATGATATTAATTACTTGACGTAACAGTATGCCATTTTTCATATAGTTATTATTATCTTCAAATGCTGCCCGAATGATTTTCTGGTTCATTGGCGTATTGACGGAAATCGGCAAATTCTTTAACGCAGGAAATAAGTCATTATTGACGAAATTCAGCAGCTCATCGCCCGTCATTGCTTTGCCGTCTTTATTATCTTTTGCCCAATTTGACCAACGTAAAAATTTGGGCAAAATAGATTGATAATTGTCGTTAATCAACTCCCATTCCTGTTCTTTGGCATCGTAGATTTTAAGAAATAAAATCCAGACGATTTGCTCAATACGTTGGGCATCGCCGTTGATTCCGGCATCGTTTCTCATTACATCTTGTAGGCGTTTCACGAGATTGTTTAGACTCATATTTTTCCTTTGTTGTTTGTTCGTGTTATCAAATAACCATCAAATAAAAAAATTATTTAATATCAATTTGTTAAATCTTTCTAATGGTTTGTTTGATATTAAGCTATCAAATAAAATGTTGACTATTTGAACGAAGACCGAGCCTGTTAGTAACGGCTGCAATTCTTCTTTTTTATTTATTAATCCGAATAAAGTATACTTTCCAATCCTTTTACCGCTTTTTGGTAAAGTGCTTTGCCGCCAAATTTTTTCACAATGGAAATTAAGCCGCCGAAAGGTTCAAATTGGCTGTTTTTTAATAGTTCAGGTTTACTGAGATCTTTCGCTCCCGATTTGGTATATTCCGCTAAAATTAAGTTTAAAACCTGCCGATTTTCTGCATCATATTGTTCTACATAGCCGCTCTGTTTCACTTTGGCGATCCGTTCGGTTTTGCTCATTACGGGCTTATCAAATGCCACGCTGCGGAGAATATCTAAATCGTCCACATTGCTGCCCCATTTATGCTTTGTGCGAAGCGAATTGAGCCAGTTTTCATTGGTGTAAAATTTTGAGAAAACTTCACCGCTTGAAAGCCAGCTATCTTGAAGCTGCTTATAAGAGGTGAAATCCTGACGTATATGGCGTTTGGAATAGACTTCGATTTCCTCAGAAACCAGCTCTCCCCGTTCATTGAGGTACTGTACTTTTTCATCAATAATACGTAGTAATAATTTTCCGGCTTCGATTTCGATAGTAGGTTTATAAATCGGTTCAGGTTCTTGAATAATATTGTCATCAAGTGGAGTTGGATCTTTTTCTCCGCTTGTTTTAAGCTCTTCATCGGGGTCAAAAATCACAATCGGATCACCGTCAAAATCGGGATCAGCAAATAAATCCGTTACCCCTCGAAAATCCATAATCGTGAAAAATGTTTTTCCGGCATCGGGGCGTAGCCGTGTACCCCGCCCGATAATCTGTTTAAATTCGGTTATTGACTGAATATTGTCATCCAGCACCACCAGTTTGCAGGTTTTACTGTCCACACCGGTTGTCATTAATTTAGAGGTTACCGCAATCACCGGGTAGATATTACCTTCATTTTTGACATCGCAAAATGCTTCTAAATCCGCATTTTTACTCGTTTGATCACCGGTAATTTGGCGTATATATTTGGGATTTTCTGCCAGCATATCGGCATTCAGCTCTGACAACGCAGCAACCATTCGTTGGGCGTGGTTGATATTGGCACAGAATACTATCGTTTTACTCAAGCGGTCCGTTTTCTTCAAAAATTCGCTAATGCGTTCGGCAACAAGGCGAGTACGGTCATCTAAGATGATGTTGTAATCAAAATCTTTAATGGTATAAAGCCGGTCTTCCACTAATTCACCGTTTTTATCCTTTAATCCCTTAGTTGGTCGCCAACCTTTTAAATCACAATCCAAATCCACCCGCACTACACGGTAAGGGGCAAGAAAACCGTCATCAATACCTTGTTTTAAACTATAGGTATAAATCGGCTCGCCAAAATAGCTGATATTGCTTGCCTCATTGGTTTCTTTTGGTGTTGCTGTCATACCAATGTGGGTTGCAGCACTGAAATAATCCAAAATCGCCCGCCAGTTTGAATTTTCTTTTGCACTGCCGCGATGACATTCATCAATAATAATCAGATCGAAAAAAGAGGGCTGAAATTGTTTAAACAGTTCATTATTCTCTTCGCCGTCAAGTTGTTGGTACAGGGCAAGATAAACTTCGTAGGCACTATCCAGCGTTTTATTACTGACTTTTACCATTTTATCTTTAAACGGTTTGAAATCCTGTGTCATCGGCTGATCCACCAGCACATTTCGGTCAGCTAAAAACAGCACTTTGCGTTTTGCACCGCTTGTGCGTAAACGGTGAATAATCTGAAAGGCGGTATAGGTTTTACCCGTGCCGGTTGCCATAACCAATAGAATCCGGTTTTGTCCTTTTGCCACCGCTTCTACCGTGCGGTTAATGGCAATTTCTTGATAATAGCGAGGGGATTTAAATTGGCTGGCTGCACTAGTGTAATAAGGCTGTTGAATAATTTTTAGCTCATCGGTGGTATATTGCTGTGTCCAACGCTGTTCTAATTCTTGCGGTGTTGGGAATTGTGTCATCGGCAAAGTGCGTTGTTTACCTGTTATAAAATCGTGTTCGACAAATTCATCGCCGTTAGTGCTGTAAGCAAAAGGAATATCAAGTAACAAAGCGTAGTCCATTGCTTGTTGCAAACCATCTCTGGCGGTGTGTTTGTTATCTTTTGCTTCAACCACGGCAATTTTACGATTCGCCGATAGATAGAGCAGGTAATCTACTCGCTTGCCGTCCTTACGGCTGGCTTTTTTCGTTTTCGGATCAATCAGCATCCGCCCGTCGGTAATTTGTTTATCCGCTTTAAACGAGTATTCTTCACGAATCTGTCTATCGTCCCAACCTACATTCCGAATGGTAGGAGTAATGAATTTGGAACGAATATCCGCTTCCGACATCTCACGTTTTTCTGCTGGAGTAAACATAATCTTCCTTCCGATAAGCATTTTTTATCGGAAGATTATAGCAAAAGTGCGGTTGGTTTCTAAGAGGATTTATGATTATGTTAAAAATCTAACGTCGAAATAGCATTGTGAATACTGGCTAATACTTTTTTAGGGTCGGCGATAATATTACGTTCAAAATGATAACGTATGCTTTCCAGTAATAATGCAGACATCATTGTACTTTGAAAATCTAATTGTTCGGCATCAATATGCGGATGTTTTTGTAAAATTATTTTTTCTGCCCCGACTTTAATGATACTACGCATATCCTGATAAAGATGATGCCGCGGTGTGTCGATTTTCCATAAAGCCAGAAAAGTCTGCCGTTCTTGAAACAGTACCGGCACAGCGTACTGATAAAATTCAGACAAGTTTGTACAGCTTAAACGTTGTTTAATTGTTTGATCCAGCAAAATTTTTACATCTGCAATCATCTTACCCGCCAAATCGCTTTTGCCGGAATAATAGCGGTAAAACGTGGTGCGATTCACCATTGCGGTTTGCAAAATATCATCCACGGTAATTTCACGAAAGCCTTTTATTTGCAACAGATCCACCAACGCCTGACGAATATACTTATGGGTTTTAACCACCCTTAAATCGATTTTTCCCGTTGATTTATGTGAATTTTTCATAAAATATTTTCCACATTCTCTATTTATAAACATACATTTTTAAAATTTTGTCTGCATAAACAGGGATTGTAGCGAATTTTGGTGCTTGTTTAAACAATTTTAACCGCCTATTATTATGTTCATAAGTGATATTTTGCGGTATAAAAAAGGAAATAAAAATGAAAAAAATAATTCCATTACTTCTTATTATCGTCGTTGCTGCAAGCAGTTATTTTTATTGGCAACATTCCGAGCAAACGGCAGATAATGGCAATATCGCTCAATCGAACGGACGCTTGGAATTAAATCGTTTGGATATTGCCAGTCTTTATGCCGGACGGGTGCAGGAAATTTTTGTAGATGAAGGTGACAACGTGAAAAAAGATCAAATTCTGACCGCACTTTCATCAGAAACCGCCAACGCACAGCTGTCCGCCGCCAAAGCACAACGCCAACAAGCCTTAGATGCGGTAAATCGGGCAACAGCTCAAGTGGAAACCTATGTGCAACAACAAAAAGTGGCTCAGCTAGATTTAGATAACGCCTTAAAATTACGCAAAGAAAATTTAGTGTCTAATTCAGAAGTGACTAAACGTCGAGCGGATTTAGATCGCATTAAAGCGGCCGTGCAATCCGCCCAAGCGGCACAGGCAGAAGCCAAAGCAGCCACCGAAGCGGCACAGGCTCAAATCGATCAATCATCATCAATTATCAACGATCTCGTCATTCGTTCTCCTATCGACGGCAAAGTAGAATACCGCTTTGTGGAATTGGGCAATGTGGTTAATGCAGGAACCCGTGTAGCCAGTTTGTTAGATCCGAGCGATGTATCAATGAATATTTTTGTGCCGATGACGGAAATGGCTAAACTCAAAGTGGGCGATGAAGCCCGTATTGTATTAGACGGCATTGATGCGGTGTTCCCAGCGACTATCAGCTATATTGCCGACTACAACCAATTCACCCCGAAATCCGTAGAAACCCGGCAGGAACGCACAAAATTTATGTTTAAAATCAAACTTAAAGTGTCGGCAGAAGTGGCGTTGAAATATAACAGTTTGTTAAAAAGCGGTATGTCCGGCAACGGCTATGTGCGGTTGAATAACGCAGACTGGCGACCGAATTTAGCGGTAAAATTGCCTGAATAGGATTCGATATGAACGCAGTTTCTATTACCAATTTATCCCACCGTTATGGCGACACACAAGCCTTGAATATGCTCTCACTCAATATTAAACAGGGGGCGACCGTAGGCTTGGTGGGACCGGACGGCGTAGGTAAATCTACCTTGTTATCACTGATTGCCGGAGTAAAAATCATTCAAACCGGTCAAGTAACCGTGCTGGGCGGCAATATAGCGGAAAAATCCAGCCGGGAAAAGCAGCTGCCACGTATTGCCTTTATGCCGCAAGGTTTGGGGCATAATTTATATCCTACATTGACCATCAGTGAAAATATCGAATTTCACGCCAATTTATTCGGTTTAAGCAAAAAAGCATTGAAAGCCCGCACTACCCGTTTATTGCAAGCTACCGGTTTAACGCCATTTGCCGACCGTGCCGCAGGTAAATTATCCGGCGGGATGAAACAAAAATTAAGCTTATGTTGTGCCTTGGTGCATAACCCCGATTTATTGATTTTAGACGAACCCACCACCGGCGTGGATCCATTGTCGCGCCGTCAATTCTGGGCGTTAGTGGATAATCTGCGGGCAGAATCGCCGAATATGACTGTCATTGTCGCTACCGCTTACATTGATGAAGCACAAAGCTTTGAATATTTGATTGCGATGGACGACGGCAAAATTTTGGTCAGCGATAAAACGGAAAACGTGCTGAAAACCTACCGCACTTTATCGCTGGAGGATGCCTATGTACAAATGCTACCGCAAGAAAAACGGGGCAGTGGCGAAGGGTTGAATCTCACACCCTTTGTGAAAGATCCAAACTTGCCGCCGGCAATGGAAGCGGAAGGATTAACCAAGCAATTCGGTGATTTCACCGCGGTAAATAATGTATCGTTTAAAATCGAAAAAGGGGAAATTTTTGGCTTTTTAGGCTCAAACGGTTGCGGTAAATCCACCACAATGAAAATGCTTACCGGCCTACTGGAGCCCACCAGTGGTAAGGCACAATTATTAGGGAAATCCATTGCCGCAGGTTCAAACGAAATCAAAAAGCGGGTGGGTTATATGTCGCAGGCATTTTCCTTGTATGAAGAACTCACCGTACGGGAAAATTTGCAATTGCACGCCCGTTTATATGAAATCCCCGAACAGCAACGGGAACAGTTTATTGCCGAATCCTTAAACCAATTCGATTTGGAAAAAGAAACGGATTTATTGCCATCATCCTTGCCGCTCGGTATTCGTCAGCGTTTGCAACTTGCCGCAGCCTGTCTGCATAAACCGGAAGTGTTGATTTTAGACGAACCCACATCGGGTGTAGATCCTGCCGCTCGTGATATGTTTTGGCGTTATTTGCTGAGATTATCCCGCGATGACCGTATTACTATTTTTGTTTCCACTCACTTTATGAACGAAGCACTGCGTTGCGACCGTATTTCCTTTATGCACAAAGGTACGGTGCTGGGTGTGGGAACACCGCAGGAATTAATCGACTATTATCATTCAGAAAATTTAGAACAAGCCTTTATTCAGTATTTGTTAGTTGCGGAACCGGAAAACAATATTGAGATAAACAAAAAATCAGCGCTCTCTACCGAAAACAACGCAAAAAATACGGAAACCACACATAAAAGTGCGGTAGGTTTTCTCTACTTTTTTACCATGTTATGGGCGTTTGCCGTGCGAGAATTTAAAGAATTGGCACGGGATAAAATCCGTTTATTCTTTGGGGTATTCGGTCCGATTATTTTATTAACGGCAACCGGTTGGGCGGTATCTTTTGATGTGAACAAAATGAATTTGGGTGTGTACGATCAAGATCAATCGCAAGAAAGTCGAGCATTGGTTGAAGCTTTTTCCGGCACAGCCTATTTTTCGGTATTGCCAAACTTAAAATCCCGATCAGAATTGAATTTAATCTTAAAAAAGGCACAGGCAGAAGTCGTGATAGATATTCCGCCGAACTACGGTAAAGACTTATTGAGCGGTAAACAGCCGGAAATCGGATTTTTTATTAACGGTACTCAGCCCGTAAATACGGCAACGGTAAAAAGCTACATTACAGGCATTTTGCAAAATCATATAACGGAATTAACACATTCCACAACACAACCTGTAATTAATGTGGTGCCGCGTTTAATGTATAACCCCGATTCAAGAAGTGTTAATGCCATTACGCCGAGTTTGCTGATGATGATTATGATGATGATTCCGGCAATGATGACTGCACTTGGTGTGGTGCGTGAGCGGGAAATCGGTTCCATAACCAATCTGTATTCATCACCGGCTAACGTAGCTCAGTTTTTAATGGGTAAACAACTGCCTTATATTGTGATGGGTGTACTCAATTATGTAGCATTAATGTTGCTGACGATTTTTTGGTTTGATGTGCCAGTAAAAGGCTCTTTTCTTGTATTAACCGCAGGAGCGTTACTGTTGATATGGGCGGCAACCAGTTTCGGTTTATTGATTTCCAGCGTAGTAACTTCGCAAGCCGCCGCCATCGTAATGACAGCTATCGGCACATTGGTTCCTACAATGAATTTTTCCGGTATGTTATATCCCGTTTCCAGTATGGCTGATTGGGCTCAAATACTGAGTAATGCATTCCCGACAACCTGGTTTAAAAATATCAGTACCGGCAGTTTTACCAAAGGTATCGCCCTTGCCGATATGCAGGGTGATTTTATCGCCTTATTGGTTTTCGTTATTATTTATTTGGCGATAGCCTGTATTAAATTGAAAAAACAGGAGCCATAAATGCGGGCAATAAAATCTTTACTCACACTGACTTGGAAAGAAATAAAAAGCCTGTTCGGCGAACCTGTACTTATGGCATTTATGGTATTTGTGTTTACGGTGGTGATCTGGATGTTGGCAAAATCGATTACGGTGGATGTGAAAAATGCCCCGATCGGCGTTATTAATAACGATCATTCAACATTAAGTTATCGTATTATCGAGTCAATGCAAGAACCTTATTTCCAAAAACCGGTGGAAATTACCCGTGATGAAGCGGATAAAATGATGGATAGCAGTAAAATTATTTTTGTATTGGATATTCCGGTAAATTTTGAAAAGGACTTACTCGCCGGACGCAATCCGGAGTTACAGTTGCAAATCGATGCCACAATGATGACCCAGGCCGGTGCCGGTTCCACAATGTTAGTGGGCTACATCAATCAAACCATTCAAGAATTTTTGCAACTGCCAAGTGGCAAAGAACCGATTAAATCCGTTGTAAATGTGTTGTATAACCCTAATGCAGCCAGCGAATATTTCGTTCCCCCGATGAAAATCGGCGATATGCTGTCATTAATGGTGCTGATTCTCACCGGTGCCGCCATTATCCGCGAACGGGAACGCGGCACATTGGAACACTTATTGGTAATGCCGGTAAATGCCGTAGAAATTTTATTATCAAAAATCTTGGCTAACGGCATTGTAATTTGGTGTGTGGCAATGCTTTCCATGAAATTTGTAGTAATCGGTTTTTTAGGCGTGCCAATTGCCGGTTCACTGGCATTATATGGCGCCGGAATGTTCTTATTTTTATTTTCAGTTGCGGCAATTGCAGTAGTTCTCGCTGTGATTGCTCCCACAATGGCTCAATTTAGTTTATTAATGCTGCCGACTTATTTGGTGTTGTTATTATTTTCCGGCTCTGCTGCACCGCGTATTAATATGCCCGAATTGGCTCAAGCAATCAGCGAATACTGGCCGACCACCATTTTTGCCAAGTTATCTCAAGATATCCTGTTTCGCGGTGCCGATTTCGCTATTGTCTGGCATCAATTTTTCGCATTAGTCGCGGTTTCCACTATCAGTTTGGTAATAGCATTGATTAACTTTCAAAAAATGTTGGAAAAACAAGGATAATACCATGAAATTAACAAAACTTTCTTTTTCATTATTGGTCGTCTTGGTATTAGCGGCCTGTCAAAATACTCAAGTAGATATAGCAACCAAGGTGCAATTACCTGCTCAATTTCAACAACAAGGCACAGCACAAATTGAGTTAAGTCGTTGGTGGCAAAGCTGGAATGATCCCGTTTTAAGCGGTTTAATCGAACAAGGGATTCAACAAAATTATGATGTGCAAATTGCCCGCAGCCGTTTAAATGAAGCTAATGCCCAAGCCCGTTTGGCACAAGCGGATTTAGGGCCGAATGTGAGTGCCGGCGGCAATGCGGGCGAGCGTTATTCTGATGTTACCATTCCGACTTATAGCGGCAACAACATTGACAGTCACGGCACACAGCTTACCGGTGGTATCAGTGCCGGTTGGGAATTAGATTTTTTCGGACAAAAACGCAGTGATCGCGATGCGGCACAATTTTCCGCACTCAGCGTGCAAGAACAGATTCATGCAGCTCAAATATTGGTTGCAGCCAATATTGCCGAAAACTATCTGAAAGCCAAAGCCAGTCAACAGCAACAAGCCAATTTAAAACAGCAAATTGCCGTGCTGCAACGTATGAAAACCTATGTGCAAGGGCGATTTAACTCAGGCGATGCAACGGCTTATGAATTAAACCGAATCAGTTCGCAATTAACGGCAACCCAATCTGCACAAAGCCGTTTACAGGCAGAATACAAACAATATGTGCGTGCGATAGCGGTATTAACAGGGCAAACGCCGCAGACTTTTAGCCTGCCTGACAGCAGCAGAAATTTATTGGCCAATCAACCGCAAAGCCCAAGCGGACAAACACCCCAAGGTTTATTGGAACGCCGTCCTGATATTCGGGCTCAAGCCATGTCAGTTCAGGCTCAGGCAGCAAGAGTCGCCAGTGCCAAAGCTGATTTATACCCGCGTTTTACCCTAAATTTTATGGGACAGGGCGGACATATTGATATCGACGGCGATACGGCATTAAAAGGTTGGGCGAGTTTGCTGAGCTTGGGTATCAATATGCCTATTTTCACCAACGGTCGTATTCAAGCCAACATTGATGCCGCCGATGCCCGCTTAAAAACCGCATTGTTGAACTATGATAAAACTCTGCTACAAGCTTTGGCTGATGTGGATAACGCCTATCAAATGCAACAGGCATTAGTACAACAAAACCGACAACTGAAAAGTGCGGTCAATTCCGCACAAAAATCCGCTGCTGATGCAGAAAAATTATTCCGCTATGGCAGTCGCACACTGGATGAAACCTTAAATGCCCGGCTTTCCGCGATTCAATTACAAGATAATCTGATCCAATCCCAACTGGCACAAGGCAGTGCATTAATCAGTATATATAAAGCACTGGGCGGCGGCTGGTAGAAAAAAGTGCGGTTAAAATTTTATAAATTTAACCGCACTTTATTAATTTATACTCTAATGATATTCTTTTGACCTTTTTTATAGTAAACCGTAGATTGTGTTATTATTCTTTCATTGTTTTGTGAAGAACCGGAATTTTGTAATGGTAAACAATAATGAGTAAAACGATCATTATTTTTCCACAACCATACATTAAATAAACGTTCGGCTAAAAAAACAAAAATACGCTGTTGATATTGATCATAATAACTTATATCTATTAACGACTCTAAATTAAATAAAATACCAAACAACCACTCACAATATTCATCAGAAATTTCTTTTTTACTGATAAACATATTATAAGGAAAAAGGCTTGTCTGCCGAGAAATCTTATCAAACGCCTCTAGATAATCCGATTGATATTCTGCAATAATCTTGCGCGTTAAATCCCAGTCTTTAAGATAGTGATGTTTTATATATTGATCTTTTACGGTTATATTTCCCATGGTAAATTTTTTTGGCAAAATAATATCGTAAATAGAGAGAATAAGTTCCATTTCACTACGATCTAAAATTTTAGACTGATTAAATTTAGAAGCGAAAAAACGACGATAATGCACCAATCCCGCATATTCGCTTTTTACATTTTTCCATAGAAAATATAATGCGGTAAGTTCATAAAACCATGTGTTTTTATGGGCAATATTATCTAATTGATTTTCAGATAAATATCCCATATTCGGTTTAATTCCGACTTGAATTGGCGTATAAATCTGTGAATTAAAAGCAGCCGGTGCACGAAATACTTTGTGAGTTGCAATAAAAATATTTATATGTTGATTTAATCTATTCATAATATTTCCGCTTATTATTTAATTTCAATCGCTATAGCACTGCTATAACATTTAAATTTTTTATTATTTTTCACTATCCAAATGCTAAATAAACGTTCGGCTAAAAAACCAAATACGCGTTTGTTATAAGCGGTATATTGAGAAATATCTATTCGTTTTTCTGCTTCAAATAAAATATCAAATATCCATTGGCAATATTCATCTAATACTTCTTTTTTTGCCACAACCATATTGGCATAATAAATTCTATTTTGTTTTGCCATAGCATCAAAAACAGGAATATAATCGGGATATTTTTCTGCTATGATTTCACGGCAGATATCAAAATCACGTATATTATGATATTTAGCATACTGCTCCCGCAAAGGTTCATCCATTTCTACAGCAGCGGGGACGATAATATCATAACTTGATAATATTAATTCTATTTCTTCCCGCGTTAAAATAGACACTTGTTGATGACTTCTAAAAATAGGAATTTTTAATTCCACATTATCAGATACGCCAAGAATACTATTACGTTTTAGGATTTTTCTTATATCTTTATCACTGATTATTGACATTTGTCCGGAATGTCTTAATCCCAAATAACGACGATAATGGATTAAACCCGCATATTTGCATTTAACATTTTTCCATAAAAAATATAGTGCGGTTAACTCGCAAAAGTTAGTATTTTTATGTGCGATATTATCTAATTGATTTTCAGATAAATAACCCAAATTAGGAGCAGTACCGACTTGTAACGGAATATATATTTGGCCGTCACCTTCGGCAAACATTTGAAAAACCTTATGAGTAGCAACAAAAATATTAATATCCGGATTTAGTCTTTCCATTATTATCCTTTTTTAATTCATTTCAACGTAAAATGGCTTTAATTTTCCATTACTTGATAATGCAACCTTTACCATATCAGCAACTTCTAACGCTTCTTTTATTGTTACATCCATATCTAAATAACGATATGTGCCTAAACGTCCAACAAAAGTGATTTTATCTTCTTGCATCGCTTTAGATACATATTGATCCAATAACGCTTTATCTTTGACTAAACGAATAGGATAGTAGGGAATATCATTCTCACCACAATATCGGCTGTATTCTTTATAACAAATTGTTTTCTCATGTTGTTCCCAAGGAGCGAAGTGCTTATGTTCGGAAATACGGGTATAAGGAACCGACTCGTCACCATAATTAATAACGGCATTACCTTGAAAATCACCTTCATCACGGAATATTTCAAAATCAAGAGTACGATACCCCAAACGCCCCAATTCAAAATTAAACCACGCATCTAAAGGTGCCGACCAGAAAATATGTGAATATTGTTCTTTCATTTCTGGTTTATAGGCCGTATTTAACTTAACAGTGATATTGGGATGATTAAGTATATTTACTACAATCTCGGTATAACCGTTTTTCGGCATACCTTGATATTTATGGGCAAAATAATTGTCATCATAATTAAAGCGGATCGGTAAACGTTTAAGAATACTTGCAGGTAATTCTCTCGGTTCTACACCCCATTGTTTTTTAGTGTAACCATAGAAAAACGCTTTATATAAATCTTTACCGACAAAACGCATCGCTTGTTCTTCAAAGGTTTGCGGCTTAGTAATAGAGAGATCAGCTTGAGCTTCAATTAGATCTTTTGCTTCTTTAGGATAACAGGTTTTTCCAAAAAATTGGTTAATGGTATGCAGGTTAATAGGTAAAGAATATACTGCTCCACCACTAACTGTTTTTACTCGATTAGTGAACGGCATTATTTCACCAAAACGGTTAAAATATGCCCATACCCGTTCATTGTCCGTATGAAAAATGTGTGGCCCATAAACATGGACCATAACATTTGTTTCAGAATCGCGTTCGGAATAACAATTACCCGCTACATGTGATCGTTGATCAATTACTGTTGTTTTATAGCCTTGTTCCGCCAATTCACGTGCAATAACGGCATTAGAAAAACCAGCTCCAACGAATAAAAAAGATTTATTCATAACAATTAACTTTCCTAAAAAATAAGAAAAAACTTACTTCTTAAGAGCCCCTAAAATGCTACGCATAATTTGCTTGGTGATTTGGTTACGAATATTTCGACCTACGGATTTTGTTACCGAACTTACCACTTGTTCCGTCACAGTCAGCTGTTCGCCGCGTTTTTTAGTACCGAAAATCATTCGGCTGAAACTGCCTAAAATACCGTTATCCTTTTCTTCCTGTGCCTGCTCTGCCTGTTTTTGAGCTACTTGTTCCAAATTTGCTTGTTCGGCCAACATTTCAAAAGCAGAAACATTGTCCACATAATTATTGTAGTGAGTGAATAAATCATCATCTTTCACCCATTGTCGGCATTGTTCATCGGTTAATGGTTTAAGCCGGCTTTTCGGTGGATAAATGTAAGCTATTTCTACCGGTTTCGGCATCCCTTTGGCATCCAAGAAAGAAATTAAGGCTTCGCCCACACCCAAGATGGAAATGGCTTCCACTACATTAACATTCGGGTTGGAACGAAAAGTTTCAGCTGCGGACTTCACGGCTTTTTGATCACGCGGGGTGAATGCTCGCAAGGCGTGTTGCACACGGTTACCTAATTGCCCTAATACAGTATCGGGCAAATCCAACGGATTTTGGGTGACAAAATAAATACCCACGCCTTTGGAACGGATTAAACGCACTACTTGTTCTACTTTATCTACCAACACTGCCGGTGCACCGTCAAAAATCAAGTGGGCTTCATCAAAGAACATCACAAATTTCGGTTTGTCTGGATCGCCTACTTCCGGCAAGGTTTCAAATAATTCCGACATTAACCATAATAAAAATGCACTATACATTCTCGGCGAATTAATCAGCTTTTCTGAATTTAATACATTGATTACGCCGCGGCCGTCGCGGGTTTGCAGCCAATCATCTAAATTTAATGCGGGTTCACCGAATAAATTTGCCGCCCCTTCATTTTCAAGGGTTAATAAAGCTCGTTGAATAGCTCCCACACTGGCGGCGGACACATTGCCGTATTCCACTTGGTAGATTTTAGCATTTTCTGCCACATGTTTAAGCATTGCCCGCAAGTCTTTTAAATCAATCAGCAATAACCCTTTGTCGTCTGCTACACGGAATACCAAATTTAATAAGCCTTCTTGGGTGGCGTTAAGATTTAATAAACGAGAAAGTAATAATGGCCCCATCTCTGAAATGGTGGTACGCAACGGAATACCTGTTTCGCCGAAGACATCCCAAAAGGAAGCAGGATAACCGCTTAAATAGCTTTCGCCGCCCAGTTCAAATTGTTCGATACGCTCGGCAATTTTTCCCTGCATTTCACCGGGCTTAACAATACCGGATAAATCCCCTTTCACATCCACCAAAAACACCGGCACGCCGTCATCGCTGAATGCCTCTGCCATTTTGCGTAATGTCACGGTTTTCCCGGTTCCCGTCGCACCGGCAATTAAGCCGTGGCGGTTTGCCATTTTTACGGTGATGCCTAAGGTTTGTCCTTGATGAGTGCGGGCTAATGCGTATTCAGTCATAGCGTATTCCTTTTATTCCTTTCATTTATTAAAAAATTGAAAAATTTCTTTCATTGCCAATTCTCGGATATGATCACGCTCAAATAAAATTTCGTGTTTAGCGTGATTGATTTGTTTGGTTTCACAGTGCAAAAAAAGTGCGGTTAATTTTGCCAGATTTTTATTGCTGACGATTTTTTCTTTTTCCGAATATAAAATCAGTATGGGGATATTTACTTTTCTAATGGCACGAGGCAGTTTTTTCATTGCATTCAACAATAAGTGTACCCAGCGGAATGTGGGCCCGCCTAAATGAATAGCAGGATATTTCCGATTAATGCGGTTCATCCATTTCATTCGGGTTTTGCAAAAACTCAGTTCGTTATTATCCAAATTAGCCTGTTTATAGGCAGTTTTTCCGAATACATAACGCTTGCCCTGACCGAACAGCACCATTAGATGCACGATAATTTCATCCAACAGAGGGCGGTTTAAATGAAATTGAAAAAATGGGGCGGAAAATACCGCACTTTTAATGTTATGAGGATAATCCGCCAGATAAAAAGTGCTGATTAACGCTCCCAATGAATGAGCAATAATATGTTGTTGGGCGTATTGATATTGAGCATTCACCGTTTCAATTACAATATCCATATCATCCGCATAAAAACGGAATTGATCCAAATAACCTTTATCGGTATCAGTCAATAAACGTTGAGAATAGCCCTGTCCGCGATGATCAAAAGCCAACACATCGTAGCCCTGCTGATAAAAATCATAAGCTACTTCTGTCCATTTCAAAATGTTTTCCGAACGCCCATTGACAATAATTACCAATTTTTGTGATCGATTATCAGTATGCACAAAATGTCGATAAGCAATTTTTACGTTGCCATTGCCTTGTACATATTGCAAAGGAAATTGCTCGGCAAAAGGTAACAACTCTTTCAGCGCAAATTGACAGAAGTAAGGTTCTCTATTCATTAATCTTATTTTTGACGTTTCAATTGTTTTTGCAGTTTCAGCATTTTTTCTTTAATGCGTTGACGTTTTAACGGTGAAAGATAATCCACAAATAACACGCCGTTTAAATGATCAATTTCGTGTTGGATACAAATAGCCAATAAATCATCGGCTTCCAGCACAAATTCTTCGCCGTGACGATTTAAGGCTTTCACTTTCACTTTTTCTTTACGCGGTACAAATCCACGGCAATCAGGAATAGACAAACAACCTTCTTCAATACCGGTTTCGCCGCTGCTTTCTAAAATTTCAGGGTTAATCAATACGATTTGATTGGTTTTATCCCCTTCAATATCAATAGTGATCACTCTTTTATGCACATCTACCTGAGTTGCCGCTAACCCAATACCTTGATCATGATACATTGTGTCAAACATATCATCAATAAAGGTTTGTAATTCATCATTAAATTCAGTCACAGGCTGAGCAACAGTACGCAGTCGCTCATCAGGAAAATGCACAATATCTAAAATAGCCATAAATTTCTCTGCTTAATAGTTAATAAAATGTGAGCTTATTTTAACTGGTTTTGTTAAAAATAAGAAATATTCTTTAAGACACTTCTTATTCAATGTTATTTCATCGCATTTCTTATTTCATCTTTCAAAATCTTTCGATTTTTTGTGATCTTTATCACAAATTTCTATTTTAATACTTTTATTTTCGTTTTACTGGTTTAATATTATTTCAAAAGAAATCGAAAGTTATTTATCTTAATCCAAAAGGTAGGACGAAATGAGCAATATAAAACAACAAAAACTGCAAAAACTCTGTGATAAAAACGGTATTATCGGTGCTTTGGCCATCGATCAACGCGGTGCATTACGCCGTATGTTGGGTGATGATATACCGGCAAGTCAGGCGGAATTATTTAAATCTTTGGTGTCAAAAAATCTTACTCCTTATGCCTCATCAATTTTATTAGATCCTGAATACGGCTGGGTTGCGGCGAATCAAAAAGTGCCTAATTGCGGTTTAATTATGGCTTATGAAAAAACCGGTTACGATAAAAATATACCCGGACGTTATCCTGATTTGATTGATAATGTGTCCGTGTTACGTTTGAAAGAAAAAGGGGCGGATGCAGTGAAATTACTGCTTTATGTGGATGTGGACGAAGGTGATACAGTCAATGATGTGAAAAAAACCTTTGTGGAACGTGTGGGTGCCGAATGTAAAGCGGAAGGTTTGCCTTTCTTTTTAGAAATTCTCACCTATGATGCCGAAATTTCGAATAAGAAAGCATTCGCAAGTTTAAAACCGCATAAAGTGATTGAAGCCATGAAACAATATTCCGATCCGCGTTTTGCCGTTGATGTATTAAAAGTAGAGGTGCCGGTAGATATGAATTTTGTGCAAAGTTATGGCGATGATGTGGTGCATACCGCCGCTCAAGCACAAACCTATTTCAAACAACAAAGCGATGCCACAAATCTGCCGTTTATTTTCTTAAGTGCCGGGGTAAAACCAAAATTATTCCAAGATACCTTAATTTTTGCCAAACAAGCAGGCTCAAGGTTTAACGGTGTACTCTGCGGACGTGCCACTTGGGCGGGAGCCGCCGAACAATTTAAAGCTCAAGGCGAACAAGCGGCTAACCAATGGCTACAAAGCGAAGGGGTTAAAAATATTAGCGAACTCAACGACATATTAAAAGTTACTGCAACACCGATTAAATTCTAGGATAAAACAATGAAAACCATCGTTAATTTACATAAATCAGGTCGTGACATCGGTATTTGTTCCGTTTGTTCTGCTCACCCGTTGGTCATTGAAGCGGCATTACGTTTTGATTTACATACCGATAATAAAGTATTAATTGAAGCCACTTCAAATCAAGTAAATCAATTCGGCGGATATACCGGCATGCAACCGGCTGATTTCAGAGATTTTGTATTAGGTATTGCGAAAAATATCGGTTTTCCGGCGGAACGTTTAATTTTAGGCGGTGATCATCTCGGTCCGAACTGTTGGCAAAACGAACCGGCAGCCAGTGCAATGGAAAAATCCAAAGTGTTGGTGGCGGAATATGCCAAAGCCGGTTTCACCAAAATTCACTTGGATGCCTCAATGTCTTGTGCTGACGATCCGATTCCACTTGCACCGAAAACAGTGGCAGAACGAGCCGCACTTTTATGTCAAGCGGTAGAAAATGTTTTAACACCGACACAGAAGGAACAGGTGAGCTATATTGTGGGTACGGAAGTGCCTGTGCCGGGCGGTGAAGCACACGCTATTCAAACCGTCGATGTGACTACTGTAGACAGCATAAAAGAAACCATTGAAACCCATCGCCAAGCTTTCGCAGATTTAGGTTTAAACGAGGCTTTTAACCGTGTAGTGGGTGTGGTGGTGCAACCGGGTGTGGAATTTGATCATTCCAAAGTGATTTTATATAAACCGGAATTAGCAACCGATATTGTCAGCTTCATTGAAACTACCCCTTATATTTTTGAGGCACATTCCACGGATTATCAAACCCGTGAGAGTTATCGTAATTTGGTGAAAGATCATTTTGCAATCTTAAAAGTTGGGCCTGCGTTGACTTTTGCATTGCGTGAAGCCTTATTTGCTTTGGCAAAAATCGAAGATGAATTGATTTCACCGGAACACCGCAGTTATCTATTAAATGTTGCCGATCAAGTTATGCAAGACGAACCGAAATATTGGCAAAAATATTATTCATCACTACATTCCAAAGCCATGGTGGATTTGTATTTCAGTTTGTCTGATCGTATTCGTTATTATTGGCCTCATCCTCGTATTCAAAGTGCGGTGGAAAAATTAACAGAAAATTTGGCTCAAGCGGATATTCCCCTCGGGTTACTCAGCCAATACTTGCCGGAACAATTCCATAAAGTGTTACAAGGCTCGATAAAACGTTCACCGAATGCATTGATTTTAGATAAAATCCAACAAGTTTTAGCAGATTACGCATACGGTTGCCACGGAGAAAAAAATGCAAACTGAAGTTTTAATTAAAACCGATATCAGCTTTGACGGCTTTGAAAATGTACTGAATTTTTTAGCAGATGAACTGATAGCAAAAGGCATTGTAAAAGAAAGTTATCGTCAATCGGTAATAGAACGGGAAGAACATTTCCCCACCGGTATTGCTTTAGAACATTATGCGGTGGCCATTCCGCACTGTGAAGCGGAACATGCGTTGAAACCGGCAATTTATTTCATTCGACCGAATGACAAAGTGAATTTTAACCGTGCCGATGGAGACGGACAACTTGCAGTGGATTTGATTATCGCCTTGGTCGTTACCGATCCGCAACAGCAACTTAAACTGCTGCGTACCCTGTTCGGTAAATTGCAAGACAATGAATTTGTTGAACGTTTATTGGCGGCGACCGAAAGCGAGCTGCCTGTACTAATCAACCAAAACCTGAATTTCAACTAAACGGAGTGTGAATTATGAAAAAGAAAGTAATCGTAGCTTGTGGCGGTGCTGTTGCAACTTCTACTTTGGCAGCGGAAGAAATTAAAGAATTATGTGCTGAAAACAATATTCCGTTGGAATTGGTGCAATGCCGTATTAATGAAATCGACAGCTATATTGACGATGTGGATTTAATTTGTGCTACCGCCAAAATAAGCCAAACCTATGGTGATGTGCCTATTGTTCACGGTATGCCTTTTGTATCCGGTGTGGGTATTGATGAATTGAAAGAGAAAATCTTAACTATTTTAAGAGGATAAAACTATGTTTGCACAGGTAATGCAATATATTTTGGATCTCGGTCCGGCGGTAATGTTGCCGATTATTATCATCATTTTCTCTTTATTGCTGGGAATGAAATTCGGTGATTCTTTTAAAGCTGGTTTGCAAATCGGTATTGGGTTTGTGGGGATCGGTTTGGTTATTGGATTGATGTTGGATTCCATCGGTCCTGCTGCAAAAGCGATGGCACATACTTTTGATATTAATCTACACGTAGTGGATCTCGGTTGGCCAGGTACTGCACCTATTACTTGGGCATCACAAATCGCCTTAATAGCCATTCCTATTGCCATTGCGGTAAATGTGGTTATGTTATTACTCAAAATGACCCGAGTGGTAAATGTGGATATTTGGAACATCTGGCATATGACTTTTACCGGTGCCTTAGTGCATATAGCTACCGGCTCATACTGGTTAGGAATTTTAGGTGTGGTAGTACATGCAGCCTTTGCCTACAAATTAGGTGATTGGTTTGCCAAAGATACCAAGCACTTCTTTGAATTAGACGGCATTGCCATTCCGCACGGTACTTCCGCTTATCTCGGACCTGTCGCTGTGTTGGTGGATACTGTAATCGAAAAAATACCGGGTTTAAATAAAATTCACTTTTCAGCGGACGATTTACAAAAACGTTTCGGTGCTTTGGGTGAACCGGTAACCGTGGGTTTTATTATGGGAATTATCATTGGTTTATTGGCCGGATATGAAATTAAAGACGTATTACAACTAGGCGTGAAAACCGCAGCAGTAATGCTATTAATGCCGCGTGTCATCAAACCAATTATGGACGGCTTAACTCCAATTGCCAAACAGGCACGCAAAAAATTACAGGCTAAATTCGGCGGTCAGGATTTCTTAATCGGCTTGGATCCGGCGTTATTACTCGGTCAAACCGCTGTGGTATCTGCGAGCCTGATCTTTATTCCGGTGACTATTTTAATTTCCGTAATATTACCGACCAACCAACTCTTACCATTCGGTGACTTGGCAACCATCGGTTTCTTTGTAGCAATGGCGGTTGCGGTTCATCAAGGCAATTTATTCAGAACCTTGATTTCCGGCAGTATTATTATGTCCATCACCTTATGGATTGCTACTCAAACTATTCCGTTGGTTACTCAACTTGCTGCCAATGCGGGCACATTGAAAGCCGGTGAAATGGTGGGGGCGATGGACCAAGGCGGTGCTCCGATTACCTATCTATTAGTGCAATTACTCACCTTTGAAAATGTAATGGGCTTAGTGGTGATTGGTGTGGTGTATGCTTTAGGTGTGTATCTTACTTGGGCAAGAGCCAGAGCATACACTAAACAAATAGCCACGGAAAATCAGCAAGTATAAAAATAATAACCTAGGGTAATTTGCCCTAGGTATAACAAAATATTTGGAGAGATAAAATGAAAGCGGTTGTTATCGAATCAAACAATAATCCTGTGATAAAAGAAGTAGAAACGCCTAAAATCGTGGCGAACGACGATGTTTTAGTAAAAGTATTGTATTCCGGTGTTTGCGGCTCGGATATTCCACGTATTTTCCATAACGGCGCTCATAATTACCCGATTATCCTCGGTCACGAATTTAGTGGCCTAGTGGTGGGTAAAGGAAGTGCGGTGAAAAATTTGGATATTAATGATTTAGTGGTCTGTGCCCCTTTATTACCGTGCTTTAACTGCCCCGAATGTGAAAAAGGTTTCTATTCCCTGTGTAAAAATTACACCTTTGTAGGTTCAAGACGTGCCGGCGGTAATGCGGAATATATTAGCGTAAATGTAAAAAACTTGGTAAAAATCGACCGCACTTCTGACCCGTTATACAGCTCATTTATCGAACCCATTACCGTGGGCTTGCACGCTATCTACCTTGCCAACGGCTGTGAAAATAAAAATGTAATCATCGTCGGCGCCGGCACTATCGGCCTATTAGCCGCTCAAGCAGCGAAAGGATTAGGGGCGAAAACGGTCAGTGTGATTGATATTAACGAAGAAAAATTAACTCTTGCTAAAGAATTAGGGGCAGATTTTGCATTCAATTCAATGAAACAATCCGCTGCCGAAATTCGTGAACTGTTAAATGACTTGCGTTTTGATCAATTAGTATTGGAAACTGCCGGTGTGCCGCAAGCGGTTAATATTTCTATTGAAGTGGCAGGCCCTCGAGCTCAAATAGTGTTAGTGGGAACTTTGCATCACGATTTAACCCTTAATCAAACCGTATTCGGAATGATTTTACGTAAAGAATTGGCAATTTTAGGTTCATGGATGAATTATTCCCATCCTTGGCCGGGGCGTGAATGGACACAAGCCATGAAATTAATCAATACCGGCAAAATCAATATTCCGCCATTAATAGCTTCGGTTAAACAATTTGACGGTTACGTTCAAGCGGTAAAAAAACTTGAAGGAAAACCAATGAATGGTAAGATTGTGTTAAAAGCAAACTAACCGCAAGCAAATAAAATTATCTGAAATAAGGCGGCGGTGATAAAAGGAATAAAAATGAACACATTTGAAAGACGAAATCACATTATTGAACTACTACAACAAAACGGTACGGTATTGGTTGCCGATTTAGCAAAACGCTTTGACACCTCAGAAGTCACCATCCGCACGGATTTGCGTGTGTTGGAAGAACAACGCCGCCTCACTCGCTTCCATGGTGGAGCGGGGAAATTTCAAGCTCCACCCGACATAGACAGAGAAACGGAAGAACACAGAGAAAAGGTATTGGAAGAACGTTATACCTTATCCGCAGATCCGAAACAACGCATAGCGGAAAAAGCCGCAGCGATGATTAAAGAAGGTGATACCGTAATTTTAGACAGCGGCAGTACCACAATGATGATTGCTTACGAGCTATTAAAAATCAAAAATATCACCGTTATCACTAATAATTTACCGGCGGCTTATATTCTCTCCGATTCCCTTGACATCACTCTTGTTATTTGCGGTGGCTATGTGCGACATAAAACCCGCTCTATGCATGGTTCTATCACCGAAAGCACTTTACAAGGCATCAAAGCAGACATTATGTTCGTGGGAGCCGACGGCATTGATCCTAATGTAGGTATAACAACCTTTAACGAAGGCTATCATATCAGTGCTGTAATGGCGGAGGCTTCCGCCAAAGTGGTTGCCGTAGTAGATTCCACTAAATTTAATCGAAATGGGTTTAATTTAGTACTGCCGAAAGAGAAAATAAATACTCTTATTACCGATATTAAAGCTCCACAAGAAAAAGTATCTATTTTACGGGAAAGCGGAATTAATATTGAATTGGTATAACAAATACGATTATTTTAAGAACAACTAAAAATAAAAGAGCGGCTAAAAATATCAAAATTTTTCACCGCTCTTTATTCATTAAATTAAATGATTAAAAATTATCATTATATTCTTCATTATTATCTTCATTTTCTGAATTTAGCATTTTATCAGATGTTAAACCGGTTAATGATTTTTCCGGATGAGCCAATAATTCTTTACGTAATTTGGCTTCCAATGCCTCTGCTTGTTCAGGGTGTTCTTTCAACCATTTCATTGCATTGGTTTTACCTTGACCGATTTTTTCACCGTTCATAGCATACCAAGCACCGGCTTTTTCAATTAATTTATGTGCAACGCCTAAATCGATCAATTCGCCGTTTTTGGAAATTCCTTCGCCATAGTAAATTTGGAAATCCACTTGACGGAACGGGGCTGCTACTTTATTTTTCACCACTTTTACGCGGGTTTCATTACCAATAATTTCTTCACCGTTTTTAATAGCACCGGTACGACGAATATCTAAACGCACGGAAGCATAAAATTTTAATGCATTACCGCCGGTGGTAGTTTCCGGATTACCGAACATAACACCTATTTTCATCCGAATTTGGTTAATAAACACCACTAAGCAATTAGCAGATTTAATATTACCGGTGAGTTTACGCAATGCTTGTGACATTAAACGGGCCTGCAGACCTACGTGGGAATCGCCCATATCGCCTTCTATTTCCGCTTTCGGCGTTAATGCTGCCACAGAGTCCACAATCACTACATCTACCGCACCTGAACGCACTAAGGCATCACAAATTTCTAAGGCCTGTTCGCCGTTATCCGGTTGAGAAACCAATAATTCAGCCGTATTAACACCTAATTTCGCTGCATAAATAGGATCTAAAGCATGTTCCGCATCAATAAAGGCACAAGTTTTACCTTTTTTCTGTGCTTGAGCAATCAATTCAAGAGTCAACGTGGTTTTACCCGATGATTCCGGTCCGAAAATTTCTACGATACGACCCATTGGCAAACCGCCGATCCCTAAGGCAATATCCAAACCTAAAGAACCTGTAGAAACGGATTCTATATCCAAATCGGGCGTATCTCCCAGTTTCATAATAGAACCTTTACCAAATTGTTTTTCAATTTGACCTAATGCCGCAGCCAATGCTTTTTGTTTTTCTTCAGAGGCATTACCACCCGCTACTTTATTTACAATTTTAGTCGGTTTATCGTTTTTAGCCATTTTCAAATTCCTTATATCATCAGTAATAAAATAAATTTTCCCGTATTTTATACTGTATAGGATCACAGTAACAAGTAAATTTTGATCTTTTTTTAATTTTTTAAAGAATTAAATAAACTTAATAAGTTATAAACTATATTAATGACAGTTTAAATAAAAGAAACAAAAGATAGTAACGATCATTTTTGGAAACCAGATCACAAAATAACAAAATTTTTAATAAAAAGGTATTATTTATGCAAAACGGTGATAGATTAACCAAAAGATCCTGTGGATAAATTTATTTATAAATCTGTGTAAAATACAGGAATAACGCTTTAATAACTTTAAACCAAATAACCATTGTGGATAAACAGCATAGTTATCCACAACAAATGATCCTAAAAAAGGATAGATTTTCACAACTAAAGATCAAAGTTAAGATCTTTAGATCTAAAGAAAAAAAGATCTTATTCACAAGATCGAAAGGATCTAATAATAGTAATAATAAGATCTTTATATATAAATAAGATCTTTCTTTTATAAGCAACAGGATCTCAAAAAAGGGCTTTTTAGCTAATCCGTAAATGTTGCTTTCAAGCAAGGGGAATTTTCAGTAAAATACGCCAAATTTATTTTAATACTGAATTTAAGAAGAAATTATGTTTTATACTGAAAACTATGATGTGATCGTTATTGGCGGCGGTCATGCCGGTACGGAAGCAGCTCTTGCCCCTGCTCGGATGGGATTAAAAACACTACTGATTACACACAATGTTGATACATTAGGACAAATGTCTTGTAATCCTGCGATTGGTGGGATTGGTAAGGGGCACTTAGTAAAAGAAATTGATGCGATGGGTGGTTTAATGGCAACGGCTGCCGATCAGGCGGGGATTCAGTTTCGTACCTTAAACAGTTCAAAAGGCCCTGCGGTGCGGGCAACCCGTGCTCAAGCTGATCGTGTGCTGTATCGTCAAGCAGTGCGTATTGCTTTAGAAAATCAAGAAAATTTAGATATTTTCCAACAAGAAGTAACGGATATTTTATTGGATCAGGATCGAGTTTCAGCGGTAGAAACCAAAATGGGGCTGAAATTCCGTGCTAAAACAGTGATCTTAACTGCCGGTACTTTTTTAGCAGGTAAGATCCATATTGGTTTGGAAAATTATAGCGGTGGTCGTGCCGGCGATCCTGCAGCAGTCATGCTGGCGGATCGTTTGCGTGATCTGGGATTGCGGGTTGATCGTTTAAAAACCGGTACACCACCGCGTTTGGATGCTCGTACCATTAATTTTGATGTATTAGCCAAACAGCACGGCGATGATATATTGCCGGTGTTTTCTTTTATGGGATCCGTAGATCAACATCCTCGTCAGATTCCCTGTTATATTACCCATACCAATGAACAAACTCATGACGTGATTCGTAATAATTTGGATCGCAGTCCGATGTACACTGGTGTGATAGAAGGGATCGGACCGCGTTATTGTCCGTCTATTGAAGATAAAGTAATGCGTTTTGCAGAACGTAATTCTCATCAAATTTACTTGGAACCGGAAGGACTGACATCCAATGAAATTTATCCGAACGGAATTTCTACCAGCCTGCCTTTTGATGTGCAAATGAAAATAGTAAATTCCATGAAAGGTATGGAACATACCCGTATTATGAAGCCGGGTTATGCTATCGAATATGATTATTTTGATCCCCGTGATTTAAAACCTACTTTAGAAACTAAAGCAATCCGTGGTTTATTTTTTGCCGGTCAGATTAACGGCACGACCGGTTATGAAGAAGCAGCGGCACAAGGTTTGTTAGCAGGTATTAATGCGGGTCTTTTAGTGCAAGAAAAAGAACAGTGGTATCCGCGTCGTGATCAATCTTATACCGGTGTGTTGGTAGATGATCTCTGTACTTTAGGCACAAAAGAACCCTATCGTGTTTTCACTTCCCGTGCGGAATACCGTTTGTTATTGCGTGAAGACAATGCGGATATGCGTTTAACGCCGATTGCTTATAAATTAGGATTGATTGATGACAAACGATGGGCTCGTTTTAATGAAAAAATGAATAATATTGAGCTGGAAAAACAACGTTTACGTAGTATTTGGCTGCATCCTCGTTCCGAATATTTAGATGAAGCCAATCAGGTATTGGGTTCGCCTTTAGTGCGTGAAGCCAGCGGTGAAGATTTATTACGTCGTCCGGAAATTTCTTATGAAATTCTGACCGCACTTACGCCGTTCCAACCTGCTTTGAGCGATAAAGAAGCGGCGGAACAAGTGGAAATAGGAGTGAAATATCAAGGCTATATAGAACATCAATTGGAAGAAATCGAAAAACAAAAACGCCACGAAAATACTGTAATTCCAACAACCTTTGATTATGCTTCCGTTTCCGGACTTTCTAACGAAGTGCGGTCTAAATTGGAACAACATCGTCCGGTTTCTATCGGTCAAGCCAGTCGAATTTCCGGCGTGACACCGGCGGCTATTTCTATTTTGCTGGTGTACCTGAAAAAACAGGGTATGTTAAAGCGGGGTGAATAATGATGAACCTTGAACAACAGTTAGCAGAAAAACTGGAAATTTTGTTAAAACAGACCGCACTTTCCGTGACCGATCGACAAAAAAAACAGCTGGTGCAGTTAGTGTTGTTATTACAAAAATGGAATAAAGCCTATAATCTGACTTCCGTGCGTGATCCTTTGGAAATGTTGATAAAACATATTTTGGATAGCGTGATTGTTAGCCCTTATTTACAAGGCGAACGTTTTATTGATGTGGGTACAGGTCCCGGTTTGCCGGGCTTGCCGCTAGCGATTATCAATCCCGATAAACAGTTTGTATTATTAGACAGTCTCGGCAAACGCATTAGTTTTATCCGTAATGCTGTGCGTGAGTTAGATCTGACTAACATACAGCCGGTGCTTAGTCGCGTAGAAGAATTTGCACCCGATCATCTATTTGACGGAGTATTAAGTCGGGCTTTTGCCTTATTAAAAGATATGACGGATTGGTGTCATCATTTGCCTGCCGAAAATGGTCTGTTTTATGCTTTAAAAGGGCAATATCAACAAGATGAAGTGCAGCAATTGGATAAAAAATTTAAGGTACTGCAAGTGATTGAATTGCAAGTACCCGAATTAGTGGGTGAACGACATCTGATACTGATTCGTTAAGGTTTTATAGGTTATATAATTTAATTAAGAAAATAAAATTTTGCTTGTTTTTTAATTAAATGTTAAATTTTTGTATGAAATGTGATCTTTATCACATTTTTATTTGATCTAAAGGCATATTTATTATACGGAAAACATTGAATAATATGCTTTCTAACGTATAATAGGGGGCGTTTGATTTGTTGTAAATTTATATGCCTGTTCATATAAAATGGAATAAAAATGTCGGCAATATTAAAACGAACAAAAAAAATGTACCGAAAAGTAATACTTATTGAATTACTGTGTTTTATAACGGCGACATTGCTTATCATTTGTTATCAAATTAATGACGGAATTGCTTTTGCCTTGGGGGTATTCAGTATTTTCGTTCCGCAATGTGCCCTGATTTTTTTTGTTTATTTTCGCCGCCAATCTCAACAAAATATGCAGAATATGACCGCACTTTACCAAGGTGAAGCGATCAAGTTTGCAATAACCATTGTATTGATGGCGGGATTTTTCTCTTTGTATCAAACAATGAATTACATTTTCTTTTTTGTCGGTTTTATTGTGGCATTAGTGCTTAATAACTTACTGCCTATTTATTTCAAACAAAAAGAAAACCAAAAACAGAATGTATTTAATTAATTATCAATAGGATAGTTTATGGCTGGGCAAGCAACTGAACTTACATCTGAAGGTTACATTCAGCATCACTTACAGTTTTTAACTACAGGTGATTCTTTTTGGTCCGTTCATCTCGACTCTATTTTCTTTAGCGTATTATCCGGTTTGGTTTTTCTTTGGATATTCCGTTCGGCAGCGAAAAAAGCGACTAGCGGTGTACCGGGAAAGCTACAATGTTTTGTAGAAATACTGGTTGAATGGGTTGATGGTGTCGTACGTGAAAATTTTCACGGTCCGCGTAATGTGGTCGCACCATTAGCTTTAACCATTTTCTGTTGGGTTTTCATTATGAACCTGATCGATTTGGTACCGGTAGATTATTTGCCGCAAACAGCTCAAATGACCGGTCTTCACTATCTGCGCGCAGTACCGACGGCTGATATCAGTATTACCCTTTCTTTAGGTATCGGCGTATTTTTCCTTATTTTATACTACACGGTTAAATCCAAAGGATTTAGCGGTTTAGTGAAAGAATATACTCTACATCCGTTTAATCACTGGGCTTTAATTCCGGTAAACTTTATCCTTGAAACCGTTACGCTTTTGGCAAAACCTATTTCTTTGGCATTCCGGTTATTCGGTAATATGTATGCCGGTGAATTGATTTTCGTTTTAATCGCGGTAATGTACGGAGCGAACGGATTAATTGCGGCAATGGGTGTACCTTTACACTTGATTTGGGCTATCTTCCATATTTTAGTTATTACTCTGCAAGCGTTCATCTTTATGATGTTGACTGTAGTGTACTTAAGTATTGGTTATAACAAAGCCGATCATTAAAACGAATTCGATTTTTAACGAATAGAATAAAAGTGCGGTGGATTTTTAATAAATTTTATAAAAACTGACCGCTCTTAATACAAAAAATTTTTATTAACTAAACCTAGCCATTCGGCTAATTCCTTCAACTTAATGGAGAAAACTATGGAAACTGTAATTTCATCAACTATCATTGCATCAGCGATTTTGCTAGCATTTGCGGCGATTGGTACGGCAATCGGCTTTGGTTTGCTTGGCGGTAAATTCTTAGAATCTTCTGCTCGTCAACCAGAATTGGCAAACAGCTTACAAACAAAAATGTTCATTATCGCCGGTCTATTAGATGCGATTTCAATGATTGCTGTTGGTATTGCTTTACTTTTCATCTTCGCAAACCCATTTATTAGTTTATTATCATAATAAACAGAGTTGGACTTAGTGTTAAATAACCAATTGGTTTGTTCTGAAACAAACTAATAACCAACTCGAGGAGGACGTTGTGAATTTAAATGCAACATTAATTTGGCAAACGGTAGCCTTTATTCTTTTCGTACTGTTTTGTATGAAATTTGTATGGCCGCCGATCATCAAAGCGATTGAAGAGCGTCAGGCAAAAATTGCCGATGCACTTGCATCCGCTGATGCTGCGAGAAAAGAGCAGGCTGATACTAAAGTATTGGCAGAGCAAGAAATTGCGAAAGCGAAATCTCAAGCACAAGAGATTGTTGATTTAGCCAATAAACGTCGTAATGAAATTTTAGAAAATGTAAAAACCGAAGCAGATGAATTAAAAGCGAAAATTATCGCTCAAGGTCATGCCGAAGTGGAATCCGAACGTAAACGGGTGCAAGAAGAATTACGCGTTAAAGTGGCATCATTGGCAATTGCCGGTGCTGAGAAAATTGTGGGTCGTACAGTAGATGAAGCGGCAAACAATGACATTATTGATAAATTAGTTGCAGAACTCTAAGGTGAGCCTTATGTCGGAATTAACTACTATCGCTCGCCCTTATGCAAAAGCCGCATTTGATTTTGCAGTAGAAAACAAAAGTATTGATCAATGGCAGAATATGCTTGATTTCGCTACTCAGGTTGTTGAAAACAAAACTATTCAACAATTTTTACGCGGCGATTCATCAGTACATAAAACAGCGGATACTGTAATTGCAATTTGTGGTGACAAACTTAATGAGCAGGGGCGTAACTTTATTAAGCTAATGGCGGAAAATCAACGTTTGACCGCACTTCCGGCAGTGTTTCAGCAATTTTTATCTTATGTTGCCGAACATCAAGCAACTGCGGACGTTGATGTCATTTCAGCTCAACCATTAAGTGATGTACAGATTAAAAAAATCCAACAAGCAATGGAACGTAAACTTGATAAAAAAGTGAAATTACATTGTACTGTGGACAGCACATTGATCGCAGGGGTAATTATTCGTGCCGGCGATATGGTGATTGACGGTTCAAGCCGTGGACAACTCACCCGTTTGGCAAACGAATTACAACTGTAAGAGGAACAATATATGCAACTAAATTCTACAGAAATTAGTGAATTAATTAAAAAACGAATTGCCGATTTTAATGTAACGAGTGAAGCTCGTAATACTGGTACAATCGTTTCCGTAAGTGACGGTATTATTCGTATCAGTGGCTTAACGGATGTGATGCAAGGTGAAATGATTGCATTACCGGGTAATATTTATGCCATGGCATTGAACTTGGAACGTGATTCAGTCGGTGCTGTGGTAATGGGCCCTTACACCGATTTAGCGGAAGGTATGGAAGTTCAATGTACCGGCCGTATTCTTGAAGTACCGGTAGGTCGCGGTTTGTTAGGTCGTGTGGTAAATACGTTAGGTCAGCCAATTGACGGTAAAGGCGAAATTGAAAATGACGGTTTCTCGCCGGTTGAAGTAATTGCACCGGGTGTTATCGAACGTAAATCCGTTGATCAGCCAGTACAAACCGGTTATAAAGCCGTTGACTCAATGGTACCAATCGGTCGCGGCCAACGCGAATTGATCATCGGTGACCGTCAAACAGGTAAAACCGCATTAGCTATTGATGCTATTATCAACCAACGTGATTCAGGTATTAAATGTATCTATGTGGCAATCGGTCAAAAAGCATCGACAATCGCCAACGTAGTGCGTAAATTGGAAGAACACGGTGCATTAGCCAATACTATTGTAGTTGTCGCTTCGGCATCGGAATCAGCGGCATTACAATATTTAGCACCATATTCAGGTTGTGCGATGGGGGAATATTTCCGCGATCGTGGTGAAGATGCATTAATCGTATATGATGATTTATCCAAACAAGCGGTAGCTTATCGTCAAATTTCCTTATTATTACGCCGTCCGCCGGGCCGTGAAGCATTTCCTGGTGATGTATTTTATTTACACTCACGTTTACTTGAACGTGCTTCCCGTGTAAACGAAGAATACGTAGAAAAATTCACCAAAGGTGCAGTAAAAGGTCAAACAGGTTCTTTGACTGCATTACCGATTATCGAAACTCAGGCCGGTGACGTATCAGCGTTCGTTCCGACTAACGTAATTTCTATTACCGACGGTCAGATTTTCTTAGAATCCAATATGTTTAATGCGGGTATTCGTCCGGCAGTAAACCCGGGTATTTCCGTATCCCGGGTAGGTGGTGCAGCACAAACTAAAGTGATTAAAAAATTAGCCGGTGGTATTCGTACTGCACTTGCTCAGTATCGTGAATTAGCGGCGTTTGCTCAATTTGCCTCCGATCTTGACGATGCAACCCGTAAACAATTGGCACATGGTGAAAAAGTAACCGAATTGTTGAAACAAAAACAATATGCACCGTTATCCGTTGCTGAACAAGCAGTAATGTTGTTCGCTGTGGAATTCGGCTATTTAGAGGATGTGGAGTTAAACAAAATTGCTGATTTTGAGACCGCACTTTTAGATTACGCGAAACGTACAAATGCTGATTTTATGCAGGATTTAACCAAAGCCGGTAATTATAACGATGAAATCAAAGATACGTTAAAAGGTATTTTAGATACATTCAAAGCAAATAATACCTGGTAATAGCGGAAACGGAGAAACGAAATGGCAGGTGCAAAAGAGATAAAAACCAAAATTGCCAGTGTACAAAGTACACAAAAAATTACTAAGGCAATGGAAATGGTAGCTACATCGAAAATGCGTAAAACGCAGGATCGTATGGCTTCATCTCGCCCGTATTCTGAAACAATTCGTCACGTTATCAGCCACGTATCTAAAGCCAGTATCGGTTATAAACATCCGTTTTTAGTCGAGCGTGAACCGAGAAAAATCGGTATGTTAGTTGTTTCTACAGACCGCGGTATGTGTGGTGGTTTGAATATTAATTTATTTAAATCCATTATGACCGAAATTAAACAATGGAAGGAAAAAGGCGTTGATGTTGAACTGGGTATTATCGGTTCGAAAGGTATTGCTTTTTTCCGTTCATTAGGGGTAGAAATCAGAACACAACATTCCGGTATGGGCGATAATCCTTCGGTAGAAGAATTAATCGGTATTGCGAACCAAATGTTTGAAGTTTATAAAAAAGGCAAAATTGATGCAATCTATATTGCCTATAATCAATTCATCAATACGATGTCGCAAAAACCGCTTGTCCAACAATTGGTTCCGCTACCGGAATTAGATAGCGATAATTTAGACGAAAAACAATCTTGGGATTATATTTACGAGCCGGATCCGAAAGTGCTGTTAGACAGCCTATTGATCCGTTATTTAGAATCTCAAGTTTATCAATCGGTGGTTGATAATTTGGCTTCGGAGCAGGCAGCTCGGATGGTAGCAATGAAAGCAGCAACAGATAATGCAGGTAATTTAATCAATGAATTGCAGTTGGTGTATAACAAAGCCCGTCAAGCAAGTATCACAAATGAATTAAATGAAATTGTAGCCGGTGCGGCAGCAATTTAACAAATCTTAGAGGAACGGTAATGGCAGCAGGAAAAATTATACAAATCATCGGTGCGGTGATTGACGTTGAATTCCCACAAGATGCAGTGCCAAAAGTTTACGATGCATTGAAAGTTGAATCGGGTTTAACCCTTGAAGTTCAACAACAATTAGGTGGTGGTGTTGTACGTTGTATCGCAATGGGTACATCCGACGGTTTAAAACGTGGTTTAAGCGTAACTAATACGGGAAATCCTATCTCTGTACCGGTAGGTACTAAAACCTTAGGCCGTATTATGAATGTGTTAGGCGAACCTATTGATGAACAAGGTCCTATCGGTGCTGAAGAAGAATGGGCAATCCATCGTCAGGCACCAAGCTACGAAGATCAATCCAACAGTACGGAGTTATTGGAAACCGGTATCAAAGTTATCGACTTGATTTGTCCGTTTGCGAAAGGCGGTAAAGTGGGTCTGTTCGGTGGTGCGGGTGTGGGTAAAACCGTTAATATGATGGAGTTAATCCGTAACATCGCGATTGAACACAGTGGTTATTCCGTATTCGCCGGTGTAGGTGAACGTACTCGAGAAGGTAACGACTTCTATCATGAAATGACAGAATCCAACGTATTGGATAAAGTATCTTTAGTGTACGGTCAAATGAATGAGCCACCGGGTAACCGTTTACGCGTTGCATTAACCGGTTTAACAATGGCAGAAAAATTCCGTGATGAAGGTCGTGATGTATTATTCTTCGTGGATAATATTTATCGTTATACCCTTGCAGGTACAGAAGTATCCGCATTGTTAGGCCGTATGCCGTCAGCGGTAGGTTATCAGCCGACATTGGCGGAAGAAATGGGTGTGTTGCAAGAACGTATCACATCAACTAAAACCGGTTCTATCACTTCCGTTCAAGCGGTTTACGTACCGGCGGATGACTTAACCGACCCATCTCCGGCTACAACCTTTGCTCACTTGGATTCAACAGTAGTATTGAGCCGTCAAATTGCGTCATTAGGTATCTATCCGGCGGTTGACCCGTTAGATTCTACATCTCGCCAATTAGACCCGTTAGTTGTAGGTCAAGAACATTATGATGTAGCACGGGGTGTACAAGGTATTTTGCAACGTTATAAAGAATTGAAAGATATTATCGCAATCCTTGGTATGGACGAATTATCCGAAGACGATAAATTAGTGGTAGCACGTGCACGTAAAATCGAACGTTTCTTATCACAACCATTCTTCGTTGCCGAAGTATTTACCGGATCACCGGGTAAATACGTATCATTAAAAGATACTATCCGTGGTTTCAAAGGTATTTTAGACGGTGAATACGACCATATTCCGGAACAAGCGTTCTATATGGTCGGTTCAATTGAAGAAGTGCTAGAAAAAGCCAACAAAATGTAATCACTTCAAGAACTGATTACCAGATAACTTGAAGGAGAATAATATGGCAACATTTAACTTAACTGTGGTAAGTGCTGAAGAAAAAATCTTCGAAGGCGTTGTAAACAATGTACAGGCGACAGGTACGGAAGGTGAATTGGGTATTTTACCCGGACATACTCCGTTACTAACCGGTATAAAACCTGGGATTGTAAAATTTACTTTGGAAAACGGTAGCGAAGATGTTATTTATGTTTCCGGTGGATTTTTAGAAGTACAGCCGAACATTGTTACCGTGCTGGCTGATGTGGCAATTCGCGGTTCCGAATTGGATCAAAATCGTATTTTGGAAGCGAAACGCAAAGCGGAAGAAAATATCGTGGCACATCATTCGGATGCGAATCACGAATTACTGGCAGCCAAACTTTCCAAAGAACTTGCTAAACTTCGTGCTTATGAATTGACAGAAAAATTAGTGAAATCAAAACGCTAAAATTTTTCTGTAAGAGTATTTATAATCGGTCATTGGTGAAGCTAACGTTAAAAAAATCGTTGTTTTTTGTGACCGCACTTTGAATTTATCAAAGTGATCTGCTCCCCAGAATCTGGACAGATAATTTAACTTAAATATTGAGCCCTGTAATCTACAGGGCTCAATTTTTTTGTAAGGATTGATAATCAGGTTACTGCTTTTCAATGATTACTTTAATATCTTCCGGAGGTGCGTAATAAGGGGCTGATGTAATAAATAACGCTATCCCTAATTTCGCGTAATCAGCGATATTATTTTTATTGACGCCACCGGCAACTGAGATAGTTATCTTTTTTTGTGATGCAGCTAAGAGCGCTAGAGCTTGTCTTACTTGTGCCGGTGAAAATTTGTCTAATTGAATAATATCAGGTTCGGCAATGAGCATTGCTTCAAATTGTGCTAAATTATCTGCTTCCAATGTCACTTTATTTTCTGGCGCTTCTCGTTTTAGTGTGGCGACAATATGTTGCCAATCTTCAGGTTTATCGAGCAAGTGACGATGATTTGTAAAGACAAGTAATGTTTCACTAATTCCTTGTCGATGAATATGACCGCCCGCAGCGAGTACGGCATTAGTGGCAAGCTTTCTCGTATTCGGAATACTTTTACGTGTGCAAGCGA
Source organism: Cricetibacter osteomyelitidis (assembly GCF_004340985.1). Lineage (GTDB taxonomy): Bacteria > Pseudomonadota > Gammaproteobacteria > Enterobacterales > Pasteurellaceae > Cricetibacter > Cricetibacter osteomyelitidis. The sequence continues at coordinate 110,189 of NZ_SLYB01000002.1, forward strand.
CAACTGCATTTGGGTTAATTGCTTTGGCCGTTGCGATCATCTCTGATGTATATTGTGCGACTCCACAAGACCATTCTAAGATAAGTTGTATGACTTTCCATGCTTGATGGAGCTGATCTGCGCATGCTTCTGCGCTAATTAGTAAGTCTCCCGCTTTGACTATGTCACCTTCATTTACATAAATATGAGGTCGGATACCTAGCTTTTGCAGTAATTTTTCTGCAATGTGAATACCTGCTACAATGCCTGCTGTTTTACGTTTAAATAAAATCCTCGCAGCTACATGCTCAATTCCTAAAGCATGAGTCGTGAGATCGCCACGGTAAATATCTTCAAGTAAAAAGTCATCAAGTTCTTTATCTGAAAAATAAATCATAGTAAGTTCCTTTTTGAGTTAAATCAGTTTACCTTTACATAATTGAATTTGTTGATCTGCAAAATAATCGGCTTCTTTGGGTTCATGTGTGACTAACAGAGTGGTAATTTTTTCTGCCTGAATTAATTTCTTAAGCACTATCCAAATATGTTGTCTGGTTTCCCAGTCAAGTGATGAAAACGGTTCATCAAGCAGTAATACATCGGGAGGATTGATTAATGCTCTAGCAAGTGCCGCACGCTGTTGTTCACCGCCTGAAAGCTGATGTGGATAACGATCAATCAAGTGATCAATGTTTAATTTAGCAAGTAACTGTAGTTGTTCGGAACGAAGTGCGGTTGGTTTTGCTAACGTTAAGTTACCCGCAACCGTTTTATGCGGAAACAAGTATAGTCTTTGATTGAGATAGCGACAGCTACGTTGCCAAGGTGGGATTTGCTTGAGATTTTTTTGAGCTAATTCAATTTCACCCTGATAATCAATATAGCCGGCAATGGTATTGAGTAATGTTGTTTTCCCGCTGCCGGATTGTCCAATGATAGCGATACATTCACCTTTATTAAGGTATAAATGGATATTTTGAAGAATACCTGCATATAATTGTGTAATTCTTAACATACTAAATGTTCCGATTAATTGTACGTAGTAAAAACAGTAAGCAGGCTGAAATAAACAATAGCCATAGCGAGGCACCAATTGCAATTTCGAAATCACCACTTGCAATATTAAGATAAACAGCCATCGGTAATGTTTCTGTTTTAAAGCGGGTTGCTCCCGCTAACATCAGCGTTGCACCAAATTCACCAATGGCGCGTGACCAAGCAAGGATCGCGCCACAAAGGATAGGTCTCCAACACATAGGAAGTTCAATGCTGATTAAGGTTTTTAATGGAGATAAACCGAGATTATATGCGGTGAGACGATAACCTGAATCTAATGTAGAAAAGGTACCGCGTGCATGACGTAATATAATGGAACTTGCGATATAAGTTTGCGCAATCACAATTCCGGTCGGACTGAAAATCCATTGGCTGACGATAGGTATAAGTTGGCTAACAATGCCTTGCGAATTAAATAACAGGAGTAAACTGAGTCCTGTTACTAGCGGTGGCAAGACCATTGGTAAATCAAGTGCCGTATCAATAAACTTTTGAAAAGGTAACCGCACTTGGCTCATTACCCAGGCAGAAGGGATGGCTATCATTAGTGCAAGTATAAGCGATATAATCGATGTTCCTAATGACATCATCAACGCAAAATGTAATTCCGGATCGGTTAAAATAATTCCGAAAAAATGAGTATCAAGTTGACTGATTAAGGAAAATATAGCACCTGTTACCACGAATAATAAGAGAGCAAGAGGCACTAATGCTAACTTTAAACTTGTGCTCTTACTTAATAGGTAGGAAGCCTTCATCAGTAAAATATTTCACACCTTGTTCGGATTTGAAGAAATCGAGAAGCTGTTTTGCTTCAGCCGGATGTTGATTAGAAGAAAGCAGCGCTATTGTGACTTTTTCTTCTGGTGTGCCTGCCGGATTTGGAAGTATATCTACTTTATCACGTATTTTCCAAGCGCCGGCACGCCCAACAACGGCTGCATCAACATCGCCATTTAATAGGTAAAGCATCAATTGTTTGACTGTTGCCGCTTTTACAACCACTTTGTCATTTAATGCTTTTTGGTATCCGGAGCGTTCAAAGATTTTTTCTGCACCTTTACCCAGTGCCATAGCTTTACTATCTCCAATACCTAAACGTAACCGACTTTCCGCAAGCGCTTGAAAAGAATGAATACCTGCGCTTTTATCTTTACGAATTGCCATAACAGGAATATGTAGCACTAATTGGGCAGATGCTTTGACTTCTCCTGTTTTCTCCAGTTTTTCAACATAATCATTTGAGCCCGGCAAATAAAGATCGCCTGTTTTAACCGCATTATAACGAGCTAATAATTGACCTGAGCCGCCGTATTCAATGGTAACTTTATGTCCCGTTTGTTGCTCAAATTGTTTCACAATCTTTTCTACGGGTTCTTTAAGCCCTACACCGGCATAAAGATATAAATCAGCAGCTTGTACTGATAAGGTAGTCGTGATGGATATAATTAATGTGATAAGTTTTTTCATTATGTTCTCCTTGATAACGCTAAAGTGACTATATTATATCATTGTATAGTTTATAATATAACGATTTTAACGCTATTTCTACAACTAATGTCATGCTCTAATTTCTAGTAATATTTCACCTTTTCAAGAATCCTATTTAAACTCATTATTTGAATTGTTTCTGTTTTTTTCACCAAATAATCCCCATAGTATTACAAGGGCAAATATAAAATGTATCGTAGAAGAGGATAGGGTTAAGCCAATGGATACGATCACGGCAGCAAGTGATGCAGCAAGATAAATAACCATTCTGCTGATGACTGAAGCATGAGCAATCTGTTTTTTCTCCAAGCCTTGATAGAGGTTTGACATAGGTAAAATCGTCAAAATACCAAGACCGTAACCTCGTAATAACATCAATAAAGCCGTAATGGAAATTGTGTTAATTGCTAAAGGCAAAGCTAATATAAGTGATGAGATTAAGGTTAATCCGCTACAAAAGATAAGTATTTGATGATCAGTATAACGTGTTGATAATTTTGCTAGCATTTGTCGGGAAATTAATGTGCCTATGCCTTGTAAAGCCAGCAAACCACCAACTGTAATAGCCGGGAGACCGCTTTGAATAAATAGAATGGGGTAAAATACAATTCCTCCATAATAAAGTAAGCTACTTTGAAATAATAAACTTATTTGATAGCGAAAGTGCAATATATGGAACAGGTTAAGATTAATTGCAGCTTCAGCTTTCTTTTTTTGGTGATAGTAAAACAGCAGACCAATGAGCAAACCACCTCCGATTCCTAATCCGTTATAGAATGTTTGAAAATGGTTAAGATTATAAACCGTTAAACAAAGCGCCGATATAATCATTAATAGTCCGCTAATATCTGCTTTACTTTGATTTGTTGGATGGTAGTCTGGTAAGTGAATCCAAGATAAAATCCAAGCCAATATACAAAGTGGCATTTGTAACCAAAATAGCCATTGCCAGCTGTAATAATCTAAAATCAAACCTGCGATTAAAGGGGCAATGATCGGGGCGATAACCGTAGGTACAGACATCATTGCTAACGCTGATCTTGTTTTTTCTGCACCGACAGATTGTACAACAATGATTTGCATTGTTGGTAACATTAAACCAGTAGCGGCTCCTTGCATTATTCTTGCTGTAATTAACCAACCGAGAGCAGCAGATAAACCAGCAAGTAATATTCCGCTACAAAATAACATTAACCCAATAAGCCAGACCCGTTTTGTTCCAATGCTCTCCGTTAAGAATGCGGCTAGAGGAACAGTACATACTGCCGCTAATCCATAGGATGAAATGATCCATTGGCTATACGTTAAATCCGAATTAAATTCACGGTTAATTACTGTTAGCGCTACATTAACTAGGGTTGTATCCAGCAATGGAAGTACAATCCCCAGTATTAATAAATACATTAAATGTTTGTCGGATTTATTTAGCATATTAACTCCCAATCTATTTCATTATTTTTTAACATATTAATGCTCTAAGTTATGCTATTCTTACGAAGATAAATCAAAAATTATCGAAAAGAGGTCAATATGTCTGAAAAAATTATTCTTCCGCCAATGGATTTTCCGATTCAGCTCAGTGAAAGTTATCCTGTAAAAGTGATTTTTAGGCGACATATTGCTCAAAATCATGTATGCCAACATAGCCATCCTTGGGCACAGCTGATTTTTACCGAACAAGGTGTAGTGAGAATATGGAGTGAAAATACGGTTTTTACCTTGCCACCGCATTATGCTGTGTATATACCGGCAAATACACCGCATTCTGTCGATATAATAGAAAGTGCCGATCTGTATGTCGTTTGCTTATCAGCTCTTAATGAATCATTACGATGCTACAGTATATTTGTTCGTCCATTACTTAAAGCGCTTCTGATGTCGTTAACGCAGGAACAACATCATAATGACGAGTATTATGCGTTAACAATGCCATTAATTTTGTATGAAATCCGCTATGCACCTCAATTTAGTCTTGGAATAATGATGCCAAAAGATAAACGTTTATATCATTGTTGTGAAAAACTGCTAAAGCAACCAGATCTTCAACAAACACTCGCCGATCTGACTTTACAAGCCGGAGCGAGTATTAGTACATTACAACGGCTTTTTAAACGGGAACTTCATTGCAGTTTTTCAACGTGGCGAAAACAAGCGTTACTTTCTCAAGCGATTGTTTTGTTTGAAAAAGGAGAAAGCCTTAGCCAAATTGCATTAGCGCTTGGTTATAAAGGTCAGAGTGCATTTTCTTATATGTTCAGGCAGTTGCTTGGAATGCCACCGCGTCAATTTTTTACTTGGCGGATACAAGAGAATAAAAAATAAACTTAACATAAGGATAGCGATTTAAAATTTTAGATAAACAGAGAAAATTTATTAAAAAATCAATCAATTGAATATTGAGCAAAGATTATCAATAAAAAAGCCAAGAAAAGTGCGGTCGGTTTTTACTAAGATTTTGTAGAAAACAATATGATGTTGAATCTGACCGCACTTTATTGGGCAACAACGCTATAATAAAATACCCTGATTAATGGTGGTTGTGTGGCTTATCTAACTTATATTCCGTGTGGATCTTCATTGCAGAAAAGAAGGCAGTAAGGGTCAATATCGCCCCTAAACCCACCGCTAATTTAAAGCCATTCAACATTGCCGATTGCGGATCGGCGGCGGAAAGTTGCTCGCCAAGTTGGGTGATACCGATAAAAAACGCCACGCCCAATGCCCCGGCAATCGGCATTAGCATACCGATAATTGCCGTGCCGTGCGGGTTTTGTGTGGTGGATAAATGGTTCAGTCCGTGGGTTTCGCCCGTTACCGCCGCTGACACGGACACCGCAAACAAGGCGAAGACGGCGGCGAGCCAATAAGGCGACGTTTCCGCCCCGATCAGCCACCATAGCCCCGCCATTGATCCTGCCATTATCGCTGCCCCCAATAATAAAATCGGGCGACCGCCTTTTTTATCCAAAATCACGCCAAAAATGGGGGCGAAAGCCGCTTCGGCAATGCTGGCAGGCAACAGCACTAAGCCGGTTATCGTTGCCGAAAGCAGCAGCACTTGTTGGCTGTACATCGGCAACAGCAATTCCAAGCCTAAGAACAGAAAATAAGCGATAAACAAGATGATAATCGCATAGCGGAATTGCTTCACGCCAAGCACCGATAAGTCCAACAACGGCGTTTTTAAACGATATTGGCGGCGGACAAACAGGGCGATTAAGCCGATAGAGATCGCCAGCAACGTGGCAAATACTACCGGTGGCAGCTCGGCAAATTGACTGGCGGCATAAACCAAGCCGCCAAAGCCGAGAATGGAAAGCAGAGCGGACAGGCTATCTATCGGCGGGCGGGTAATCTCCATTAAATTATGTTTTAAGGTGAGGACGATCATCAGCATCGCCGCCAACACCAACGGCACAGTCGCTAAAAACAGATACCGCCAGCCGAGTTGATCGACAATCACCCCTGATAACGTTGGGCCGATGGCAGGGGCAACGGTGAAAATCACCGCCACTAAACTCATCGCCCGCCCCCGTTGTTGCGGCGGGAAGATTACCAAAATAGCGTTAATCAGCAACGGCATCGATAGGGCGGCGGCTAACGCCTGAATCAGTCGCCCGCCGAGCAACATCGGAAAATTCACTGCCGCCGCACAAATCAGCGATCCCAGCAGGAAAATGCCCAGTGTCAGCAAGGTCATCGTTTTGGTTTTAAACCATTGCAGCACCGCTGCCGTCAGCGGCGAAAACGCCCCCATTACCAACAAAAAACCGGTGGCAAGCCACTGAATATCCTGCTTGGAAACGGTAAATTCCGTCATCAGCGTGCTTAACGCTACATTGAGCAAGGTTTCGTTCAGATAACCTAAAAATGCCGTAATAAACAGGGCAGCCACCACGGTTTTGGTCGGAAAATCGGACTGTTGGGAAAAATAGTGGGGTTGGTTCATTATTGCTTTCCTTTTATCGATTTTTCTATTTCAATAAACTCTCTGATTTCACCAAAGCTCGCACGCTGGCTAGATAATCTCGTTCTACTTGAGTCAGTGTTTTGCTTTGGTATTTTCGATATTCGGTTTCGACTTTATCGCTCATCTGCCGGAGAGAAATGCTGCCCGTATGCGTGAGTAGCTGTTCTCCTGTGGCGGTCAGGATACCATCTATATGGTTAATCCAATCCTGCATAGTCATTGGAGTTTCCCGCTCGGCTTGGCGTTCGGCAAAATCAAGATAACCGGAAACCAGCTGATTCAAGCCTTTCAGCTCTTTTTCAGAGAGATAGTTCTTTGCAGTCTTAGCTTCTTGCAGAGTAGGCAGTTCGCCTTTGAAGGTGGTCAGCCCCATAAAATCCTGCTCGCTATCGACCCGTTCATAGACCAATTCTGCGGCGGTATGCTGATGAATAGCATAATGCATTTTGTTTTGTACCGTGGCAAAAAACTGTTTGGCAGCTTGGCTGCTGCCGTCGTAATCCTGACTGGTAGCAAAGAGATCGAGTAGCTGACGGTAAAAAACCTTTTCACTGCTGCGAATATCTCGAATCCGCTCCAGCAGTTCTTTAAAATATCCACCGCCGCCCAAGTTTTTCAGACGGCTGTCATCCATCGCAAAGCCTTTAATCAGATACTCTTTCAGCACGTTGCCGGCATAGTGGCGAAATTGCGCACCACGCACTGAACGTACCCGATAGCCGATGGCTAAAATCATATCCAAATTATAGTAAGTGACCGGTTTTGTTTGCGTTTTTTCTTTTATTGCCCCGTGCCGCGTGGTTGTCAACTGATAGTTGACAACCACTTCAGGCTGTAGCTCGCCATCATCAAATATCGCCTTAATATGCTTACTGATATTCTGCTTGCTGGTTTGAAACAAGGTGGCAATTTCCGCCTGATTCAACCATACCGTGCCGTCCTGCAAATGTAATTCAATCGCTGCTTTGCCGTCTTCGGTATTGTAAATGATCATTTGACTACGCATTGTTTTCCTTATTATCGTTTGATTTTTCAACGATTTTAGCAAAAATGATGAATGAAGTCTTTTTGCTAGAATCACTTTTATTTTCAGGCGGTTTTTGTCATATGTAAATAACTTCCCTAAACCAACCGCTTGCTAGTCGGCAAATTGCTCTTTCAAAAAACCGATAAAGGCTTCGACTTTTGCCGGCAGTAATCGGGTGGCGGTTAAAATATAAACCGGTACGGGCGGGCTGTGCCAGTCGGGGAGCAGGGGGCAGAGTTGGGCTTGCTCGGTATAAAATCGGGCGGTGCGATGGGGCAATAGGGCAATGCCTAAGCCTTGTATGGCAAGCTGTTCCAGCATTCCCAAACTGTTGGTGCGGTATTGCCCTTGCAGTTGCAGGCTGTGGCTTTCATTGCCGTTTGACAGCTGCCATTCTGCCGTGCGGAACAGTAATACCTGATGATCGGGCAGCTCCCTTGGTGTTTGCGGTTCGCCCCGTTTGGCGATATAACTTGGGGAAGCATACAAACCGCCGTCAAATGTTGTTAGCTTGCGGCTGATAAGGTTGGAATTTGGCTGCTCGCCGATGCGAATCACCAAATCGAACGGCTCGCTAATGAGATCGACATTGCGGGGCGTTACATCAAATTCAATCTGCAACTGCGGATAGCGGCGTTGAAATTCGGGCAGCAGCGGCACGATAAAACGGTTGGCAAAGTCCACCGGTAGCGACATTCGCAATACGCTGCTTAAATTTTCCAGCAGATCGCCCAGTTGCTGATGGGCAAGACGGGCTTCTTCGACAATTTTCGCCGCCCGTTCAAAATAGATTTGTCCGGCTTCGGTAAGCTCCAGTTTGCGGGTGGTGCGATTAAGCAGCCGCAGCCCTAAATGTTGTTCTAACTGATTGATTTTATGGGAAAGAGTGGATTTCGGCACGCCACAAGTTTCCGCCACTTTGGTAAAACTTTTGGCTTTGACCACTTCCACAAACCAGCCCATTTCATTTAAAAATTGCAAAATTTCCCCCTTTTTTAACTGCTTGCCTAGGTAGCCATTATCCCAAATAGCAAACAATCTTTCCAATTTTTCTATCTTTATCCCAAAAATAACACTAATTATAATGACCGCACTTTACTCACAAAAGGACAACACAATGAAATTATTTGAATCTGCCAAATTAGGCAACTTAACCTTAAAAAACCGAATGACTATGGCGGCGATGACCCGTAGCCGTGCCGATGCACAAGGCGTGCCAACGGCGATAATGGCGGAATATTACGCTCAACGGGCATCGGCAGGGCTGATTTTATCGGAAGCGATCAATATTTCTTCGGCAGCAAAAGGCAGCCCGCTCACGCCGGGGCTTTATACGGAAGCACAAATTGCCGGCTGGAAAAAGGTTACCGATGCGGTTCACGCCAACGGCGGCTTGATTTTCGCTCAACTCTGGCACACCGGACGAGTGGCTCATTCTATCGAGCGTAGCGGCGAGCTGCCGGTTGCACCGTCTGCCGTTAAAATTGAAGGAATGCAGCATTTTACTTCACAAGGAATGCAGGATTTTGAAACGCCAAAAGCCTTGAGCGTGGCGGAGATTAAGCAAACCATTGCGGACTATGCCCAAGCTGCAAAAAATGCCATTGCCGCCGGCTTTGACGGCGTAGAGTTTCACGCCGCAAACGGGTATTTACCGAATCAATTTTTAGCCGAAAGCAGCAACCGCCGTGATGATGAATACGGCGGTTCAATTGAAAATAACATTCGCTTTGTGGTGGAAGCGATGCAGGCGATTATTGCAGCGGTGGGCGGCGAGAAAGTCGGCATTAAACTTGGGCCGTTGCACCCTTACGCCGGCATTGCCTTTGATGACCCGATTGCCACTTATCAAGCCCTGTTTAACGAACTTAACCGCTTGGATTTCGCCTTTGTCGAACTAATGAAACGCGCCCCAATGTTCCCATTACTGCCGCATTATCCGCAAGATGATGAAATTGAGCTTTTCGGCAAAATGACCAACAAAACACTTATCGCCAATACCGGCTATCTGCGGGACACTGCCGAAGCCGAGCTGCAAAAAGGCATTGCGACATTCGTTTCTTTCGGCTCAAGCTACCTTGCCAACCCCGATTTACCACACCGCTTTGCCCAAAATGCCCCGCTCAACGCTCCCGACCGTGCCACAATGTTCGGCGGCGGCGAACAGGGGTATATTGATTATCCAACCTTAGCTTAAACGAAGATCAAGCGGTTGATTTTACAGAAAATTTTGCAATGTAGGGGTAACCCCGTACGGTTGAGTACGGGTAAAAATATGAAAGGTTGAACAATCGGTTAAGAACAACGGCACTAACCCAAAGGCAACCCACGTTTTGCCACAATTTCTTTCATCACTAAGGTAGAACTCAGTCGTAGGATATTCGGCAGTGTAGCAAGTTTTTTATCATAGAGTGTTTGAAAGGCGGCTAAATTTTCACAGACGATTTGTAGCATATAATCGGGCTTGCCGAATAATCGTTGTGCCTGAATGATTTGCGGAATATCGTGCAATGCATTCTCAAAGGCTTGTAATTGGGGCAACGTTACTTCCCGAATTTCTACAAACACAATCGCTGAAAAATGCAGCCCGACTTTTTCGGGATTAACATTGGCTTGATAATCACAGATAACGCCATTTTGTTCCAATAATTTTAATCGGCGTTGGCAAGGCGATAAGCTAATGCCGATTTTATCGCTTAGTTCTGTGAGAGAAATTCGCCCATTTTGTTGTAATTCAGCAAGAATTTTTCGATCAAAGCTATCCATCGTTAAAAATATTCTCAAAATAAAGCAAATTTTAGCAAAATCCGCAAACCTATTTCAATGCCGGTTTTTTATAATAGGCTCATCAACAGGTGCAAAAATAGGGGAAAGAGAATGACAACATTAATGATGGGCTTTTGGGTTTTATCGTTTACATTGGTTTTAGTACCGGGGGCGGATTGGGCATATTTGCTGACCGCCGGTGTCGCAGGCAAGGTTCGTTGGGCATTGTTAGGAATGTTATTGGGCTATTTACTGGTGATCTTTTGCGTGATGACCGGTATTGGTGCGTTAATTGCCGCCGAACCTTTACTATTAAATGGATTAACGTTTCTCGGGGCGGCATATCTGTTGTGGCTAAGTTGGCAGGTGTTAAAAACGCCGGCAACCGTTGGCGAAAATACGGCGGCACAACAAACGCCGCGGCAATGGATCGCCAAAGGCATTGCCGTCAGCGGTTTAAATCCGAAAGTGTTGTTAATGTTTATCGCCTTAATGCCACCGTTTTTAAGCTCACAGGCGGCACTTTCTATTCCGGTTCAAATTTTGTTGTTAGGGCTTATCCATATTGCTAACTGTGCTTTGGTTTATCCCTTGGTGGCTGTCGGTATTGGGCTAACCTTACGCCGCCGTCCACAGTATGCAAGATGGATCACCCGTTTCGCCGGTGCGGCAATGCTGTTGCTGGCAGTGTCTTTGATAACAGAAAACCTGTTGCAATATCAAATGGGATAGCCTCAGTAATAATGCGATATATAAACCAAGACTAATCACTCGGCTTTCCCACATTTCTCTACTAAAAAATCAATCAACACCCCGACCCGTTTCGCTTTTTGACTGCCTTTAGCGTAGTAGAGATAAAGCGGCGGCGAGTTGAGCCAATGCTGCGGCAGCACCGGTACTAATTCGGCGTAGTCGGCTCGCTGCTCGGCAACTTTTGTGAATAATCGCCCTAAGCCGACCGCTTGTTTAATGCCGTCCGCCACTACGTCAATATCATTGGTAATCAACGGCATTGGCATTGTGATCGTCAATGGTTGCCCGTTGTTTTGCAGGGTAAGTTGGGCGACTTGGTTAGCGGTGGTAAAACGGTAGCCGATTAAGCGGTGGGCGGTTAAATCTTGCAGGCTTTGCGGCGTACCGTGCTGTGCCAGATAATCGGCTGCGGCATATAAACCGAGTTGCATTGGCGGCAGCAACTGACGGGCGATGTACTGTTCACCAAGCCTGTCGCCAAAGCGAATCCCCACATCGAAACCGTCTGTGATCATATCGTCAAGATTTTCACTGATGTCGATTTCCAGCTGAATATCGGGATAGCGGCGGTAAAAGTCGGCAAAGTGCGGCCGTAAAATCAGATAATAAGCGAAACGGGCAACGCTTATCCGCACCGCACCGGTGGTTGCTCTTTAAGGGCTTTGACCCCTTCCAAAGCATAATCCAGCGAGCTGACCAAATATTTGGTGTCGTCATATAGCCGTTGCCCCGCTTCCGTTAGCGTCATTTTTCGGGTGCTGCGTTGAAACAGCGGCAAGCCGATATGCTGCTCCAATAATTTCAAGGCTTGGCTGATACTGGGCGATGCAATGCCGAGCAAACGGCTTGCCCCGATTATGCTGCCTGCCGCCACAATAGCGTGGAAAATGTTTAACTGCCCAAAGGTTGAACTCTGCATATTCTTTGTTTTTAACTAATAATCAATTAGGTTATTCTAGCTTTTTCTACATAATGAAATCCACTAAAATACACAGCGTTTTCAGGGTAACGCCCATTTTTATTCAACATCAGGAGAAGAAAATGAAAAATGTATTAGTGATTTCCGGACACCCTAATTTAAGCGAATCCGTGGCGAATAGCGTGATTTTAGACGAGCTGGCAAGCGGTCTGAAAAACGTAGAAATTCGCAAACTGGATCAGCTTTACCCGACCAAACAATTCGACATCGCTGCCGAGCAAGCGGCATTATTAAACGCCGATGTGATCGTCTTTCAATTTCCGTTTTCGTGGTACAGCCTGCCGGGCTTGATGAAATTATGGCTGGAAGAAGTGTTCCTGCACGGTTTTTCCCACGGTTCAAAAGGGCAATTAGGCGGTAAAAAATTGATCGTTTCCTTTACCACCGGCGCACCCAAAGCCGCTTACGCCAAAGATGCCGTAATGAAGCACGATGTGGAAGACTATATGTGCCAATTTGAAAGCACCGCAATCTTGTGCGGTTTGGAACTGCAAGCCCCGATTTACACCAACGGTGTCAGCTATTCCGCCCGTCAAACCGAAGAATTGATTGAAGTACAACGCCAAGCCGCCCGTGAGCACGCCCAACGCTTAATTGCGGCAATTCAGGCTGCTTAATCGTAGAAAATAATGTGGGGCGAAAGCCCCTTTTTTATAGCAAAATCAACCCATTAGGAGAAAATATGTTTGTTGTGAATGTAACCGTAACCCCAAGCGAATTAGCCGAAAAATGGCACGAACAGCACGTTCAATTCCTGAATGCTCAATATGAAAACGGCACATTTTTAATTTTTGGTCGCAGTAAAACCTATGAAAATCAAGCGGTAATCATCGCCAGAGCAGAAAGCCAAGCTGCACTGGAGCAGGCTTTTGCCCAAGATCCCTATATTCAGCACGGCTGTATGACGATTAAAATTGAAGAATTTAATGCGGCAAAAATCGCCGCCAATATCAGTGATTATGCGGTATAAAATAAGGAGAACAAAATGACAACATTAACCAACCAAACCGCGATTGTAACCGGTGCGGCAAGCGGTATCGGCTTGGCGATAGCGGTGCGTTTAGCCGAATTAGGGGCGAATGTCATCATTACCGGCAGAAATGCCGAAACCTTAAATGAAGCGGCAAAAGCACACCAAAATCTGACCGCACTTGCGGTGGATGTGGGCAATACAGACGGCGTGAAGACCCTGTTGGGTGAAGTGGCGCACCGTTTTGGGCGGCTGGATATTATCGTCAATAATGCCGGAATGGCACCGGTTACCCCGATTGGCGAGCAAACTTTAGAAGAATTTGATCGCGTATTTAACATCAATGTACGGGCGGTGGTGGATTTAACCCGTCAAGCCCTGCCAATGCTGAAAGCATCAAAAGGACGGATTATCAATATTTCGTCTGCGGTGGCAAATCAACCGTTACCGAATATGTCGGTCTATTCCGCCAGCAAAGCGGCACTGAAAACCTTGACGGCTGTGTGGGCAAAAGAGCTGGCAAAAGACGGCATTCGGGTAAATTCCGTGGCGGTCGGCCCGATTGAAACGCCGATTTATGAAAAAACCGACTTAACACCGGAGCAGGCACAGGCTCACAAAGATCGGGTAACGGCGTTAATTCCACTCGGTTATTTCGGACAACCGAAAGATATTGCCGATGTCGTGGCTTTCTTGAGCGGCGAACAATCCGCCTATATTACCGGTGCGGATATTGCCGTGGATGGCGGCTTTGGGATTTAAGCCTTTAAAAAGAGCGGTCGGTTTTTGGGGCGATTTTGCAGAAAACATTACCACCCCGACCGCTGGTTTTTATAACTCCGCCAGCCCTTTCATCACTTTGCACTGGCTTATGCGATGTGCTTCGCAATCTTGTAAATCGCTCAATGCCGCCCGAATCTGTTGCAGTTGGGCGATCTTGTCATCGATTTTACTCAAATGTTCCGCCAATAATAAATTGGCATTTTCGCAATCATTTTGTGGTTGCTGCTTTAATTGAACAAGGGCTTGGGTTTCTGCCACAGAAAAGCCGAGGGAGCGGCAGTTTTTGATAAATTGCAGCCGTTCGACTGCCGCCTGATCAAATAGTCGATAGCCATTTACCGCCCGTTCCGAGCGGATTAGTCCCACTTTTTCATAATAACGAATCGTCTCAAGGGAGAGACCGGTACGCTGGGTGAGTGCCTTAATATTAAATTTTTCTGTCATTTTATCTTGACCTTGTGCTAACAACAGGGTTTAGAGTATAAATCTGTTTGATTGGAAAAGGAACATTTTTATGGCTTGTCATCATCATTGCGCCACATCAACCGATGGCGAATTTTCCGGTGCTTATCGTCGTATATTATGGATTGTATTCGGCTTAAATGCGGCAATGTTTTTGGTTGAAATTGCTGCCGGCTGGCGGGCAAATTCGGTTTCCCTGCTGGCAGATAGCCTCGATTTTTTAGGCGATAGCGCCAATTATCTTATCAGCCTTATTGTGCTGGGCAAGGCACTGCAACTGCGTGCCAAAGCCGCCTTATTCAAAGGGCTGTCAATGGGTGTTGTGGGCATTTGGGTGCTTGTTACCACGCTTTACCACTTACTGCAGGGAGAAATGCCAAGCTATGGTGAAATGGGCGTGATTGGCACATTAGCCTGCCTTGCCAACCTGCTTTCGGCATGGCTGCTTTATCGCTTTCGCGAAGGCGATAGCAATATGCAAAGTGTGTGGCTTTGCTCACGCAATGACGCCATCGGCAACCTCGCTGTTATTGCCGCCGCCGTAGCGGTTTATTTCACCCAATCCAGATTCCCCGATTTATTGGTAGCGTTGATAATGGTCTGGCTATCCTTGAGCGCAAGTAAAACCGTTATTCAACAGGCATTGGGGGAGTTGAAAGGTGAATGTTGAAGGGAAAAGTGCGGTTAGTTTTGAGGAAATTTCTCAACGTATCTTTGCAATACTAAAAGAACTTGTCTCTACCGGCTCAACTATTTCTTCATATTGTATACTGAGCTGGTAGCGGTTGTCTTAATATCCGGTTTGGTATGCTAAGACAACCGCTACAGCCACAAAGACTAGGAATATTGATGTTTTATAATGAATCGGGATTACCAGTTATAGCTTACACCCAGCCAGAAGTTACGGCCTAGTTTATAACTGGTACCGGATGTGGCGGTTGTTCCGGTCGGACTGGAAATAGCCACTTTCCGGTTTAATACATTATTAATATCTACGGTAATTTCTAAGAATTGCTCTTTAAATGTTAGCTGTTTATATGAAAAACGCCAATCCAAGATAAAAGCGTTAGAATATTTTTTAGTAACATAATTATATACATCACCGTCATAATAGTTGCCACATAGTGCATTTCTAGAAGATGTTGTATCCGCACAATATAATGTTGAGCGCGTATATCCGGTATATGCCGCTGTGTAACTAAAACGCTGATTCCAATTTAAACGTAAGCCGGGAAAATAAGTATTAATAGATAAAAATGTATCCCAAGGCGTGTTATAGTCAAGGGAAGGTAAGCCATCAATATCATACCACTTATTGTCATAAATAGCTTTGGTTACACCGTTATGATCAAGAGAGGTAGCATCATAATACATATTATTTGATTTACTGCGAGTAACGGAAGCACCTAATTCCCAATCAATTTTTGCATATTTAAATTCTATCGGTTTAAGTGAGGAAGCGGACAATGTAAAGCTGTGGTTTTCACTACCACCACCGTTTACTAATTTTCGATATCGTGGTTTACCATTTGAATCATATTCCGTAGAACGAGTAAATTGATCACGCCCTTTACGGTGTACCCATTTTAATGTCCAAAGAGAATTTCCGATTTTTTGTGAAAAACCAAGTAATATTTCATCACTATAAGGTGTTTTTAAACCGGATACATCATAGGAGTTTGAAACACTTCCCGTTGTAGAAGCCGTTGTTGTCCAATCAGTTAGGCTTGTACCACTTAAAGTTCTTTTCTGTGTAATCTGAGTGCCAATACCATTGCGTAATTTATATGCCAAAATAGAACTCGCATAATAACGGTTTAAACCGGCAAAAATATGTGTTTTCTTATTCCCAAACACATCATAAGATGTGGAAAAACGCGGTGCAATGTCGTTATTACTTAAGAATTGGCTGCGATCAAAGCGTAAACCAAAAATTACATTTAAGCGCTTCCATTGCATACTGTCTTCCAAATAGAAAGAATAAACATTATCTTGAGCTTTCACATTACGTGCGGGAAACCATGTTCTTGTTGTTGCATATTGCTCACCGGCAATGCATTCAGTGCAGTTTGTTACATTTGCCGCATTGGTGGTTGAATACTTAGAATAAGTATAAACATCACTATCGCGCTTATATTTTGCATTAGCTAAATCAACTTGCCATCCAAAGCCGATTTTATGTTCTATGCTACCGGTATCAAAGGCATTAACTTCATAATCTTGTTTAACGCTATATGTTTCTTTTTTTGTGCTATATGTACCATATCCACCAATACGGCTACGTATACAAGTACCACTAGAATTTCTTACACTACACCAATCAATACTTGCTGTTTTATGGTAGTCGTGATAAGTCGTTCCGCCTTCATGTTCTATTTCATTACCTGTTCTTTTGTAACCAAATTGGGTTTTCATTTTTGCCCAAGAAAGATCGCGCTCCCAGTCTAAATTAAAGCTGATACCGCCGCCGGTATTTGTGAAATACCCGTTTTTAATATATTGTTTTGGATATTTAGACTCATGTGGTGAATACATTAAGGTTGCACGCCATAAATCACCGTTTTCAGGCAAATAAATTCCTTTTAATAAATAGGTTTCACTCATACGGCTTTGATTTTGCCACTCTTGAAGACCCGTATCATAAAAAGGCATTTTTGATTCGGTGCGATTGTAAGAAAATAAAAGTGCCGCTTTTTCATTTAATGGTTGGTTGACTTCAATACCATATTGCTCTTTTTTAAATTGCGGTTGGTTATAAATTTTTGTTGCTTGGTAAAACTCTTCTTTATCTGCTTCATCAATAAAATAATGAGCCCACGCATCACGACTGGTACGATAGAATACTCGTCCTTTATGACGATCAAAACTAGGATCTTTAATTTCTGCATTAATCACACCACCGGTAAAATTACCGTATTTTGCAGAAATATTACTGTCAAAGACCTCCACATTTTTTAACAAACCGGTGTCTAACCAAAAAGATTGAGTACCACCGGCAGGCAAATCATTTGGACTGTATCCATCAGGAGAAATAGCGCTTAACTGACCATTATTTGCCCCCGGATTGATATTATCATTGTTAGATAAACCATCAATAGTGTAATTATTGTTATAGAATTTTTCACCATGAATGGAAACTTCATTTGGTGCAATTTCGCCGGCAGTATTAGAACTGTCGGCACGATTGGCGAAACGAACAGAAGGATTGTTTTTTAATAATTCTGTGACATTGCCATTACCGGTAGGGCGGTTTTTGATCTGTTCTTCCGTAATTTTTTGCGTGCCAACTTGTTGACTGAATGGAGTGCTTGAAACAACAATAGTTTCAAGAGTTTCAGATGAGAAGTTTTCCGAAGATTCAGTTGTGCTATCGTCTTCAGCTAAGTTATCCTGTGTTGTGTTGTGTTTTCCTCGGCATATGCCAAAAAAGTCATATTGCCAAGCATGACAGTTGTAATAAATAATGCAATTTTTGTTTTTTGCATAGATGATTCCTACATATAGATATTAGATTCAGACCAAAAAAGTACGGTCAAAATGACCGCACTTTATATTAATTTATGTGCTAAAACGACATATCACTCAAAAAACAGAGCATCAATAAAAACTTCATTTGGATTAATAAAATTTAATAAGAATTATTATTGTTTATTATTTTATCACATGAAATTATTTTTTTCATACCGAAATATAGGTTATTTTATAGTAAAAATAAAATATCTAAGGTTTTTAGATAGTTCTTAAATTTTGCTCGTTTACTTCTTTTGAGTGGTTACAAACACTTTCACATTATCTGATGACAGTTTTTCTGCCATAGTTTTAAGATTCTCTAAGGTGATATTGTCCGCTAAATGTTGCATCTCACTGAGATATTGCGGAGTTTGGTATTTATTTTCGCTTAAAATCAAGCGATTCATCCAAGTATCCACCGATTCCAAACGGTTCTTTTCGCTTTCCATAAAAACGGTTTTTGCCTGTTTGACGTCTTGCTCGGTGATGTCTTTGGCAAAGGTTGCTAGGACTTTTTTCGCTTCATCTACTAATATTTGGGTGTTTTCCGGATTGGCAGTAAATTTCAATCCGCTTTCAATCCGCTGGGTTTCCGGATTTAAACGGCTTTCAAAACGCAAACTGTAAACGCCGGATTTGTTATCCCGCAACGCCAATTTTAATTTATTCGATGCAATATTTTGCAGTAAAGACACCACGACGGCATCTTTGCCTTGCCATTGTTGCGGTGTGAACCACCAAATATCCACATCATCTTTTGGTTCTAAATTAAAGGCAAATTGCTGTTCTGCACTGCCTGCCAACGGCAATAAGGGCTCTACCGTTAAGGTTTGTTGGCGCGGAATACTCGCCAGATTACGCACAATCTGCTCTTGCATTTGCTCTGCGGTGAGATTGTTGACAATATAATAGGTTACCGGTGCGGAAGTCATTATCTGCCATTGTCGATTCAAATCCTGAGCGGTTAATCTGTCTAAATCCGCTTTGTCTTTTGGTAAACTGTCGTTTTCATATTTGCCGAAACGAAACTCAGAGATAGCTTTGATTTTTTGCAATTCAAGGCTGTTTTCCTGCTGTAAATTAATTTGTTTTGTCAGCTCGTTTTTTATTTCATCCACACCGTCTTTTACTTGTGTTTCCCGCTGTGTTGCCACATATAAACGCAATAAATCCGCAAAATGTTCGTTATCGCTTTGACCGGATAAACTTAAAATACGGGCTTTTTGACTGATGTTTAAATTCACTTTATTGGTTTTTTTCCACAAATTTAGCTGTTCAATCCGCCAGTCTAACGGTGCATTTTGAGCAATTAATTGCGATGCTACTTGGCTTTGCCAGTTATTCAATTCTTTGGCTTGGAAACCAGCCGAACTTTGAGCGTTAAGATAGGTTTTATCTTTCGCTAATGGTGATTTCAACCAAACCACTTTATCGCCGTTTGATAGCATCCAGTGAATGACATTTTGTTCTGCAAATTGCGTTTCGTTGATTATTTTGCCTTGTTGTTTCAATGGCAATAAGGTCATCGGCACAATTTCTTTCTCTTGTTGCGGTGCTTCGAGCTTGGCTGTTTGAGCATTTTTCACCCATTGATTCACCATTTCTTGCGTGATTGGTTCAATTTGGCTGTCACGTGGCGGCTGATATTGCACGATACGATCTTGAGCGTTAAACCATTCATTTAACCGCTGTTGCACATCTGCAAGCGTGATGCTTTTCAGTAATGGATCGTTGAAATGTCCTAGTTCCGTTTGGGTCTTATACGGTTTATCCAACATCACCGTATTCATCATTACCTGCATCCAACTATCAAAATTTCGATCGTTATTACGTTTTTTCGCAAAATCCAGTTGTTCTTGAATTGGTGCGATTTGCTTATCCAATTCGGCTTGAGTGAACGGATATTGTTTAACCCGTTCGATTTCCAATAAAATTTGTTGCAATGCAAGCGAATGAGCTTGGTTTTCTACGGCGGCAAAAATACCCAAAATTCCTGTGTGATTGCCGAGTTCCGATTTACGCACCATCAAGGCCTTCACATCTTTCGGCAGGTTTTCTTGTTGATTGCGAACGCGCTGGGTCAGCATTGCCAATGTGAGGCGATCAATCAAACGGTTACGCGATGATTGTTCACCTGTCCCTTTGCCGGCGCTTTCATCGAACCGCCAAATATATGCCACTTGGCTTACGCCACAGCGTGGGTCTTGCAGTTTGTTGATACGTAAATTATTGGTGAGCTGCGGGTCGATATAATCACGATTTGGTACCGCTTTGTTTGGTGTATTGCCGAAATATTTTTGCAATAATGCTACCGCACTTTTTTCATCCACATCCCCCATAATCAAGGCTTGCATATTATTCGGCACATACCAAATATGATAGAAATCTTGCAATTCCGTTGCCGGCATTTGTTCAATGGCTTGTTGTGTACCGATTACCGGACTGCGGGTATAGCGGGAATTATAACGTACGGAATTATTTCGCATTTCCGCCATTCTTGAGCCTACACCTTGACCGGAACGCCATTCCTCAGTGATGATTTTGCGTTCTTTATCCAAATCTGCTTGTGTCAGGTTGGCGTGTAATAGCATTTGAGATGCTACTTGCAAGACTTGATCTAAGTCGGCACCTTGTGGAGGCGTGTACATGTAAGTGGTTGAAACGGCATTAGTTACAGCATTATAATTTTTTGCCCGCACCCATTTGTTGGCGTGCAAATAATCCATTACCCCTTGCGGAAAGGCTTGCGTAGCACGGAATACCATATGCTCGACCATATGAGCAACGCCGTGTTGGTGATCTTTTTGATCCACCGATCCGGCATCCACTTTGATCCGAACTTCCAAACGACCTTTGTCTTTATGCAGAGGTAAAATAGTATAGCGAAAACCGTTATCCAATTTACCCTGAATAGGCTGGCTCACTTCTGCCATGGCAGAAACGGAAAAAACAGCTAAAAATAATCCGAAAAATAACCGCACTTTTGGCTCCAAGTTTGTTGAAGATAAATCCAAATGTCGGATTATAGCGTATTTTATGCTATCCTTAAGCAAATTTTTTATTAGATTGAGAAGCAAAAATGAAACTGAATTACCATAAAACCCATTTTCTCACCAGTGCACCGGATATCCGCCATTTACCTGAGGACACGGGTATTGAAATTGCCTTCGCAGGTCGTTCCAATGCGGGAAAATCCACTTCTTTAAACGCATTGACCAATCAAAAAAACTTAGCCCGCACCTCTAAAACACCGGGGCGTACGCAGTTGATCAATTTATTTGAAGTGGAACCCAATTGTAAGCTGGTGGATTTGCCGGGTTATGGCTATGCCGCCGTGCCGGAACAGATGAAAATTAAATGGCAAAAAGCACTGGGCGAATATTTGCAAAAACGCGAATGTCTGCAAGGCGTGGTAATTTTAATGGATATCCGCCACCCTTTAAAAGATTTGGATCAGCAAATGATTGAATGGGTGGTATCGTCGGATTTGCCGGTGTTATTGCTATTGACCAAAGCGGATAAACTCAGCCAAAGTGCCCGCAGTAAGCAGGTGAAAATGGTACGTGAAGCAATTTTACCGTTTCAAGGGAATATTCAAGTGGAAGCCTACTCGGCATTAAATCGAATCGGTATTGATAAACTTTCGGCTAAATTGGACGAGTGGTTTAGCGGGAATTTTTCGCAAGAATAATTTGTTCTAACTTTTGTGCAAATTCCGCCGGATTTTCGCTGTGTGCGTTATGTCCGGCGTTGGAAATCAAGGTTAAATTCAGTTGATTGGCTAGTGCCATTTGGCGGAATTTTTGATCTTTTTCTCCGCAAAAATAATAAATCGGCAGTAAAATCGACCGCACTTTTTCGCGAAAATCCGGTTGTACCGCAAGGGATGTGGCTTGCAGCATTTGAGCTATATTAGCTCCGCAATTGCCTTTACGTTGATGAATTAAACTTTGTCGCTGTTCAAGCGTTAAATGAGCAAACACCGGTTGTTGATACCAATCATCCAGCACGGTTTCTGCGGGTTCTTGAGCAAAACGTGTTGCCCAAGCCAAATCATTTTGCCGGCGGGCTTGTTTTTCCGCATCCGTTAGCAAACCAAGATTAGCTCCTTCTAAAATCAAACCTTTTAAATTACTTGTTTTTTGATGTTGTAACGCATAATACAATGCAATACGTCCGCCCAAAGAATAACCTACTAAATAATAAGGTTCTTCATTAACCAATTTTTGAATTTTATCGGCAAGATAGTCGCAAATATCGTCAAAATTCTGCACATTCATTGATTTAGCCTCACCGTGTAACGGTAAATCCAACGCCATACAATAAAAGTGCGGTAGTTTTTCAATGACTTTTTGCCAATCGGATTTTGTGCCAAGCAAGCCGTGGAGAAAGATGATATACATAGATTTTTTGCAGGGAAATAAAAAAGTGAGCATATTATGCCCACTCTACGATTAAATATCTAAATTCGCGTGTAATGCGTTGGTTTCGATAAACTCGCGACGGGGTTCTACTTCGTCACCCATTAAGGTAGTGAATAGCTGGTCTGCCGCTACCGCATCTTTAATGGACACTTTCAACATACGGCGGGCGTTCGGATCCATTGTGGTTTCCCATAATTGTTCCGCGTTCATTTCGCCTAATCCTTTATAACGCTGCACGGAGAGACCGCGGCGGGATTCTTTCACCAACCAATCAATGGCTTCGGCAAAAGATTTCACCGGCACTTTGCGTTCACCACGCATAATGAAAGCTGTTTCATCTAACAGGTTATCCAATTGTTTCGCCAATTTCACAATACGGGCATATTCGTTACCTTTGGCAAAGTGATAGTCTAGGAAATAATCCGTATCAATACCGTGCGTACGCACAGTGACCACCGTATCATAAGAACTACGTTCGTTGTTAAATTGAATGCGATAGCTGTAATGATTGCCGCTGCTTTCTTTTGCAGTGAGTTTTTCTACTAAAGATTTTGCCCAAGAATCCACCGCACTTTCATCTTGCATTAAGGTTTCCGTTAATTCCGGGTGATAAATCAATTCGTTTAAAATAGCGGTCGGATAACGGTGGGATAAACGGTCAATCATTTTTTGTACGCCGTTATATTCGGACACCAAATTTTCCAACGCCAGGCCGCTCATTGCCGGGGCATTTTCATTTACATATAAAGATGCGCCGTCTAAGGCAATAGCCAACTCGTATTGAGTCATTGCTTCATCATCTTTAATATATTGTTCCTGTTTGCCTTTTTTCACTTTATAAAGCGGAGGTTGAGCAATATATACGTAACCGCGTTCGATTAATTCCGGCATTTGACGATAGAAAAATGTCAGTAATAACGTACGAATATGAGAACCGTCCACGTCCGCATCGGTCATAATAATGATGTTGTGATAACGCAGTTTGTCCGGATTGTATTCGTCACGACCGATACCGCAGCCCAAGGCGGTGATCAATGTGCCTACTTCTTGCGATGATAGCATCTTGTCAAAACGGGCTTTTTCTACGTTCAGAATTTTTCCTTTGAGCGGTAAAATCGCTTGGTTTTTGCGGTTTCGTCCTTGTTTTGCCGAACCGCCCGCAGAGTCCCCTTCCACGATATATAACTCGGAAAGTGCCGGATCCCGTTCTTGGCAGTCCGCTAATTTACCCGGCAAACCGCCGATTTCCAATACGCTTTTGCGGCGTGTCATTTCGCGGGCTTTACGTGCCGCCTCACGGGCACGAGCCGCTTCTTGGATTTTGCTCACAATGATTTTCGCATCATTCGGATTTTCCAATAAATAATCCTGCAAACGTTCGCCCATTGCAGATTCCACCGCGCCTTTCACTTCTGACGATACCAATTTTTCTTTGGTTTGTGATGAGAATTTGGGATCCGGCACTTTCACGGAAACAATCGCCACTAGACCTTCGCGGGCATCGTCACCGGATGTGGCCACTTTGTCTTTTTTATTGGCTTTGCTGGCGTTGTCTTCCATATATTTATTTAACACACGGGTTAACGCACCGCGGAAACCGGCTAAGTGTGTACCGCCGTCCCGTTGCGGGATGTTATTGGTAAAACAATACACATTTTCTTGATAGCCGTCATTCCACTGTAACGCCACTTCCACGCCGATATCATCTTTTTCAGTGCTGAAATAAAAGGCTTTTTCGTGAATCGGAGTTTTATTTTTATTTAAATATTCTACGAATGCCTGAATACCGCCCTCGTAATGGAAATGATCTTGGCGGTCATTGCGTTTGTCGATTAATTTAATGGAAACGCCGGAATTTAAAAATGACAATTCACGCAAGCGTTTGGCTAAAATATCGTATTCAAATTCGGTAATAGTAAAGATTTGCGGACTTGGCCAGAAACGCACAGTAGTACCGGTTTTATCCGTCGAACCTTTTGATTCTAACGGTGCTTCCGGTTCACCCAAATGATAAATTTGTTCGTGCACTTTGCCTTCGCGGTAAATTGTCAGTTGCAATTTATCGGATAAGGCGTTCACTACTGATACACCCACGCCGTGCAAACCGCCGGAAACTTTATAAGAGTTATCGTCAAATTTACCGCCGGCGTGTAATACTGTCATAATAACTTGTGCCGCAGACACGCCTTCTTCTTCGTGAATCCCGACAGGAATACCGCGGCCATCGTCTTGCACGGAAACGGAGTTATCGGCGTGGATCGTTACGATAATATCTTTACAATAGCCTGCTAACGCTTCGTCGATGGCATTATCCACCACTTCAAAAACCATATGATGTAAACCGGTGCCGTCATCGGTATCGCCGATGTACATACCGGGACGTTTACGCACCGCATCAAGCCCTTTTAAAACTTTGATGCTGGATGCACCATATTCCGTATTTTCAGTGTTATTTGACATAGTTTTTCTCTTATTTTTATAAGGATTTTTATTTGTAAAGAATTTGAAAGATTATAGCAGATTTTCAACAGATTAGCACGGTGAAAATTAAACGAAAAACAACCGCACTTCAGCGGTTATTCACAGCTAAAGTGTGGTTCGGTTTAAGAAGGTTTTAGGGGATTACGCCACTAATTGTTTTAAGATACGGCGGATTGGCTCTGCCGCCCCCCATAATAATTGGTCGCCCACGGTAAATGCCGCTAAATATTCAGGGCCCATTGCCAATTTACGTAAACGACCTACCGGTATGCTTAATGTACCGGTAACTTTCGCTGGCGTGAGTTCGCGTAAAGTGGTTTCTTTGTCGTTTGGAATCACTTTCACCCATTCGTTGTGAGATGCCAGGATTTTCTCAATTTCATCTAACGGCACATCTTGTTTTAATTTGATGGTGAAGGCTTGGCTGTGGCAACGCAATGCACCGATACGCACGCATAAACCGTCAACCGGAATCGGGTTGTCGCTTAGACCTAAAATTTTATTAGTTTCCGCATAACCTTTCCATTCTTCTTTGGTTTGACCGCTTGGTAATAATTTGTCGATCCAAGGAATTAATGAACCTGCTAATGCCGCGCCGAAGTTATCGATCGGGAAGTCGTCAGCACGCATACGTGCTGTAACTTTACGTTCAATATCTAAGATTGATGATGCCGGATTTGTAAGATCAGCAGAAACAGATTGTTCTAATAACCCCATTTGCGACACTAATTCACGCATGTTTTTCGCACCGGCACCGGATGCCGCCTGATAGGTCGCGACCGAAACCCATTCAACCAAATCACGTTCAAACAAACCGCCTAATGCCATTAACATTAGGCTTACAGTACAGTTGCCGCCTACGAAAGTTTTAATGCCGTTTTTCAAACCATCGGAAATTACGTGTTGGTTTACCGGATCTAATACGATGATGGCATCTTTTTCCATGCGTAATGCAGAAGCTGCATCCACCCAATAACCCTTCCAGCCGGCCGCACGTAATTTAGGATACACTTCATTCGTGTAATCGCCGCCTTGACAGGTTACGATAATATCTTGGGTTTTTAACGCCTCAACATCGTTTGCATCTAATAATACGCCTGTATCTTTATCGGCAAAAGTCGGGGCTTTTTGACCTACTTGCGATGTGGTAAAGAACGTTGGGTTGATATTGGCGAAGTCATTTTCATCTTTCATACGGTCCATCAATACTGAACCGACCATACCGCGCCAACCGATAAAACCGACATTTTTCATAATTGTTTTCCTTAATTGTTAAAGTTAGATTTGTTGTGTTTGAATAGGTTAATTAATTACAAGATCACCCCGATAAAATCAAGTGTTTTTTTGTTGTTTTTTAATAAAAATAAATAAACGTTAAGATTTTTTACAAAATAAACAAGATTGATTAAATTTCTTTTGCTTACAACGGTTGAACAAAAATTGCCGAACGTTATACAATAATTCCATAAATTCACTGAAAAAAGGATATAAAATGGCTGATCCGCATATTCAATCACCGATGGATGCGTTAGATAATCTTACTGTGATTATTTACCGCTCAGGCTTTGTTTTAGCCGCAATTTTCACCGCACTTTTGCCTTTCCAACCGGAAATCGCCAAAATTGGCATCTTAATTTCAGCAATTTGCTGTGCTTCATCACTGCATATTTATCTGAAAAATTTCCGCTTATTACTGCAAATGGCGACTTGGATCGCATTGGTATTTTATCTGCTGGGATTCCCGCTTATTGCTCTCGGCGGTGCATTGCTTACTATCGGCGGGTTATGTTTTAAAGAATATTTCTGCTTCCGCGTATTTGGCTTAAACTTCCAACCGATTTTTGTGGCAGGACTATGGTTTTCTTTAGCTTTTCGATTATCTCTCGGCGTACAGATTTTTTCTGCCATCGCAGGATTATTGCTGTTAGTATTGAGTATTCAAAAATGGCGAATGCCACTGCATTTTGATATTGGCGATAAGACGAAGTATCAGGTATAAATAAAAAACAACCCTTTATTGTGTAAGCAATAAAGGGTTTTAGTTTGAGTGATATATTACGCCCCAATCAAACGATAAAGTGCGGTGTCTTTTCGGTCTAAATAGTGCATTGATTGGATGCGACGAATGGTGCGGGAACGTCCACGGATCACTAAGGTTTCAGTGGATGCCAGGTTGCCTTTGCGATGGATGCCTTTGAGCAAATCGCCGTTGGTGATGCCGGTGGCAGAGAACACGATATTGTCGTCACGCACTAAGTCGGTGAGTTGTAATACGCTATTTACTTCCACGCCCATTTCTTTGCAGCGACGGATTTCATCAGCGGCTAATCGTTGGTTTTCTTCACTATCGCCTTTCACTTGATTACGGGGAATTAAGCGGGCTTGCATTTCACCGCCTAAAGCACGAATTGCCGCCGCGGCAACCACTCCTTCCGGTGCGCCGCCGATGCCGTAAAGCATATCCACTTCACCATCGGGCAGGCAGCATAATACGGAAGCCGCAACATCGCCGTCAGGAATTGCCATCACTCGCACACCAAGATTTTGCATTTGTTTAATCACTTCGGTGTGACGGGGTTTATCCAGCGTTGCCACGGTGAGTTGAGAAAGCAGTTTGCCCATTTTAGATGCTACGCGGCGTAGGTTTTGCTCTAAGGATAGGTTTAAGTCAATCATCCCCTTGGCTTGCGGACCGACGACTAATTTTTCCATATACATATCGGGTGCCTGCAAGAAGGTATTTTCGCCACCTGCGGCTAATACGGCAATAGCATTGGCTTGTCCCATTGCGGTCATGCGAGTACCGTCGATAGGATCAACGGCGATAGTGACTTTCTCTCCGATACCGGATTCAACACCGCTACCCACTTTTTCACCGATATATAACATCGGTGCTTTGTCGATTTCACCTTCGCCGATCACAATTTCGCCTTGCATTTCGATTTTGTTCAACATAAATCGCATTGCACTCACGGCGGCATCGTCCGCCGCATTTTTATTCCCACGTCCTAACCAGGCAAATCCCGCTAAAGCGGCGGCTTCGGTCACTCTTGAAAATTCAATGGCTAATGCTCTGTTCATTTTTTGATCCTTAATTAGAAAAATAAAATTAGTTTATTCTACCACCACAAAATCCGTTAAGTAATGGAATTACTCGAAAATAGGTAAATTTTCTAATTTATTTGGATTTGCTGTTTAATAATCGTGGTAACTAGGCTAGAATAATGCAATATTGATAATTCGAACCCAATTAAAGGAAGTGGCAAATGTCTTTTGAAATTTTAGATCAATTAGAAGCAAAAATTAAACAAGCGGTTGAAACCATCGAATTGCTTCAATTAGAACTTGAAGAAAAAAACGAACGCATCAATCAGTTAGACGCTGAAAAAAATAACGTGTGTCAGGAACGTGATACATTACGTAACGAAAACGAGCAATTACGCAATGAACATAATAACTGGCAGGAACGTTTACGTTCATTGTTAGGTAAAATTGATAACGTTTAATTTATCGTTAATTTTTAAACCCGTTATTGAAAAATAGCGGGTTTTTTATCAAATTTCTCCGAAATATTATGGATTTTAACGATTTTAAGCTGTTTTTACATTTAGTCGAAAGCCGTAATTTCAGCAAAAGTGCAGTGCAAAATCACATGTCGCCGTCCACTTTTACTCGGCAAATTCAACGGTTGGAAGAGGAGTTGGGGCAAACCTTGTTTTTTCGTGATAACCGACAAGTGGAACTCACGGAAGCAGGTGAACGATTTTTGCCTTTCGCTCAAGCTCAATGGCAACAATGGCAGCAGTTTAAACATGATTTTCAATCGGAACAAACAGAGCTTTCCGGTGAACTGCATTTGTTCTGCTCGGTCACCGCGTCATATAGTCATTTACCGCAAATTCTCAGCCATTTTCGCAGCCGCTATCCGAAAGTGGAAATTCAGCTTACTACCGGCGATCCTGCTATGGCATTGCATAATATTCAAACACAGCAATCGGATGTGGCCTTATCCGGTCGACCATTGAATTTGCCCTCCGGCGTGGAATTTCATTATATTGATGATATTGATTTGGCATTAATCGCTCCGCGAGTGGCTTGCGTGTCCACCCAATTATTGCAGCAATCACCGATTGATTGGCAGCAAGTGCCGTTTATTCTGCCGGTGGAAGGTCCGGCCCGTCAACGTATCGACCAATGGTTTAAGCAGAAGAAAATCAAACACCCGAAAATTTATGCTACGGTCAGTGGTCACGAAGGTATTGTACCGATGGTGGCACTAGGCTTTGGTTTAGCCATGTTGCCGGATGTGGTGATTAAACATAGTCCGATGAATACCCAGGTATCTTACTTGGAAACGGATATTCCGATAGAGCCGTTTGAGCTTGGCATTTGCGTACAAAAAAAGCGTTTAAATGATCCGTTGATCAAGGCATTCTGGCAGAGTTTGGAATAAAAAACGAAAAAGTGCGGTGATTTTGACCGCACTTTTGCAACGCCCTGCTTTCCGCTATAATATCCTTCAATTTCAATCAGTCAAAAAAGCAATTCTTATGGACAATAACCTTCAACAGCATACGCCGATGATGGCACAATATCTCAAACTCAAAGCGGAAAATCCCGATATTCTGTTGTTTTACAGAATGGGGGATTTTTACGAGCTGTTTTATGATGATGCGAAAAAAGCATCTGCCTTGTTGGATATTTCCTTAACAAAACGCGGGCAGTCGGCAGGGCAGCCGATTCCTATGGCCGGCGTGCCTTATCACGCAGTAGAAGGCTACTTGGCGAAGCTAGTGCAGTTGGGGGAGCCTGTGGCTATTTGTGAACAGGTGGGCGATCCTGCCACCAGCAAAGGGCCGGTGGAGCGTAAGATTGTGCGGGTGGTTACGCCGGGAACCGTAAGCGATGAAGCGTTGCTGCCGGAACGGCAGGATAACTTGATCGCCGCCGTGTATCAGGAAAAAGACCGTTTCGGCTTGGCAACGCTGGATATGACGTCCGGTCGTTTTCAGTTGAGCGAACAAGAAAGTGCGGTGAGTTTGCAGGCAGAATTGCAGCGTATCGCTCCGGTGGAATTGCTGTATTGCGAAGAAATGGATGATCGTCGCGTAATTGAACAGGTGAAAAGCCTACGCCGCCGTCCGGTGTGGGAGTTTGAACTCACTACCGCCATTAAGTTGTTAAATACTCAATTCGGTACCAAAGATCTGCGAGCATTCGGGGTAGAAAAAGCGGTGCTGGGATTGTGTGCGGCGGGCTGTTTGCTGCAATATGCCAAAGAAACCCAACGCACTGCACTGCCGCATATTCAAAGCATCAGCTTGTTGCAAAATAGCGACAATGTGCTGTTAGATGCCGCAACCCGCCGTAATTTGGAATTGACGGTAAATTTAGCGGGCGGCACAG
Source organism: Cricetibacter osteomyelitidis (assembly GCF_004340985.1). Classification (GTDB taxonomy): domain Bacteria; phylum Pseudomonadota; class Gammaproteobacteria; order Enterobacterales; family Pasteurellaceae; genus Cricetibacter; species Cricetibacter osteomyelitidis. The sequence goes on from NZ_SLYB01000002.1 coordinate 140,246, forward strand.
AGAATACTTTAGCATCGGTGCTGGATCATTGCGTAACCCCAATGGGTAGCCGTTTATTAAAACGATGGATCCATCAGCCTATCCGCAATGTGGAAAAATTACAACAACGCCAGCAAGCCATTCAATCTATTTTGCAAAATGAGCTGGTTAATGAACTGCAGCCTTTATTGCATCAAGTGGGTGATATGGAGCGAATTTTGGCTCGCGTGGCATTACGCACCGCGCGACCGCGGGATTTAACAAGATTACGCTCTGCCTTAGAACAAATTCCGGCTATTCAGCAAATTATCAAAATTTCGCCGAATTTAACCGCTCTTTCACAACAAATTAATGAATTTCCCGAGCTTTGCGATTTATTGCAACGGGCGATTATCGACAGCCCACCGCTATTGATCCGTGACGGCGGTGTCATTGCACCGGGCTATCACGTAGAATTAGACGAATGGCGTAGCCTGGCGGATGGAGCGACGCAGTATTTAGATGATTTGGAATTGCGTGAACGAGAGGCCACAGGTATCGATACCTTAAAAATAGGTTTCAATGCGGTGCACGGCTATTACATTCAAATCAGCCAAGGGCAGGCACACAAAGCCCCTATTCATTATGTTCGCCGTCAGACATTGAAAAATGCGGAACGCTATATTATTCCCGAACTGAAAACCTATGAAGACAAAGTGCTAAAAGCCAAGGGTGCCAGTCTGGCTCTGGAAAAGCAGTTGTATGATGAAATTTTCGATCAATTATTACCGCACTTAGGGGCATTACAGTTAGCGGGTATTGCTTTGGCAGAATTAGATGCTTTGGCCAACCTGGCAGAGCGGGCGGACTGTTTGAATTATGTATGTCCGGAGTTTTCCGATGAAATCGGGCTCGACATTGAAAACGGTCGTCACCCTGTGGTAGAGCGAGTGTTGAAAGAGCCGTTTATCGCTAATCCCTTGTTGCTTAATCCGCAAAGGCATTTACTTATTATCACCGGCCCGAATATGGGCGGTAAAAGTACCTATATGCGACAAACGGCATTGATTGTTTTAATGGCTTATATCGGCAGTTTTGTACCGGCGGAAAAAGCGGTGATCGGCCCTGTTGACCGCATTTTTACCCGTATCGGTGCATCGGATGATTTGGCTTCCGGCCGTTCTACCTTTATGGTGGAAATGACGGAAATGGCGAACATTTTGCATCAAGCGACCTATCAAAGTTTAGTGCTGATTGATGAAATCGGTCGCGGCACATCCACTTATGACGGTTTATCTTTGGCTTGGGCTTGTGCGGAATGGTTAGCGAAAAAACTGCGTTCGCTCACCTTGTTTGCCACTCATTATTTTGAACTCACCGTGTTGCCGGAACAGCTTGCGGGCACGGCAAATGTGCATTTGGATGCCTTGGAACACGATAACACCATTGCCTTTATGCACGCCGTACAAGACGGAGCAGCCAGCCGCAGCTACGGTTTAGCCGTGGCTGCACTGGCCGGTGTGCCGCAAAATGTGATTAAGCTGGCAAAACAAAAATTGCATCAGCTGGAAAAACTTTCCCAGCAAAATAATAATCAAACGGTACAAGATCTGCGAACATTCAATCAACAACAAGGCGAACTTACTTTAATGGCGGAAGACGACAGTAAAACCGCTGTCTGGGAAATGTTAGAACAGCTTGATCCGGATGAACTCAGCCCGAAACAGGCGTTGGCGTATTTGTATCAGTTGAAAAAGCTGGTGTAAAAAACAAACCCACCTGATTTTAGAAATTAGGTGGGTTTGTCAATGGTCTGAAGCGTTTCCTACAATAAGCGGTTTATCATTTGATTGTTAATTAATTGATATAATAGTTAATATTAATTTCTTTCAATCCCATATTTGCCAAAACTTTATTTAACTTAGTCAATGCATTCATCTTTTCTACTTGAGTAAGAGTATCGACATACTTACGTTTTAATGCACCTAACAACGCCCAATAGATATTTAATGTAATATTAGAAGCATAATACTTTTTTAACCGGGCAAATGCCACTTCGGCACCAACGATGTACAATTCTGAGGCAGAATGGATATTTATCTTTCCTAGTAATCTCTCATGTTTAAGGGATAAATTTGGAAGATTCCTAATTCTTTCTGTATTTTTCATTATAAACTTTGTCTTATTCGACTTTATTTGTTGAATAGAGGAAATCAACAGTTTTTGATAATTGTCTTTATCTGTCTTTAAATCATCTAAAATTAAATAGTAATGGCTGATAGCTAATTTCATTTTACAATCCTCAATCCAATGAGTTGCTCCCATAGAACAAAGATAATCAGCCAAATCATTCTCGGCTCGCACATAAAAATGACCATTGCACCAAATGCCAAACATGTGTTCTTCAGAAAAGAAGCCATATCCTGTAAATAGTTTTTTAACTGTAATTGGTCCTAATAATTCAGTTAATTCATTTTGAAGATCAAGAATTTCTTTCATCATAATTTTTATACATTTCCTTATGCATATATAGATTATTAGAATAAATGTTTATAACATATAACCAGAAGGAATATAAAGAAAAAAAGAAATTTTTTCTTTATTTTGTGAACTTGCTTCCAAATTTTATTAAAAAATACAGTTAATACTCACGATTAGCTGTATTTTTATTTTAATTTCTTTAGCATGTTTATTACGCAGAGGAAGCAAAATGAGTTTAGCGATTGTATATAGTCGGGCATCAATGGGCGTGCAGGCTCCCTTGGTGTCTATTGAAGTGCATTTAAGTAACGGAAAACCTACATTTACTTTGGTGGGATTGCCGGAGACTACGGTAAAAGAAGCCCGTGATCGGGTACGCAGTGCCTTGATGAGTGTGGGGTTTAAATATCCTGCTAAGCGGATCACGGTTAATCTCGCCCCGGCAGATCTGCCGAAGGAAGGCGGTCGTTTTGATTTGCCGATTGCCTTGGCAATTTTAGCGGCTTCCGGACAAATGGATGCAGATCGCCTGCAACAATTTGAATTTGTGGGTGAATTAGCACTCACAGGACAGCTTCGCGGCGTGCACGGGGTAATTCCCGCGATTTTGGCGGCACAGCAGGCGAAACGCAGACTTATCATTGCGGAACAAAATGCCAATGAAGCATCGCTGGTGTCGGATGCCGAAACCTATTTTGCTCAAACTTTGTTAGATGTGGTGGGATTTTTAAATAATGAAGACGGTTTGTCATTGGCCAATGAACTGCAACAGCAACAAAGTGCGGTGGATTTTGCGAAAGTTTCAACCTTGGATTTAACGGATATCATCGGTCAACAGCACGCCAAACGGGCATTAATAATTGCCGCCGCAGGTCAGCATAATCTGTTATTTTTAGGCCCGCCCGGCACCGGCAAAACTATGTTGGCCAGCCGTTTAACCGCGTTATTGCCGGAAATGACGGAACAAGAAGCCATTGAGACCGCAGCAATCACCAGTTTGGTACACAACGAACTGAATTACAGCAATTGGAAACAGCGCCCTTTTAGGGCACCGCACCACAGTGCATCTTTAGCAGCTTTAGTGGGTGGAGGCTCAATTCCTAAACCCGGCGAAATATCTTTAGCCAACAATGGCGTACTTTTTTTAGACGAACTGCCGGAATTTGAACGTAAAGTCTTAGACTCTTTGCGGCAACCTTTGGAATCCGGCAATATTGTGATTTCGCGGGCGAACGCTAAAGTGGAATTTCCTGCCCGTTTTCAGCTAGTGGCAGCAATGAATCCCAGCCCTACCGGGCATTATCAAGGCAATCATAATCGGGTATCACCGCAACAGGTTATGCGGTATTTAAACCGTTTATCCGGCCCGTTTTTAGATCGTTTTGATTTATCTATCGAAGTGCCGTTATTGCCGCAAGGTGCATTACAAAACAGTGGCGATCGTGGTGAATCTAGCGATAAAGTGCGGTCAAAAGTATTGAAAATTCGTGAACTGCAACTTGCCAGAGCGGGCAAGGTAAATGCACATTTAAGCAGTAAAGAAATTGAACGGGATTGCAGACTCAATACGGATGATGCGGTGTTTTTAGAAAATGCCTTGGCTAAATTGGGGTTGTCAGTGCGGGCTTACCATCGTATTTTAAAGGTTTCCCGTACCATTGCGGATCTCAACGGCGATCCCAAAATTACCCGACAACATCTGGCGGAAGCCTTGGGTTATCGGGCAATGGATCGTCTGTTGCAGCGGCTATCCAATATGGAAAGTTAGTGAAATCCCACCATAATAATATAGGCAGTCAGTGCATAAAAAATGATGGCACAGGTAATTAATAAGAGTTTGGCAGCTTGTGGTTTAGCCGGATGCCATTTCACTGCAAAACGAGCAATAATGCCCAGTACAAAGGGATAAAACCAAAACACATAAGCCATAAATAGGCCATGATTTTTAGGCAAATTAGGATTTTCCAACAATGCAGTGGATGTCACCAACGCCAGCGGCCATAAAAAAATCGGCAGACAAAACGCGGCTATGCCCCAGAAAAACGGGCTGAAACCTTGCGAATATTCTTTTTCCATTTTTATTCCTAAATGAGTACAATGTCGGGAGATATTAGCATAAAAAAGGAAATAAAATGCATTTATTATTTAAGTCTGAAATAGCTCAGTTTGCGTGGTGGTTTCGCGATTACATTCGAGCGAAATACAATGCGGAGTTGATATTGGAAAACAATAATGACGGAATCGCTGTTTATATTGATGAAACACATCCGGATTTCGCCCGTATCGAACAGGAAAAAAACGCATTTTTGCAAGACCCGTTCAATAGCCGCTATCAGAACTCCAGCTGGGAAGCGGGAGATACTAAAACCACTGACACGATAGCAAAAAAGAGCGGTGAAAAAATAAAAAATTTCTCTGCGAAAAAATTTTTATCCAATAATGGAAAATTTACCCTTTTTATCACCGCACTTTGCTTGATTGTGTATGCTTTGGATTTTTTAGAACTGTTCCCAATCCGCGAATGGTTCGGCTATCCGGAATATCTGGGTGAACAAGCAGAAATCTGGCGATATTTCAGTCATACTTTGGTGCATTTATCCTTCTGGCACCTGGCATTTAACTTAACCTGGTGGTGGATTTTCGGCAATGCCATTGAAAAACAATGCGGTACGAGCAAGTTAATTTTAATTTATCTGTTGGCCGGTATTGGTTCCGGTGTGGCACAAAACATCATCTCTGGCCCGCATTTCTTTGGTTTATCCGGTGTAGTTTACGGTGTGTTAGCTTATGTATTCACCGCCGATTACATCACCAGACAAAACTGCTTCAAACTGCCGCAAGGTTTTGCCACAATGCTGATTGTGGGAATTTTAATCGGCTTTGCCGGTCCGTTATGGGGCATTTCTATCGGCAACACCGCCCATATTACGGGGTTGGTATTAGGAGCGTTTGTGGCGTTGGTGGATAGCTATAAGAAAAATCAGGTTTTTTAGCGATCTTAATTGTCAACCATGTGATTTTTTGACTATCGCAAAATTTTCTATAATCGTTATAATAGAAAACTATTTCAAAACCAACCGCACTTTATTTGTATAGCTATGAGAATCCCTAGAATTTATCACCCTGAAAACCTTGAACATATTGCGGAATGTCAGCTTTCTGATGATGCCGCCAACCATGTTGGGCGGGTGTTGCGGATGCAGGCGGGAGATACTCTTGAATTGTTTGACGGTAGTAACCATATTTACCAAGCGATAATTACGCAAGCCGGTAGAAAACAGGTGGATGTGACCATTCAATCCCGCAAGTTTGATGATCGTGAATCCAATTTGTTGATTCATCTCGGGCAGGTGATTTCACGCGGCGAACGGATGGAATTTACTATTCAAAAATCCGTAGAATTGGGAGTAAATGTGATCACACCGTTATGGTCTGAGCGTTGCGGAGTGAAGCTGGACGGTGAGCGATTGGATAAGAAAATTCAACAATGGCAGAAAATTGCCATTGCCGCGTGCGAACAATGCGGTCGGAATGTGATTCCGGAAATCCGTCCAATGATGAAATTGCAAGACTGGTGTGCCGAACAAGACGGCGCGTTAAAACTGAATTTGCACCCGCGAGCGAAATATTCCATTCGTACTCTGCCCCGCATTCCGGCAAAAGGCGTGCGATTATTGATCGGTTCTGAAGGTGGATTATCGCCGCAAGAAATTGTTCAAACAGAACAACAGGGTTTTACTGAAATTCTGCTCGGCAAGCGGGTGCTACGAACGGAAACTGCAGCATTGGCGGCAATCAGTGCATTACAAATTTGTTTCGGAGATTTAGGTTAGATGGAAAGCAAAAAAACAGCACCGACATTTATGCAATTAAAGAATCATTTTCTGATTGCGATGCCGATGCAGCAAGATGATTATTTTAAACAGGCAGTGATCTATATATGTGATCACAACGAGCAAGGCAGTATGGGCTTGGTGTTAACTCAGCCTACAGACTTAAGCGTAGCAGAATTAGTAGCAAAAATGAATTTTATGATGGCGGACAACCGTCAATATCCTGATGATGTTGTATTGGCGGGCGGCCCGGTGAGTGTGGAAAACGGTTTTATTTTGCATCGGAAAACTAAGCTGGATTTTCAACACAGCTATAAAATCACGGATTCTATTCAATTAACCACATCCGCGGATATTGTGCAAACGTTCGGTACCATGCAACAACCGGAAAAATTTATTGTGGCTTTAGGTTGTGCCAGCTGGGCGCCCGGTCAATTGGAAGCGGAAATTGCGGATAACTTCTGGCTTGTAGTACCGGCGGATGAATATACTCTGTTTGATGTGCCCGCCACAGAACGTTGGTTAGCTGCAAATTCTTTATTGGGCATTCAAAACGGCAATTTTGTATATCAACAAATCGGACATTGCTAATGGGATTTACGGCTCTTGCTTTTGATTTTGGCACAAAAAGCATCGGTTGTGCGGTGGGGCAAAGTATAACCGGTACAGCGCAATCTTTACCCGCTTTTAAAGCTCAAGACGGTATCCCGAATTGGGATGCCGTTGAACGCTGTTTGAAAGAATGGCAGCCGCATATTGTGGTGGTGGGATTACCCTTGAATATGGACGGCACGGAACAAGAACTTACGGTGCAGGCCAGAAAATTCGCCAATCGTTTGCAAGGCAGATTCGGTGTCAAAATTGCATTGCAAGACGAACGCTTAACCACCACGGAAGCCCGAACGGAAATTTTTGATCGCGGCGGTTATCGAGCGTTAAATAAAAGCAAAGTGGACGGTATTTCCGCTTGTTTGATTTTAGAAAGCTGGTTTGACTCCAATCCACAATCTGAATAAATTCTGCCCGCATAAACGGAATGAAGTGCGGTCATTTTATTCCGATTTTTCAATTGTCTTTAATTTTCCCACTTCAATATCATTATGCAACAATGCCAATTCCGGCATTGTTTTATTAGCTTTTGTCGATAACGTTTTAAAGCGTTCTACTTTGCCTGCCAAACCTTGCTGACCGGCCAATGCGGTGACGGTGCTGTTATAGTGAGTGCTGACAGTGGAAAGCGTAGTGCCTAATTTTCCTAAACGTTCTGCCACCACACAGATTTGATTATAAATTTCACCGGCTTTTTCGCTGATTTCGCGGGCTTCCAAATTACCCCGTTCAATCCGCCATAAATTTGCCACGGTGCGTAAAATCGGCATTAAGGTGGTATGGGAAACCAAGATCACATTGCGTTCGTAACCGTAATTAAATAATCCTTTATCCTGCTTCATCGCTTCAATATAGGCCGGTTCGATGGCTATAAACATAAGCACAAAATCCGGACTTCGCATTCCGATCAAATTGCTGTAATCCTTGCGGGATAAATCATCAATATGGTTTTTAATGGCTCGCACATGTTCCCGCAAAAAGCGTTCCATATCTGATTCTTGCTCTGCACTGACCGCACTTTCATAAGCGTTTAAGGACATTTTGCTGTCAATAATCAGATGTTTGTTATCAGGCAAATGCACCACGAAATCAGGATAATTATTTTTACCGCTTTCATCTTTAAAATGCGCTTGGGCGGTGTAATTTTCCCCTTCTTGCAGACCCGCAGATTGCAAAGCGTTTTCCAACTGTATTTCGCCCCAATTGCCCACAGTTTTCTTTTCGCCTTTCAACGCAGATGTGAGATTATTGGCTTCTTGCGACATATTTAAGCCGATTTCCAACACTTTTTTGATTTCTGCTTCCAATCCCGCATTGCCTTTGAGTGATTCGGTGTGAATTTCGTTTACCCGTTTTTGAAAGCCGTCGATTTGTTCGCGGAACGGTTTGAGCAAAGCATCCAATGCGGTTTGATTACTCCGACTGAAAGACTGACTTTTTTCCTCTAAAATACGATTGGCAAGATTTTGGAATTCGACACTTAACAGTTGTTTGCTTTGGTTAAAAGTCTCTTGTTGCTCTGCGAAATGCTTTTCTTTTTCCGATAAAGTAGTTTTTAATTCCGTTAATTCTTGCGAAAGTGCGGTGAATTTTTCCGTTAAATTTTGCAAATCCCGTTCTTTACAGGATAGGTTATGCTGGCTTTGATTCAATTGCTGTTGCAGGCTATCCGCTTGAGCGGATGCAATTCCCAAACGCTCTTTTGTGGCATTGATATTTTGCGAAGCCGATTCATTGCGGGCTTGTTCCTCATTAAGCTCCGTTTGTAAATATTGGATTTTTTCATCCCGTTCGACTAAACGCACTTGCAGACCTTCAGCCATTGTTTGAGCTTTAACAATTTGTTGATCTAATTGATTTTTTATTTGTGATAGGGTTTCAAATTTAGCCAATAATTCATTAAAATCTAAAATATTTTTATCCAGATCGTGTTGTAGTTCCGCGACATCCCGTTTATGGCGAAAATTGCGGAACAATAAAATCAGACAAATCACCGATAATACTGCCAGTGAGATAATTAATTGATCTTGTGTGATATTTTCTAACATTACGACGTTTCCAAATCTATATTTATATACAGTATTATAACGGAAAGTGCGGTTGTTTTATAGAAAAATTTAAGGCACGAGAACCGTGCCTTATGGGAATATTATTTTACAAAAGAATCAAAGGTGAGCTCATATTCATCGCCGTCACGGCTATATGAAATATAACGCGGGAATTTTTCATTTGCATGTTTTTTAACCATGATATCTTTGTTACCGGTTTTAAATTTATAGGTGATTTCTTGCACACTTTGCCCGTTATCCCTTTCCACCGCTTTTTGTGATTTTTGAATTTTCACATTTTCCATGGGATATAATTTTTTCCCGTTGGTGATTTGAAAGCTCGTCGGTAACTGATCGTAATAACTTAACTGAAATGCCATGGTAAATAAATCCATTGTCGGCAAGGTAAAAGTTTCCGTTTTTTGATCTTTCACCTTACCGTATGTGATGTTATTCATATCAATTTTTGCCGTAGCATAAGCTTTGCCATTGCGGGTATCAGAATAATTTAACATATTAAATTGGTTGTTACGCATATAACCTTTTGCTAAGAAGCGGATATTATACAGTGGTACATTGATTTTAGATTCCACGAAATATTGCCCGTTATCAATATTAAAATTGATATAAGCTGGCATTAAATAATTAGAACTGTATTTAATGTTAAAATTTTCGGCAAATGCAGTGACGGAAATTAATGCTAAAGCGCCCACAAATAATGTTTTCAATAAATTCATACTCTTTCCTTTTTTATCACGTACGTTGTTAGACATTATACTGGCGAAAAAGTTTTAGACAAAAAATCCCCCTGACTTTTATCAAGGGGATATTGAATATTTGAAGTTTCCTATTAACGGAACTTCGCATCAAACGGTATTTCTGCATCTGGTTCGTGCGTGATACGGTTGCGTAAATCGCGACGAATAACCTCAATAGTCCAGAACCAGAAGATATGACCGACTAATTCGGAAATATGTTCATATAATGGCCATTCAGCAACCGACGGGGTTAAACCTAATACAGGGAATGCGATGTAGTGAACACAGATGTTAGCGATGATACCCGCACCGATACCTTGCCAGAATTTGATTTTCGGGAAACGTTCGGCAACGATGCAGTAACCGATAGCAAATACTAAAGAGAAAATCATGTGAGTTACACCGATCCAGTTGAAAGCATGATCAGCAAAAGTGAATGCTGCTTCGGTCGGGTCGATACCAATGTAGTCGCGTAAGAAAACATGCGGTGGGTTTAAAAATGCACGAGAACATTGTTCCAATGTGATCTGCATGGTTGCCGCACCACTATTTAATGCATCTAAAACCGGTTGTGGACAGGCGGCAGTGAATAAATCGATTGGGCTGCGTGGTGGGAACGGATGTTCTGCGCCCCATTTAACAAAGGCTGAAATGATACCTGCGATGATACCGATGAATACCGCTAAGCCATAACGACGGCGGTTTGGTTCTGTTTGAGCGAAAATGCCAGACATAAAATACTCCGAGTATTATTGATTAAAAGGAGTACAAATTTTATTCTACTGAATCGAATAGTCAAGCAAAATGTTAACTCTAACGAGTTATTTTACTTAATGTTAACAATGGAAACATTTTACTAACTATATTTGATTTGAAGGTAATAGAAACCCCTTAATCATAACAACATCTTCGTTACGCAGTGTCATAATAGTTCTCCTATAGATAAACCACTTTATGTAAAATAAAATGGTTTACTCTGATAAATTATTTTTTATTATATTTAGCATCAATTTCATTAATACGAGCCACTTTGGGTGCAGATCCACCACTGGCAAAGTCGGACTCTAACCAAACGTCTAAAACTGATTTAGCTAACTCAACACCGATAACACGTTCACCAAAACAGATTATTTGTGCATTATTACTTTTTCTTGCACGTTCTGCAGAAAAACTATCATGGCAAACTGCCGCACGAATACCTGGTATTTTGTTGGCTGTAATACTCATACCAATACCTGTACCACAAGTTAAAATACCACGGTCAAATTTACCTTCCGCAACCGCCACAGCAACCGCTTCGGCAACATCTGGATAAAGTACTACATCGCCTTCACCGGCACCAAAATCTTTATATTCAATACCCAATGAATCTAAATGTTTAATTAACTCAACTTTTAATCTATATGCTGCCTCATCGCAACCAATAGCAATTTTCATTTTTCGCTCCCTAGTCTAGTGATTTACATCACGACATACTTCTAAAAAATAAACGATCTACAATTTTACATGCGGTATTTTCATTACCTGTTAATCCATCTCATACCGTTATAGTTACCGACTAAACGCCCCACATCTGCTTGTGGAATCTGACCCCAAAAAGTTAGACGCTAATTACAGGACTGATTTCGGTATTGTACCAGACTCAGTCCTTTTAATTTTATCTGAATACGTTCATTGTTGTAATAAGCAATTATAGTCGTGAATCGTTTTTTTTAGTTCTGCATAGGTTTTAAAATGCATACTCTTTTGATGCCAAATAAATAGCCCAACAGCATTTTTAAATAGACGCACCGGATCAACCGCCGGGCGGCCGTTATCGGAACAGTATAAGTGTGCGGTTTCTTCGCAAATAAATTCAAAGTCAATTGCTTTCGTAATTTTACGAACAAAGGTGTTCTTTAGAAATGAGTATTTCGAGGCTAACCATTTCAAGCTCGTATTGAGATGTGGGAGGATTTTTGAGCATAGGTGTATGCTTATTAGATCAGATGTTTTTGGTCTAGAGGTTTGTCAGTGGTCTTAGGGGTTGTTTAACTCTTTATTTTTGACTTTTTTCTGTTAGATATATTGATCAGATATATTTAATATGAACATATGTAATATTATTTTTATTGCTTTATACATATGTATCTTAAAATAGTTTAAGATATTTTGTGATTTATGTCACAAATTAAAGAATTATTTTTAAATAATTGTGATGTGAATCACATATTAATAAAATGTAGCTTGAACAAAAGATCTTGCTTGGTTATTTTGTTCTCATCAATTAAATTTCCATATGTTATTTTTTATTTACTTAATAATGTTCATAAATACGGGGAGATTTTCAAGATGAATATTCAATCATGCAAAAAACTTGCAATTACAACTATTGTTTTATCCGTTACGAGTTTTTCCATACAAGCTAAAGATTTGATTGTATCAACTTCAGCAAGTATGGGGTCATTGCAATATGATACAACTAAACATTTTGTCGATATAACTAACGAAAAACTATTAGCGGCAAAGTTAGACTATCAATTAAAATTTTTTGGTGCGGGACAGCTCGGTTCAGATAAGGATACACAACAGAAATTAAAATTAGGCACTATCGATATTGCATTATTATCTTCTACGCTTGCAACAAATATTCCACAAATGGCTATTTTTGAACTGCCTTTCTTAATTACTAACCGAGAGCAACTAGCTAAAGTTGAAGAACAAATTTTTTATCCGTACATTGCTCCTGAAGCAGAAAAGAAAGGATATAAAATTATTGGTCTATGGGAAAACGGTTTTAGAAATATAACAAATAATGTTAGGCCTATAAATAAACCTGAAGATTTGAAGGGATTAAAAATTCGCACTCCAAACAGTTCTTGGCGCTTAAAAATGTTTAAAGAATGGGGAGCAAACCCGACACCAATCCCATTTGGTGATGTATTTATTGGTTTAAGAACGGGAGTGATTGATGGTCAAGAAAACCCATTAACCAATATTTATGCCGCTAAATTACAGGAGGTTCAAAAATACCTAAGTATTACGAATCATGTGTATTCGCCTTCATATTTAACTGTGGGTGTTAATTCATATAAGAAATTACCTCAAGAAGTGAAAGAACTTATTGAGTTATCCTCTAAAGAAGCTCAAAGTTGGGCATATATAGAAGCGGAAAAATCAGATGTAGAGTTGGCTAAAAAATTAGTTGCGAATGGGATGCAATTAAATGAGGCGGATATCCCAGCATTTATTGAAGCAAGTAAACCGATTTACGAAGAGTTTATATCATCAGTGCCTGACGGGAAATTATTATTAGAGAAAACGCAAGAAGCAATTAAACCGTAAAATATGAACTTTCGTCGGAGGGATATCTTATGGATGTGTTGTTTAATTTAGTAAAGAAAATATTGACAATAATATCATCCGTAATATTAGCAGCATTAGCTACTATTATTATTGTGTCAATATTTACCCGCTTTGCTGGCATGTCTTTGTATTGGTACGATGAAATATCGTCGATTTTGTTGGCTTGGTTGACTTTCTATGGTGCCGCTTTATGTGCATTAAACCGTAACCATATGGGGTTTGGTAATCTTGTTGCTTCAATGCCCTATCATATTAAGAAATATGTTTTTTTCTTAAATGAAGTTATTGTAATCTGCTTTTTTGTGATTCTTGCATGGGCCGGTTTTTATGTATTATCTATATTCGGTGATGAAACTTTGACTAGTTTAAGTTTTATTACTCAGGCAACAGCACAGTCTGCATTACCAATTGGCTGTGTTTTATTTATCATCGCGGAGATACTTTCAATGCCCAAAGCTCTTAAATCTATTTTAGAGGGTAAAACACAAGATGATGAAGAGATAGAACAGGCTTTGCGTGATGTTGACAATAGTGTGGATATGCAAATGGCTAAGGAGAAATTATCATGATAGCATTTTTCGTATTGCTCGGTTTAATATTGCTAGTGATGATTAATGTTCCTATTGCGGTTGCTATTGGCGTCGTGTCTTTGGTTGGGATGTTAGTTACTAATAGTTTTGATGCCGTATATAATGTGGCATTATCTGTATTTGATGGTGCATCTAATTTTTCATTGTTGGCTATTCCCCTCTTTATTTTAGCTGGTTCATTAATGAATACGGGGGGGATTTCAGTTCGTTTAATTAACTTTGTAAATGCTCTTATTGGTTTTGTTAAAGGTGGACTGGCAATGGTGAATGTAGGAGTATCAATGATTTTTGCTGAAATATCAGGTTCATCTGTAGCTGATGTAGCAGCATTAGGATCAATTTTGATTCCAGCAATGAAAAAACGCGGGTATAGCGGTAGTTTTTCAGCTGCTGTTACATCTTCTTCCGCTTCATTAGCTGTTATTATTCCTCCATCATTACCAATGATTATTTATGGTGCTATGGCTGATGTATCTATCTCCAAACTATTTGTTGCAGGATTAGCTGCCGGAGGTATTGCATCTTTGGGTATGTTTGCAGTTTGTTACTATTATGCGGTCAAATATAATTTACCCAGAGAAGAATCGTTTAGCTTACGTAAATTATGTACTGCTTTTAAAGAAGCGTTTTGGGCGTTGACATTACCTGCTATTATTTTAGGTGGAATTATCTCTGGGTTTACTACTGCGACTGAAGCTGCGGGTTTGGCGGTATTATTGGCTTTTCTCATTGGCTTTTTTATCTATAAAGAGTTGAGTATTTTATCTTTATCTAAAGCTTTGGTTGAAAGTGTAAATGGTACTTCTGTTGTAATGCTTTTAGTCGCGACTTCAGCCGTGTTAGGGCTGTTTCTAACCGAACAAGAAGTACCGCAGCATATGGCATCCGCCATTTTGGGCGTATCAGATAATAAATATATTGTGCTAATGATGCTCAATCTTATGCTGTTTATTATCGGTATGTTTTTACATGGTGCAGCAGCAATTATTTTGGTTGTTCCTATTGTTATGCCGTTAATTACTCAATTGGGCATCGATCCCGTGCATTTTGGTATAATTTTGACACTAAATATCGCTGTAGGACAGCAGACTCCCCCGGTAGCAAGTGTGTTAATTACAGCTTCCTCAATTGCCAAAAAAGATATTTGGAGTGTTACTAAGGACAATTTATGGTTTATTTTAGTATTATTTGTAACACTTATGGCTGTTACGTATATTCCCGCATTAACAGTAGGAATGGTTAACCTATTGTATTAATTATCCAATGATAAATTCCTCCAGCTAGGGGGAATTTAAATTATAACCCCTTAATCGCCTTTTTTCTTTTCTAGGTATTGATAGCAATTTTATTGCTATATTTTATAAAGTTTATTTTATTAAATTTGAAGAAATAATATTTTCTATTAGAGATGTGATATAGATCACAAATTTATAATTAAATTCATATGAAATTCTATTTTGTGACGAGTATCACTTTTTTTTCTTGATAAATTTGTTTTAATAGATGTACAAAAGTTATATCAATGTTCTTTTGTGTGGCCAGATTTAATCTCAGAATAGTTATCTTTTTATGAGGATATTAATATGCAGAAACCTACAGTTGCAATGGTATTGGGTGATCCGGCAGGTATTGGCCCGGAATTAGTTGCTAAATTATTAATTCAAGACGAACAGATACAAAAAGCAAATGTTTTATTAATCGCAGATCCTGATGAGCTGCATAAAGGTATGGCTATTGCTCAAGTTGATTTTAAATATGAAGAAATTACAGAAGCACAATTACCAAGTTATGCTTTTAAAGATGGTATACCTGCCTTAATTATACATAAAGGTTCTCATCCACTACCTTTTGAATATGGTAAATCAACGGCTCAAAGTGGTGTGTATATATTAGAGACACTGAAGCGGGCAGTTGACCTTGCACAAGCTGGATATATCCATTCGATTTGTTTTGCTCCTCTTAATAAACAGGCTATGCATAAAGGCGGTTTACAATACCGCGATGAGTTACATTGGTTCGCAGATCAAACAAATTATCATGATTTTGTATGTGAGCTAAATGTTGTTGATAATATTTGGGCAGGACGTGTAACTTCTCATATTCCATTCAAAGATATTGTACCTAGTCTATCTATTCAAGGTATCGTTGACGGAGTTTGTCTTTTATATAAAGCACTGACTCAGGCAGGTATAGAGAATCCTAAAATTGCGGTTCAGGCACTTAATCCGCATGGCGGAGAAGGTGGTGTGTTTGGTGATGAAGAACTTACCATTATTACTCCGGGAATTGAAAAGGCTCGTGAATATGGTATTGATGTATATGGACCATTTCCAGGTGATACAACAATGCGCGAAGTAGAACGTTTAGGAATTGATGGTGTACTTTCAATGTATCATGATCAATTTTCTACCGCACTTAAATTGCTTGGTTTCGAACGTGGTGTTACGGTGCAAGGTGGTATTCCTATTCCTATTACTACTGCGAATCACGGCACTGCATTTGATTTATATGGTAAAAATGTAGCCATTCCTACGGCGTTTGAAGCTGCGTTTAATATTGCTGTCCGTATGGGAACAGGGGTTTTATCGTTAAATAAAGGAAATTAAACTATGAGCAGAAAACCTAAAAAATTATTAAATAACCCAAGTGACGTTCCGGCTGAACAATTAGAAGGCTTGCTATATGCATGTGGTGGAAAATTGACAAAAATCGACGGATATAGTGGCGTAGTCCGTAATGATATTAAATCAGATCAGGTTGTTGTTGTAACCGGAGGGGGAAGTGGTCATGAACCAATGTTTGCCGGTTATGTGGGCAAGGGCTTAGCTGATGCCGCCGCACTTGGAGAAATATTTGCCTCTCCATCTCCGGATATCATTATTGAAACAACTAAAGCCGCACAAAAAGGTAAAGGTGTTCTGTTTGTCTACGGCAATTATGCCGGTGACAATATGAATTTTGATATTGCAGCTGAATTATTGGAAGAAGAAGGTATTCAGGTTAAAACTGTTCGTGTAACTGATGATATTTCAGCAGCACCATTATCAAAAATGAGCGATCGCCGAGGGGTTGCCGGAGATATGTATGTTCTGAAAATTGCAGGTGCCGCTGTTGAATCCGGATATGACCTAGATAAACTGTACGAAGTCACAGCAAAAGCCAACTTTAATACGCGGACAATGGGAGTTGCCTTAGGCGCCTGTTCCATTCCCCAAACGGGAAAATTTAATTTTGAATTGGCTGATGATGAACTCGAGTTAGGTATGGGGATTCATGGGGAACCAGGTGTCAGAAGACAAAAAATGGCATCTGCAGATGAAATAAACGGAGAAATTATCAATAGCTTATGTGCTGATATCAGCTTGCAGGCCGGAGATAAAGTATGTGTAACTATAAATAATCTAGGTAGTTCTACATATACCGAATTATTAATAGCAAATAGAAAAATATATCAAGAATTGAGCGCCCGTAACATACAGATTTATGACACATTGATTGGTGGGTATTGCACTTCGCAGGAAATGGCCGGATATTCGGTCACGATATTCCGTTTAGATGATGAATTACAAAAACTTTATGATATGCCTTGTGATAGCTTTGCTTGGAGAAAATAATATGAATGTATCAGAAACTAGAAACTTATTGCTTTACACTGCAGAAAAAATGGTTGAAAGCGAACCTATTTTAACCGAGCTGGATCTGAAAATCGGCGATGGTGATCATGGTTTAGGTATGCAGCGCGGTTTTGCAGCTGTAAGAGACTTATTAAACACGGATACCTTTCAACCAAAAGATATTGGTGAATTATTTTTGACCTCAGGAACAAAAATGATGTCCAGTATGGGCGGAGCTTCAGGTGCTATTTTTGGAACATTATTCAGAGCTGGCGGAAAAGCTATCATTGGTGAAGAGACCTTTAATGCAAAAGTTTTGGCTCAGTTTTTATCTGCTGGTAAAGAAGGTGTATTTAATCGAGGGGGGGCAAAACCTGGCGACAAAACAATGATGGATGCTCTGGCAGCCGCAGCAGATCATGCTATTGCTGTACAAAATGAAAGTCTGATGATTGCTCTTGATGCGGTGGCCACGGCAGCAGAACAAGGTGCTGAAAATACAAAAGATCAAATTGCTGTTTTCGGCCGAGCTAAGAGTCTGGGTGAGCGCTCTTTGGGTTATGTCGATCCGGGGGCGGTTTCTATGTCATTTATTCTTAAATATATGTCGGAATTCACAAAAAATAATCAGTAACCGCTAACTAAAAATAAGGCTTGGCACAGACTAGGCCTTATTTTGATGAAGAGGGAAATACTATGAAACAGAATAAAGCGTCTCATGTCCGTTGGTTTGTCTTTGGTATTATCTTTTTATTGGTTGTAGTTAATTTGATTGACCGAATATCGCTTTCTATTGCAATGCCGACCATCGCTAAAGAATTTGATTTATCTCCCACAATGCAAGGAATTATTTTGAGCAGTTTCTTTTGGGCTTATGCTCTTTTACAGATTCCGGGAGGATGGTTAATAGATAAATACGGCCCCCGCAAGATGATTACAGGTTCTACAGTATTGTGGGGAGTATTTCAAACGCTTGCCGCATTTTCAACCGGCGGTATATCGCTTTTATTCTTGCGTTTTATGCTTGGAGCCGGCGAAGCTCCGCTTTTTCCGGCCGGCGGTAAATTAAATTCGACATGGCTGTCTTCTAAAGAGCGCGGTCGCGGTGCGGTTATTATGGATTGCGGCGGACCTCTAGGTGCTGCACTTGGGGGCATTATTATTGCCTATATGATTGCTGTTGTTGGATCTTGGCGGGCAGTATTTGCCATTATCGGTATTATTACTATGCTGCTGGGTATTATTACTTGGAAATATCTGCGTGATACACCGCAAGAGCATACATTTGTGAATGAAGAAGAATTAAAACTTATTGAAGCTGATAATTCACAAAGTGCGGTAATAAAAGAAGATATTTCTACAGGTACAGGCGTTTCAAAAGTTTCATTGATCGCTATTTTGTTTGGTCGGGCGGCTTGGGCAATGATGTTCTTCGGATTACTAACTTGGGGGCCGAGTTATTTGGCACAAGCAAGAGGGTTTGATATTAAAGGTGTAGGGAACGCAACATTTATCATTTTCTTGTTTGGTTCTTTAGGTTCATTGTGCGGTGGTTTTTTCACTGATTTCTTAGTCAAGCGGGGAATTGCACAGCGTATTGCAATTAAAGGGGTTCTGACAATCTCAGGAATCAGTACGTTAATTGCGTTTTCCCTTTTGCCGAATATGAATGTTCCTGTTATTGCTATTGCGGTACTTTCTATCGCAGCTTTTTTCTTGATGTGGGGAAGTCTGTATTGGAGTTTCCCTGCACTACTTGCTCCAAAGAACAAAGTCGGTTTTGTCGGCGGTATTATGAATATGGCTGGTAGTTTAGGAGGAATTATTGTACCGATTTTAGTTGGCTTTATTTTACAAAAAACAGATAACTACAATAATGTACTATTCTTTTTTGCCGGGTGTTCTGTTGTATATATTTTAGGCACATTAAGTATTCAACTAAGTAAACAAGATAAATAAGGGAAAATATATGGAACATAAATTATATGATGGCCCAATGATTGATGCACATCAGCATTTTTGGCAACCACAAATCAATCCACATCCATGGTTAGCTCCCGATGTGTTAATTCCGTTTAGATATGGCGATTATACATCTATCAAGAAAGAATATTTACCACCGGATTATTTAAAAGATGTTACTTCTAAGCATAATGTTGTTGCAACTGTTTATGTTGATGCTGAGTGGGATCCTAAAGATCCAATAGGAGAAACAACTTACATTCATACTGTTGCAGAAAAATATGGAATGCCTAATGCTGTTGTTGCACAGGCATGGTTACAAGCTGATGATGTTGAGTCTGTACTAAGAGAACAATCGGCATTTCCACTGGTAAGAAGTGTTCGTCATAAACCAGAAGGGGCATTATCTCCACAAGAAGCTCAACAAGGTGTAAGAACTTTGATGAGTAATGAGAAATGGCGTGAAGGTTATGAGTTATTAGAAAAATTTAATTTAAATTTTGATTTGCAAACTCCTTGGTGGAATTTGCATGAGGCAAAACAATTAGCTTTAGATTTTCCAAACACACTTATTATTCTAAATCACACTGGGTTACCATCAGATCGTTCTCCTGAAGGACTGGCAACCTGGCATAAAGCAATGAGCCAATTATCTGATATTCCTAATATTGTTGTAAAAATTTCAGGAATTGGTTTACCCGAAAAACAATGGAATATTGAGGATAATCGATGGATTATACAAGAAACAGTAAAAATATTTGGTGTGAATCGTGCTATGTTTGCTAGTAATTTCCCCGTAGATAGTTTATGTGGAGAGCTGCAAACTATTTTTACTGGATTTAAAGAGGCAGTAAAAGACTATTGTTATGAGGATCAATATAAATTATTTTTTGCGAATGCTAAAAAATACTACAAAATTGATATTTAATAATGTTATATAAATGATAGGAGTAAAAATGACTAACCTAACAAAGCTATCTGTTAATACGTCTATCTATGATGGATATGATTTAGATACTACTTTGAGTTCTATTAAAAAATGTGGTTTTAAATATTTTGAACTAGCGTACAATCAAGGATATGTAGGAAATATAAATAAAGATCTATTCAGTATTGATAATGCAAATACTGTTAATAATCTTAAAGAAAAATACGGATTAAATATAAATGCACTTGGATGTACTATGGATCTTTCTATTGATAACTTTTTGGAAATTTTTACTCCTCGTATTTATTTTGCAAATTTAATTGGTGCTAAATATATAAATATTTGTACAACTAAATTAGAAAATAAACTCAAAATGATTAATAATCTATGTTTATTAAAACCTCTTTTAAAAAATGCGGGATGTATTCTTTGTTTAGAAAATGGTGGTGATTATAATTTTAATGCATTTGTCACTATTGATGATGGTTTAGAATTACTTAAAGAATTAGATTCCGATGTTTATTCAATAAATTTTGATCCGGGTAATATGGTAACTTATAAAAAAGAATTAGATGTATTATCTCAATCCTTAATTGCATTAGATTATTCAAAATATTTTCATATTAAGGATGTTTGTATTTTAAATAATAAATTTAAGTTTATACCTATTGAAGGTAAGGGGTTAATAAATTATAAAGATATAATATTAAAATTAAAAAATAAACGTATACCTAGTAGTTTAGAAATTCCATTAAGAATATATAGAGAAATTGATTCTACACCAAGGAGATATAATGAACGAGTACCTTTAGAAGTGATTGAAGAGACATTGGTAAAGTCAAGAAAATATATTGAGTCTATATAATATTAAGAGGTAAAACATGAATTATAAGGAAGGTAATTTATTAACTGAAATCGCTATTGCATATTATGAACATGAACTTACTCAAGAAGATATCGCCAACAAGTTCAATATTTCTAGAATTAAGGTAGGACGTTTATTAAAAAAAGCAAGACAAGAAGGGGTTGTTGAAATAAATGTGAAGTATCATCCTGTTTTTACCTCTCAGCTAGAACAACGATTAATTGAAGAATTTGGTATTCAGCGAGCCTTAATAGCAATAGACGAACATAATGAAAAAGAACAAAGAAAACAAGTAGCTTCTTTAGTGAGTTCATATCTTTCAAATACTTTAAAAGATGGCATGACAGTTGCGGTTGGGCAAGGACGTAATGTCGCAGCAATAGGAGAGTATGTCGGTATACCATCAGAGAAGAATTGTAAATTTATTTGTGGCATTGGTGGCGTTCAACGTATTGGAGAACCTGTGGATGCCGATAATATTTGTAAAAATTTGGCAAATAAATTTCATGGTACGAACGAAACTTTATATGCTCCAGCTTACTTAGAAAATAAAGATTTTAGAGATGTATTCATGGGTAATAGAGTGATTAAAGAAACACTAGATAGAGCTCGTAAGGCGGATATTGCTCTAGTAGGTATTGGTGATATGAATGAAGATAGCTACATGGTTCGATTAGGTTGGTTTACCGCTAAAGAGGTAACGGAAGCCAAAATAAATTTGGGTGTTATCGGAGATATTGCCGGATATGGTTTTTTTAACATCCAAGGTGAACCTGTTGATACTGTAATGAATAATAGAGTAATTGGCTTAAGTCTGGAAGATTTAAAAGCAATTCCCTGCGTTATCGGAATTGCTTCCGAAAATACAAAAGCAATGGCAATTCTTGGTGCTTTACGTACAGGTATTATTGATGTTATTGCAACCAGTGCCAGTAATATCAATATGATACTGAATTTTTCCAAAGGGTAATAATCATAAAATATAGGAGAGAAATGATGAAAATTGCATTAGGATGTGATGAAGCTGCATATGGTTTAAAACTAGAAATAATGAAACATTTAGATTCATTAGGAATTGAATATGATGATTTTGGTAATGTTGAATTATATCCGGATGTTGCCGCACCTATTGCTGAGGCTATTGCCGAAGGTAAATATGATCGTGGGATTTTAATGTGCGGTACCGGTATTGGAATGTGTATCACGGCCAATAAAATACCTGGCATCCGAGCGGCAGTTTGCCATGATGTCTTTTCAGCGGAACGTGCCAGAAAAAGTAATGATGCTCAGATTCTTTGTTTTGGAGAACGTGTTATTGGTGTTGAATTAGCGAAATCTATTTTAAATGTATGGTTAAACTCAGATTTTTCTGGCGGCGGATCTACCCGAAAAGTAGCCAGAATTAATGAAATAGAGGCTAAATATCATAAATAATTTATTAACCCTATAATTTTCAAAGAGGTGTAATTATGAAGAAACTAAATGTTATTTCAACGACAATTTTACTCACAATAATTTCAGGAACTGTTTTTGCAGCAGGGGAACATACTTTAGCTCTCAGCCATTACGGTTCTCCGAGTGATACAGTGACTAAAGCAACGGAGTTTATGGCCAAACGAGCCAGCGAACTTTCTAATGGTCGAATTACTATTAAATTGCATCCTAATAGCGAATTGGGTCCATCAGGCACGCAAATTGACGGAACTCGGATGGGAACAATCGATATTGTCGTTGTAGGAAACCCTTATTACACCACTTTTAATGAAGAATTGAATTTGCTGGATTTACCATTTTTATTTAGAGATGAATCTCATGTAGAAAACGTATTGAACAGTGATGTGGGTGATAATCTTCTAAGATCCTTAGAAAAATCAGGATTGAAGGGATTGGCGTTTTATGAAATTGGATTTAGAGATATTACAAATAGTAAAAAACAAATAAAAACTGTTGCTGATTTATCCGGTTTAAAATTGCGAACCACGCCAAATCCAGCACATATTGCCGCATTTAAAGAATGGGGAGCAAATCCGACTCCAATGCCGTTTAATGAAGTTTATTTTTCTTTAAAAACAGGCGTTATTGATGGGCAAGAAAACCCCGTTCATCATATTTATAATAATAATTTGCAGGAAGTACAAAAATATTTATCTCTGACCAACCATGCATATACAGCCGCACCAATGACAATGAATTTAGATCGTTTCAATTATATGGATAAAGAAGATCAGGAGATTCTATTACAGGCTGCAAAAGAAGGTGCTGAATTAGAGAAAAAACTCAATATGGAAGAAAATAAAATCTACCTTGGCAAATTAAAAGAACAAGGTATGGAGGTTGAAGAAAATCCAGATACAGCTTCATTTAAAGCAGGTGCAAAAAAAGCGTGGGACGATTACGCTAAAAAATTCGGCAATGATATCATCAATAAAGTTATTGATATCAAGTAGCTAATATTGACATATAAGAAAAAGGAGACAAATTTATGGTCGATAATTATGAAAAATTTATTAGTAAGACGTTTTTATCCTTAGGATGTCTCTTTTTTCTTATTATTGTCATCATGACATTTGTTCAAGTAATCACAAGATATGTTATCAATATATCTTTTCCATGGGCAGAAGAATTTTTGCGCTTCTGCTACACATGGATGATTTTATTCGGAATACTGACAACTACTCAGATACAGGTTCCTTTATTGAGAATAATGATATTTGAAAAATTCAAATACGGTTGGCTGTTATCATCTGTATTATATATTATCATGTTGTTTTGCTTGTTTTTATTAGTAAAAGGTGGTCTTAAACTCTATGAGATGAATATAAATAGTTATTATTCTGCATTTAAGATTTCTATTTCATGGGTCTATGTTCCATTTATTCTTTGCCTTACTCTTGAAATGATAAGAATAGTTATTGCATTTGTATCTTTAGCTAAAACAAGAAAAGTGAGGGAGTTATAATGTCATTTATCGTATTGCTCGGTGTCATGTTTATTTTCACTGTATTAGGACTGCCACTATTTTACAGCATTATCTTTGCTTCTATCGTAACATTATTTACATTTTTACCTTATGTACCAGTAACTATTGTGGCACAACAAGTTATGCAGGGATTAGATACAAATGCCTTACAGGCATTGGCATTCTTTTTTTTAGCCGGAGAACTGATGAGTGTCGGAGGTATTACAGTCAGAATTATCCGTTTTGTTACTTCATTAATCGGCAGATGGAAAGGATCATTGGCATATATTAATATTTTTTCCAGTTTGTTTTTCGGTTCTATTAGCGGATCTGCAGTTGCATCAACAGCCGCTATCGGCAGTTCTTTAATTCCTGAAATGAAAAAGAATGGATACCCGGCTCCATTTGCCGCAGCACTGACACAATCAGCTTCAATTATTGGGCCTATTATTCCGCCCAGTGTTCCTATGATCGTATTTGCGGCTTTAGCCGGTGCCGGAGTTTCAGTAGGCAAGATGTTTATGTCGGGTATTATTCCGGGCATTATGATTGCCTTGGTATTAATTTTAGTTACATTTATTTTGAGCAAAATTTATAAATACGGCAATAAATCAGTTGCTTTTAATTTAAAAGAAGTTAAAGACAGTGCAAAAGATGCTGTTTGGGCATTACTTTGTCCGATTATTATTCTCTACGGTATTATCTCGGGTGTATTTACGGCAACGGAAGCTGGTGCGGTATCTGTCGTATATGCTTATTTAGTCGGTACTTTTATTTATAAAGAACTCAGTATCGAGCGATTGAAAAAAGCATTAATTTCATCTCTCAAAGGAACAATTACCGTTATGCTGATTGTAGGAGCATCTTCTATCTTCGCATGGATGATCGCCCGCTTGCAAATCAGCCATCAGGTTGCGGCTTGGATATCTTCAGTATGCGACAGTCCTATTGAAGCATTGATATTGATTAATATTATTGTCCTGTTTATCGGTATGGTTATGGATCCGACAGCGGCATTGACAATTTTGGTTCCTGTATTTATGCCGATTGTCAATCAGTTCGGTATTGATCCTATTCATTTTGGCTTAGTAATTATTTTAAATTTAATGATTGGGTTGGTTACGCCTCCGGTAGGCTACCTAATATTTCTGTCAGCTAATATTGCTGAATGCGAACCGATGAGAGTGCTTAAAGATAGCGTACCATTTTTGCTTTCTCTCTTTGCATTGTTAATTTTACTAATTATGGTGCCGGCATTCAGTACATTCCTACCAAATCTTCTTTTTCAATAGGAGCTGAATAATGAGTAAATGGATTGATTTATCTATGCCTATTTCAACAAACCATGTTCGTTGGAAAAGTGCGGTAGAAAAAAAAGGTAATTTTGATGATGGAGATTTATTTGAAGCGACGCAGCTGCAAGTTTCCTGTCATGCTTTTACACATATGGATGCATTGAGCCATATTCAGAAAGGCGCATATAACATATTAGATATTGCACCGGAAGTCTTTATCGGTGATTTTCATGTGTTGGATTTAGCTGATATTGTCACCGATAATTTTGCTATTAGTGCAGAAGTGCTTAAAATAATTTGGCCTAAACAGCAACAATATACCAAATTCATTTTTAAAACATGTTGGGATACTCATTATAGCTATAACTCTCAAGAATTTTGGGGTAATTCGCCTTATATCACGGATGATGGGGCTGCTTATTTAGCATCACAACATATTGACATTATAGCCTTTGATTTTCCACAAGATTATCCTATCCGAGGTTGGCTCACAAACACAATGGAAAAACCGCTAAGTAAACATGTTACGCATCAACATTTATTAATGAAGGGAGTTACTTTAGTCGAATATATTTGTAATACGAATAAGATTACTAGTTCTATTATTGAAGCCGTAATGGTTCCTATTGCAATAGAAAATACTGATGGTTCTCCATGCAGGGTCTTAATTAAAAACAAATAATAAGGAAAAAATAATGAAGAAGATTTATTTTGGTACAAATTTGAAGATGTATAAAGGAAATTCTGATGTAACTAAGTATCTTACTGAACTTAGTAGCTTTGCTAATAAATTTAAGTCTCAATATGATATAGAGTTGTTTGTAATCCCTTCTTATACTACATTAAAAGATGCAATTGAACTTGCTGAAACCAAAGCAAGTATCCCATCTATTAAAATCGGCGCACAAAATATGAATCCGAATGATAGTGGGCAATTTACAGGTGAAATATCCCCCTTAATGCTAAAAGAATTAGGTGTTCAGTTAGTGATGATTGGTCATTCTGAGCGGCGTCATATTATGAAAGAAACAGATCAAGAAGAAAATGCTAAGGTTTTATCTTCCCTACAACATAAATTTATTACATTATTATGTATCGGTGAAACATTAGAGCAGAAGAATTACAATATTTCAGATGAAATCTTGAGAATGCAGTTGAAAATAGGTCTATTTGATGTGCGACCTGAGCAATTGCCATTGCTACGAATTGCATATGAGCCGGTTTGGGCTATTGGAACTGGAGGTATTCCTGCAACAGCAGACTATGCGAATGAAAAACACGCAGTAATTAAAGAGTGCTTATTTGAATTATTCGGTGAAGAGAGTAAGAAAATACCGGTTCTATATGGAGGGAGTGTTAACCGGGATAATTCAAATGAATTAATTTCTAAAGAGTGTATTGATGGATTATTTGTAGGACGTAGTGCTTGGGATGCAAGTAATTTTCATTTACTAATTACAGATGCATTACAAGTAGCTGAGAATATAGGAAAATAAATACCATGGATTATTCTATTATAGCGAGCCAACTAATTGAAAAATTAGGAGGTAAGAATAATATTAATGCGTTAACTCACTGTGCAACTCGTAAAAGCAAAATCAGGACACCCGGGTGCGCCTATGGGCATGGCGGATATCGCCGAAGTGTTATGGCGCGTTTTTTTAAAACATAATCCAACCAACCCGAAATGGGCGGACCGTGACCGCTTTGTGCTTTCAAACGGTCATGGCTCAATGTTAATTTATAGCTTGTTACATCTAACCGGCTATGATTTGTCTATCGAAGATTTAAAACAGTTCCGTCAACTTCATTCCAAAACGCCGGGCCATCCGGAATACGGTTATGCACCGGGTGTGGAAACTACGACAGGTCCCTTGGGTCAGGGAATCACGAACGCTGTGGGGATGGCCATTGCAGAAAAAACCTTGGCTGCACAATTTAATCGCCCGGGTCACGATATTGTTGACCATTACACTTATGTGTTCTTGGGTGACGGCTGTTTAATGGAAGGCGTTTCTCACGAAGCCTGCTCATTGGCGGGAACCTTAAGTTTAGGCAAATTAATCGCATTCTACGATGACAACAACATTTCAATTGACGGTCATGTAGATGGTTGGTTTACCGATGATACGCAAAAACGCTTTGAAGCCTACGGCTGGCAGGTGATTCCGGCAATTGACGGTCACGACAGTACAGCTATTGAAGCCGCGGTAAAACAAGCGCAGGCAGAAACCAATAAACCGACCTTAATTATCTGCAAAACCATTATCGGTTTCGGTTCACCG
>NZ_SLYB01000003.1 GCF_004340985.1 Cricetibacter osteomyelitidis
GGCTTTTTTGTATTGTTTATGGCTCAAATTATGCTCGTCTAGAGTATTTGCAAAAAAATCAGGGAAAATGACTGCTTGTGTGGTTATCTGAAAGGAAAAATCAAGAGAAAAGCGATAATGTAAAAAAACAAACCCACTTTTATCAAATTATTTTGAAAAGGTGGGTTTGTCAGTGGTCTGAAGAGCCGCAAGGCTCTTTTTTGTTTACTCAAATTGCTTATAGAGTTTCAACATAAAGTGCGGTAGAATTTGTAAAAATTTTGTAAATCCGATTATTATGCGAAAACTTTATTCCTTTATATTTTTATTCTTAATATTTTTCAGCCTCAATCTGCACGCCGGTTTATTTGATAATAATAAATCCAAATATTTGCGTTCGGAGCAAGCCTTTGTATTTTCTGCTCAGCAACAATCGCAACAAATGACATTGCATTGGCAAATTGCCGATGGCTATTATTTGTATAAAAAAGAAATCAATATTAAACCGCTTAATGCCGAAATTGGGAACATTGTGTTTCCTGTTGCAGAACAATACCACGACGAATTTTTCGGTAATGTGGAAATTTTCCGTCACGAATTAAATATTGATGTGCCGCTCACGCAAATCGCCCGGAATGCACTGTTGGAAATCACTTACCAAGGTTGCACCAAAGGCTTTTGTTATCCGCCGGAAACCCAAAGGATTACGCTCAAAAGTGCGGTTGAAAACGCCGAAATTTCTGCAAATTCCACCGCACTTTCCGAACAAGACCGACTGGCACAAGGCTTGGTACAAAATAAAACATCTATGTTTTGGTTTTTCTTACTGGGTTTAGGCTTAGCATTTACCCCATGCGTATTACCGATGCTGCCGTTGCTTTCCGCCATTGTAATCGGACAAAACCGCGGTAATACGATTCGTGCCTTTGGCTTAAGTTTTACCTATGTACAAGGCATGGCGGTCACTTATACGGCAATGGGCTTAATTGTCTCTGCCGTCGGTTTGCCCTTCCAAGTGGCATTACAAAGCCCTGCGGTGTTAATCACATTATCGGTGATTTTTGTCTTGTTGGCACTTTCCATGTTCGGTTTATTTGAATTACAACTGCCAAGCAGCCTACAAACAAAACTCACGGCTTGGAGCCAAAAACAACAAAGCGGAGCATACGGCGGCGTGTTCGCAATGGGTATGATTGCCGGACTTATCGCCTCACCCTGTATCACCGCGCCTCTATCCGGCGTATTACTCTATGTGGCACAAACCGGTGATATGCTTACCGGCGGATTAACGCTCTATTTGCTGGCATTGGGAATGGGCGTTCCGTTAATGCTGATTACCTTATTCGGCAATAAAGTCCTGCCGAAATCCGGCGATTGGCTGAACGCAGTCAAAACCGCATTCGGTTTTGTGATGTTGGCCTTGCCGGTATTTTTAATTTCCCGATTATGGCCTGAATGGGAATGGCGATTATGGTCGTTGTTGAGCGTGAGTTTCTTAATTTGGCTCGCTCTGCAATTTAAACAAGGCTGGTTCGCCCGTGTGGTGCAAGTGATTTTGTTAGTTGCTGCCATTATTATTGCGAAACCGCTACAAGATTGGATTTGGCAACCCACGGTTACACCGCAAAGTGCGGTGGAAAATTACAATAATTTTCAAGCCATCACCACTTATGAAGAACTACAACAAGTATTAGCCGATAACCCTAAATCTTTTGTGATGCTGGATCTTTATGCGGATTGGTGTGTGGCTTGTAAAGAATTTGAGAAATATACCTTTAGTGACAGAAACGTTCAGCAAGCCTTTGCAAATCTGCTGCTATTACGGGTAGATATGACAAAAAATTCAGAAAGCAACCGCACTTTAATGACGCAGTTAAACGTAATCGGTTTACCGACAATAATTTTCTTTGATCAACAGGGCAAAGAAATTTCCGGTTCCCGCGTTACCGGTTTTATGCCACCGGAATCGTTTTTAGATTGGTTAACAAATATCGGTATTATTAACAAATAAGAAAAAGTTATTTTCTTTTTTAATTATTGTTAAAAAATTGTAAGCTCACTACAATACGCCCCGAACAAACAATTCAACAATTTTTATAAAGGAAAAATAAAAATGGAAAAATTAAACAAATATCATCCCCTTGCTTTAGCATTATTACGTATCGTTGCCGGCTATATGTTCTTGTTGCACGGTACTGCGAAATTCTTTGAATTCCCGATTTCAATGACCGGTGGCAACGGCAGCGTACCATTATTCTCAATGTACGGCATAGGCGGTTTAATCGAAGTGAGCGGCGGTTTATTATTAATCTTAGGTTTATTCACCCGCCCGGCAGCATTTTTAATGTCCGGTCAAATGGCTTACGCCTATTTCATTATGCATGCCAAAGCGGCGGATATTTTCCTGCCATTGGCCAACCAGGGCGAATTGGCATTATTATACTCTGTCGTATTTTTCTTATTCGTGTTCAGCGGTCCGGGTGCATTTGCATTAGATAATAAATTTGTGAAAAAATAACCGCACTTTTTACCGGAATAGCTAAAGGGAAAACTATTGTGTTTTCCCTTTGTTTATTGATAAAGTCAATAATTTTAAACTCTCTCCCGTAAACGGGGGAAGATTTGTCAGCAATCTAAGGAAAACCCATTGTGTTTTCGCTTATTTTTTATTCCGCTCCCAATGCTGTTCCAACATTTTTACCAAATAGGTCATTACTTTGCCTTGTGATAGTTGACGGGAACGCAGGCAAATCACGGGAATCACATTGCCTTCCGGTTCGGCTTCCAATTTTAATTTTACCAATCGGCCTTGTTTTAACGCATTTTCCGCCAACCGTTCCGGTACATCTGCCCAACCAATATTGCCTTCCGCCAAATTCAATAAATTGTAGTAGCTGTTGGAATACCAAGGCATTGGTGACAAAGCATTGCTGAATAAATGCTCTTTATGCTCCAAACTTCGATGAACTAAATGGCGGTGACGGGTCAAATCATCCAAAGAAACAATGTCCGACTTTGCTAACGGATGTTCCGGTGCCGCCACGGCAATAAATCGGTTATAACCAAGAAAGAACATATCTAATTGATTTTGCGAGGTATAATTGCGATAAGCCACACCTAAATGAGCCTGCCCCGAATCAATCATTGTTTCAATATCAAAGGTGGAAGCCGTGATTAGTTCGATAATCGTTGTAGGAAATTGTTCGGCAACCTGTTGAAATAAGTCTGTTAAATCATCGCTCAGCAAGGTTTCATCAAAGGCAATAGTAATTTGATGTTCCTGAGTTTGTTCAAGTGCGGTGAGTTTTTGATCTAAAAATTGCGATTGTTGCAATAATAATTTAATCTGCGGTAATAATGCCTTACCGTTTTCCGTAAGCGTCACCGAACCTTTTTCCCGCACAAATAATTCTTGATTAAATTCAATTTCCAAATTGCCAATAGCCTGACTGATGCCGGATTGAGCCCGATTAAGCTTGCGAGCCACCGCAGAAAATGAGCCCAATTCCGTTACAGCGACAAAAATTTTTAATTGCTCTAATGTGTACATTTTGGCTTCCTACACTTCTACCCTATCACTTTTAGTGATAGAGTTTAACTTCTTTTATCATAAATTACGAGTATAATTCGTAGCAACGTTTGATTAAACTAAATTTTAGGAGTAAAAATGTCTTTAACAGAACGTATTTTCCACGCGATTTTATTTGAAATCTTTGTAGTGCTCTTCACTGTGTTATTAATGGCGGGAGCCACTCATCACGGAACCGGGGCATTATCCGGTACGATTATCGGTATTTCAGTTATGGCAATGGTGTGGAATATGGTGTTTAACTGGGCATTTGATAAATTCCATACGGGAGCAAGAGAAAAACGCAGTCTGGTTACCCGTTTATTGCACGTAACTTTATTTGAAGGCGGGTTGTTGCTCGCTACGATTCCCTTTGTCGCTTGGGCATTGAATATCAGCTTATGGGAAGCTTTTGTAATGGATATTGCGATGACAATTTTTGTGACGGCTTATTCTTTTGTTTATAACTATATTTATGATCATGCCAGAGCAGCTCTTATTGCCCGTCGTGGTGCAAAAAGAGTAAAACCGGCATAATCAAAAATCAACTATTCATTAGACGGCCAAGCATTAACCACCGCTTTTACTAAGGTTGCAAGGGGAATGGCAAAAAAGACGCCCCAGAATCCCCATAATCCGCCGAAGATTAATACGGCAATAATGATCGTAAGCGGATGCAAATTCACCGCTTCGGAAAATAAGAATGGCACTAATAAATTGCCGTCTAATAATTGACTAATCACATAAGCCGCCATGAGATAACCAAAGGTCGGGCTGATACCGAATTGCAGTAATGCCACCAACGCAACCGGGATCGTGACTAAGACCGCACCGATATAGGGCACTAATACGGAAAAACCTACGGCAACCGCTAATAGCAACGGATAACGCAATCCGAAAAATAAGAAAATAATATAGCTGACTACGGCTACAATCAGAATTTCAAGGGATTTTCCGCGGATGTAATTTGCAATTTGAAATTGCATTTCTTTCCAGACTTTAGATGCCAACGTACGGTTTCGCGGTAAAAAACGGCTGACTGCCGCCAATAATTCTTTCTTGTCTTTTAGCAAGAAAAAAACCATCAAAGGTACAAGAAAAATATAAATACCGATTGTCACCAAACTCATTAAAGAGGTTATCGAAAGTTTTACCACAGATTCGCCATAGCCTAGAATGCGTTCGCGGGATGCATTAAACAGGCTGTCCACCATGGCATAATCAATGACTTCGGGATAATGTTCCGGCAATGATAAGACCCATTCCTGCAATTGATTCACCATATTCGGCAAATCTTGGATTAAACTGAGCGTTTGGTTCCAGAGCGTCGGTAGCAAGAACACGACCATAAAAAATACGAGACTGATAAAACCGCCCAACACTAAAAAGAGAGAAAGTGCATGGGGTAATTTTAACGTATCGGTAAGAATTCGAATCGGCCATTCCAATAAATAGGCTAATACAATGGCAATTAATAGCGGTGCTATTAAGTGACTGAAAAAATAAAAGACAATAAAACCGAAAAATAAAATGGCAAACAATCCCATTGCTTGCGGATCGCTGAAGCGGCGTTTGTACCAACTTTTAATCATCTCAATCATAATGATTCCTTTCGTCGTTTTTCTTTGAATTATAACAATGATTAAGGCAAATAAACCAGGATAATATTCTGATAAAAATGAAAGTCGTTATTTTTTCAACAATTGATTTAAAGTTTGTCGGCTACCTTTGCTGATCACGCCAAGTTGTGTCAGTATATCAAAAATTTGTATCAAATCACCCGCACTTTCCGGCTGAATCAATAAACGTTTTCCAGTATTTAAATCAATCACTAAGATCTTGTCTTCGGTCAAATTAATTGCATGAATTTTATTATAATGGACAAACAAATTGCCATAAAAAAAGCCGTTATTTTTGAGAAGTAATGCCGGAAAACGGATAAATGCCGCATACACTGCCAAAATAATAATTGCAACCAATAAATATAAAGAAACTTTTTCAATACTGACCGCACTTTGGTAAATAATAATGCCGATTAATCCGATGAAGATGACGGCATCAATTTTCGCCCGCTTTTTTAACCGCACTTTAAGCAACGTTTTACCATACAAATGATCCATACCGAATTGATCGTAAAAAGCAAAAATAAAAAAGAAAATAATGCCGATGAGAATTAAAAGATTTGTCATATTAAGAAAACAAAAAATTCTCTCCCTTTCGGGAGAGAGAATAATTACATGTAATTAAGCTAAGATACCCGTCCAAGCACCGAAAATACCGATAGCAAAGAAGCCGACGATAATCCATAAAGCATTTACACGATTGCGTAGTAACCACATACAGCCAAAGGTGACTAATAGCGGCAATAAACCGGGCATTAAGCTATCTAAAATGCTTTGCACAGTAGTGACTTCCAAGGTACCGTCTTGCTTTTGGATTTCGGACACCACCAATGGCACGTTAATGCTGGTCCATTTTTGTACCAAGGCACCGATAATAAACAGACCTAGGATAGAAGCCCCTTCCGTGAGTTTTTGCAACAAACCGCCGCTCATATCGCCCACGACATCCAACCCTTTTTTATAGCCATAGGTTACGCCGTAGTAACGAGTCGCCAAGCGCACTAAGTTGAATAATAGGAAGAATAGAATCGGGCCTAAAATATCGCCGTTAAGCGCTAAAGTCGCCCCTAATGCCGCAAAAATAGGACGCGCGGTTCCCCAATAAATTGGATCACCCACGCCGGCAAGCGGCCCCATAAGACCGACTTTGATCCCATTGATCGCCGCGTCATCAATTTCTTTACCATTAGCACGTTCTTCTTCCATTGCGATAGTTACGCCCAATACCGGCGCGGCAACGAAAGGTTGGGTGTTAAAAAATTCAAGGTGGCGTTTTACGGCGTTTTTACGCTCTTCGGAATTTGGATCCGGATATAAACGTTTGATTACCGGCGCCATTGCATAGGCAAAGCCTAAAGCCTGCATACGCTCAAAGTTCCACGAACCTTGGAATAAATTGGAACGGAGCACTACCGCATTTAAATCACTTTGCGTTACTTTTCTTACTGTTTGTGAATTTTCAGTTGTCATAATTCAATCCCTATTAATCTAAACGGTTATCCAAGCCATTGTTATCTGCTGCTGCAACTTGCACTACTTGTTGGCTTTTGTTGTATTTAGGGTGTAATTGGATATAAAGGATAGCCATAATTGCCCCTAACACGCCTAATGCCACTAAGTTGAAATCGGTAAAACCGGCGATAACAAAGCCCGCATAGAAGAATGGCATTAAATGGCCTGCGCGCATCATATTGATAACCATCGCATAACCCACGATAGCGATAAAGCCACCGGCAATTTTCAGCCCCGTTGTGACTACTGCAGGAATGGCATCTAACATCGTTTGTACGGCATCGGTACCTGCTGTTAATGCAACGATTAATGCCGGGATCGCAATACGCATTGCTTGCAATAATAATGCCGAACAATGAAGCCAATCCAAACGGCTTAAATTACCGTCTTGAACGGATTTATCCGCCGCGTGTTGGAAACCGACGGTAATCGCACGCACTACATAGGTCAACACCTGTCCTGCAGCGGCAAGCGGAATCGCTACGGCAATACCGGTAGAAATATCCTGACGGCCCACAATAACCAAAATAGTGGAGATAATTGAAGCCAAAGCGGCATCCGGCGCAATCGCCGCACCGATGTTCATCCAGCCGAGCGCCATTAATTCAAGCGTACCGCCAATGATAATCCCCGTTTTAATATCGCCCAATACCAAGCCGATAAGCGTACAGGCAATAAGCGGACGGTGGGTTTGCCATTCATCAAGAATTGATCCCATACCTGAAATACAGGCAACGAGGAACACGAAAACAATTTGAATTGCTGAAATTTCCATTGTTATTTCCTTAGATTAAGTTGTTTTTCTTTAATAGATCCATCATATATTGACGGTTATCGTTAGAGACTTTGCGCACATCCAATTCAATGCCTTGTGCATCAATTTTCTTGAAGGCTTCAATATCCTTCTCATCAACCGATACTGCACTGGTGATCATCTTTTTACCATCTTTATAAGCAATACCACCGATATTCACAGACGTCATTGGCACGCCTGCATCAAGTAAACGCACGATATCACTAGGGTTGGTGAATAATAGCATAACACGATCATCTCCGTATTCCGGGTTGTTATAGACACGGATCATTTTTTCCACATCAACCACGTGAGCGGTCACACCCGGAGGTGCTACGCTTTTTAACATTGTAGAACGCACGGAATCTTTTGCCACATCATCGTTCACCACGATAATACGACTGACTTTGCTTTCTTTTGTCCAACGAGTTGCGACTTGACCATGAATTAAACGGTCATCAATGCGGACCAGACCGAAGGTCATACGTTTACCGTTATCCACAATTTGCGGCTGTGTTGCCGGTTGTGGTACGGCTTGTTGAGTAACAGACGTTTCTTCTTTTTCCGCTTCTTGGGATTTTAACGCACGCACACCGATACGGCCGCTTTCCAATGCAATTTCCACTAATTCGGACAGACTCGGACCGTCATCACGTCCCATAAAGGTTTCCACCAACATAGGTACGTTCACGCCGGTCACAATATCCATATTGTCTTTACCGTCTGCTACGCGACTTGCTGCATTAAACGGACTACCGCCCCAAGTATCTACCAAAAATAGCACTTCATCGCAGTGAGCCAGCTCACCTGCTAATTTTGCTTGATACTTTTGCATGATTGTTTCAGCATTTTCACCGGGCACGAAATCAATAAAAGCAACGTTTTCTTGTTCGCCAATCAACATTTCCGTTGTTTTCAGTAACTGCTCTGCTGCTACGCCGTGAGTTGCAATAATAATAGCAATACTCATTTTGAGCTCCTTATTTAATTTTAGTTAGAATTATTTTATTAAATAAAATTTATTAAATAAATTCGGGGGGAAGTCTATCACAATCAAGAAAAGAAATTGATATTAATTTACAAAATAGGAATAGCTTTTATTTGGAAATGTGATCTAAATCACAAAAAAATAACCGCACTTTTCTGCTATCAAATAAAGTGCGGTTAATTTTGATTAAATTTTATTGCGTACTGGTACTGGTCGTCGTACGATTTGCACGTTTACGTTCCATTTCAGTCAATAATTTTTTACGAATACGCACAGAAGTCGGAGTAACTTCCACTAACTCATCATCATCAATAAATTCTAAGGCTTGTTCCAAGCTGAATCTTAACGGAGTAGTTAATTGAATCGCATCATCTTTACCTGAAGCGCGCATATTGGTTAATTTTTTACCCTGCAAACAGTTTACGGTTAAATCGTTTGAACGGCTGTGAATACCAATGATTTGACCTTCATACACATCCGTACCGTGATCAATCATTAATTTACCGCGTTCTTGCAAACCCCAAAGTGCATAAGCCAGAGCTTTACCCGTTGCATTAGAGATTAACACACCGTTTTTGCGTTGACCGATTTCGCCCGGTTTTACATCATCATAATGGCTGAAACTGGAATATAACAAACCCGTACCGGAAGTCATGGTCATAAATTCGTTACGGAAGCCGATTAAGCCGCGACTTGGGATTACATATTCCAAACGGGTACGACCTTTGCCGTCCGGAATCATGTCGCGTACTTCGCCTTTACGATAACCCAAAGCTTCCATGACCGCACCTTGATGTTGCTCTTCGATATCGACAGTTACTTGCTCGAACGGCTCCTGTTTATGGCCGTCTTGTTCTTTGAAGATTACTTTCGGACGGGATACCGCCAATTCATAACCTTCACGGCGCATATTTTCGATTAATACGGATAAGTGCAATTCGCCACGACCGGAGACTTTAAATTCGTCCGGATTCACGGTTTCTTCTACGCGTAATGCCACATTGTGTACTAATTCTTTGTTCAAACGTTCTAAAATTTGACGAGACGTGACATATTTACCCTCTTTACCACAGAACGGAGACGTGTTCACACAGAAGAACATGGTTACGGTCGGTTCGTCCACGCTTAACGCAGGTAACGCTTCCACATTGTTTACATCACAAATGGTATCGGAAATATTCAATTCACCCAAACCGGTAATAGCAATAATATCGCCTGCGTTAGCAACATCTTCTTCAAAACGTTCCAAACCTAAATGCCCCAACACTTGACCCACTTTACCGTTGCGGGTTTTGCCTTCGCTGTCGATAATCGTCACTTGTTGATTCGGTTTAACAGAACCGCGTTTGATACGCCCGATACCAATAACGCCCACATAGTTATTATAGTCAAGTTGAGAAATTTGCATTTGGAACGGTGCATCTAATTCTACTTTCGGCGGCTCAACATATTTCACAATGGCTTCGAATAACGGAGTCATATCCGCTGCTAAATCTTCATGTTCCAAACCTGCCACGCCGTTTAATGCGGAAGCATACACAATAGGGAAATCAAGTTGTTCGTCTGTTGCACCAAGGTTATCGAATAAATCAAACACTTGATCCACTACCCAATCCGGACGTGCTCCCAGACGGTCAACTTTGTTGATCACGACAATTGGTTTCAAACCGTGAGCAAAGGCTTTTTGCGTTACAAAGCGGGTTTGCGGCATCGGGCCGTCGAACGCATCCACGATCAGCAATACGCAGTCTACCATGGAAAGCACACGCTCTACTTCGCCGCCAAAGTCCGCGTGTCCTGGGGTATCTACGATATTAATACGATAATCGTTCCAGTTAATTGCAGTGTTTTTCGCTAAAATAGTAATGCCACGTTCTTTTTCCAAGTCATTGGAATCCATTACACGCTCGTCTGATTCTCCGCGAGCGGCTTCTAATGTACCGGATTGTTGCAATAATTTGTCCACCAAGGTGGTTTTACCGTGGTCAACGTGAGCGATAATTGCGATATTACGCAATTTATTGATATCTAATTCGTTTTTCATTTGATATGTCTTGAGTTACTAAAGATAAAGAATATATAGTGAATTAAATTCGTTTTAGGACAGAACGGCGAATCGCTCGCACAGCGCGAAAACGAATTTAATCCACCATGTTTTTAAAAGCGGGCAATTATACAACGTTTTCCTCTTCTCGGCTATGAATTAATCTGCGGTAATATAAAAATTTTTGAAAAAACCACCGCACTTTATGTTTCTACTTGATTTTTCTACTTACGTTTCAGGCGTCCTAATAAACTGATGGAAGTGATAATTATCACGGCACCAATCCAGAAATTCACCGTCGGCGAGTTCCGCCACACCAACCAATCGCACAAGCTGGAAAAGATAACGCCGGTAAAAATAAACGGGCTAACCATCGCCACATTTTGAAAGCGAAACGCTTTGGTTAAGAAAATTTGGAAAATCAATCCGGTGATACCTACCAATACTAAATAATAAAATTCCGTTAAATTCGGTATCATCCATTCATAAGCAAAGATCATAGGGATAATCAATAAACTGACAAAATAGAAATAGAAAATAATTTCTAATGGAGAATGGGTCTGATTAAGTTTTTGTAAAGCAATAAACGCCAATGCAGAAAAGATCGCACCAAATAAACCGAGTAATAAATAATACAAGGAAATATCTTGAGTGATATCGCTTAATGTAATAGCAACTCCCACAAATCCCATCAACGTACAGCATACCGCTAACAGGGAAATTTTATTACGGAAGAGCAAAAAGGCAAACAACGGTACAAATAATGCGGATGTATTCATCAACAATACGGACAGCGAAACCGGTAAGTATTGCAAACTGTAAAACATACAAATCATACCGAGTAAACCGAAACCGTCGCGCATGGCGGAATAGCGTTTATCGCGAATTTTAAAACTAAAACGGGCATCTTTTTTGATCATCGGCAAAATAAATAGAAACCCTACAAAAAAGCGGGCAAACAACACTTCATTGGGCGGCAACGTGGATGACGCATATTTTACAAATACGCCCATTAATGCAATGCTGGCATACGCGATAATCATATAGAAAACAGATTTACCGTAGGATTGCGGTTGAGTGATTTTTTTCATTTTCCATGCAAATCTTATTAAACAATGATTAAAAATAGTATAGAATGTCGGACTTGTAAATTTGTTTTTTTAATTTTAAAGGATGTTTCTATGACAAATGCTGCGGCAATTGATGATGTATTTAGATTAATTGAAGAAAACGAGATTAAATTTGTTTTACTTCGCTTTACTGACATG
Organism: Cricetibacter osteomyelitidis; assembly: GCF_004340985.1. Taxonomy (GTDB): domain Bacteria; phylum Pseudomonadota; class Gammaproteobacteria; order Enterobacterales; family Pasteurellaceae; genus Cricetibacter; species Cricetibacter osteomyelitidis. The sequence goes on from NZ_SLYB01000003.1 coordinate 11,775, forward strand.
AAAGGCAAAGAACACGGCGTTTCCATTCCGGTAAGTTTGGTTGATGAAGACTTATTTGAAGACGGTAAAATGTTTGATGGTTCCAGTGTGGAAGGTTGGAAAAGCATTAATAAAGCGGATATGCTGTTAATGCCGATCGCCGAAACCGCAGTCGTTGATCCTTTCGCTCAAATCCCTACCCTTTCAATCCGTTGTAGTATTTATGAACCAAGCACAATGCAGCTTTATGATCGCGACCCCCGCTCTATTGCCATTCGTGCGGAAAACTATTTAAAATCCACCGGTATTGCAGACAGCGTATTAGTGGGTCCGGAACCAGAATTTTTCTTATTTGACGATGTGCGTTTCGGCGTGGGTATGAACGGTAACAGCTATGAAGTTGACGATATTGAAGCGGCTTGGAATACCAATAAACGCTATGAAGACGGCAACAACGGCTATCGCCCGTTGAAAAAAGGCGGCTACTGTGCCGTTGCACCAAATGATACCGCTCATGATATCCGTTCTGAAATGTGCTTGATTCTGGAAGAAATGGGCTTAGTCATTGAAGCACACCATCACGAAGTGGCAACAGCCGGTCAAAACGAAATTGCAACTAAATTCAATACGTTAACATTAAAAGCAGACGAAACCCAAATTTACAAATATGTAGTACAAAATGTGGCTTACGAACACGGTAAAACCGCCTGTTTTATGCCTAAACCAATCGTCGGCGATAACGGTTCCGGTATGCACTGCAATATGTCATTAAGTAAAGAGGGTAAAAACGTATTTATGGGCGATAAATACGCAGGGCTTTCCGAAACCGCATTGTATTACATCGGTGGTATCATCAAACACGCGAAAGCATTAAATGCGTTTACCAATCCGTCCACCAATTCTTATAAACGTTTGGTACCGGGCTTTGAAGCACCCGTGTTGTTAGCATATTCCGCCAGCAACCGCTCCGCCTCAATCCGTATTCCGGCAGTGACTTCACCAAAAGCAACTCGCGTGGAAGCCCGTTTCCCGGATCCATTGGCAAACCCGTATTTAGCTTTCTCCGCCCTATTAATGGCAGGCTTGGACGGTATTATCAATAAAATCCATCCGGGCGATGCTATGGATAAAAACCTTTACGACTTACCGCCGGAGGAATTAAAAGATATTCCGGCAGTAGCAAGTTCTTTGGAAGAAGCGTTAAACGCCTTGGAAAACGACTACCAATTCTTAACCCAAGGCAGCGTATTCAGCAAAGACTTCGTGGATGCTTATATCGGCCTCAAACGTAAAGAAGTAGAACGTTTGAATATGACTCCGCACCCGGTTGAGTTTGAGATGTATTATTCATAATTTATTCAAATACCTATATTTAAGGACTAAGTTTTAAGCAAAAACTTAGTCCTTTTTATTTTCTGTTTTAAATTTACATAAAATTTCATATAATGATAACCATTTTTATTTAAAAATTTGTAAAGGAATTAATCAAATGATGATAGACAAACGGCTCATTAATACCGTGCCTGAAAGTAAAAAATGGATTTTGATCAATGTATTATGGAACTGGTTGGCATTACTGGGCGGAATTATAAGTGCGGTCATTTTCGGCTTAATTTTACAAAAAGCCTGGCAACATAATTTAACCGTCACACTCATTATTTTTTCCACCCTCGGTTTAATTGTTGCACTGGCATTACGCTCTTTCGCCGGTAAAAAAGCCGTGCAAGCCTCTTATTTGGCCAGTGTAAAAGTAAAACATCAACTTCGCACTTTAATTTATCAAAAACTGGCATACATGCCGCTTAATCAAGTAAACCAACAATCGACTTCGTCCATCATTCAAGTAGCTTCCGAAGGAGTGGAACAACTGGAAATTTATTTTGGCCGTTATTTACCGCAACTATTTTATAGCCTACTTGCTCCGCTCACATTATTTATTGTTCTCGTTTTTTTAAATGCCCCCACTGCGTTGATTTTACTCATTTGTGTGCCTTTGATTCCGCTTTCCATTATTGCCGTTAATAAAATTGCCAAACGCTTATTAGCAAAATATTGGGCGATTTATGTGGGATTAGGCAGCAGTTTTCTGGATAACTTACAAGGTCTGGTCACATTAAAAATCTACCAAGACGACGAATATAAAAGCAAACAAATGGATATTGAAGCGGAAAATTTCCGTACGATTACCATGAAAGTGCTGACTATGCAGTTAAATTCCGTATCTATTATGGATTTGCTGGCTTACGGCGGTGCTGCCGTCGGTATTCTGACAGCATTATTAGAGTTTCAAGACGGAAATTTATCTGTTTTTGCGGTAATCGTCTTTATTTTATTGGCATCGGAATTTTTTATTCCGCTGCGTTTACTCGGCTCTTTTTTCCATGTAGCAATGAATGGTAAAGCAGCTTCCGATAAGATTTTCACCCTACTGGATCTGCCGGTGGAACGTAACGAAAGTGCGGTCAAATTTGAAGAAAAAAATGAAGTAGCTATTCGCATAGAAAACCTGCACTTTTCCTATAACCCTGAAAAAACAGCCATTAACGGTTTAAGCCTAACTATTCAACCGAAGCAACTCACCGTCTTTGTAGGGAAAAGCGGCTGCGGCAAATCGACATTGGTTTCGTTGCTAATGGGATTTTATCGGGCACAATGGGGCGATATTTGGTTTAATCAACAAAATAGCCGGGATTTAGACCGCACTTCGCTGTATAAACATATTTCCCTTGTCAGCCACAGCAGCTATATTTTCAAAGGAAGCGTGCGAGAAAACCTGCAAATGGCTCAACAATATGCGGACGATAATCAGATGTATCAAGCCTTGGAACAAGTAAACCTGGCACAATTTATCCGAGAAAACGGCGGATTAGATATGCCGTTGCTCAGCCGCGGAACAAATTTATCCGGCGGACAAATCCAACGTTTAGCCCTTGCCCGTGCTTTATTACAAGACAGTGATGTTTATATTTTCGATGAAGCCACCAGCAACATTGATGTGGAAAGTGAAGAGATTATTTTGCAATTTATTCAACAACTCAAAACAGAAAAAACCATTATTATGATTTCTCACCGCTTGGCTAATGCGATCAATGCCGATCAAATTTATGTATTGCAAAACGGACAATTAGCGGAACAAGGCAAACATGGCGAATTAATGACCGAAAACAGTATTTACGCCGAAATGTTCCGACAACAAAAAAATTTAGAAATGCTGCGTGCTATATCTGATCACAAGGAGGTGCAATATGCGTAAGAACGGTTTTGTTATTATGTGGCATTTGCTTAAACTCATCACACCGCTCGCTCATATTATGGCATTCACCATTACAATGGGTACACTGGGTTTTCTGACCGCAATTTTTATTATGGTATTCGGTGCATTGGGATTATTGAATTTACTTGATTTTCAAGTTCATTTCAGTTTTTCCCAAATTCTCACCGCACTTATTGTATTCGCCGTGCTGCGTGGCATTCTACGTTATCTGGAACAGATGTCCGGTCACTACATCGCTTTCAAATTATTAGCATTATTGCGAAATAAAGTTTTTAGTGCATTGCGTAAATTGGCCTTCGTCAAACTGCAAAACAAACAATCCGGTCAACTTCTCTCTTTAGTTACAAACGATATTGAATTATTGGAAGTATTCTATGCCCACACCATTGCACCGATTGCTATCGCTTTTGTGACATCGGTCATTCTATTATTGGTCTTTGCACATATTTCTTTATGGTTTGTCTGGGTTGCGCTAGCTGCCTATCTCACCATCGGCGTAATTTTGCCGATTATCACCACTCAATCTGCACGTGAAGACGGCAGAAAATATCGAGAATTGGTCGGCGAAATGAACGATTATTTCTTAGACTCTATTCGCGGTATGAAAGAAGTACAACTGTTCGATAATCAACAGCAACGTTTGGTGGAAATCAATCGTCGCAGTCAGGCAATCGATCAAGCGTTCTTGAAAATCAAAGCTCAAGAAGGCAAAGTACGTAGCTACACGGAAATTGCCGTGTCTGCCTTTAATATTTTGATTTTATTGGTAGGATTATTTTTATACCAACAAGAAAGCATCAATTTTGCCGGTTTATTAACCGCAATGATTTTATTAATGTCCAGTTATGGACCGGTAATTGCCCTCAGCAATCTTTCCAATAATCTGTTGCAAACACTTGCCAGCGGTGAACGAGTATTAACCCTATTAAGTGAAGAACCGACACTGTCCGATGTGAAAAACAAACGGAATTTAGCTTATGTCGAACAAATTAACGTGCAAAATCTTCATTTTTCTTATGACAATGAACTGATTTTACAGGATCTGAATCTTACGTTACATAAAGGACAGATTTTGGGTATTCACGGTCGTAGCGGCAGCGGTAAAAGCACATTATTAAAATTGATGATGCGATTTTTTGATCCGCAACAAGGACAAATTCAGATTAATCAATATCCGTTATCGGAAATTAACACAGCCAGCTTGCGTGATAATATGGCATACGTTACTCAACAAACGTATATTTTCAATGAAACCATTTATGAAAATATTGCGATGGCAAACCGTTCGGCAAGCCGTGAACAAGTGATTGAAGCCGCACAAAAAGCATCTATTCACGAGTTTATTATGAGCTTACCGGAAGGTTATGACACTAAAATCAACGAATTAGGCAGCAATCTGTCCGACGGGGAAAAACAACGCATCGGCATTGCCCGTGCATTTTTGCACGATGCACCGATTATTTTATTGGACGAACCGACCAGCAATTTAGACAGCTTAAACGAAGCCATCATTTTGCAATCGCTCATTCAAGAAAAACAAGATAAATTGATGGTATTAGTTAGCCACCGAGCATCCACCATGGCAATTTGTGATCAAGTGATTGAAATTGAAAACGGACGAATGTCTTAATTTATAGCAGGGATAGCGACTAGGGCTATCCCTGTGTTATCACTGATTAACCCCTGTATCCGACAACGCCTGTAACAGCGAGCAATCGGCTTTTTCGCATAACCGGCTTGAGGAAAATGCTCCGTTAATTTAAAGCAGGTATCCAATAAAATGCTAAAAGAATCATGTGTGCTGATATTTGGCGGCAAGTCAGACATAAAAAAACGCCATTTAAAAACTTAGAATATAAATAGAATCCTTTTTATTCCATCCCCAAACTGTTTATAAAAAAGTGCGGTGGAAATTTTCAGATTTTCCACCGCACTTGATGAGCTTAGTATGATAATTTACGGATACAGCCGCTCTTTAATCCATTCACCGTTCTCCAATCGGTAACGGATACGATCATGCAGACGGCTCGGGCGACCCTGCCAGAATTCGATCATATCGGGAATAACGATATAACCGCCCCAATGTGCCGGACGTGGTACGTTTACCGGATAAGTCAGGGTGATTTTGGCAGCACTTAGCAATAGCGATGAATAATTTTCTAATACTTGGCTTTGCTGGCTTGCCCAGGCTCCAATGCGGCTGGTGTACGGTCGAGATGAAAAATATTCATCAGAATCCTGCTCGCTGATTTTCTCCACTCGTCCTTCAATACGCACTTGGCGTTGTAATTCCGCCCAGAAAAAAGTGAGATTGGCGAAAGGGTTTGCCGCAAGTTCCTGTCCTTTGTGGCTATCGTAATTGGTAAAAAAAACAAAACCTTGCGTACTAACTTCTTTCAATAACACCATTCTGGCACTCGGTCGCCCGTTTGCCCCTACGGTGGCGATATTCATTGCGGTTGGTTCGTTGACCTTGGCTTGAATGGCTTCTTTTTGCCACAGCTCAAATTGTTTAATCGGATTATCATCACATTGTTTAATGGATAATGCCCGTTTGGTGTATTCCTCTCGAATGTTATGTAAATCCATGGTTTCCTTCTTTAAACGAAATGAAAAGTGCGGTGAAAATTTTAACATTTTCTACCGCACTTGGTTCTTATTTCGCTAATAAATAAGTGCTTAATTTCGCAAAATCATTGTCCATTTCATCAGATAACAACGGTAATTTGTTATGTTTATCCAATGTTTCCGGTAATGGCAATTCAAGATCTAAAATGCGTTCCACGGATTCTTTGAATTTCGCCGGATGTGCGGTGCACAAGAACAAGCCGGTTTCGTTCGGTTGCAAATCGCCTTTTAATACTTCGTATGCAATAGCACCGTGCGGTTCACATAAATAACCTTTACCATACATTTCACGCAAGGTTTGTTCTGTTTGTGCATCTGAAATTGCTGCGGAATGCAAATCGCTTAACGACCAGCCGTTGCGTTTAAATAATTCTTCCACGCGCGGCCAATTGTTCGGACGGCTCACATCCATCGCGTTGGATAAGGTTGCTACCGTCGCATTCGGTTCCCATTTGCCGCTGGTTAAATAACGCGGCACAGTGTCGTTAGTATTGGTTGATGCAATAAAGCGTTTAATCGGCAAACCTAAAGTTTTGGCGATCAATCCTGCCGTTAAATTACCAAAATTACCGCTCGGCACGGAAACCACTAGATTTTCACGTTGTTCTTTAGAAAGCTGTGCAGCCGCTTCAAAATAGTAGCACACTTGAGCCAATAAACGGCTGATATTAATGGAGTTTGCCGAGTTCAAACCGATAGCTTCACGCAATTTTGCATCATCAAAAGCCTGTTTGACTAAGGCTTGGCAGGCATCAAAATCGCCATTGATTGCCACGGTACGAATATTGCCGCCCAACGTACAGAATAATTTTTCTTGTAACGGACTGATTTTGCCTTTCGGGTATAAAATCACCACATCGATATTTTCTAAGCCGTAAAATGCGTGAGCTACTGCCGCACCGGTGTCCCCTGATGTAGCAGTCAAAATAGTGATTTTGCCGTCGCCGCGTACAGTGGCTAAAGCTTGTGCCATAAAACGACCACCGAAATCTTTAAATGCCAGTGTCGGGCCGTGGAATAACTCTAACGCATAGATATTGTCTTCTACTTTTGCGACCGGTGCCGGGAATGTGAAAGCATTTTTCACCATTTCGCTTAATTGATAAGTCGGGATTTCTTCACCGATTAACGCCCCTAAAATTTTTTGGCTGCGATCTACCAAAGGCAATGCCAATAATTCATCGATGTTATTTAAAGTTGGGATCACTTTGGGAAAAAATAAACCTTGGTCTTTGCCTAAGCCTTGACGTACAGCTTGTGCAAAACTTACTTGTTCTTCCGGGTGTTTGATGTTGTATAAATTCATTTTGATTTCCGTTATAAAATTATTGGCGGATATTTTATATCCGCCCTATAAAATTAAGCAAGCTCTCTCGCCCCTTTATTATCAACTTTGCAAATATGCACGAAACCTTCGTTGTTTTGCAAATAATGGTTTTCTAAATAATTGGCTAATTTAATCGCTGTGGCTAAATCCGGTGCGATGCTGAACATCGTCGGACCTGAACCGGAAATACCAGAAACCAATGCCCCTAAATCACGGGCAGCCTGTTTCACTTCGGCAAAATTCGGCAATAGCGATTCACGATAAGGTTCGGCGATCACATCTTTCATCATCAATGCTGCCAGTGCGTCTTGATGAGTATGACAGGCGTGTACAAAGCTGCCTAAATGACGACCGTGTGCGATAACATCCTGACGGGTATATTGCTTCGGCAAAATCGCACGGGCTTCCGCCGTGGACACTTCAATGCCCGGATAAGCCAACACCCAATACCATTCATCAAAAAACGGCAATGTCTGGCTGATATTGCCCAAAGACTGCACCATTAACTGCACACCGCCCAAATAGCAAGGTGCTACGTTGTCATAGTGGATTGAACCGGAAATTCGCCCTTCCAATTCGCCCATCATTTCCAATAATTCCATTTTAGAAAACGGTTCATTATGGAATTTATTTAATGCTACCAAGGCTGCCACAATAGAACAAGCACTTGAACCTAAACCTGACCCGATAGGCATATTTTTTTCCAAGATTAAACGTAAGCCTTTGATGCGACCGCCGGCCAATTTTAAACGCTCACTAAATAGCACATAGGCTTGATAAACAATGTTTTTTTGTGGTTCTTTTGGTAATTTTCGGACAAAATAACCCGCACTTTCCAATTTAAAACCGCTGGCAATTTCATCAATTTGCACCACATCGCCGAGCAATGAACCGTCAATCGGCGAAATCGCCGCACCTAAGGTATCAAAACCCACGCTGATATTGGCACTGGATGCCGGTGCGTAAATGCGTAACATTAATTGGAGCCCCCGTTTTGTAGTGTTCTTAAAATATCGGCAAAGATCCCTGCGGCAGTCACCGCATTACCTGCACCGTAACCACGTAATAATAACGGAATCGGCTGATAATAGCGAGTATAGAATGCCAGAGCATTTTCACCGTTTTTCACTTTGTGTAGCGGATGATCACCGTCCACTTCCATAATGGACACTTTGCACTGACCGTCGTTGATTTGACCAACATAACGCAGCACCTTACCTTCTGCTTTGGCTTTTTCCACACGGGTTTTAAATTCAGCATCTAATTGCGGTAGCATTGCCATAAATTCATTAGCCGATTTTCCTTCGGAGAAACCTTTCGGCAACACACCTTCGATCACAACATCTTTTAATTCTAAATTCAAACCGCTTTCACGGGCTAAAATCAATAACTTACGGGCTACATCCTGACCAGAAAGATCATCACGCGGATCCGGTTCGGTAAAGCCTTTTTCACGGGCAAGTGCGGTAGCTTCCGACAGAGAAAATCCTTCTTCCAGTTTACCGAAAATAAAGGAAAGTGAACCGGATAAAATACCGTTAAAACTTTCCAATTCATCACCGGCAGCTAATAGATTTTGCAGATTTTCGATAACAGGTAAACCTGCCCCCACGTTGGTGTCGTATAAAAATTTACGTTGGGTGTGACGGGCATTTTCACGCAATTCTTTGTAATATGCCAATTCACGAGTGTTGGCTTTTTTATTCGGTGTGACAACATGAAAACCTTCTTTTAAGGCGCGAGCATATAAGCCGGCAACAGAATCTGCAGATGTGCAATCCACAAAGACCGGATTGACTACGTGATGCAATTTAATAAAGGACAATAATACATCAAAATCAGATGGCTGTGTGGCATTGTCTAAATCAGACTGCCAGTTTTCCAAATTCAACCCATTTTCGTTCAATAACATTTTGTTGGAATTTGCCAAAGCACAAACGCGGATTTCAATATCTTTTTGAGCAAGATAATTTTTTTGGCGTTTGACCTGTTCAATCAACTCCCCCCCGACACCGCCTACGCCGACTAAGAAAATATCGACCACTTTTTTGTTATTAAATAAGGCTTGATGGGTAGATTTTACCGCTTCAATGGCTTTGTTCAATGGCACGACCGCTGAAATAGAACGTTCGCTGGAACCTTGTGCAATAGCTACAATGCTGATATTAGCGTGTGCTAAAGCAGAGAAGAAGCGGGCTGCAATACCTTTGGCCGTTTTCATTCCATCACCCACCACGGAAATGATGGAAAGATCTTTGATAACATCAATAGGTTCAAGCTCTTTTTCCGCTAATTCTTTCGCAAATTCTTGGTTTAAGGCCTCTAACGCCCCTTTATAGAATTTCGTCGGCACACAGAAACTGATACTGTATTCTGAAGAGGATTGGGTGATTAAAATCACTGAAACACCGGCTTTTGACATTGTTGAAAACACGCGAGCCGCCATTCCCACCATTCCTTGCATACCCGGACCGGATACGTTAAACATTACCACATTATCCAAGTTAGTAATGCCTTTCACTTGCAAGCCGTCGGATTTCACATCCGCATTGATAATTGTCCCTGCTCCGCTCGGATTGCCGGTATTTTTGATTAAGCACGGAATATTGGTTTGCACTAACGGACCGATAGTACGCGGGTGGATCACTTTTGCACCGAAATAAGACAATTCCATGGCTTCGCGATAAGACAGGCTTGGCAATAAACGGGCATCCGGCACTAAACGCGGATCGCAAGTGTAAACACCGTCCACATCAGTCCAAATTTCACACATACTTGCACCTAAACAAGCTGCCAGGCACGCGGCAGAATAGTCGGAACCGTTACGACCTAACAGCACTAATTCGCCTTTTTCATTACCCGCAGTAAAGCCCGGCATTAATACGACATTTTGTTTTGGAATGGAACTCGTATCCACACGTTTGGTGGATTCGTCGATATCCACAGAAGATTCTAAATAACTGCCGTGAGCCAATAATTTTTCTACCGGATTAATCACCGTTACCGCATAGCCGTTGGCTTCAAACCAGGCTTTCATCATTGCGATGGAAAGTTTTTCGCCGCGAGAGTCGATAGTGGCTTTTACTGCATCTGGACATACGCCGGTTTTACGCATTTCATCTAATAAACCGGCAATTTGAGCAAATTCCGCATCAATAATAGCTTTGGTACCTGCTAGGTCAAATTGATTATTTTTTTCGTGTAAGCCGTTGATGATGTTGTAAAAGATGTTGACTGCGTCATTGAAATTTTCATCGGTAGGTTGGTTGGCAGTTGCTTTTTCAGAAAGGGCAACCAAGTGATTGGTGATTTTTGCCGGTGCGGAAAGAACGCCGCCCGCCTGCTCTTCCAAATGTGCCTGTTCGATCAGTTGGGCTGCCTGTACAAACCGCTCCGGATTGGCCAATGATGTGCCGCCAAATTTAAGAACTCGCATTGTGTTTCTCCTGTAAAATAAATTTTAATTTGTAATTATGAAAAAACCCGCTTTTTAGCGGGCCTTTGTGTATTCACTAAACGCACTCACCCGCACTACCTAATGGTAATGGTCATAATAATGGTGGTGGTTGAAGTGCGATTATTTTTCATAAAAGTTTCTTTTCAAAAATTAATGTCGTTAGAAATACCGAAAAATGCGTTCATTGTCAAATAGAAATTAAAGAAATTTTTAATTTGTTGAAATTTCTCAAAAACGAACCGCACTTAGCTCATTACCAGCCTAACATCGGTTTTCGTCCCGTTTTAACACAATCACACAAATATATTGTGTTTATGGAAACCAACAAAATCAATAAAGTACGGTTGTTTTTAAAAAAACTTATCCAAAATTTTATAATATTGTTTACCGATAGTCAGTGCCATTTTTTTCACCAGACGACCGCCATAGATACTTGGAATTTTCAGACCTTCAAACACACGCAAACGGTGATCATCACCTAAAATCGCTTCGCCGATGATCCGACCGGCTAATCCGCTTAATGCTACGCCGTGTCCCGAATAACCGTGAGCAAAATAAAGATTTTTTTGCAACTGACCGAAATGCGGTTTAGCATTTATGGTCATATCAATAGGCCCTCCCCAACCATAATCAATTTTGACATTTTCCAGTTGCGGAAAAACGTGCAGCATATTACGTTGCATAACCTCAATCATATGTTTATTGGAACTGGAGTCGCTGCCGAATAATAACCGATTATCCGCACTCAACCGATAATAATCCAAAAACAGATTATTATCGCAAACGGACATACCGTTATTGATCACTGAATCTGCCGTAGCCTGATCCAAAGGTTCGGTAGCAATAATAAAACTTTCCACCGGTAAAATTTTACGGGCAATACCTTGATGGATTTTTTTCGGCAAAATATCCACATAGGCATTGGTCGCCAACACTAAATTTTCTGCGATAACCGTGCTTTTTGCGGTTTTCACAATTACTTGGGAATCCGACGGTAATGCCACATCCACTACCGGGGAATTTTCATAAATACGTACGCCCAATGACAAACAGGCTTTTGCCAAACCTAAACAATAATTCAGCGGGTGCAAATGACCGGAATTACTGTCATACAATCCGCCAACATAAATATCTGATCCTAAATGTTGCTTGAGCTGTGCCTTATCCCAAATCTGCATATTAGGATAACCAAAAACAGTGCGGCAGGATTGAGCAGAAAAGATCAAATCATTCATTCTTCGATGATTCAATGCCGCCGTTAAATAGCCTTTTTTCCAATCGCATTGAATACCATACTTTGCAATGCGTTCATCAATAATATCAATGGCTTCCAGTGACATTTCCCACAAATAACGCGTGTTTTTCATGCCGATTTCGGTAATATATTCGTCAATACCGTCTTCAAAACCGTTAATTGCCTGCCCGCCACTGCGTCCCGACGCTCCAAAGCCAATACAAGCCCCTTCCAATACAATTACGCTTTTGCCTTTTTCCGCTAATTCAAGTGCGGTAGATAATCCGGTAAATCCCGCACCAATCACGCACACATCGGCACTCTCGGCTTGAGTTAATTCGGGTTGAGCCAATTGAGTATTTATTGTGTCGGAATAATAAGTTTTCAGGTGTTTTTGATAAGCAAACTTCAACATAAAATAATCCGTTGATTAAAATAAATTAATCCTACTCAGATCAGAAAATAAGTCAATTTATTTTCAATTCTGTTATAATTTTGCGAAATTTAACCGCACTTTAACTTAAATTCAGGAGAACAACATTGAAAAAACAATTATTCCGTACTTTAAAAATTTTAACCCTTGCCGGAACAACCTTATTCAGCAGCCTGTCTTTGGCCGCTGAAAAACTTTATGTGTATAACTGGACAGAATACATTCCATCCACTTTATTAAATCAATTCACCAAAGAAACCGGCGTAGAAGTGATTTATTCCACCTTTGAAAGCAACGAAGAAATGTATTCCAAATTGAAATTAGTACAAGGCGGTTATGATTTAGTTTTCCCTTCCAGCTATTACACGGGCAAAATGATTAAAGAAGGAATGTTGGAAAAGATTGATCTCGGCAAATTATCGAACGTTAAAAACATCACACAAAGTTTGCTAAATCAAGATTACGATCCGAATAATCAATATTCCCTGCCTTACGTTTATGGCTTAACGGGAATTGGTGTCAATGCAGCCGATGTTAATCCAGACAACGTAACCGGCTGGGCGGATTTATGGAAACCGGAATTTAAAAATAAAGTATTATTAATGGCCGATGCCCGGGAGGTTTTCCATATTGCCTTGTTATTGAACGGAAAATCCCCAAATAGCTCCGATGAAAACGAGATTAAAGCCGCTTACGAACGCTTAGAAACATTATTACCAAATGTTATCGCCTTTAACTCCGATTCACCGGAAATGCCATTCTTGCAGGGCGAAGCCTCCATCGGAATGTTATGGAACGGATCGGCGGATCGTGCACACAAAGAAAATGCGGATATTCAATTTATTTATCCGAAAGAAGGGGCGATTTTATGGATGGACAACTACGCTATTCCGAAAGGGGCAAAAAATATCGAAGCTGCTCATCAATTTATTGATTTTATGCTTCGCCCTGAAAATGCCAAAGTCGTTTTAGAAACAATGGGTTTCTCAATGCCAAACGAAGAAATGAAAGCTTTATTATCCCCGGAAGTGGCAAACGATAAAGTGTTATTCCCATCCGCAGAAGAAATTCAAAAAGCGATAATGCAATCTGATGTGGGTGATGCCGTAGATATTTATGAAAAATATTGGAGCCGTTTGAAAACTAATTAGTTTTTGACCGCACTTTATACCTTTATATTTAAAAAATTTTACTTTTTTTATTAACTTCGAACTGTTTATTCGTTGAAAAGGAAACCTAATGAAATTTGAATTAAAAACAACCAACGGCAGAGCCCGCCGCGGTCAATTAATCTTTAATCGCTCGCAAGGAGAGTTTACCGTGCAAACACCGGCGTTTATGCCGGTGGGAACCTATGGCACGGTAAAAGGAATGACACCGGAAGAAGTGAAAGCCACCGGAGCGGAAATTTTACTCGGCAATACCTTCCATTTATGGCTTCGTCCAGGGCAGGAAGTGATGAAAATGCACGGTGATTTACACGATTTTATGCAATGGCACGCACCAATTTTAACGGATTCCGGCGGTTTCCAAGTGTTCAGTTTGGGGAAATTACGCAAAATTACGGAAGAAGGGGTGAAATTCCAGAATCCGATTAACGGAGAGCGTATTTTCTTGTCACCGGAAAAGTCAATGGAAATTCAATATGATTTGGGTTCCGATATTGTCATGATTTTCGATGAATGCACGCCCTATCCCGCCACATTTGATTATGCAAAAAACTCAATGGAATTATCGTTGCGTTGGGCGAAACGCAGCCGTGATCGGTTTGACGAATTGAAAAACCCAAACGCGTTATTCGGGATTATTCAAGGCGGCACCTATGAAGAATTGCGGAAAATTTCTGTAGAAGGCTTAAAAGAAATCGGTTTCGACGGTTACGCCGTAGGTGGTTTGGCAGTGGGCGAGCCGAAAGAAGAAATGCACCGTATTTTAGAATTTATCACCCCGCATATTCCGGCGGATAAACCTCGCTATTTAATGGGCGTAGGCAAACCGGAAGATTTGGTGGAAGGTGTGCGTCGCGGTATTGATATGTTCGACTGCGTAATGCCGACCCGCAATGCCCGCAACGGCCATTTATTTGTCACCGACGGTATTGTGAAAATACGCAATGCGAAATATCGCAATGATACTTCCCCGCTCGATCCGGAATGTGATTGTTATACTTGCAAAAACTACAGTAAAGCCTATTTATATCATTTAGATAAGTGCGGTGAAATTTTGGGTGCAAGATTAAATACGATTCACAACTTGCGTTATTACCAACGTTTAATGGCTCAAATTCGCGAAGCTATCGAACAAGGCGGCTTTGAAGATTTTGTGCAGGAATTTTACGCCCGTATCGGCAAAGAAGTCCCGCCGTTAGACAGTTACTATAAATTTGAAGGATGAATTATGCTAAATATCGAACCGCAACAATTCGCCAGTTGGGCAGAGCCTATTGAAATGCTGTATGCCTGCCATAGCAAGGCCAAACGTTTTTGCAGACAATTGCAAATTTTGCCCGATTATTTGGCTAAAAACGGAGTAAATCAGGCGGTAAAAAACGACGTACAGCAAATTCTTACTTATTTTACGGTGTCGGCTCCGTTACATCACGATGATGAAGAAAAAGATTTTTTTCCGGCATTATCAAAGCATTATCCTGAAGCACAAAAAAATATTGATGAACTAGAAAATCAACATGTACTGTTACACAGCAATTGGGAAAAATTATCGGTGCAACTTAAGGAACTATTAAGAAATGAACGGGATAATATTTCTCGAAAACTGATCGATCAGTTTGTGGCCGGTTATGACATACACATTGCCCTTGAAGAACCATTATTTGAGTTAGGTAAACAATATCTATCTGAAAATGAATTAAACTCAATGGGTAAAATTATGTCAGACCGTCGACACGTTTAATATTTCGATATTTTATGCAATATCAATTGAATGTCACAAAATACCGTTGCCCGATACCGGTTTTGACGGTAAAAAAGGCATTAAAAACATTAAACGTGAATGATGAACTGCGGGTGTTGATCAACAATGAAAGTACGGTGGAAGATTTCAAATTATTATGCGAAACCAATCACTGTACTATACTTCTTGAAGCCACCATTGAAACCAACCATCCCGCTCAAAAAACATTAATTATTCGGAAAGTGAATCAGTAACCCGTGAAAGTGCTGTTGATTTTCGATATTTTTACAAGGATCTTAATATGAAAAATGTATTAAAAACTACCGTTTTAGCAACCATTATCGGTTTAAGCTCTGCCGGCGTATTCGCAAAATCCATACCAAGCGAAATCTATCAACCACGCGGTGCCCAATTAATCAAATCCGATCGTCAAGGTAACGGTGAATAGGAAGTGGAGTACCGCTTAAAAGGCAACGATGTTCGCGGTTTGGCGAAAAAAGTTATCGCTCATGCCAAAAGCAAAGGTTTCCGTGTGGAAGAATCTGAAATCGAGCGTGACGATGCTGATCTAAAATTTGAACGCGGTAATCAGGAACTTGATGTTTCCATCGAACTGAAAGGCAGAAACCGTATTGAATATAAAGCGGATTTGGATTTAGATAAAAACTAATTTTAACTAGGAAAGCAAATACAAAGTGCGGTAAAAATTTTTAAAATTTCACCGCACTTTTTTACTTAAAAATCTGACAGTTATTGTGATTTTATGTTCGCTTCAATCATTACGATTAAATCGGCACTCTCGCGCCCATATCGTATAAGACATTCGCTGACTTCATCGATTCTATCTTCTTGACATAATATTCTTAACTGAGCATAAAACTTCTTCGCTAATTGACGGGCTTGAGGAACGGAAAAGAATAGCATTCCTAGCTGCAAATAAGTCTTTTTAAAACTATTCAAAGCTAAGGTATAGAGCGGATTAGGTGAAACTTTCGCTAATTTACGAAACAAATCGTAGTCATATTCCACATAGGATTGCACATCATCCGTCAGGGCATCCTGATCGTTTAAAATCTCTAATGACTGTTCTTTGGCATATTTAAACGATTTCGGTATATACAACGTAGCCAATTCGGTTCTGGTTGCACGCATATTTGCCCTTAATTTTGCATGTTGTTCTTCATCAAGATTAATGATGGTTTCAATGATATGCAGACCTGATGTTTCCCAAATATCATTTACTCTGGTCGGCTTGCCGTGTTGAATCGTTAACCAACCGTCGCGCGCCAAACGCTGTAACACCTCGCGTAAAGTGGTACGGGTAACACCTATTTTTTCAGCGAGATCCCGCTCTGCCGGTAAAGCCGTACCGGGAGGGAAAATATGATTCCAAATGCTTTTGACCAGATATTCTTCTGCCAAAGCTGCCGGACTACGGGCTTGTAATATATCTTTCTGATTATTCATAGTTTAGTCTTTATACAATGAGGAAATAAAAAATGTGATCAAATTAACATTTTTCAAAAAAGCCTTATGATGGTATTATCCTTTAAAGTTATTTATATTACAATGATTAATGTCAATTAAACGCATTGACATAAATTATAATTAGGGTCATAACTATGCAAACTTTTTTAAAAAACTTTTTAGGCAAAAGTCCGAATTGGTACAAGCTGTCCATTCTGGCTTTTTTAATTATTAATCCAATCGTTTTTTTCTTTGTCAGTCCCTTTTGGGCGGGTTGGATGTTGGTGGCAGAATTTATCTTCACCTTGGCAATGGCATTAAAATGTTATCCGTTACCGGCAGGGGGATTACTTGCCATTGAAGCCGTTATGATAGGGATGACGCATCCTGAACATGTAAAAGCGGAAATCATGGCCAATTTTGAAGTGATTTTATTATTGATGTTCATGGTAGCAGGGATTTATTTTACTAAACAATTACTACTCTACGCTTTTACCAAACTCCTATTGAGTATTCGTTCTAAAATAGTTTTATCTCTGGCTTTCAGCTTAAGTGCCGCATTTTTATCGGCATTTTTAGATGCATTAACCGTTGTAGCGGTAATTATCAGTGTATGTATGGGATTTTACGGTGTCTATCACAAAGTTGCTTCCGGCTATCATTTTGACGATTCGACGGATATTACAACCGATAATAAAATCACCAATCATCAAGAAACTCTGGAAGAGTTCCGTGCATTCTTACGTAGTCTTATGATGCATGCAGGCGTAGGTACGGCATTGGGCGGTGTGATGACGATGGTTGGCGAACCGCAAAACCTGATTATTGCCGAACAAGCGGCATGGAATTTTAAAGAATTTTTCTTACGTATGGTGCCGGTCACAATTCCGACATTGATTGCCGGTATTTTTGTTTGTATCACCGTAGAAAAATTCAGATTATTTGGTTACGGAGCCAAATTACCGCGTAAAGTTTGGGCCGTACTCGCCTCTTTCGACCGGGCTCAAGAGAAAAAACTTAACAAACAAGAGCGTTTAAAACTCTATACACAAGCCATTATTGTAGTTTGGTTAATTTTCGGCTTGGCGTTCCATTTAGCCTCCGTTGGCTTAATCGGCTTAACGATCATTATCTTTGCCACATCGCTTACCGGCGTAACCGATGAGCATAGTTTTGGTAAGTCATTCCAGGAATCGTTGCCGTTTACCGCACTCTTGGTGGTATTTTTCTCTATCGTAGCAGTAATTATCGATCAAAAATTATTTGCACCGATTATTAGCTATGTGTTAGCCGCCAGCGAAAGCACACAACTTGCACTATTTTATATTTTTAACGGGATTTTATCCTCTATTTCCGACAATGTTTTTGTCGGTACAGTCTATATCAACGAAGCAAAAACCGCCTTTGAATCCGGTGTAATTTCTCACGAACAATTCGAATTGATTTCTGTGGCTATCAATACCGGTACAAATCTACCATCAGTGGCAACTCCAAACGGTCAAGCGGCGTTTTTATTCCTGTTGACTTCATCCTTAGCGCCACTTATTCGTCTATCTTACGGTAAAATGGTCTATATGGCTTTACCTTATACTATTGCACTATCAGTGGTCGGGTTATTTGCCGTAGAATGTATCTTACCGCCGGCAATGCGTTGGTTAGAACATGTCGGCTTGTTGATTGCGGTTTAATATGAAGGAATAACAAATAATGCTGAGTTTTTTTAAGACACTTTCATTACAACGCAAATACTGGCTTCTGTTGCTTATTTCAACTTTAGCTTTGGAAGCCACCGCACTTTATTTTCAGCATGGCATGGGATTAAAGCCTTGCGTAATGTGTATTTACGAACGAGTGGCATTATTTGGAATTGCGTTTGCCGCTATTTTTGGCAGTCTTGCGCCCGGTTTGTTGATTATGCGTCTTATTGCCTTAGTAATCGGTCTGGGCAGTGCAATCAAAGGCTTAACGATCACATTAACGCATTTGGATTATCAAACCAATCCCGCACCGTGGAAACAATGTTCTTTTTTTGCAGAATTCCCGGAAACCTTACCCTTGGATAAATGGTTACCGGCAGTGTTTAATCCGACCGGTAACTGTGCCGAAATTAGTTGGCAATTCTTAGGCTTTACGATGGTGCAATGGTTGGTATTTATCTTTGCATTTTATGTAGTTTTACTTGCTTTGCTTTTAATCAGCCAAGTCAAACGCAGCAGACCTTCTCAGCGTAATCTATTCCGTTAAAATTTTCTGAAAACTTACCGCACTTTCCCTTTTAGTTAAGACTAAAAGGGAAATCTGCTTTTTTTAAAGGTAACAAAAATGACAATTATCGGTCCTTATATTAATGCCGCCGCAATTATTATCGGCGGGTTAATCGGTGCGGCAATCGGCGGTCGCGTACCACAGCAATTACGCAGTAATCTTACTCTTGTGTTTGGGCTTTGTTCCATGGGTATGGGAATCACGATGGTGGCAAAAGTCGCCAGTATGCCAGCAATGATTCTATCGATTTTGTTGGGAACAATTGTCGGTGAAATTATTTTATTGGAAAACGGCATTAACAAAATTGCGGCAGCTACAAAAAACGTTATGGAAAAATTTGTACCGCCAACATCCGACCAAGATTCCCATGAAGAATTTTTGCAAAAATTTGTAGCGTTAATGATTTTACTTTCCTTTAGCGGAACAGGCATTTTTGGTGCAATGAATGAAGGGATGACGGGTGATTCCAGCATTCTAATCATTAAATCTTTTTTAGATTTCTTCACTACGATTATTTTTGCCACTACATTAGGCTTCTCCGTATCCACTCTTTTCATACCGCAAACACTGGTGCAATTGATTTTAGCTTACTGTGCCGTGTTTATCATCCCCTACGCCACAGAAGCTATGCGGGCGGATTTTGCCGCAACGGGCGGACTATTGATGATCGCTACCGGCTTACGTATTTGCAATATTCAAATGTTCCGTGTTGCCAATATGCTGCCGGCACTCTTTATCTCAATGCCGATTTCGGCGGCTTGGCTGCATTTTTTCAGCTAAAATTTTCAAAAAAATAACCGCACTTTATTGCATCGTTTTATGAATAAAGTGCGGTTATAATTTTATCCTTTTTACTTACTCAACTGCTTTTATGTTCCAAATACAGCACCGTTGCCGCTACACGGGAATGTACATTTAGTTTGCGTAACAGGTTACGGATATGCACTTTAACGGTTTCTTCGGAAATAAACAATTGACCGGCAATTTGTTTATTGGATAATCCCGTCGCAATAAGTTGTAATACGCCCAATTCCCGCTCGGTCAACGCATTAAGCGGATTATGCATTGAATGGCGTTCCAATAAAAATCCTTTGATGGAATCACTCAAAATCACTTCCCCCTGAGCAATTTGCTTAATTTGAGAAAGCAATGTGTCCGGTTCGGTATCTTTCAGTAAATAACCGTCCGCCCCGGCATCGACCAACGCAAAAATATCCGATTTTGCATCCGATACCGTTAAGATTACAATTCGTGCATCCACATCTTCGTTACGTAATGCCTTCAATGTATCTAATCCTGACAGCCCTTTCATATTGAGATCTAAAATGATCAGATCCGGCGAAGTTTTTAATGCCAAGGTAATACCTTCATTGCCATTACCGGCATCCCCTACCACTTGGAAACGATCTTCTAATTCGATTAGTTGTTTGATACCGCGACGCATCAACGGATGATCATCAATCAATAGTACTTTGATTTTTTCATTCATAAGATATACCGCTTTTTATATGACTCTATGTTGTTTATTATTCAAAAATATGTGTGGACTATTTTATACGGATTCACTGAAATGTAAATTAAATAAGTTATCTTTTCTGACTATACAACTCAACTTTTATTGAACCGTTTTCATTAATAAGTTGATAAAATTGCGGATAATTAAATTTATGAGCAACTTTACGATAAGCACCATCATCAACGCTGGATACCGTATAAATATGATTAATTTCTTTCACTTTTTCCATTTTACTGCCTTCGCAATGACGATAAATCTCTAAATGATTCATTTCGTCCAAAATATAGACATTAAAAGTATCATCATTATTGTCTTCGAAGAAAAACTGCATAAAACCTTCGCTGGCAAAGCTGTTAATAACCGTCGGATATTTTTGAGAAATGCCCTTCACCGTATTCGTCGTAGTAAAACCACGATTATCCGCCAAATTCTCGCTGTTTTTCGACCGCTCTCCAATGATTTCCTGCAAATTGATGCCCCGCTCGGCAAAAAAAAGTTGCCAGGTTTTCCCCGCCACACGCAAATTGCGAACGGTCGGCGAATGCTCATTATTATTTCGATTCAATATTTTCTGCACTAATTCGCTGACAGCCGCCTTCAAGGTCAGCCCGTAACGGTGGCTGTAACAAAAAATATTCAAGCCAGCGGTCTGCAAACTATTGCTGAACGTTTTGTGCGACAACATTTTGAGTGCCTGTAAAATAGCATTCGAACCGGAAAAATGATGCGTATGCACCTCGTTCCAAGAATTACGAAAAATAAGATCGATACTGCCCAATAAACTTTGTTGTTCCGGACCGAAGCTAAATAAATCGCTTGCTTGAAGTTCCATGCGGGGTTCGCCCACTAAACGTCGAGTCGGGTCATCGGTTAAATTCACACCAATCATGACATGACGAATTTCATAAGAACGCTGTAAATCTTCATTTTGTGCAGGAAGTGTATCTTTTGCTAACGACAAACGTAAATCCGTGAAAAATTGCCGTAATGCCGCCAAAGTCACTGTTGAGCTGGAAATATGTAATTGCGTCTTTACCGTAAACAATCCGTTAAAATAAGCATATGCTACTAAATAGCTGAGATTTCGATGATATTTCACATAACGTAAATTAGAAAACGCATTGACAAACGGAGCCTGATTAATTAAATACCAACCCGGTTGATGCACGCTACTGTTTTCCACTTGCACAAAAGTCAAATGCTTTTCCGACAAATTATGTGACATTTGTAAATTGAATAAATTAATTTTATTCGGTAATTCTTCAAAAGCGGTATAAAGTTTACGGGTCAAAATATAAATATCTTGCGGCATAATACTGGCATCAACATGATATTTCCGACCGAAATTCACTAAATTCCGATAGCTGAGCATCAGCATACTCATTAGCATTTCGTAACTTTTTTTCACCCGTTTGATTTTCCAAAACGGACGGTTATTTAAATCGTCGATCTTTTTTTGCGGCCACTGCCAATCTTTAATTAAACGTTGTAAAAAACAAATACGCCAATTATTTTTTTGATCAAAATGCACAATATCTTCACTGGCTTTTAAATAGAAACAACGACGGACAAAATCCAAACGCTGCGTGTCACCAAGTGCGGTCAAATATTCCGTCACTTTATCTAACATTGCGATATAAGGATCAAAACCTTCCACCGCTTCGCCTTGTAATAAACGACGTTTGAAATCTAATGCGATCAGTTGCGTATTCGGATATTCCTGCGAATAAACTTCCAATAAAAGAATTTTCAGTGCAGATTTATAAGGTGCGGCAATACTTTTATTTAATAACCACAATATCGCACCAAAATATTCATTGGCCGATAATCGCCCTAAGCCGCCAAAATCCACCCATTCGCTTAAGTCAACTTTACCCTCTTCTACTAATCGCTTAACTTGATTTTCATATTCGTGCTCATTTTCCGTATACACGTGCAACCATAACAACGGTTTTCCGGCTAATCGAATACTGGAACGATAAAATTCTTCCAATAACAGCATATATTGACTTGAACCGCAATTCTCACCGCATAATTCATCGATACGATGTTTATGCTTGAAACTTTGTTGATCCATCAAGAAAATATTAATATCAATTTGATATGTCTTTGCCCATTCCTGCAATAATAAAGTTTTTTGTTCCAATAACCGAAGATCATTCGAATCCAAATCCTGAATATGACAGAGCCAAATATCCAAATCTGAAGAAGAGGTTTGCGTAATCGACGAAATACTGCCCATTACATACAGCGCATCAATGGTATAATCCGCGCGGGTATTAAATTCTTTTACGGTATCTTCGAATCGACTTTTGGCGACCGAAACGGATAAAAACTGTTTTTGATAATCGGATAAAGTGAAGCCGGCAATACCTTGAGGTGCATTAGGCAAATAGCCCGGCAGTGCCGGGTGATTGGCGTGTAATAATAGGCTGATCAATTGGAATACATGACGAAAGGCATAGGAAGAATCGGATAACGCTTGATTAAAACGTACCTTATCCAATTCCTGCACATACTTTTTCGCTGCTTCCAAATTAAAGTACATCAAACACCAATCCTTTCCCCATCAAGCGTTATACTAAAAATCGGGAGATAAAATAAAATTTTTTGAACTCTACCACTTTTTAATGATTAGATCAAAGACTTAAATTATCACTGACTTTTCACCACAACAATGGTAGGATATAACACAATGAATTAGTTATATAATCACAATTATGAAAGAAAAAAATAAATTAAAAATTGCCACTCGCCAAAGTCCGCTGGCATTATGGCAGGCAAATTTTGTGAAGGGCGAATTAGAACAACGCTATCCCGATTTAACGGTGGAATTAGTGCCGATGGTAACAAAAGGTGATGTGATTTTAGATTCACCGTTAGCCAAAATCGGTGGTAAAGGTTTATTTGTTAAAGAACTGGAAAATGCACTGTTAGACGGACGGGCGGATATTGCCGTTCACTCCATGAAAGATGTACCGATGACGTTTCCTGAAGGATTGGATTTAGCCGTTATCTGTCAACGTGAAGATCCGCGTGACTCATTTGTTTCCAATACTTACCGCACTTTAACGGAACTACCGCAAAGTGCAACCGTCGGCACATCAAGTTTACGTCGTCAATGTCAATTAAAAGCGTTACGTCCCGATCTCAATATTCAATCTTTACGCGGTAATGTCGGTACCCGATTGAGCAAATTGGATAACGGCGATTACGATGCCATCATTCTGGCTTCTGCCGGATTAATCCGCTTAGGATTGGCAGAACGTATCGCGTCTTTTATCGAAATGGAAACCTCGCTGCCTGCGGCAGGACAAGGTGCAGTAGGAATTGAATGCCGCACGGATGATATAGAAACCAAAACATTGCTTGCACCTTTGGTTCACCAAGCCACAACTTATTGTGTATTAGCCGAGCGGGCTATGAATAACCATTTACAGGGCGGTTGTCAAGTACCTATCGGCGGTTTTGCCACATTACAAAACAATGAACTTTATTTACGTGCCTTAGTGGGAGCAGATGACGGTTCGGTAATTTTACGGGCCGAGGGCAAAAGTGCGGTCGAAAATGCTGAAGTTTTAGGCATTCAAGTTGCCCAATCCCTGCTGAAACAAGGTGCGGATAAACTGTTAAGTAAATTGCAGCAAGCTTAAATCAAGCGGACTACACATGGGAATTTTAATTACCAGACCGAACGAAGCCGGCATCACACTCACCGAACAATTAAATAAAGTCGGCATTACCGCATTGCATTTTCCGTTGTTGACGGTTTCCGGCGGTCGAGAATTAAATACGTTGCCGAATAAAATCAATCAGCTTAAAGCCGGTGATTATGTGATGGCCGTATCTAAAAATGCTGTTTTTTACGCTAATAAAACGCTCAAAGACGTAGGATTCCATTGGCGGAAAGATTTACATTATTTTACCGTAGGTAAAGGAACCGCTGCCACATTTTCCGCGGCAACCGAGTTGCCTACGCATTACCCGAACCGACAAGAAAACAGCGAAGGTTTATTGGCATTAGAAAAGATGCAATCGGAGCATGTTGAAAATAAAACCGTGCTTATTTTACGCGGTAACGGCGGTCGCGAACTATATCAACAAGAAATGCAACAACGCGGTGCAAAAATAGAAATTATTGAATGTTATCAACGTTTAGCAGTAATATATGAAAATAATTCGGAACAGGTAAGTTTATTGCAACGTTCCGGTATTAATAATATTTTAATCACAAATGCAGAAAGTTTGACTTATCTTATGGATTTTGTGCCGGAAAGCGAACATAATTGGTTAAAGAATTGTCAGCTTATCACAATTAGCCAACGTATTGCCGATATGGCGAAAATGTTCGGTTGGCAAAAAATCGTTATTTCGCCAAAAGCTGATAACAGCAGTTTAGTTCAAACGATTTTAGCGAATCAACCTATTTAAAAATTGAACACGATGGGGAACTCTATGGCAAGACAAAAACGCACATTTTCAGAAACTGAAAACAATGAAAATGTTACCACTGTAGATCAACAAGAAACGGAACAAACGACAGACCCTCAAACATCCGAAATACCGGATGAAATGGAGAAAACCGTTAAAGTCGAAACTGAAACTACCGATAAAAAATCAACCGCTAACAAAGAACCACAACAAGTTATTGTTAAAAAAGGCGGGGCAGGTTTAGCATTTTTGGCATTATTAGTGGCTCTGGGGGTCGGTGGAGCCGGCTATTATTTCGGCCAACAACAACTTGACGAAATTCAGCAAAAACTAACCGCACTTCAGAATGTATCGGCAACCGCCAGCGAAAGCGGCCAAATTGCAATTGAAATGCCAAACTTTGATCAAGAGCGAGCTCAAATCGAGCAATTAGCCAAAGATTATCAAGCCGCACAAAAACAAATCGGATTATTGGAACAGGATTTGGCCAGCAAAACTTCCGATGTCAATAACTTGCAAGCTCAAATCAATAAGCTGAATGCAAATACTAAAACGGATTCTAACGACTGGTTGCTTTCCGAAGCCGATTTCTTATTAAACAATGCATTACGCAAATTAGTTTTGGATAATGATATTGATACCACCATTTCTTTATTGAAATTGGCGGATGAAACATTAGAAAAAACCGGTAACGCAAAAGTCGCCGCCGTACGTACAGCCATCAACAATGACTTAAAACACTTATTGGCGGTAAATAATGTAGATCAAAACGCGATTATGCAACATTTATCCCAACTGGCAAACAGCTTGGATGAACTCACCGTATTGAATGTAAATTTTGAAGAGCAGGCACAAAATGACACGCCGACCGATTCACTGGAAGATTGGCAAGCTAACGTAGAAAAAAGTGCAACGTCATTCTTAAACCACTTTATTCGCGTCACTCCGCGCGGCGAAGCAGCCGATAAAGGTTTACTTGCACCAAATCAAGATATTTACTTACGTGAAAATATCCGCCTGCGTTTACAAATCGCTATTCTCGCAGTGCCGCGTCAACAAGACGATTTATATAAACAATCTTTAGAAGCCGTTTCTTCTTGGATCCGCAGTTATTTCGATACTAATTCGACCGAAACACAAAATTTCTTAAAATCAGTGGATGAATTATTAGATCAATCCATTTATGTCGATGCACCGGATCAACTCACCAGCCTAAACGCATTGGATTCTCTGCTTAATCGCCAAACCGTTGAAATGAAAAAAGTAGAAATCAACGTAGATAAAGGTTTAACGGAAGCTACCGAAGCAAAACAGGAAGAAGTGAACCCCAAAGTAATAAAACCGGAAGCCGCTGCCGAAAAAAGTGCGGTAGAAAATAAAGAAAATTCCGAACCTTCGGCTGAACCGAACGTTGAACAACTGCAAGAACCGCAACAATAAGGGAGAAATAGAATATGTTAAGAGTGCTATTCTTAATGCTCGTCTTATTGGCAGGGCTGATTGGTGGACCATATTTAGCGGGTAAACAAGGCTATGTATTGATCCAAACGGAATCCTACAACATTGAACTCAGCATCACAACCTTAGTGATATTCTTCGTGCTGGCTATGGCAATCGTCTATTTCTTAGAATGGATCGTCAGCCGTTTTTTCCGTTTAAGCAATAATACCTACTCATGGTTCTCTCGCCGTAAACAGAAGAAAGCCCAAAAACAAACCCTCGAAGGCTTAATGCGAATGGATATGGGCGACTACTCCAAAGCAGAAAAACTAATCGGTAAAAATGCCAAACATTCCGATGAACCGATTTTGAACTTTATCAAAGCTGCCGAAGCAGCCCAACAAAAAGGTGATGAATTTACCGCAAATAAATATTTAATTGAAGCCACCGAACTTGCCGGTAGCGACAATTTATTATTAGAAATTGCCCGTACCCGTATTTTATTGCAACAACATAAATTACCGGCGGCACGCAGTTCTATCGACAGCTTATTAATTCTTGCTCCGAATAATCAAGAAGTGCTTAAACTGGCGGTAGATATTTATTCCAAATCCAAAGCCTATCAAACCCTTGACGGTATATTGGAAAAAGTCGAACGTAGCGGCTTATATTCACAAACCGATTTTGTCGCCCTAAAACATCTGGTGGAAAACGGTATTTTAGATGAATTACTAAACGAAGAAGGACAAGACGGATTATTAGCCTGGTGGAAAGCACAACCACGCAAACGCCACAATGATGCCTTTGTACGTATCGGTTTAATTCAGCGTTTGATCGAATGTAACGATCATGAAACCGCCTCTGAATTAACCGAAGAAACGCTAAAAAAATTAACGGATCATCAAACTTCCGAATTAAAAGCGTTATTCGCCCAGATTATCCGATTACAGCCTTCTGACAGTTATAAATTAATCAAGCTACTAGGAAAACGGGAAAAATCGATTCCTAAAGAATTACAACATGATCTACATCGTGCCTTGGGTTATCTTTATGCACGTGACAATCAATTTGAAAAAGCCCGTCCATTCTTCCAAACCTTGCTTGAACAAGAACGCATAGCACATGGTGATGCAACAATGGCCGCTTACATTTTTGAACAACTTGGCGATAAAGTCGCCGCACAACAAATCCGCGAACGCGATTTGCAAGAAGTCATGGCAACATTACCAACAAACAATGTTTCATCTGCGCTTGAATCGGAATCAATAGATAATGCTGAAATCATCGCAATAGAAAATAAAGCGGAAAAGCAAAACTAAAAACCCAACTTAATTAACCTCACATAAAGAAAATGGCTATGAACGAAAGTTCATAGCCATTTTTGTTTGTATCAGAAGATTATATTTTTCTAATCATAATTTCATTTCATAGCCTAGTTAAAATGTTAACTAGATCACAAAATAATAAAAAAACACAAAAACAACTTTACTATTTTTTATAATTCAGTAAAGTAATTTACAAATTAGCTAACTATTGTTAAGGAAATATAAAATGGAAAAAATCAAATTTGCAACTCGATTAAATTCATTTGCTTCAAAAGCACATACTTATTGGCCTAATTTAAAAGGAAAACCATCAACTCGCCAAGTGATTGAAAGAGCTTCAACAGTAAAAGGATTGACTGATGTAGACTTAAATTATCCGCAACATATTCATGAAGATCCTAAAGAATTGCGTAAATTTATTGAAGGTTGTGGCTTAAAGGTCAATGGTATGGCTATGCGATACAGTATAAATCCGGAATTTCAATTAGGCGCATTTACTCATCCCGATGCTAAAGTTCGCAGTGATGCTATTGAATTAACAAAACGCGGTATTGATTGTGGTCATGAACTAGGCACAAATTTGATGACTATTTGGTTGGGACAAGATGGTTTTGATTATAGCTTCCAAGCTAATTATGAAAAAATGTGGGATGATTTAATTTTTGCATTTCGTGAAATTGCAGAATATGCCCCAGATTGCGATATCAGTATCGAATATAAACCGAACGAACCTCGTTCTTTCAGTATATTACCTGATGTTTCCACAACATTATTGGCTATAGCTGATATTGGCGCTAAAAATATAGGTATGACTCTTGATTTCGCTCATGTCCTATATGCAGATGAAATGCCTGCCTTTGCCGCATCAATGATCGCTCGACGTACAAAAATAATGGGATTGCATTTAAACGATGGTTATCACAAACGAGATGATGGCTTGATGGTTGCATCAGCCAATCCACGAGCAACTTTAGAATTAATTTGGCAATTAAGAAAAGAAGGTTTTAATGGGGCTTATTACTTTGATACATTCCCGGATGCTAGTGGTCTTGATCCTGTTCGTGAGTGTGAAGTCAATATTCAAACCGTACTTAAATTAATCAAAATATCCGATCAACTTAATAATATCAAAGAGTTGGAAGACGCTATCAATCAACAAGATGCTGTAGCCAGTCAAGCTATTATTAATGAATTTTTACTAGGGAAATAATCAGTTTTTAGGATTATTTTCAAATAATTCACCTTACTTAGAGGAAAAATATATGTGTAAATTTATTAAAACAGTATTAATTACGACCGCACTTTCTTTATCTGTTTCGCCGCTATACGCACAGTTGGCTCCACTTAATTCCGATACTGAAACGGATCGTATTAATTGGACTGAATTAGAAAGTAAGTTAGGACAATTTCCAACATTAAAAGATGGCCTTAAAATTGGTGGTGTTTCAAAAACTTTAACTAATGAATATTGGCGCTCTTTAGGTGAAGGATACAAAAACTTTGCCGATAAATATAACGTATTCGTATCTTACCAAGCTGCGGCAAACGAAGGTGATCAATTAGGTCAACTCTCTATTGCAGAAACTATGATCACTGAAGGTTATAGTGCATTACTATTCTCTCCTCAAACCGACGTCAATTTACAACCAGCTGCAGAAGTAGCACAATCCAAAAATGTACCTGTAGTAAATGTAAATGATGCAGTAATGCCGACTGCAACACATTATGTTGGGAATGTACAAAAAGATAATGGTGTTCGAGTAGCTAACTGGTTTATTGATAATCGACCTAACGGTGGAAAAGTAGCCGTTATTGAAGGACAACCTGGTGTATTTGCGGCTAAACAACGTACTGAAGGATTTACCGAAACAATCAAGAAATCAGGTAAGTTTGATGTGGTAGCCAGTGTCCCGGCTAACTGGAGTCGCGAACAAGCCTATAACGTTGCTACAACTATTTTGCAACGCCATCCTGATTTAATTGGTTTTTATGTCAATAATGATGGTATGGCGTTAGGTGTAATTGAAGCTGTAAAAGCAGTGAAATTGCAGGATCAAGTAGCAGTATTTGGTACTGATGGCATTTCCGATGCCTATAAATCTATCTTAGCTGGAGAACTTACCGGTACAGTGGATAGCTTTCCTGTGTTGACGGGTGAAGTTGCGATGGAAGTTGTACTGCGCTTGCAAGCAGGACAAAAACTACCGCGAGTAGTGACTACTCCGCAAGCATTAATTACTAAAGATAATGCAAAAACTTATTCAGATGCTAATCCTGAAGAGTTAAGAAAAATTTTGGCTAACTAAAATATCAAAAATACGGAGGGTTCTATGTGTGCAGATCGTCTAAGTATGCGTGGAATGACAAAGAAGTATGGTCAAGTCACTGTATTGCAGGATGTTTCATTCAATGTCCGCCCCGGTGAAATTCATGGATTAATCGGAGAAAATGGTGCAGGAAAATCCACCTTGCTTAATTTGCTATCCGGTGTACGTGAAGCAACCGAAGGCGAAATTTATATTGATGGACAAAAAGTCAATATCCATTCTCCTAGAGCTGCTAGAGAATATGGTATAGCGATGATCCATCAAGAATTGCAAAATGTACCGGAACTTTCCGTATTTCAAAATATGTTTCTAGGTCATTCCATTAAAAAAACATTCGGGTTATTTGTAGATAAAACGCAAGAACGCAATGTAGCGCTAGAGATACTGCGTAATTTAGATCCTTCTATTAATCCTGACGTTCCGATTAAGGAATTGAAAGTTGCTCAGCAGCAGATCGTCGAAATTGCTCGAGCATTATTGGCAAATGCAAAAATCATTGCTATGGACGAACCGACTTCCAGTTTAACGCCAAGTGAATTTGAACGTTTGGCTGAATTAATTAAAGGCCTAACATCGCAAGGGGTTTCAATTATTTATGTATCACACAAAATGGATGAATTATTTCAAGTTTGCAACAGAGCAACGATTTTACGTGATGGGAAATTTATTGATTGTGTTGAGATGTCGCAAGAAACCGAAGAGAGCTTAGTAACTAAAATGGTCGGACGTAAAATTGAAAAATTAACTCACCGCACTTATGCCACTGAAGAATGCATATTAGAAGTTAATAATTTGAGTCGAAATAAAGCTGTTCGGAACGTTAGTTTTAAAGCAAACAAAGGCGAAGTTCTTGGCATTTCAGGATTAGTCGGTGCCGGTCGAACCGAATTATTTAGATTGATTGCAGGTTTAGATAAGCCTACTTCGGGAGAAATAATTATTCACGGTAAAGCACTAAAATTGCACAGTGTTCGAACTTCGATTTCTAACGGTATCGGCTTAGTACCGGAAGATCGTAAAAAAGAAGGTATCCTGAGAGATCGCAATGTATCAATCAATATTGCCATGCCATCGATGAATAAATTTAGTCGCTCAGGATTTATCCGCAAAGGGTATTTGAACGATATTTCCTATAAATTAATGAATGAACTAAATTTAAAACCGTTGGATTTAAATAAAACGGTTGGTACTTTTAGTGGGGGAAATCAACAAAAAGTTATTATTGGTCGCTGGTTGGCCGCCGGTACAGAGATATTCTTATTTGATGAACCGACGAGAGGAATCGATATCGGAACAAAATCTGAGATTTATGATCTTATAGAACAATTAGCCAAAGATGGAAAAGTGATATTAGTTGTATCTTCCGAAATGCCGGAAATTATCAGAATTTCAGATCGCGTACTCGTAATGAAAGAAGGAAAAATTGCCGCCGAATTAATCGGTGATGAAATAAATGAAGAAAATATCGGCCAATATGCAATTGGTCAACAAAAAGCCGCAGCTTAACAATAAATATTAGGAGCATTCAATGAGTACAGAAACTATCGTAAATAAAAGTGCTTTTTCGCTTAAATTTAACGTAAGAGATGCCGGCACATTAGTTGGATTAATTATTATTTTTGTCGTATTTTCGCTACTGTCACCAGTATTTTTTACAGTTCCGAATTTACTCAATATTTTACAACAATCGTCCTTAAATGCCGCTATTGCCCTGGGAATGACACTCGTTATTATTTCTGCAGGTATTGACTTATCAGTCGGACCAACTGCAGCTATTGCCGCCGTTCTGGGGGCTAGTTTGATGGTTTCAGGCATACCGGTACTTATTGCGGTACTTGGTGCATTGGCTATCGGTATGTTGGGTGGTTTATTTAATGGTATCTTGATTGCGTATGCCGGGTTACAACCATTTATCGTTACTCTAGGTAGTTTATCGTTATATCGAGCATTATCACTAATTTATACTGGCGGTAATCCAATTTTCGGTATTCCACCCGAATTTAGAGCATTTATGAATGGTTCGTTGCTCGGTATTCCGAGTTCTATTGTGATTGTTGGCATTATAGCATTATTACTCTGGATCGTATTAAATAAGACCCCTTTAGGTGAATATATTTTTGCGATTGGTGGTAATGAAGAAGCTGCTCGGATATGCAGTGTGCCTGTTGCTAAAACCAAAGTGGCAGTTTATATGATATCTGGATTTTTATCTGCAACTGCGGGACTGGTATTAGTTGGTCGTTTAGGTGCAGCGGATCCGACATTAGGCAACCTGTGGGAATTAGATGCTATTGCAGCAGCAGCTATCGGTGGGGCATCGCTAATGGGTGGAAAAGGTAGTATTATAGGAACTATTTTAGGGGCAATAATTCTCGGCGCTTTGCGTAACGGGTTAACATTGCTAAATATTCAAGCTTTCTATCAATTACTGGCCACCGGCCTGATCATCATTGTTGCTATGCTAATTGATAGAGCAACCAGAGGAAAATAACAATGGCTCAGCTAGATCCGAAATCAATCGGTGCACATATTCGTACACGAAAACAACAACTCACACCTTTAGAGTTAAAAGTGATTGACCAGATTCTAGCTAAGCCTGATTTTTCAGAGATAACCCCATTAAAAGAAATTGCTGATGAAAATCAGGTTTCTGAAGCAATGATTGTGAAAATTGCAAAAAAATTAGGTTTTTCCGGTTATAGAGAACTACGTTCTGGTCTAGCATATTATAAGCAGTTAGAAATTGCTAATTTACATGCTGAAATATCTGAATCCGATAGCTCTGCTCAATTAATCAAGAAAGTGTTTGAAACATCAATTCAAGCTCTAGAAGAAACAATGGCTATTTTAGATATTGATGCATTCGATCGCTGTGTTGATATTCTACACAATGCTGAACATATTGATCTTTTTGGTATTGGTGGTTCGGCACAAATTGCAAAAGATATGATGCATAAATTTCTAAAAATAGGCATTAAATCCTCTGTTTATGATGATTCTCATATGATGCTAATGTCTGCATCAGTTTGTAATGATTTTAGTGCTGTTATTGCTATAAGTCATTCCGGGACAACAGCAGATGTAATTGAGCCCTTACAACTGGCAAGGAAAAATGGGGCAAAAACTATAGTTATTACTAACTATGCTACATCACCAATTACGCAATATGCTGATGTAGTGTTAAATTCCACATCGCAAGGCTCTTTGCTATTGGGTGAAAATGCAGCTTCTCGTGTAGCTCAATTGAATATTTTAGATGCTTTATATGCTGCGGTAGCCAAACGTGATTTAGATCGTTCCGAACGTAATTTACAAAAAACTCGTCTTGCGGTTAAGGGAAAACGAGTCAAATAAATCAGAGAATTTTATTATGAAAAAAGTAATTGTTGTCGGCAGTTTACATTATGATATTGTTGTTGAAGCGTCTCATAGACCTGTTAAAGGTGAGACTATATTAGGTCAAAAGTGGTTTCCTAAGTTTGGGGGCAAAGGTGGTAATCAGGCCGTTGCCGCTGCTAAAGCCGGATGTTCGGTTACGATGGTAAGTGCGGTAGGAAATGATGATTTTTCCGCATTTCTTTTAAACAGACTGAAACAATCTAATATCAATACTAATTTTATACAGCATATCGATTCTGCAAGTTCCGGCATGAGCGTAGCTATTATGGATGCTGAAGGCGATTATGGAGCAGTGGTTGTTTCTGGAGCGAATCTGCTTATTGATACACAACAATTAAAAAATGAGCACCTATGGGAAAATGCCGCCATGCTGATCTTACAAAATGAAGTTGCAGAAAAAGTTAATATTGCAGCTGCACAGCAGGCTCGTCAACACAATGTGCCCGTATGCCTCAATGCCGCACCAGCCAAAATACTTTCTCCCCAATTAATAGAGTTAATTGATATTTTAATTGTGAATGCAGTTGAAGCGGAAAATATGTGTGGTATTCGTGTCATTAATTTAGATTCTGCATTAGAGGCAGCCTTGATATTAGGTAAGCAATTTAGGCAAGTCATCGTTACAGCCGGTGGAGATGGTGTTGCTTATACAAACCAACAAGAACAGGGGTATGTACCATCAATAAAAGTAAAATTAATCAGTACGCTTGGTGCGGGAGATTGTTTTGTCGGTCATTTGTGTGCTTCATTGATTGACGGAACGCCACTGAGTGAATCAGTGAAACATGCCAACCGGAAAGCAGCAGAGCATGTATCAATGATTCAAAGTTAATAATTCAAAAATGTCAAAATGGCTATGAATTTTCATTCATAGCCATTTTTGTTTATATATCACTCAATTAATAATATGAATGTTCGCCGCGTTGATGTTCGGTGATGTCTTTAGCACCGTTCAATTCTCCGGGGAACATATTAACCAATTGTTTTTCCACACCATCTTTTAAGGTAACATCAACCATTGAGCAACCATTACAACCACCGCCGAATTGTAAAATGGCATAACCGTCTTCGGTAATTTCCATTAAAGTAATTCTACCGCCGTGGCTGGCTAATTGCGGATTAATTTGCGTTTGAATGATATATTCCACTCGTTCGATCAACGGCGCATCATCCGCAACTTTACGCATTTTGGCATTGGGTGCTTTTAACGTAAGCTGTGAACCCATTTCTTCCGTCACATAATCAATTTCCGCATCTTCTAAGAATGGCAAGCTGATTTCGTCGATAAATGCAGAAAAACCATTATATTTCAATTCAGTATCCGTTGATTCTACTGAATTAGCCGGACAATAAGACACTCCGCATTCTGCGTTTGGCGAACCAGGATTTACCACAAAAATACGAATATTGGTGCCTTCTTCTTGGGTTTCCAATAAACGGACAAAATGAGCCTGTGCAGCTTCTGAAATATTAATTTGTTCCATAATTGTTCCTATATCTGACTTTTTCAGTCGGAAATGATACGCCTCTCAAGGCATTTTGTCTATTGATAAAGTGGGATAAAGTTGCGATTTTACTATATCACGGTTAAAATGAGAATAAATCACAACAAGAAGGAACGATTGATGATTTTTCCCCTGTTATCTATCACGAGCTATTTTATCAGCACCCTGTTGCTCACGCCTACACTAGCGAAAATTCAAGCGGGCGAACAAAATATAAAGCCAAATAAAGAATTATTTTTTATTACCGCACTTTTAGCGGTAATCCTGCATTTTTTCAGCATTCTTCCGTTACTCGATCATATTAGCCACGGCGAAGTGTTTACTCTCACCGATATCGGTTCGTTGGTTAGCTTGCTCGTTGCCGCATTTATGACCTTCGCCATGCTTAGAATTAATACAATGTGGTTCTTATTGCCTATTGTGTATTGCTTCGCGATCATCAATTTATTATTTGTGATCGTAATGCCGGATCACGTGTTATTGATGTTGAGCCAAGATGTCGGTTTAACCATCCATATTATTCTTGCTTTATTTGCTTATGCGTTGTGCTTTATTGCGACGCTGTATGCCATTCAACTTTCCTGGATCGATCATAGTCTCAAAAATAAAAAAATGACTTTTTCACCGATAATCCCACCGTTAATGACGGTAGAACGACATTTTTTCCGTATATTATTAAGTGCCGAAATACTGCTTACCGTGACGTTGATTTCCGGTGCACTGTACTTGGCAGATTTTTTCGCACCACAAAATATTCAAAAAGCAATCTTCTCATTTTTAGCCTGGATTGTCTTTGGCTTGGTCTTAATTGGTCATCAAAAACTTTATTGGCGTGGAAAACGAGTGATTATTTATACAATTTCAGGTATGATACTATTCACTATTGCCTATTTTGGCAGCCGAGCAATGTTAAATATTTAGTTTTGTAGCGGTATAACAGTAAAAGTGCGGTAAAAATCACCGCACTTTTGAATGATTAATCAACAAAGGATTTATGCCTTGGACAGTATCCCCCTTAGTAGCTTATTTATAACTCTCATTATCTTATTGGTTTTATCTGCATTTTTCTCCAGTTCGGAAACAGCACTCCTTTCCCTTAATAAATATCGTATGCGATACTTAGCAGAGAAAGGGCATCGCGGAGCCAAAAAAGCAGAAAATCTGTTGAAAAAAACTGACAAACTATTAAGTCTAATCCTTATCTGCAATAATTTAGTAAATATTTTGGCTTCTGCTATTGCCACTATTATCGGTATGCGATTATATGGCGATATGGGGGTGGCTATCGCTACCGGCGGATTAACATTCGTCATGTTGATCTGTTCGGAAATTTATCCAAAAACCGTTGCGGCAATTTATCCGGAAAAAATTGCTTTCGGTGCGAGCCATATTTTATCGGCTTTAATGAAACCCTTAATGCCTTTGGTTTATTTGATGAATATCATCATCAAAGGGTTAATCAAACTGACCGGCCTGAATACCGAAGCGAAAGCTCATTCTTTAAGTCCTGAAGAATTACGTTCTATCGTAAATGAGTCCGGCAAATTTATCCCGTCCGCTCACCAAGAAATGCTACTGTCTATTTTAGATTTGGAACAAGTTACCGTGGACGATATTATGGTGCCGCGTAACGATATTGGCGGGATCGATATTGACGATGATTGGAAATCCATTATGCGTCAGCTTAATCATGCGGCACATAGTCGCGTTGTGCTGTACAAAGACAATATGGATGCTAATGTATTGGGGATTTTACGCGTGCGTGAAGCCTATCGTTTAATGTTGGATAAAAATGAATTTACCAAAGAAACCTTAATTCGTGCGGCAGATGAAATTTATTTTATTCCCGAAGGCACGCCGTTGAACGCTCAATTGCTGAATTTCCGTAATAATAAAGAACGGATCGGTTTAGTGGTTGACGAATACGGTGATATTAAAGGTCTGGTAACCTTAGAAGACATTCTGGAAGAAATCGTCGGCGAATTTACCACGTCCACCACGCCGACCATTGATGAAGAGGTAACTACACAATCGGACGGTTCCGTATTAATTGACGGTTCGACTAATATTCGTGATATTAATAAACTGTTTGACTGGAATTTACCCACCGAAGGTCCGAGAACCTTTAACGGCTTGATTTTAGAGCATTTGGAAGAAATACCGGAAGAAGGCAAAGTCTTCGACATCGACGAATTACAAATCACCGTCTTAGAAGTTAATGAGAATATGGTGAAACAGGCGAAGGTCGTTAAATTAAATAATTCAATCGGACTAGACTAACGCTAGTCCTATCCTTTTTCCGTCATCATTTCAAAGCCAAGCCGGCGGTAAATTTTATAACGTTCTCTCGCAAGAGCTTTTTCATTTTCTGCTTGCGGCACAAAATCAATAACCTGATGAAAATTTTGGGCAAAATCCGGCACGTTGTTTTGCAAAGAAATCAATAAATCACGGCGTTGGGCATTACGTTTGCCGACCCAGGAAATTTCAATCGGCGTGGCATAATTGGTAATCTCACCGGATAAATTATGCGGCACAAATTGATCAGGCTCCCGTTGCCACAAGGCCTCATCTAAATTCAATGCTTGTTGTTCCGTTTCACAGGCAATCAACACCCGCTTGCCAATCCGCCACGCATCAGCCGCCAAATCACAGGCAAGCACTTCTGCCGCAGATAATTCAGCGGTAGATTGTGTATGCTCAATCACATAAAACTTTGCTTGTTTTGCCATCTTGCTCACCTTGTACTTAACCCAATAAGGGTTGAATTTTAGCGAAAAACAACATAAAAATAAAGAAAATTACCCGTTTCAGTGATACACTACGCCTCAAATTTTATTTCTGATTTAACGTATTTTAACACTATGCTAGTTTCCGATTTCCATTTTGATTTACCCAATGAACTCATCGCCTGTTATCCTAAAACCGAACGCAAATCCAGCCGTTTATTGCAGCTCAATGGTGAAAACGGGGAGATTTTCCACCGCACTTTTGCCGATGTAATAGATTTAATCAATGAAGGGGATTTGCTGATTTTCAATAACACCCGCGTGATTCCCGCCCGTATGTTTGGACGCAAAGCCAGTGGCGGCAAAGTTGAAGTGTTAGTTGAACGCATATTAAGCGAAAGCCGTTTTCTCGCTCACGTTCGTTCATCCAAAGCACCGAAAGCCGGAACGGCGCTGTATCTCGGTGAAGATAAACTAGGTGACGGCAACGGTGTAAAAGCAGTAATGATTGGTCGACAAGATGCGTTATTTGAATTAGAAATTGCCGAGAAATCCACCGCACTTTTAGACGTATTACAACAAATCGGCCATATGCCACTGCCGCCATACATTGACCGCCCTGACGAAGAGGCGGATCAGGAACGTTATCAAACAGTATATAGCAAAGTGCCCGGTGCAGTGGCCGCACCGACTGCCGGTTTGCATTTTGATGATGAATTATTGGCTCAGCTTAAAACCAAAGGGGTAAATTTTGCTTTTGTAACGTTGCACGTCGGCGCGGGAACGTTCCAACCGGTGCGGGTAGAGAAAATTGAAGATCATCATATGCACGCAGAATATGTGGAAGTATCACAAGATGTGGCGGATGCCGTATTAGCCACAAAAGCGGCGGGAAAACGTGTTATCGCGGTAGGAACAACATCAGTACGTTCTATTGAAAGTGCCGCGTTGGCATCAGAACAAAATCGCAGTGGGAATTTGCTTGATCCGTATTTTTCCGACACCTCTATTTTTATTTATCCCGGCAAAAAATTCCGTGTGATTGATTGCCTAATCACCAATTTCCACTTACCGGAAAGTACGCTAATTATGCTGGTTTCCGCCTTTGCCGGTTATCAGCATACAATGAACGCCTATAAAAGTGCGGTAGAAAAGCGCTATCGTTTCTTCAGCTATGGCGATGCGATGTTTATTACTAAAAACACGGCGCTTTAAACAAAGTAAAAGTGCGGTAAATTTTCAAAAAGTTTACCGCACTTTATTGTTATTTCTATTTCTTAGAAACCTGAACCCTATAAGACTGGTTTCGCTTCCGCATTCCCACTAACTTTTGCTGCCATACTTCAACTGCTTTTTCATAAGTTAGATTATTTTGTGCAAATTCCAAAGCATTTTGAGCAATTTCGCGGTAATAGGCTTCGCCGTTACTTTCTACAAA
Organism: Cricetibacter osteomyelitidis; assembly: GCF_004340985.1. GTDB lineage: Bacteria > Pseudomonadota > Gammaproteobacteria > Enterobacterales > Pasteurellaceae > Cricetibacter > Cricetibacter osteomyelitidis. Next base: position 50,859 of record NZ_SLYB01000003.1, read on the forward strand.
ATCTATTTGTTGCAATAAATCTGAAAAATCATTTTTCACTGGAATAAAATGTTTATACGGATCTAAATCGAAATGGAAATAACTCTTCCATCTGCGTTCTTGAATAAACAATACACGTCCTGTTGCCAATAAAAACGGAATACGTCCGCTATAACCGTTGCCTTCAATATCAATTAGATATTTGTAGTGGGTATGATCCGGCAGACTGATATAAGGTACAGATTTACCCAAGAACTTATTACTTACCATAGTATCATGAGCTTCGATTTTATCCGGATGTGCAGCTGCGATTTTCATAAACATCGAGCGATTTTTATGCGTTTGCACATTACCGATCCAAAACAGTTTATCGCTTTGCGGCGGCATTCTACTACGTCGAATAATTTCTGTCATCGTTTCGGTATAATTCGCGATCCCCGCCACCTTCCACGCATCAAATACAAAATCCGGCACACAAAACGGCAGATCTTCTTTATCTTCAACGCAATAATAAAAATGATACTCTTGTGGTTTTTCTTTAGGATAATCACCAAAGTGCACTATGATATTCATATTCAAATGCACTTTATCAAACAGCCCCTGCAATGCATCCAAAATCATTTTCATACTGGAATCGCCACGCAATTCAATGCGATCGTTTTGTTTAAAGCTATCTACTCCGCCTTTACGAATGGAAACTTCCATTGAATAATCCGTACTTGGTTTAAGTATTCTTTCTGATACGGGTTGAACTTTATTTTTTGCTCTATTTATCGTAATCGTAACCATTTCTAGTCCTTACATTAACTTAACCAACGATCTTTCTATTAATGAGCTTGTAATAATTTAAACAGCAAGACATTAACCGCTTTTTCATAGGTCAATTTGTTTTGTACAAATTCTAAGGCATTGTGGGCAATTTTGCGGTAATATTCTTCACCTTGTGCTTCCATAAATTTGATTTGATGCAGTAGGTTGGATAAATCGTTTTTTACCGGAATAAAGTGTTTATAGGGTTCAAGCGAAAAGTGAAAATAGCTTTTCCATTTGCGTTCCTGAATAAATAACACCCGTTGGCTTGCCAGCAAAAACGGAATCCTGCCGCTGTAACCGTTGCCTTCGATATCAATCAGATATTTATATTTGGTATGATCCGGCAGGCTGATATAGGAGGCCGGCTTGCCTAAAAATTTGTCACGTACCATGGTGTCATAGGCTTCGATTTTATCCGGATGGGCCTGGGCAATCTCCATCAGTTTGGCACGATTACGATGGGTTTTCACATTACCTATCCAAAACAGTTTTTCACTTTCATAAGGCTGGTTGCCGCGGCTGATAATCTCATTGATGGTGGTTGTATAATTCTCAATACCAGCCAGTTTCCACGAGTCAAACACAAAATCCGGTATGACGTGGTTGATGTCTTTTTCATCGGCAATGCAATAATAAAAATGATCTTTTTCAATCGCTTGTTGCGGATAATCACCGATATGAATCGTAATATCCCGATTTATACCAACCTGTCCCACTAACTTAAACAATGCATCCAGTAACATTTTAAGACTGGAATCGCCCCGCATTTCGATTTGTGCATTTTGTTTTACACTTGCCACGCCGCCTTTGCGGATGCTGATCTCCATCGAATAATCAGGCTGTTTTTGTGCCTCTGTCATGGTAAATCCTTATGCTGTTAATTATTTATAGTGTTTTCTGTTTTGTAAAATATCGGCAGAATCCGACCGCACTTTATTCTGCCAGCAATCGCTGCTGCCAGATCTCAACAGCTTTTTGATAAGTCAAGTGACTCTGCACAAATTCTAAAGCATTTTTTGTGATTTTTTGGTAAAAATCATCTCCCTGTTCATCTACCCACACTAATTGTTTGAGCAAATCTGACAAATCATTTTTTACCGGAATAAAATGTTTATACGCTTCTAAATCAAAATGAAACCAACTTTTCCATTTGCGTTCCTGAATAAACAATACACGCCCTGTTGCCAGTAAAAACGGAATTCTGCCGCTGTAACCCACACCTTCGATATCAATCAGATATTTGTACTTGCAATGGTCAGGTAAAGACACATAAGGTACATCCGCCCCGCCCTTTAAAGCTTTACCGATAAAGGTGCTGTATGCCTCGATTTTATCGGGATGGGCTTGGGCGATTTCCATCAATTTGGTTCGGTTACTATGGGTTTGCACATTGCCGATCCAAAAAAGTCTGTCACTTTCAAACGGCATTTTGCCGCGGGCGATGATCTCATTAAGGGTATCGGTATAATTTTCCACACCGGCAACCGTCCACGAATCGGCAACAAAATCCGGCACGGCATGGGGTAAATCTTTACGGTCGGCAACGCAGTAATAGAAATGATTTTTCTCTAATACCGTATCGGGAAAATCTCCCACATGGATCACAATATCTTTGTTTATCGACCGTTTTTGAAATAAACCGATTAATGCGTCAATCACCATTTTCAAGCTGGATTCACCACGTACTGCCATATGTCCGACTTGCTCGACACGGGAAATCATACCGTCTTGAATACTGATTTTGATATGAGCGTCCTGTGGCACAATAGAAAATCTCGGTTTCGGTCTGTTCGGAGTTTCTGCCGGTTTCGTGGCCGGTCTGGCTTTTGCTTTATTTATCGTAATAATCATATTTACTCTAATTGTTCTGTGTTATCTGCACGCTTCCCGCCAAATTTCTCGTATCAGTTTGCACCAATCATCAGCAAAGGCGGCGGTATCAAATAACGGTGATTGGCGGACTGTTTCCCGCATAGTGTTACGCAGGGTTGCCAGTGCTTGCCGTTGCGAAGGTTTTGCCCAATAGAGCGCTTTGTTGATGTATTCGGCGTACGAACGGCAGACAAACTGCGGAAAACCCGCCGCGCTCAGTAATTGTTCGCCTTGGCGGGCAATCATACCCGGTTGGGTGTATGTCAGCGTTGGCACGCCCATCCAAAGAGCATCTACGGTGGTAGTACCGCCCGGAAACGGGAAGGTATCTAAAATCAAATCGATGTTGTTATGTGCCTGCAAATAACCGAGCCACGGGCTTCTGCTGCTGAATTGTACGTATTGCGGATTAAAACCAAGTGCGGTCAGTTTTTCGGCAAATTTCTGCTGTTTCTGTTTGCCGATGGCATGTCCTTTAAAATGCCAACGAGCTTGTGGCAGAGCTTGGGCGATTTCGACCCACAGCTGCAATACTTCATCGCTGATTTTCAACGGATTTTGAAAGCAGCCGAAGGTGATATAGCCGTTTTTCAATGCCGGTAGTGTGCCAACTTCCACATCGGCAACCGGCGGTTGCATACAGAGGCGGGTATGCGGCAAGCGATAGACGGTTTCGCTGTATAAATGCTCTTCGCCCATCGGTACGCAATAAGGATCAGCGATAATACCGTTCATATCGGGCAAGCCGGTGGTGGCGAAATAGCCCAGCCATTCCAGCTGTATCGGTGCGGTTTGGGCAAAAAATACCCCCACGCGGTTTTTGCCGGTGTAACCGCTTAGATCAATCAGAATATCTACGCCGTCTGCACGGATTTGGTCGCGCACTTTAGCATCCGTCCAAGCATCGATCCGGTGCCAATGGGAAAATAGCGGACGTACTTGTTTGGCAAGATTGTCGTTCATATTGGTATTGAGATAAAGTGACCAATCAAATTGCTTCACTGCTTCAGATAATAACAATCCGCGTAAAAATCGCCCGACAGGGTGCATATCACGTAGATCGGCGGTAACTAAACCGATACGTAGTTTTTTCTCGGCATTGGCAGGGTTTGTAACCTTAATCGGAGGTAAGACTATACGGCTTTCCTGCACACAACGGGAAGCATAGTGCATAGTATCTCGGGCAATTTTTGCTGCATCGTAAGGAGAGTTGTAACATTGGGTCATCGCCCAATTTCCTAAGGAATCAATATAAGTCGGGTCATGGTTCAATACGCGTTTGTGCCAAAGTGCCGATTGCTGTGGCTGTTGCAACTTGCCATATACGGTAGCAATGTTGAACATTGTCGCCGTATCGTTAGGTTGTATAGTTAAGATTTTTTCATACACAGCTAAGGCTTGCGGATAATCCTGCTTATCCACATATACCGAACCTAATGTCAGCAATGCGGCTACGCCCTTGGGCTGGATGGCAAGCGAACGGTTAAGGTAATCTACCGCCTGCGGATACTGCTTTAAACGGTGGTAAACGGTGCCGATATTCGCCAATACTACAGCATTATTTTCATAATCGGGAATACGTTGGAATACCTCAATCGCATCCTGATAGCGGCTGCTACGCATCATCATTACAGCGGTGTTGTTTAACAATGCGTAATTTGTCGGATAATCAGCCAAGGCTTGTTGTGCTAATACGAGCGCATCTAATGCACCATTTTGCTTGTCCGTTTCCATAATGCGTTGAATATACTCGCCTGCAGTCGGTTTGTGTTCGGATGGTTGCACTGCTGCCGTTTGAACCGGCGGAATAGTCCGTTTGTTGCGGATGATTTGAACTGCCATTTATACCGCCTCCTGTTGGCAGGTTTGCTGCCAGATTTCCCTGATTAAATTGCACCAATCTTGGGCAAATTTTTCGGTATCAAACAACGGCGATTGCAACACTTGTTCACGCAAAACGGCACGCAATGCTGCTAAAGATTTACGCTGTGTCGGATTCGCCCAATAAAGGGCTTTTTCACGATATTCCGGTAATGAACGGCAGACAAATTGCGGTAAGCCCGCCGCACTCAGTAATTGTTCTCCTTGTCGTGCCACCATACCGGGTTGGGTAAAGGTAATCGTCGGCACGCCCATCCACAGTGCTTCCGTAGTGGTTGTCCCTCCTGTGTAAGGGAAAGTATCTAAGATCAAATCGATGTCATTATAAGCTCGAAAATAATCGGCATGACTGCTACGCCCGCTGAACAATAAACGTTCCGGGTTAAATCCCATTTCCACCAATTTTTGCTTAAATTCAAGCTGGCGGCTGGAATCAGGCATGTGTTCTTTACCTTTAAAATGCCAACGGGCATCGGGTAGCTGACGGGCTATGTCCAACCATTGCTTTAATACCTCATCATTAAGCTTTTGCGGATTTTGGAAACAGCCAAAAGTGATATAGCCGTTTTGCAATGCAGGTAACGGAGCAACACTGACATCATAACGCGGCGGTCGCATACATAAACGGGTATGAGGCAAATACCAGACTTTTTCGCTGAAAAAACGAGCTTCTTCTTTCGGTACGCAATATTCATCGGCAATCACACCGTTCATATAAGGCAATCCTGTGGTGTTAAACCAGCCCAACCATTGTAATTGCACCGGCACGACCTGTGAGACAAACAGGCTGGCACGGTTGTTGCCGGTATAGCCGTTTAGATCGATCAAAATATCTACGCCGTCTGAACGGATGGTTTCCACCAACTGTGCATCCAACCAAATATCAATATCGTGCCAGTGGCTAAACAGCGGGCGGATACGGCGAGCCAGCCGGTCATTATGGCTTTCGGTCATATATGCCGACCATTCAAACTGCTTAACAGTTTCTGAAGTGAGCAAGCCGTCAATAAAATAGCCAACGGCGTGTTCGCGTAAATCGGAAGAAACCAAGCCGATATGCAGTTTTTTATGTGGATTTCGTGCCAAAACAGGCGGCAATACTTGATGATAGGCGTTACTGAAGGCTTGTGCATACTGCTTGATGTCGTTGCTGATTTTTTCGGCATCATAAGGCTGCATATAATGCAGGGTAAATGCCCAGTTCGCCAACGCACTGTGATTTTTAGGCGCTAATTCCAAGGCACGGCGATACCAACGGTCTGATTGCTTTAAGTTTTTCAGCCTGCCATATACCAAACCTAAATTATATGGCACTTGAGCATTATCTTCCTCAATACTCAAAAACTTCAAATAGGTGTCAACGGCATCTAAATTATAGCCTAAACGTGATTGTGCGACCCCAAGATTGAGTAAGGCGGGCAAATGATTGGGTTTAATATCCAAGGCTTTTGTCAAATAATCTAACGCTTGTTTAAAGTTTTCCATCCGGATATAAGCTAAGCCTATATTGGTCAGTATTGAAATATTTTTTTCATATCCCGGAATACGTTCAAATAACTTAATCGCCTCTTCATAATATTTATTTTCGATCAGTAGAATTGCAGTTTTCCGCAATAAGCCTTGGTGTTGCGGAAATTCCGTCAAATAGGCTTTGGCAGCCGCTAATGCCGCAGATAAACCTTTTTGCTTTTCAATTTGGTCAATTTTCTTTAAATAATCGTCCGCTATGGGATTTACCGGAGAGCAAGATGCTTTTTTTCGCTGAATAATAATCGCCATTATTGCGCCCTTTTTTCACAGGCATCACGCCATGTTTGACGGATCAAATCACTCCAATCTTGTGCAAAACGGGCGTTATCAAATAACGGAGAAGCCAGCACTTGTGCACGCAAGCCGTTATGCAGCTGTGCCAATATTTCACGTTGTGCCGGATTTGCCCAATATAGGGCTTTTTCTATGTATTGCTCACGAGTGTGACAAACAAATTCATTCAAACCCACCGCACACAACATCTGCTCACCTTGTCGGGCAATCATACCGGTTTGAGTCAAAGTAATGGTCGGCACTCCCATCCATAAGGATTCGGCGGTGGTCGTGCCGCCCGGATAAGGGAAAGTGTCTAAAATCAAATCTACCTGATTATGGGTTTCAAAATATTCAGCCCGCAGGCTTGGACCGGTAAAAATCAGATGGTTAGCGTTAAATCCCAAACCGCTTAATTTGTCTGCAAATCGGTGCTGTACCTCACTGCCCGGCTTGTGTTCACCATTTTTAAATAACCAACGGGCCTCCGGCAATGCTTTTGCAATTTGTGCCCAAGTTTGTAGCACTTCATCATTGATTTTAGATGGATTTTGAAAACAACCAAAAGTTATATAACCGTTTGATAACGCCGGTAATGGTGCAACGGCAACCTGCTCTCTTGGCGGTTGCATGCATAAACGAGTATGCGGCAGACGATAAACTTTTTCGCTATATAAATGCTCTTCACCCACCGGTACACAATACGGATCGGCAATAATACCGTTCATATTCGGCAGACCGGTGGTGGCGAACCAACCCAGCCATTCTAATTGCAACGGTGCGGCTTGCACGGTAAAAATACCGAAACGGTTTTTCGCGGTATAACCGCTCAAATCAATCAACACATCAATGCCATCTGCACGAATCTGCTCGATGGCTTTGCTGTCTGTCCAAGGTTCAATATTGTGCCAGTTTTTAAACACCGGACGAACTTCGCGAGTCAGATTATCGTCAAAAGCACCGTTCAAATATGCCGACCAATCAAACTGTTTTGCCGCTTCAGACAGCAACAAACCCTGAATAAAGAAACCGACAGGATGGCAATCTTTTAAGTCTGCCGTCACTAAGCCGATGTGTAGTTTTTTCTCCGCCTCACGTGCTGTTGGTACAGACAGGTTCAACTTATGTGCCTCGGCACAGGCTTTGGCATAATGCATAATTTCTTTAGCAATACGCTCCGGTTCATAAGGCGTGCGATAATTTTGAATAAATGCCCAATTCCCCAATGCACTGGTAAAGCTCGGATCGAGCTCTAAGGCCTTTAAATAATATTCAGAAGCCCGTGCCAGATCGGTAGGCTGATACATTGTCGCCAAATTAAAGGCCACCTGCCGTTGGCTTGGATTTTTCGGCAAAGATAATGCTCGTTCATAATAGGCTATCGCCTGTACTTCATTGCCTAAGTCTTTTTGCACTAAGCCCATATTCAACACCGCATCCGGCTGATTGGGATCAAGTGCTAAGGCTTTGGCAAGATAATCGGCTGCTTTTTGATATTCGCGAATCTGACGGCTGGCCAGCCCAAGATTGGTTAATGCACCGACATTTTTGTCTAAATCAGGAATACGCTCAAACATGGCAATAGCTTCTTGCTGGCGATGTACCTGCATCAGCAATACCGCGGTCAGATTCAGCAAATTGGCGTTAGTCGGAAAATCTTTTACTGCCTGCTCCGCTAATACTAAGGCGTCTTGTGCTCCGCGGGATTTCCAAAGATTGTGGACTTCAATATAACGTTTTTTATCCGCCTCGGTCTGAGGTTGCTGCACACCGGCTTTTTGTAAAAATTTAGTCATTAAGGGGTTACTGATGGCTTTTTTCTGTTGCGGTACACGCGGTTTTTTACTCATGTTGGTCTTCCGATTTTATTTTTGCAAGCGGTCTTTTCTTTTAATATTTTGCAAAATCCGACCGCACTTTTCAAATGATTTATCCGGCTTGGTGCTCTGCCTGCCGACATCTGTCTCGCCACATGGTGCGGATTAAATCACACCAATCGCGAGCAAAACGTTCGGTGTCAAACACCGGTGATTCAGCTACTTGCTTACGCATACCGGCACGTAAATCGGCCAACTCCCGCCAGTGTGCCGGATTCGCCCAATATAAGGTTTTTTCAATATATTCTTCACAGCTGCGACAGACAAACTGTGTTAATCCCGCTGCACTCATCAACTGCTCACCTTGGCGGGCAATCATCCCCGGTAGCGGTAAAGTCAGTGTCGGCACCGCCATCCATAGTGCATCTGCCGTGGTAGTGCCGCCCGGATAAGGGAAAGTGTCTAAAATCAAATCAATATTATGATGAGATTTCAGATAATTTTCGCGCGATTGGCGGGCAGTGAAAATAATATTATCTGCCTTAAAACCAAGTGCGGTCAGTTTTTCAACAAATTCACGCTGTGAATTTTGATCAGACAGCCCACCGCTGGCACTTTGAAAACGCCAACGTGCCGTCGGCAAAGCTTCGGCGATTTTCCCCCAGGTTTGTAACACGCCTTCGCTGATTTTCAACGGATTCTGGAAACAGGCAAATGTCATATAACCATTTTGCAACGCAGGCAGTGGCGCAATATCCAGTTCATATTTCGGCGGCATCATACACAGACGGGTATGCGGCATACGGTAAACGGTTTCGCTGTATAAATGCTCTTCGGATTCCGGCACACAATAGGGATCGGCAATAATCGCATTGATATTCGGTTGGCCGGTGGTCGCAAACCAGCCCAGCCATTCCACCTGCAACGGTGCATTTTGGCTGAAAAACACGCTGATGCGGTTACGCCCTGTATAGCCGCTCAGATCCACCAGCACATCCACATTATCTGCCTGCACCTGCTCACGCACTTTTTGATCCGCCCAAGAGATAATTTCATGCCAGTGATCGAATAGCGATTCCACCCGACTACGCAAGTCGTCAAAATCGTGATTATTGACATACAGCGACCAATCATACTGCTTTGCCGCCTTTGATACCAACAGACCTTCTAAAAACTGCCCCACCGGATGAGATTCTTTGAAATCACCGGTAACAATGCCGATACGCAGTTTTTTCTCCGGATTCAAGGCTTTTACCGGTAACACGTCTATTGACTCGGCTTGGGCGCATAATCTGCCGTATTTCATGGTATTACGTGCAATACCTTCCGGATCGTAAGGGGAAATATAACATTGAGTCATCGCCCAGTTACCCATAGCAACCAAGTTTGCAGGATCGATATCCAGTGACTGCAAATACCAGCGGGAAGCCTCTTGCAGATTTTTCACCCGCATATAGGCTTGCGCCAGATAAAAACGCGCATTAGTGTTTTCCGGTTCCAGTGCCAGTGCTTTATGGAAATTTTCAATTGCCCGCTCCACTATATTCACATTCAGTAACGCCTGACCATAAGCCAACAGTGCAGTGATATTATGCGGGCGCAGGCACAAAGCTTTTTCCAGATAATCGATTTCCTGTTGAAATTGGTTCAAGCGGCGGTATGCCGTGGCGATATTGGACAATACCACGGCATCTTGGTCATAATTGGGAATGCGGAAAAACATCTCCAATGCCTGTTGGAAAGTCTTACAGCGTAAATGCATCACCCCGCCGTAATTTAACAGCGAGATGTTATCCGGATATTCCTGCAAGGCTTTTTGAATTTCCACTAAGGCTTCAGACGGACCACGTCGTTGCAACACCGCCCCGATATGATCCAGATGGGTTTTCAAAGATATTTTAGCAATCTCAGTCTGTTGTGCTCGCACTTTACCGACACGGTCGGTGATGGCAGTTTCCAATTTCGACTTAGGAATTTCTGCCTGTTTAACCTCTACTTTAATTTGTGATTGCAAACGAGCAGATGACACCTGCACTTTGACATTACCGGGAGCTTGTACCGTAATCGGCACATTAATATCTGCTTTGTTTACAGGCTTAATCCCCCTTGTCTGTAATAATCCACTGACAGCAGACAGTGTGTTGATAGTCTTTTTAATCACACGGACTTTGTTGTTCATTCTTATACCTTTATTTTTCCTGTGCTGCCTTTTTGCAAGCGTCCTGCCAAATCCGGCGAATTAAATTGCACCAATCTTCGCTGAATTTTACAGTATCAAATACAGGTGAGCTCAAAACCTGCTCACGCATTCCGACCTTTAATGCTGCCAGTTGCTCGCGGTTAGCCGGATTGCTCCAATATAACGCTTTTTCAACATACTCTTTGTGAGTTTGGCAGACAAATTGCGGATAACCCGCCGCACTCATCAGCTGTTCGCCTTGGCGGGCGATCATGCCCGGTAATGCCAGTGTTAAGGTTGGAACGCCCATCCATAGGGCATCGACAGTGGTTGTGCCGCCCGGGTAAGGGAAGGTGTCTAAAATCAAATCAATACCGTTGTGCGATTGAAAATATTTTTCACGTGCTTCGCTGTCGGTAAAAGTCAGATTATCAAGATTAAAACCGAGTGCCACCAGTTTTTCTTGGAATTTAATTTGTGCCGGTTTGCCCGGTGCATTAAGCGTACTTTTAAAATACCAACGGGCATCCGGCAGGGCTTGGGCTATTTTCGCCCAAGTTTGCAAGGTATCTTCACTGATTTTCAGCGGATTTTGATAACAGCCGAAAGTCATATAGCCGTTTTTTAATGCCGGTAATGTATCGATTTTCACCTGCTGATACGGCGGTTGCATACACAAACGGGTATGCGGCATACGGTAGATTTTCTCACTGTAAAGATGTTCTTCCGATTCCGGCACACAATAAGGGTCGGCAATCATCGCATTCATATGCGGCAGACCCGTAGTAGCAAACCAGCCTAGCCATTCAACCTGAACCGGTGCGGTTTGTGCCATAAAAATACCGGCACGGTTTTTCCCGGTGTAACCGCTTAAATCAATGAGAATATCCACTCCGTCTGAACGGATCTGCTCAATAGCTCGGGCATCCGTCCATACGCCGATATTGTGCCAATGTTTAAACAAGGGACGGACTTTTTGGGTCAGGCGGTCGTCATAAACACCGTTCATATAAGCAGACCAGTCAAATTGTTTGGCAGATTCATCACTTAGTAAACCTTCTAAGAAATACCCCACCGGATGCACATCTTTCATATCTGCGGTCACTAAGCCGATATGCAGCTTTTTCTTCGGATTTTCGGCTTTCACGGCAGGCAGTCGGATATTACGCCCTTTTACTGCTTTTTCGGCATAAGCAATGGTTTCACGGGTAATGCGTTTGGCATCGTAAGGCACCATATAATTCTGAATCAGTGCCCAGTTGCCTAATGCCGACAGGTGGGTCGGATTCAACTCCAAGGTCTTACGATAGCAGGCATTGGAAGCGGGTAAATCCTGTAATCTGCCGTAAGTTGTCCCTAAATTGTAGGAAATTTCTGCATTTTCCGGATCTTTATCCAAAATCTGGCGGTAATATTTCACTGCATCCGAATAGTTACCTAAATCCGTCTGCACCAAGCCCATATTTTGTAAGGTCGAAGCCCTATTCGGATCAATCGCTAAAACTTTATGGAAAATCTCAGCCGCTTTTTTGTATTGCTGCATCTGGCGGTAAGTGACCCCGAGATTGGTCAATACGCCGACATTTTTATCATAATCGGGAATACGTTCAAATGTTGTCACCGCTTCTTGAAAACGATTGTTTTTCATCAGTAAAATTGCCGTACAGTTTAGCAATGCCACCGATTGAGGATATTGTGCCAGTGCCTTTTCCGATGCGGTCAAAGCGTCCTGTGCACCGCGTGCTTTCTCAATCTGTGCAATTTCCGCCGTCAGCTTTTGTGTAGCTTGGGCGATGTTTTGAGTAGCTTGTTGCGGTTGTGTGTTCTTTACATCCACACCTGCTTTTTTCAGAAAACCGCTCATAAAAGAGGGGGTCTTTACCGCGCGTTTGGGTTGAACGATTCTTGTTGGTTTCTTACTCATAAAATTATCCTATTTTTAACCGCACTTTTACGCTTTGTTTTGCTCAACGGCATCTTGCCAAATTTGCTGAATCAAAGTACACCAGTCTTTACTGAATTGTGCCGTATTAAATAACGGTGAATTTCGTGCTTTCTCACGCATGGTTAAACGCATTTGATTTAATAAATTACGGTTAGCCGAATCCGCCCAATACAATGCTTTTTCCACATATTGCTGAGGCGAATAAGTCACCAAATCAGCGAAACCGGCAGCGGATAACACTTGTTGCCCCTGACGGGAAAGCATACTCGGCAATGCCAGCGTAATAGTCGGTACGCCCATCCATAAAGCATCTACGGTAGTTGTTCCGCCCGGATAAGGGAAGGTATCTAAAATCAAATCAATCTTGTTGTAAGTGGGAAAATATTCTGAGAAATGGGTTGTGCCGAAAAATTCGACTTGATTCATCGGAAAACCTAACTTTGTTAATTTCTGTTTGAAATCCGGCAAGTCTTCACTGTCGGTACTCAAACGTGCAGCTTGAAAACGCCAATGTGCACTTGGCACTTTTTTTGCTACTTCCGCCCACAGTTTCAAGACATCATCATTGACCTTGGTCAGATTTTGAAAACAACCGAAAGTGATATAACCCTTTTCTAAGGCCGGACTCAGATTGACTTGTGCCTCAGTACCGGGATAGTTCATACACAAACGCGTGTGCGGCAGGCGATAGACTTTCTCGCTGTACCATTTTTCCTCTTCCGACGGCACGCAATACGGATCGGCAATAATTGCTTGCATGGTCGGCAAGCCTGAAGTCGCAAAATATCCAAGCCAAGTTACTTGCACCGGTGCTGATTGGGCGGCAAAAATAGCTAAACGATGTCCGGCAGTTAATCCGTTTAAATCCAATAGAATATCAATTTCATCTTGTTCTATTTGCTTGATGACCTCTTCATCACTTAATGCTTTGATTTTATGCCATGCTTTAAAAGTGGGACGTATTTGTTCGCTCACTTCATCGAATACATCGGAATTGGCATATGCGGTCCAGTCAAACTGTTTAGCCTCCTCCGACATTAATAAACCACGGGCAAACAGCCCGACCGGATGACGACGTAAATCGGATGATACGACACCGATATGCAAACGCTCTTTGGCTTTAGCCAATCTTTGAACAGCGTGAACAGCTTGTTTAACATAGGTTTCACCCAAACGAAAACTGTCCCTTGCCGTCTGCTCGGCTTGATTTAATACATATTGGCGATTAAGAACAAGGCTCACTTGTGCATCAATATCATCAGGTTTGATTTTCAATCCCTGCTCACAAGCTTCGCAAGCTTTATCAAATTGAAGCGTAAAATGATAACACTTACCTAAACCGAACCACAGATCCGCATTATGTGGATCTAACTTAACCGCCTGCTCGTAATATCGCACCGCACCACGATAATTTTCCAATCGACGTTTAGACCAAGCACCGTTTTGCCAAGCCGTCACATTATTTTGATCTAACGCCACAATTTGATCGTAATAGATCTCGGCATCACGATATTCCTTTCGATTAAAATAAAGTGCGGCGATATTTAGCAACGTTTTTAAACTATCCGGTTCAACGGCAAGCACCTTTTTATAGTTTTCAATCGCTTCATCAATACGGTTTTCATCACGTTGCAATAAAACAGCCAAATTCCATAACGCATCTTTATTGTCCGCCTGTAATTGTAGTGCACGTCGCAAATTTTGTTCGGATAAATCCAATTGGTTAAGTGTTTGATAAGCTTGACCGATATTACTGTAAGTTGATGCGTTTTTTTGTGTATCATCAATCTTCAACCATAATTCCAATGCTTCGGCAATACGTCCGCTTTGTGCCAATAATACGCCCGTTAAATTCAGAATATTACCGTCTTTCGGAAATTCCGCGGCAGCCTTCAATCCTAAGGATAACGCCTGAGCCACGCCTTGGGTTTGCCATAATTTAACTAATTCAATATAACGCTGTTTCGCTGTCTGCGGATTGGAAGAAGGTTCTTGTCCCTGAATCCGTACTGATTGCACTTTTGATTTTACGGTAGAAACCCCGGCCTTTTGAAAAAATTTATTCATCAGGGGATTAACAGAAACAGGACGCTTCTGTGACGTACGGACGGGCTTTTTACGCATAAAATATTTCCTAAAATAACAATTGATAAGGTTTATCGACCAAAATCAAATAAAAGTGCGGTTAAAATTCACAGGATTATAATAAAAAATAACCGGAAACTCAAAAGCGATTCCGGTTATTTCCGTTATTTCATTCGTTAGGCAAGCGCACTGACAACCAATTAATATTTTTAACAAAAAATTAATACATTCAAACGGATAGATCAAAAATTATCCAACCCGAATTGATATAGGGTATTTTTCTTATAACCGTATAATTCCGCCACAATCGCCGCCGCTTTTTTCAGCGGTAATTCTTGTGCAATCAATTGCAACGCTTTAATGGTTTGCGGATTGATTTCATCATTGTCGGATTTCCGTTTACCTTCGATGATCAACACCATTTCGCCCTTGGTGCGATTCGGGTCTTCCGACAGCCATTGGCGTAAATTACCCACGCTATCACCGGAAATGGTTTCCCACGTTTTGGTAATTTCGCGAGCCAGCACAATATAACGATCAGCCCCCAGCACGGTTTCCACATCAGCTAAAGTAGCTAAAATGCGGTGAGTGGATTCATAAAAGATCAAAGTGCGGTCTTCTTCCGCTAAATTTTGCAGTTTATCGCAACGAGCTTTGCTTTTTGCCGGTAAAAAGCCTTCGAAACAAAAACGATCAGAAGCAATACCTGAAGCACAAAGTGCGGTAATCGCCGCACAAGCCCCCGGCAACGGTACGACTTTAATGCCTGCCAAATGGCATTTGTGCACCAAATGAAAACCGGGATCGCTGATTAACGGTGTGCCCGCATCGGAAATTAACGCAATATTATGACCTTCTTGTAATTTCGCCACCAACACATCGGATTTTTGTTGTTCATTATGATCATGCAGTGCAAAAAACGGCTTTTTAATACCGTAATGACTAAGCAATAAACCGCTGTGGCGGGTGTCTTCGGCGGCAATCAGATCTACTTCGGCAAAAACTGTTAATGCACGCTGAGTAATATCCTGTAAATTGCCGATTGGCGTGGCAACAATATATAAAATACCTGAATTATTCATAAATTTCTGTCTTTCTATTTGATTTTATGAGTTGAGATAAGTAAGATCATCAAAGTCTATTCATTTTTAATGGAGCAACTATGTTGACTATTCTATTACAACGCATTGATTTTAGAAAATTATTAATGCTGGCATTGTCTTTATTTTTAGCAAGTTGTACGAATTTATTTACAAATCCGATTACCGAATCGCTAAAAAGTGATGCCAATGCCAATTCCGATTTTTATTTAAATCGTGTATCACAAGCCAAAGATCTTGAAGATAAGCAAAGTTATCAATTACTTGCTGCTCGTGTGATGGTGAATGAAAATAAAATCGCTCAAGCGGAAGCTCAACTGGCAGAATTAAAAGATTTAAATGATGAACAATTATTGGATAAATCACTCATTGAAGCAGATATTGCCGCGGTAAAAAGGGAAAATCAACGAGCTGCCGCTAAATTGCAAACCATTAATTTGAGCTTGCTAAGCAGTTCACAAAAATCCCGCTACTATCAAACGCAAGCCCGTCTCGCCGAAAACAGCAATGATATTTTAGCTGCCGTGCGTGCCCGTATTAATATGGACGCTTTAATTAAAGATACGCAGCGAAAACAAGAAAATATCGACCGCACTTGGGCCTTATTGCGTACTGCGAATAAAGGCATTATAAATACCGATGTATCCAATGAGCCTACATTAGCAGGGTGGTTGGCATTAACACAAACCTATAATGATAATGTTTCGCAACCGTCACAATTGACCCTCGCATTGCAAAATTGGCGTAACAGCTACCCGAATCACAGTGCGGCGTTCCAATTCCCGACAGAATTACAATCCGTGCTTAACTTCCAACCTACGGTTGGAGGCAATGTAGGATTGATTTTGCCTTTAAGCGGTGACAATCAATTAATCGGTACCACCATTAAAGCCGGTTTTGATGATGCCCGCGGCACGGAAGGGACGGCAGTACAAGTGTTTGATTCTGCCAGTACGGATGTAAACAGCATTGTGGAACAGGCAAACCAAAGCGGTATTACATCCTTGGTTGGTCCTCTGTTAAAACCGAACGTAGATACTGCATTAAGTAATGCGGCAATTAATAACTTTAATGTATTGGCATTGAACTCAACACCAACCTCTAAAGCCATGGGCAAAGTATGCTACTACGGTTTATCGCCGGAAGACGAAGCGGAGGATGCCGCAACAAAAATGTGGAGCGACGGGATTCGTAAACCGTTGGTCATTGTACCGCAAAATGATTTGGGACAACGTGCCGCCTCCGCATTTAACGTTCGTTGGCAACAACTTTCTGCGACCGACTCTGTGGTGAAATTCTACAATGAAGTGGATGATATTATTTACAATTTACAAGATGTCATCGGTCAGGGCACACAAGCGTTATATGTGATTGTGACACAAAGCGAGCAATTACAAGGCATTAAAACCGCAGCGGATAACGGTAACTATGGGGTGAAAATTTATGCCAGTTCCCGCGGAAATTCCGCCAACAACGGTCCGGAATTCCGTTTGGCAATGGAAGGTGTTATCTTCAGTGATATTCCGTTCTTTACCGATACCACATCGGCTCAATATAAAAAAGTCGAAGCACAAACCAGCGGTAACTATCAGTTAATGCGTTTATATGCCATGGGTGCCGATGCCTGGCTTTTATCTAATCGGTTCAATGAATTACGTCAAGTGCCGGGGTACACAATCAGCGGTTTAACCGGTAAACTAAGTGCCGGTCCTAACTGTAATATCCAACGTGACATGAGCTGGTTCCAATATCAAAACGGTGAAATTGTGGCGATTAACTAATCACTATGTTTTCACCTAAACGGCAGCAAGGGGCGAGATTTGAACAACAGGCTCGCCTTTTTTTAGAATCTCAAGGCTTGCGGTTTATTGCGGCTAATCAAAATTTTAAGTGCGGCGAGCTGGATCTGATTATGGCTGACGGTACCACCACGGTGTTTGTGGAAGTCCGTCAACGGAAAAACGATCTTTATGGTTCTGCCATCGAAAGTGTCGGCAAACAAAAACAACAACGATGGCTTGCAGCAGCCAATATGTGGCTGGTTCAACGTAACCTTTCCCTTGAAGATGCCGACTGTCGTTTTGATCTCATTGCTTTTGGTCGTACGGAACAAGACATTGAATGGCTTCCTAATTTTTTAGATTAAACTATGTTAGAAAAAATCAAAACGCTCTATACGGAAAGCGTACAAACTCAAATTTCTGCGGCGGATCAACTCCCCGAATGTATTGTTCAAGCCGCTGAACAACTGACGAATTGCTTATTACGCGGCAATAAAATTATTGTATGCGGCCACGGTAAATCTTATGCGAACGCGCAATTTTTAGTCGCGAATTTACTTAATCGCTATTCTTTGGAACGTCCGAGTTTTCCCGCTGTCTTACTTTCTATGGATGGTGCGGTAGGTTCTGCGATAATTTCCGACAATAATATTAACTCGCTTTATCAACGCCAATTTAACGCGGTAGCTCAGAAAGGTGATATTTTAGTCGTATTATCTCCTTTCGGCGAAGAAGAATGCGTATTAAATGTGATTGACGGTGCCTTAAACAAAGAGTTACAAATTATTGTACTGAACAGCTTAAACAATGACCATATACACGGTTTGTTGTCGGAGCATGATTTGGAAATTTCAACGCCAAGTGCCAAAGAAAGCCGCATTTTAGAAAGCCATTTATTTATTATCAACGCATTATGTGAATTAATCGATCATCTTCTTTTTTCACATTAAACAAGCTGATATACTGCAATAAATCTTGATATTAAAGGAGAATAATATGAAACACGCAATTAGACTCGCACTTGTACTCGGCACTATGGTAGCCTTGCAAGGTTGTGTGGCACTAGGCATTGGCGCCGCCGTTGGTGTCGGAGCTAAAGTAGCAACGGATCCGCGTAGTGCCGGCACGCAAATCGATGATGAAACTCTTGAAGAACGCGTTATTTACGCCATCAAAAAAGATGAACAAATCAAAGCTGAAGGTCGAGTCAATGTAGTTGCTTACAGCGGTCGCGTATTATTAATCGGTCAAGTACCGCAAGAAGGCTTAAAAGATATCGCCAAAAGCCTGGCGGAAGGTGTTGAGGGTGTCAAGCCGGATCAAGTGTATAACGAACTCCGTATCGGTCAACCGATTACGGCCGGTCAAATCTCGAAAGATGCTTGGATCACATCTCAAGTCAAATCAAAATTGTTAATAAATTCTGATGTTAAAATGACCGCAGTAAAAGTCATTACCGAAAATGCGGAAGTCTTTTTAATGGGTAATCTCACTCGCTCACAAGCGGATGCAGCGGCTCAGGTTGCGGCAAATACTTCCGGTGTGACTAAAGTAGTTAAAGTCTTTAAATATTTGGATTAATTATCCGTTCTCAATTATTAAAAGTGCGGTGAAAATTTCTCAAATTTCCACCGCACTCTTGCTATTTAATCAAAGTAAAAATGAAAGTTCTAGGAATCGAAACCTCTTGCGATGAAACCGGTGTCGCTATTTATGACGATGAAAACGGTTTATTGGCAAATCAACTCTACACGCAAATTGCTCTGCATGCCGATTACGGTGGTGTAGTGCCTGAATTGGCATCTCGCGATCATATCCGCAAAACCGCTCCATTAATTCAAGCGGCTCTGGCAGAAGCTAATTTAACCGCACAGGATATTGATGGCATTGCCTACACCTCCGGCCCAGGTTTGGTAGGAGCGTTATTAGTGGGAGCGACCATAGCTCGCTCGCTGGCTTATGCCTGGAATGTACCTGCCGTGGGCGTACACCATATGGAAGGACATTTGCTCGCCCCGATGTTGGCGGAAAACGCACCGCACTTTCCTTTTATAGCCTTATTGGTATCAGGCGGTCACACTCAATTAGTGCAAGTGGACGGTGTAGGAAAATATCGCTTATTGGGCGAATCCATTGATGATGCCGCCGGTGAAGCCTTTGATAAAACCGCAAAATTGCTTGGTTTGGATTATCCGGGCGGCCCTGCTCTATCTCGTTTGGCAGAACAAGGCAATGCACAACGTTTTACTTTCCCACGCCCAATGACAGATCGTCCCGAACTGGATTTCAGTTTTTCCGGCTTAAAAACCTTTGCCGCTAACACCATTGCCAATGCAATTAAAGAAGAAGGCGAATTAACGGAACAAACCCGTTGCGATATTGCTTATGCCTTCCAACAAGCCGTAGTGGAAACCTTAGCCATCAAATGCCGCCGGGCATTAAAAGAAACCGGCTTTAAACGCTTAGTAATAGCCGGCGGTGTGAGTGCCAATAAACAATTACGCCAATATTTAGCGGATTTAATGACCCAATTAGGCGGAGAAGTCTTTTATCCGCCGCCGCAATTTTGCACGGATAATGGAGCCATGATCGCCTACACCGGCTTATTACGGCTAAAAAACGGCGAACAGCAAGATCTTGCCATATCCGTTCGTCCCCGTTGGAATATGACGGAACTACAGGCCATCTAATGCGTCTTTTTATTGCGGAAAAACCCAGTCTGGCTCGTGCCATTGCCGATATTTTACCGAAACCGCACCAACGAAGTGACGGTTTTATCAAATGTGGCAATGACGACTATGTGACTTGGTGTGTGGGTCATTTACTGGAACAGGCGGAACCCGATGCTTACAATCCCATTTTCAAACAATGGCGATTGGAACATTTGCCCATTGTGCCGGATAAATGGCTGTTGATCCCGAAAAAAAGCGTGGCAAAACAATTACAAATCGTGGAAAAACTTATCCGACAAGCGGATATTCTCGTTAATGCCGGTGATCCGGATCGTGAAGGACAACTGTTGGTGGATGAAGTGTTTAGCCACGCCAATATCCCATCAGAAAAACGTGAACAAATTCAACGTTGTTTAATCAGCGATCTCAACCCAAGTGCGGTGGAAAAAGCAGTAAAAAAATTACAACCGAACCGTAATTTCGTGCCACTCGCCACTTCCGCCTTAGCTCGTGCCCGTGCCGATTGGCTGTACGGCATTAATATGACCCGCGCATTTACCATTCGCGGACGACAGGCAGGTTATAACGGCGTATTGTCCGTAGGTCGCGTACAGACACCGGTGTTAGGGCTTATTGTCCGTCGTGACTTAGAAATCGAAAATTTCCAACCAAAAGATTTTTTTGAAGTGCTAGCCCATATTCAAGTACCAGAAACGCCACAAAATCCGACCGCACTTTTTACCGCTTTATGGCAACCCAGCAAAGCCTGCGAAGATTATCAGGACGAAGACGGTCGGGTGATTTCCCGTGCCTTGGCGGAAAATGTCGCCAAACGCATTGCAGGGCAGGAAGCAACAGTCACCGACTATTCGGATAAACGGGAAAAAGAAACCGCTCCACTGCCCTATTCTCTTTCTGCGTTACAGATTGATGCGGCGAAACGTTACGGTATGTCGGCACAAGATGTGCTGGATACCTGCCAACGCTTGTATGAAACCCACAAGATTATTACTTACCCGCGTTCCGATAACCGCTATTTACCCAATGAGCATTTTACTGAACGAATGAAGGTGTTTAATGCCATTCAAAGCCATTCGCAACAATATCAGCCATTACCGGCAATTTTAAATACTAATCAGAAAAACCGGTGCTGGAACGATAAAAAAGTGGAAGCCCACCACGCGATTATTCCGACGGCAAACAGTCGCAATGTACATTTATCGCAAACGGAACAGCAAATTTATGATTTAATTGCCCGCCAATATCTGATTCAATTTTGCGCCGATGCGGAATACCGCAAAAGTAAAATCACCTTGAATATTGCCGGCGGTACTTTTGTGGCTTCCGCCCGCAACTTACAAACAGCCGGTTGGAAAGAATTATTCGGCAAAGAAGATGATAACGAACAGCAAGAACCATTGTTGCCTATTGTGAAAAAAGGTCAAATCCTCTTTTGTGAAAAAGGTGAAATTGTCAGCAAAAAAACACAACCGCCAAAACCGTTTACCGATGCCACTTTACTATCGGCAATGACAGGAATCGCCCGCTTTGTGCAAAATAAAGAATTGAAAAAGATCTTGCGGGAAACTGACGGTCTCGGTACGGAAGCCACGCGAGCCGGCATTATCGAACTACTGTTTAAACGGGAATTTTTGTATAAAAAAGGGCGTAATATCCACAGTACCGAAGCGGGCAGAATTCTGATTCAAGCCCTGCCGGAAATCGCCACCCAACCGGATATGACCGCCCATTGGGAGTCCCAATTAGACAGCATCAGCCGCAAACAGGCCAGTTATCAACAATTTATGGCGACTTTACTACAAATGCTGCCCGATCTCATTGGTTATTATGACTATGCCGCATTGCGCAAACTCAGTAAAGTCAGCCAAACGACTACAACAAAAACAGCAACAAAAACAAATAAAAGCAAATCAACCAAATCACGCAACAAAAACAAAAGTGCGGTAAAAACTGACTGAATTTAGCACAATTAAGGTTAAAATAAAGAAAACTGCTTGCGAAGATGTCCGGCTTCCGTTATCATTCGTGCGTTAAAAATTTTATATAATGAAGAGAAGAAAATAATGGGTTATTCAGTATTGTTAATGGTTTATGCCTTGGTGGCAATTGCATTGATCGGCTTTGTATTAATTCAACAAGGTAAAGGTGCAGACACTGGTGCGTCTTTTGGCGGCGGTGCTTCCGGTACAGTATTCGGTTCTGCCGGTGCAGGTAACTTTTTAACCCGTACAACTTCAATTTTGGCTATCGCTTTCTTTGGTTTAAGTATTGTGATTGGTAACATTAATTCTCATCGTAACAATGTGCAACAAGGAACCTTTGACGATTTGTCGCAAGCGGCGGAACAGCTTCAGCAACAACAATCCGAAGTTCCGGCATTAGAAAATAAAAATAGCGATATACCTCAATAAAATTTAAGAATTTAGCACTTGTGGTGGAATTGGTAGACACGCTATCTTGAGGGGGTAGTGTCCGCAGGACGTGAGGGTTCAAGTCCCTCCAAGTGCACCAATAACGAAAAAAAGCCTAGTTAACCGCTAGGCTTTTTTCTTAGGTTAAAGAATGAAAAAAGTATTATTGCTATTCTTACTTTCCCTGCTTTGTTTTTCTGCCAAAGCTGACCGCAGTTTGTGGTGTACGGTAGTGAAAATTTCGGATGGCGATACCTTTACTTGTTTATTAAGCAATAACAAGCAGTTAAAAGTACGAATGGATCAAATTGATGCTCCGGAAAGAAAACAGCCTTTTGGCAATCATGCCCGTCAGCTGTTGGGGAAATTAATTCACAAACAACCTGTAATGTTATCAATTTCCGGCTATGATCGCTATCAACGTACGCTGGCAACAGTTTATAATATGCAAAAGCAAAATATTAATTTGATGATGGTGCAACAAGGGATGGCTTGGGCTTATGAGCAATATGTGCGGGATCCCATTTATCTCGAAGCTCAACGACAAGCAGTCCAACAACGTATCGGCTTATGGCGGGATAAAAATCCTATTACACCAAGTTTATGGCGTAAACAACAAAAAAATCAGATAAACGGATATTAACAATGGGCTTTAGCGCAACACAATTTCGTCAGGATTTTCCTTATTTTAATCGAACTGATGCGGTGATCTATTTAGATTCGGCTGCCACAGCGTTGAAACCGCAGGTATTAATTGATGCCACGATAGATTTTTATCAATCTGCCGGTTCGGTGCACCGCAGTCAATATGATGAAAAACAGACCGCACTTTATGAGCAAGCCCGCAGTCGGGTGAAAAGTCTGATTAATGCGGAAAGCGAACACGCGGTAATTTGGACTTCCGGTACAACACAAGCCATTAATATTGTAGCAAACGGGTTAATTCCTTATATTCAAACCGATGATGAAATTATGATTAGTGAAGCGGATCACCACGCCAATTTCGTCACGTGGTCGGAAATTGCCAAAAAGTGCGGTGCAAAAATCAGAATTTTACCCATTAATGACGATTTTCTGATTGATGAAAAAGCACTACTTGCCGCACTTAATAAGAAAACCAAATTAGTGGCGATTAATGCGGTTTCCAACGTCACCGGCACGGAGCAACCGATGATTCGCCTTATTCAACAAATTCGCCAACACAGCACCGCACTTATCTTGTTTGATTGTGCCCAAGCGATTAGTCACGTCAAGATTGATTTGCAACAGCTGGATGCGGATTTTATTGCCTTTTCCGCCCATAAATTATACGGACCAAACGGCGTGGGCGTGTTGAGCGGTAAGCTATCATCGCTCAATTTATTGCAACCATTGCTTTATGGCGGCAAGATGATCGAGAAAGTAAGCCCGAAGCAAATCACCTTTGCCGAATTGCCTTACCGCCTTGAAGCCGGCACGCCGAATATTGCAGGTGTAATCGGCTTCAATGCCGTGTTGGAATGGTTGGAAGCGGTTGATGTTCAAGCAGCTGAACAACACGCCATAACGCTTGCCGAGCAAGTGAAAGCACGGTTAAAAAATTATCCGAATTGCCGTTTATTCAATTCACCACAACCAAGCACGGTGGTCAGTTTTGTATTTGATGACATCGCCGCTTCGGATCTCAATACTTTACTCAGCGAACAACAGATCGCCTTGCGAGTGGGTGAACACTGTGCTCAGCCTTATTTGGCACGTCTCGGGCAAACTGCTACCTTACGGTTATCCTTCGCCCCTTATAATACGCAGCAAGATGTGGACGAGTTTTTCAAAGCATTGAATAACAGTTTGAATTTATTAGGTGAATAATGAATTTACAAGCACAATTAATTGCCGCCAAAACGTGGGAAGAACGTTATCGCCTGATCATTCAAGCCGGTAAAAACCTCTCTCGTCCCAATAACGAAGAATTGCAAGCCATGTCGCTAATTAACGGCTGTGAAGCGAAAGTGTGGTTTAAAATCTCCCCAAATTCCAACCGCACTTTTCATTTCAGTGCCTACAGTGAAGCCCGTATTATCAACGGGCTACTGTGGATTTTGCTATTGGAAATTCAAGATAAAAGTGCGGTGCAATTGCAAGTATTTTCACTCACCGATTATTTCGATAAATTAGGCATTGCCCAACGGCTTAGCACCACAAGGCTTAATGGATTGAAGCAAATTGAGCAGATATTGCACCAATTAAATTAATCACCGCTTATTACCTGATTTTTCGGTGGTACCGGGGCAAAATAGCCCACCAACAATAACAGTACACCCACGGCAATAAAGGAGACGATTCTGGCGATACTGCCGCTATTGCCTAATTCTACTAGGAATAATTTCACCACTACAACGCCCATTAATCCGGCACCAATCAGCCAATTTAAACGTTCCTGACGTTTATGGCCAAACATCATTAAAGTAATCGCAGCGGTCGCCCATACGATTGATAAAGTGGATTGCAAGCTGATAGAGGCAAGTAACTCGGTTAAACGCCACGGAATATCATCGTAATAATGCCACATCCGCAGCACCATTATATTCAGCAACAAGAACCCAAATACCGCATAGCCTATATACACCATTGCTTTATGCAGTGACCAGCCGCAGATATGCAACCATTTCCATAACACAAAAGCAAACAGCAGGCTCAGTAGTTCGTATGGATTCAACACCGGAATATACGGGAAATTCGGTACAATGCCGTCCGCGCTAAACGTCATCAATGACCATATTATCAAACAAACAATGGTCGGCAATATGCCAATATCCACAAGACTGCTTAATTTATGCTGTTTGAGTTGTTTGGCAAATTTCACCACCAAGATAAACGCAACCAAAGGCACAATAGTCATCACGCTAAACAGCCAGATTTCCGCCACGTTTTCCCACTTGTTTTCCCAACGAATTGATAACAATGTAAAGGACAACACGAATACATTAAAGCCTACATTGTGCCAAATAATACGTAGTGTTTTTTTAATACGCAACCGCAACTCTTTCATAATGGCAAAATGTAAAGCTAAGGCACAGAATCCACTAATCAAGGAACGCAATAGTTGTGGTTCATAGAAATACTGATGTACGTTTTCATAAAATGTTGCCGCGACAAACAATGGCATAAATGCCAAAGTTAACAGGCTGGCTTGTAACCAGCGTACTTGCCAAGCCCAATACAAAATCACTGCGAATGACAACACCAACGCCGATACTTCCTCAACCCATTCAAAGGATATAAACACATAATAAAGTTGCAGCAAGGCACAAATCAGCACAATCCAACCTAAAATATTTTGCAGTTTTGGTAATTTTGCCGGTTTCCACCGCACTTTATGCAATGTCCACGACGTTGCCAATGCGACAACAGCAACAACTATAGCACTGATTTTCAAACTTAATGCACTGTATTCTGACGGATAACGCAACACTGCAAATAGTGCAAAAACCACCGCACTTGCCACAGCAAACACCCGATTTTCTCGATGATATTGAGCGAATCCATACGCCAAACCAAGCAGTGCACTGACAATGATCGTGGCTTCATCCGACCAAATAGCTAAATTATATAAACGCCATGGTAAGACAGTAGTTAAGAATAAGGTCGCAGCTAACACTGCACCAGCGGCAGATTTTTCCCAATTTAAACTATCTTTGCAATAACGCTGCCACAGCCAAGGAATCAAAGCCCCTGTTGGAATCATCAATAACGCCGTATGAATAGGGAAATTAAATTGATCAAAATGGAACAACCAAGCCAATGCAAACTCAATCATTGCAAAGGCTCGGAATTTCGGTAGTTTGAATTTGATCGCCGCAGCATAAATTAGCAAAGATTGTAATGCGATCAGCCATAATGCTATCGGCATTTGCAAGATATCCAACATTTCCAATCGCAGCGGAATTGCAGCTGCCTGAATAAGTGTTAAGGCCAATACAACGCCTACGGCAAATTTTTCCCACTGTGCAGATTCACTTCGGCGATAACTCTGCCAAAGCACAGCAAAAGCAAAACCGGATACCAACACAATAAATGCGGTGGTCATCGAGAAATCGAAGTTGATAAAATGTTTCAACCAACTTAATACGAATAACAAAGCGGCAAAAGTACGAGATGCGGGCAAACGCTGACGAATACTGAATCCATACACCAATGCTGCTTCTAAACATAAGAAAGTGGCTTTCCAATTACTGTTTTGCGTATCTAAGAACACCAAGGCGGATGTGCCTAAAATCAAAGCTAAGGCAAACATAGCATCAGAAACAATGCGGATATCCACCTTAGAATGGCGAACTAACGTGCCTAACAGCCCATAAAATACAGCAAATCCCAAAGCTGACCACATTGCACCGTTTGTCCAATGATCCGTCATTGCAATTTGATAAACAAAGGCACTGAACGCTACACCAAATAATAAACTGGAATCAAGCACACTGATACGCCCTATAGATTTCAACCAATTGCTGAAAATCTCACTTATCGGGGCATTATTCACATCCACCGGTTGCGGTTGATTTTGCAATGCCAATGCCTGACGATGTGCAAATCGCCATACCACGATGCTGTATAACACCAGATGGAACACTAAAAAGGTTTCGCAAACGCAGAAAAGTTCTGGATTGTAATATTTCATCCCCCAAGTACCGCTGATTAACAAAGTGCCAATGGCACCGATTAGATTTAACGAACGCCAGGATTTAAACCACGCCATTGCGGCCACACCGCAATTGAGCAAGCTGAGATAGCTAAATAAGGCGAGATAATTGCCGCTGCCGTCGGAAACTAAAATTGGAGATGCTAAACCGCCTAATAGTGCAACTTGTGCCAAAATACGGGCATCCTGCAACACGGCCAGCACAGCCATTACCACTACTAATCCAACTTGAATACCAAACACCACAGATTGCGGCAATAAGGTATGTAATTTCAATGCTCCCAAAGCAGTGAGATACAGCACGGCAATTCCTAAGCCTTGCAACGTTAAGCCGTATTCACGGCGTCGGTGACGCAAATACCAGCCAATCACACCGCATACCGCACCTGCAACCGCCACGCTGATATAACGACTTTCGATAGGAAAGGTGAAATGTTCTGATGCAAAACGTAATAAGAATCCCAAACCTAAGAATAGAATCACTGCGCCCACTTTTAACATTGGATTACCGGAAACCAGCCACTGCCAAATTGGGTTTGGTGCGGATTCTTTTTGTGGTTTAGGTTGTTCTTGCTCGCTTTGTGTCCAAGGAGCAATTTGTGATTGCCCAACTGCTGTGCTTTCGGCAATTTGTACAGATTCAATTTGCTGTTCTGAAATAGCTGTATCAGCCATTTCAGCCATGATTTCATCTACTGTTTCCGCTGTTTTATCCATTGCTTCACAATCTGTGATTTTATTATCAAGATCCGCCGCATTACTACTAAACACTTTTATCGCCGATATTTCAGCTTGCGTTTCATTGGTGATTGCCACATCATCAAGTGCAGTGGATTTTTGCGGAATTTCGGTGGTTTGTATTTGTTCGTTTTCAGCAATGTTTGATTGAGAAAACGACTCATCCGTATGATAAAATTGGTAAATTTCATCTCTGGTTCGTAAATGATTGATTTGTTCATTCAGCAGAAAAACTTGGCGTTCTAGCATGGAAATTCGTTTGCCAAGTTCATGCAATACTTCTTTCTGTGATGTGTTGTCGTTTTTTTGCGTATGTGCCGATTGGTGATTTTCATGTGCATTATCTTTGAAACTTGATCGCATTAACGCTATCACCCCACAAAAAACCAAGCCCATTATAAGCCCACCTTCAGCACTTCCATTAAATAATCCGACGATTGTCGAACCAAGACAAATCAAAAGATAAAGCACTATTATCATAAACGCTCCTTATGACACAAACACCGCCTGCACCAGCCATATATAAAGTCCTGTTCCTACCGCCATGGAAAGAAACATATTTTTCTGCCAAAAATGCAAGGCCAGGGTGACGACACCGGCAATAAAATCCGGTGCACCACGATAGCCTTGCAGCACATCAATATTTTTGTAGCAGTAAATTACCAACATTCCAAACATCGCTGCGGGCAGCACTTTGCCGAGATAGCGGATATATTCGGGAATCGGGCGATTAGCGGGAAATACCCAAAACGGCAACAAGCGACACAGATGCACGCCTATGACTCCCATTGCAATAGTAATGATTTCTTGCGTTAAAGTCATTCTAAACGCTCCAGTTTACCGGCTAATTTTTGTCGGCGTAAAGTTAAAATCAACCAAATCACGATTAATGTAGGAATTAAAAATTGTTCTTTCCCCACAAAAACCAAGCAGCATAATGCCACACCTAAGCCTAACAATGAGCTTTCGTGGGATTTTTCTTTCATCCAGTTTTCTGCAAAAATAATAATAAATAAGGCGGTCATGGCAAATTCCACGCCTTTTAAACTAAAAGGCAAAATCGCACCAAATAAATTACCTAATGCGGCTCCGCTCACCCAATAAATCTGTAAATACAAGGTAACGAAAAACATATACCAGCCCTTATCAATGTGAGGTGGGATTTTTGCCATATAATTCAATGAAAAAGCTTCATCAACCAATCCAATGATGAGATACCAGCGTTTTTTGCCGTTTTGTGCACCGTATTTTTCCAACATTGAAATACCGTAAAAAATCTGCCGTCCGCTGACCATTAAGCACACTAATAACACACTAAGCGGTGCAAAAGGAGCAATTAAGGAAGTTGCCACAATAAATTCCACCGAGCCCGCATAAATCAACGTCGCCATCGCTACCGGATACCACACGCTAAAGCCAAGTGCCTTCATATAGATACCATAGGACACGCCTAAGAATAAAAATCCTGCAATCATAGGAGCGGAATAAGGGAACGCCGCTTTTGCTGCGGCTTTGATGGGTGATGTTGTTATCATAAATGTTGTTTTATAAAAAAATTGGCTAATGCCTTAATCATATAAGGTATTAGCCAAATTCTCAACTATTCTGACCGGAGATATTTTATACGGTTTAAAACGCAGCTTTATACACTGCTAAAATATCCTCTGCGGTGCAGTCTCTCGGATTACCCGGTGTGCATACATCATTAAATGCCTCAACAGAAAGTGCGGCCAAATCCTCTTCTTTCACACCGATCGCAGAGAGTTTTTGTGGGATCTGAACATCTCGTGCTAATTGCGTAACGGCATCAACCGCAGCTTGACGATATTCAGCCTGAGTCATTTCATCAACGCCTTTAACGCCCATTGCCCGTGCAATTTCACGGTATTTTTCGCCAGTATAATCTTTATTAAATTCCATTACATAGGGCAATAACACTGCATTGGCAATGCCATGTGGCGTGTCATAATAAGCAGAAAGTGGATGTGCCATGCCATGTACCACGCCTAAGCCTACATTAGAGAACCCCATACCAGCTACATATTGACCAAGAGCCATACCTTCACGACCTTCAGCTGTGTTATCTACCGCACCACGCAAGCTACGAGAAATAATTTCAATGGCTTTTAAATGCAGTGCATCGGTAAGTTCCCAGGCTCCTTTGGTGATATAACCCTCAATTGCATGAGTGAGTGCATCCATACCGGTTGCAGCGGTTAAACCTTTTGGCATGCTTGCCATCATATCAGGATCAACGATGGCAATAGCGGGCACATCATGCACATCCACACAAACAAACTTGCGTTTTTTCTCTTCATCGGTAATCACATAGTTAATAGTGACTTCCGCTGCAGTACCTGCGGTAGTTGGTACGGCAATAATCGGTACGCATTTTTGGCGAGTCGGGGCAACGCCTTCGAGTGAAAGCACATCGCTAAATTCCGGATTATTGGTAATAATACCAATTGCTTTGGCACTATCAATCGGCGAACCTCCGCCGATAGCGATCATATAATCAGCGTCTGCGGCTTTGAATTTTGCCACACCCGTTTTAATGACATCAACACTTGGATTGGCTTTCACTTCATCAAAAATCTCATAATCAAGTCCTGCTGCATCTAAAAGTGCGGTCACTTTTTCAGCTACTTTAAACTTGATCAAGTCCTTATCCGTGACAATTAAACCTTTTTTAAAACCACGACTTTTCACTTCATGGACGATATGCTCAATCGCACCTTTACCGTGATAACTGGTTTCATTCAAAATCATTCGATTTGCCATTGTATAACTCCTTAATTTTATTTTTTATGATTCGTTAATAAGGCGGTAATCAAATCACCGCCTTATGTTGTTTTGTTTATTTTAAAACTTTCCAGCTTCTGTAACCGTAGATTGCGATAACGACGAAACAGATAAGAGGAAGAACAAATGATGCGTTCACTGCGGGTAAGCCGGCAACTACGCCTTGGTCAATGATAGAGCCTTGTAACGGTGGCATCAATGCACCACCCACGATAGCCATTACAAGACCGGCCGCACCTAAGGCCGATTCTTCTTTTAAGCCGTTTAATGCAATACCGTAGATAGTCGGGAACATTAAGGACATGAAGCCTGATGTTAAAATTAAGCAGTATAAGCCCCACACGCCGTCAATGAAAATAACCCCTAAGATACTGAAGAAACCGCCTATTGCGAAAAGTAATAACATAAATTCAGCTTTGAGATATTTCATTAAACTGGTGCTGATAAAACGACTACAGATAAAGATAGTCATAGCAATAATATTGAAGTTTTGTCCTTCTGCCTTAGTGAAACCTAAACGTTCTGCGTATTGCACAATGAATGTCCAGCACATAATTTGCACGCCTACATAGAACACTTGGGCAATCACACCTTCACGATATTTGGCATTTTTAATTAAGCGACTAAATGCTTCACCCAAGGAGATTTTATTACCTTCTTCCACTTTTACAGCAGGCATTTTGTAGAATGCAATAATGACTAATACCGCCACAACCACAAAACCTAATGCAATATAAGGATCACGAATTTCAGCTAAATCATGGGTACGAACGCCCGCTTTTTCCGCTTCTGATAAGGTAGAGAAAATGAGATTTCCCGCCGCATCACGTTTATCAGATTCCAAATTAGTGAGCACCAATTGTGAAGCAACGAACATTCCGGTAATCGAACCCAACGGGTTAAACGATTGTGCAAAGTTCAAACGACGTGTTGCAGTTTGCGGATCGCCCATGGCTAAAATATACGGGTTTGCAGTGGTTTCGAGGAACGCAAGCCCGAAGGTTAAAATATAAAGTGAAAATAAGAAGAACGTGAACACTTCATATTTAGCCGCAGGCCAAAATAAAAATGCACCGATAGCATATAGTACAAGACCTAACATAATCCCCGCTTTATAACTATAACGGCTAGCGAATAAAGCGGCAGGAATTGCCATGGTACCGTAACCACCATAAAACGCAAATTGCACTAATGCAGCTTCAGAAGCAGGTATTTCCATTACAGTTTGGAACACTGCCACCATCGGATTGGTTATATCATTCGCAAATCCCCATAAAGCAAATAAACTGGTGATTAGAATAAATGGCACAACATATTTTTTCTCAAGAACTTTTGCTGTCATACGATTTTCCTTCTAAAATATCGAGTCAGTAATCAATTTATTCTTCTATACGCAAACCATAAGATTTAAATTTTTCTAATACAACTTTCATTTCTTCTTTTGGTAGTAACGGAATTTCTAAGCCGGTGGCAAGTAATTTTAAATACCAGCTTGCTAACACTTCCACTTCGTGTGCCAGCCATAGAGCTTTATCTAAATTTTGATCGGCAGCGATTAAGCCGTGATGAGCAAGTAAAATGGCTTTACTTTCTTTAATGCCTTCACGCACATAATCCGCTAATTTATGAGTACCGAAAGTGGCATAAGGCACACAAGGAATATGATCAGTACCGCCGACCGCAATCATGTAGTGAATGGCCGGAATCGGTCTTTCTAAAATTGATAATGCCGCACAGTTTAAGGCATGATTATGCACTACAGCATCCACATCATTGCGTGCTTCATATGCGGCCAAATGGAATTGCCATTCGCTAGACGGCAATTTGCCCTCTTCGTGTTTACCGTGTTTATCCACATACACGATTGAATCTTCCGTCAATAATTCATAAGGTGTGCCTGTTGGAGTGATTAACATACCGTTTTGATAACGTACGCTGACATTACCTGCGGTACCTTGATTTAAACCAAGTCTGGTCATTTCAAGACAAGTATCAATAATTTTTCTGGATAATGCTTTACGATTACTCATTTTATTTACCTCTAATTTAAAAATTTATTTAATAGGCGTAACACCTTTTTTGATAATAATATTGCCGTATTTAGCGGTTTCTCCGGTAATTACCACAGCATAGGCTTGTTTTGCACGTTCATAAAAAGCGAACCGTTCAATGCGTTCTAAATTTGGTACAATTTCCACCGCACTTTTAATTGCTGCCAAATAACGGGCTTCCACACTAGGATCTAAAGTATCTCCAGTAACGGCCTGCATCATAATAAGCGGTGCTTCCACATAGGCATCAAATTCAAATAATGGACTGATACCAGTTAATAAAGTGTCAACACCAATGCCGTCAGCACGGATCACTTTGGGATGGAGTTGATGTGCAGGAAAGTGGGCATCAGACAAAACCAGTTCATCGCCATGTCCCATTTCTGCAAGTATTTTCAATAATTCCGGTGAAATTGCAGGGTGGATTCCTTTTAACATTGTGGTTCTCCTTTTGGTAAAATTCTCATTTTTTCAGGTTTCATCGCTTGTTGAGCGGCTTGGTTATCGGCATACACGCCTACTCCGGTAAAGGTAAACATCGCAGCACCCAACACGGTACTTTCTGCCACATCAACGACGTCGATAGGTAAGCCCAACACATCCGCTCGAATTTGATTCCATAAACGATTTTTTGAACCACCGCCTACACAAATGATGCTGTCGGCTTTAAATTGACTTATTTGTTGCAACACTTGCAAGCCGTTTTTTAGTTGATTAGCCATATAGAAAAGGGCGGCACGATAAATCTCACCACGAGTTGAGAACATGGAAAGCCCTGCGATCTCACCTTGCCCTAATTGCCCCAAAACACCTTGAAAATTGACCGCACTTTGTGAAGCAGCTTCCCCTTCGCTGATCATAGTTGAATAATATTGGTCGGTGCCGACTACATCAGCAAAGAACATTTTGCCAATCCATTCCATAATGCCTGAACCAACCCATTGCACCGCAGGATTAAAGCAGTTGGCTTGAACATCAAATTCAGTGGTTAAACCTTGCGAAATAAATTCAAAATGCGGAGATGCGGTTTGCGTTCTCGCCATTAAAATTTCCCACGTGCCCGAACTTAATACCGGTTGATTTAAACTGGCTCCCGAACCGAATACCGCAAACTGTGTATCATGCCCGCAAGAAATCACAGGAACAGGATTTAAGCCGAAACGTTCGCAAAGTGCGGTCGATAATTGCCCAATTTTTTCGCCTGCATCGACCATTGGTGGAAAATGCTGACTGTTCAATCCTAAGATGTTCAACACTTCGTCGTCCCAGTCATGCGTTGTCAAATTGGTCATCATAGATGTACCTGCCATAGTGCGATCCGTGGTAAACACACCAGTTAAACGTTGGCTAAGCATTGATGAGATAAACACCCATTTATCCATTTGAGCAAATACTTCCGGCTGATTTTCTTTTAACCAAAGTAATTTGAAGAGTGTATTAAAACTGTATTGCCCGATACCGTTGCGTTGATAAAGCTTTTCCACATCTAAATAGTGCGAAAGATTTTCCATCACAGAAATGGTACGCGGACATTTCCACGAAATAATCGGGTAAAGTTGCTTACCGTCTTTATCAAAGGGTGCACCGTCCACACCAAAGGTAGTGACGGAAATGCCGACAATTTCACTTAAATCAATTTGTTGTTTTTTGAGTGCAGATAATGTCTGATCCGCACAGAATGTTAATTTTTGCCAAATTTCTTCAAAATCCCAAATGTGATAATCAGGATTTTCTGCCACCAAATGAGTGGCATTCGGTAAATGGCTTGAAGCGACAATTTTGCCTTTTTCATTGATGGCAATTGTGCGTAAATTGGTTGCCCCGCAGTCAAAAATAAGCACTAAAGACATGTAAATCATCTCCTAAATCTCCCTATCCCCTCTTTTAAAAGAGGGGACTTAGGAGAATCTCTTATTTATACAATGGTCCAAAGTTAGCACAAGCGCGATAATCCTGACCTTCCTTGTCTTGACCAAAACCATTCCATGCACTTGGACGGAACACATCTTTATCTGCCACGTTATGCATACACACTGGAATACGTAACATTGACGCAAGGGTAATTAAATCCGCACCTACGTGACCATAAGTGGCTACGCAGTGGTTCGCTCCCCAGTTTGCCATCACCGAATACACATCAGTAAATGCACCAGTACCTGTCAGACGTGGCACAAACCAAGTACAAGGCCAAGTTTCATTAGTACGTTTCATCAAGATATCATGAGCCTCAGCAGGTAATTCAATAGACCAACCTTCGGCAATTTGCAACACCGGACCAAGACCACGAATAATATTGATACGATGCATAGTAAACGGCATACCGCCCTTAGTGTTAAATTGAGAAGATAAACCGCCTCCACGGAAATATTCATGTACCGCAGGGCACCATGAAGTATGTTCTAAACAACGTCGGCCGTCAGCTTCTGTGACTTCCCAAGCTGGTTTAATGACCGGATTACCGTTTTGATCTTGATGTTGACCGCTACCATCTAATGCGGCAGAACCTGAGTTAATAAGATGGATAAAGCCCGATTCCGGACGAAAACCGGTGGCTTTCTCACAAGCTTCAGGGCTCCAGTAAGTACGTACATCGGCAAAAATTTGTGCTTGACCGGTCAACTGATTACCAAACAACATATTCACGCCATTTAAACTATCGTTTTCCGTTGCCAAAATATGTGGTGGACGTACCCCATTCCAGTCGTAAGTAGAATTAAGAATAGCTTCCATAAAATCGCCATTTGGTAAATGATCCGTCCATTGACGTTGACCTTGGAAACCAGCGGCAATAGCATTGTGTCCCATTGATTCTTCCACATAATTCATTTCGGCTAATTTTGGATTGCCTATCATTAAATCACGAGCAATAATGGTCATTTTCACCACATCTTCCCAAAGTTTCGCTCTTTCGTCGGCAGAACGTTGATATTCAGGATTATTAACATCAATGCCTTCTTTACAATATTGTTTTACCCAAGCCAACGCCAATTCCACTTCATCTTTATCATAAATTTCACGATCTAAACGACGTTTGATTTCGGTCATATCCACATATTCATTACGCATACCCAAGTATTCTTGGAAGAATTGTTGATTTACGATTGAACCTGCAATCCCCATAGACACTGAACCGATAGATAAATAAGATTTACCACGAATATTTGCCACCGCAAGACCGGCACGGGCAAAGCGTAATAATTTTTCTTTTACATCTTCAGGAATACTCGTGTCGTCGGCTTCCTGCACTTCAGTGCCATAAATTGAAAATGCCGGCAAGCCCATTTGAGAATGACCCGCAAGAGCGGCCGCTAAATATACGGCACCCGGACGTTCTGTACCGTTAAAACCCCAAATGGCTTTTGGCATAAACGGATCCATATCAATAGTTTCTGAACCATAGCACCAACAAGGTGTAACGGTAATCACCGCTCCCACATTATTAAGTTTAAATTTTTCTGCACAAGCAACGGCTTCTGCTACACCACCAATGGTGCTATCTGCAATTACACATTCGACAAAAGAACCGTCAGGATGACGAATGTGGGTTTGCAATAGTTGAGCAACGGACTCCGCCATATTCATGGTTTGTTCTTCAAGGGATTCACGAACGCCCATACGACGACCATCAATAGTAGGACGAATACCGATTTTTACTGGTGTTGATTTAAATTGTGTCATATCTATTTCCTCTCTGATTTGAGTTTTTAGTTAAACAACTAGAAACTTGCGTTTCGTTGAGATTATTTTTCACTAAAACAAGCAAAGAAAATAGAAATTTTTAAATTTAATGTTAGATTTGTGACCGAGTTCACAAAATTCGGGCATAAAAAGAGAAAAATAACCAAATAAAATGCCCGATTAGCATATTAAAAATGACAAATCGGGCATTTCGGTCATAAATTTTAGCAAACGGTTAATAGCACATTATGTTCGTGGCAATAATTATTCAGCAAATTTGAGGGTTGTTGGTTGGTAAATAGAATATCCAGTTGAGATAAATCAGCTAATTTAATTAAATTGCTTTTACCAAATTTAGAATGATCCAATAATAAAAATTTTTGTTCCGAAGCATCCATTATTTTTCTTTTTAATGAAGCATTTAATTCATTTGATTCCCATAACGCGCCATTTTCGTCTAAACCGGTGCAGGAAAAAATACCAATATCAATATGCAAACGCTGTAATAATTGCTCAGATAAAGGGCCGTAAAAAGCATCGTATTTTGCCGAATACACACCACCGGTGGCAATCGTTTTTATATTAGTTTTATTAACTAATGCGGTGATATTATGCATAGAATTAGTCACCACAGTACAAGGTATATCAGGAATAAGTTGAGCAAAATGCCAGCTGGTGGAACTGGCATCAAGTCCAATCACAGCATCTTCAAACACATATTCCATAGCTTGTTCTGCAATACGATGTTTTTCATCATAATTGGAACGCTGCCTTGCTTGAAAAGAACTCCCTACATCTTTCGTTTTACGGCTAACAGCACCGCCATGCACACGATAGAGCAAGCCTTGTTTCGCCAAATAAGTTAAATCACGGCGAATAGTTTCTACCGAAACCCCAAGCTCTGCCGCTAATACATTGACATTCACTTTGCCCTGCAAATTTAGCTGCTGCAAGATAGATTCTTCTCTTTTTTGCATCTTCATACCCCAAACGGTCATAACGGTCATTTAATTTGATTATAATGATTACAATACAAAAAAGAAAGCTAAGATATTTTTAATATGCCAAAAATCTGAAAATTCTACCGCACTTTTAACCATTTTTATGATTCCAACACCGACAATCCTGTCAATGTGGCAAAACTTTGTGATTTCACGGTTTGATAAAAATCATCAATATAGGCGACATTCGCATCACTTTCACGGAATGCGGCGTATAAATTGCTGTATAGCCCTTGTTTGGTAATTTTTTTCGCCACCACATAACCGCGATCCAAATAAGGTTTGGCAGCCCAGTAAGGCAAGGAGGCAATACCACGTTTACTGGCAACCAGTTGAATAATCGCAATAGTCAATTCACTGGTACGGCGGTTAGGCATAATGCCTTTAGGCTGAAGTACCTTGCGTAATAAATCCAGCATATCATCGGGCACAGGATAAGTGATCCAGGTTTGATCGATAAAATCTTCCGCTTCCCAAATTTCTTTATCAGCTAACGGATGATCTTTAGCACATAATCCCACCATTTCATAAGAAAATAGCGGTTTATGAATAATCCCTTGTGTTTCTTCAATTTCCGACACCACAGCCCAATCTGCACGATGAGTCAGCAATAAGCCTACGGTATCCGTATGGAAGCCGGACACAATATCCAGTTCAACTAAAGGCCAGTGGCTACGAAAAGAATCCATTGCAGGCATTAACCAATCAAAACAGGTGTGACATTCCACCGCAATACGCAATTCCCCCGCCTCACCTTGTTTGACACGTGCCAAATCCCGTTCTGCTTCCATCACTTTCGGTAAAATCTCGTTTGCCAGTTGGATTAAACGTTCGCCAGCCGCGGTGAAACGTAACGGCTGAGTTTTACGCTCAAATAATGGCATATCATATTGTTCTTCCAGAAATTTAAGTTGGTGAGATAGTGCCGATTGTGTGAGATACACCCGCTTTGCCGCTTGTGAAACACTGCCGGTTTCCTTCAATGCCAGCAATGTTTTAAGATGTCGAAGTTCAAGAAAAATCGGTTTCATTAAGATTATTCATATAATAAAAGAATATGTTGAATAATAATACAGAAAAACTTCGGAAAAAGAAACCGCACTTTGCTCTGTAAACTCGCTAAAGTGCGGTAGATTTTGGTTAAATTTCAGTAAATATTTAATTTGATTTTCCTCTAATAAGAATTAAAAATTGATAAAAAAATACCGCTCTTGAGAGCGGTATGGTATTCAATTCACTTTACATTACATAGTTTGTGTAAATGTACGAGTGATTACATCTTGTTGTTGCTCTTTAGTTAAAGAGTTGAAACGTACCGCGTAACCGGATACGCGAATAGTTAATTGCGGATATTTTTCCGGATTTTCCATCGCATCTAATAACATTTCACGGTTCATGACATTCACATTCAAGTGTTGACCGCCTTCCACTTCGGCTTCGTGGTGGAAATAACCGTCCATTAAGCCTGCAAGGTTACGTTTTTGTGCTTCGTAATCTTTACCTAA
This sequence comes from Cricetibacter osteomyelitidis, assembly GCF_004340985.1. GTDB lineage: Bacteria > Pseudomonadota > Gammaproteobacteria > Enterobacterales > Pasteurellaceae > Cricetibacter > Cricetibacter osteomyelitidis. The sequence goes on from NZ_SLYB01000003.1 coordinate 89,668, forward strand.
TGCGTTTGGTACGATTGAGAAGGTATATGAAATACCGTCTTTCGCGTATGCAAACGGCAGTTTAGCCACCGATGTCAATGAGGCTACCGCACCTTTTTGATCACGACCGTGCATTGGGTTCGCACCCGGTCCGAACGGAGCACCGGCACGACGACCATCCGGAGTGTTACCTGTTTTCTTACCATATACCACGTTAGAAGTAATAGTAAGAACAGATTGAGTCGGCGTTGCATTGCGATAAGTTTTGTGCGTTTGAATTTTTTTCATGAAACGTTCAACTAAATCCACTGCAATGTCGTCCACACGGCTGTCGTTGTTACCGAATTGCGGATATTCACCTTCAATTTCAAAGTCGATAGCCACATTGCTTGCCACTACATTACCGTCTTTATCTTTGATATCGCCGCGAACCGGTCTAACTTTCGCATATTTGATTGCTGAAAGTGAATCCGCCGCAACAGAAAGGCCCGCAATACCGCAAGCCATCGTACGGAATACGTCACGATCGTGGAATGCCATTAATGCCGCTTCATAAGCATATTTATCGTGCATAAAGTGGATGATATTCAACGCAGTCACATATTGAGTTGCCAACCAATCCATAAAATGGTCCATACGAGTCATTACATCGTCAAAGTCAAGATATTCATCTTTGATTGGCTCAGTTTTAGGACCCACTTGCATACCTAATTTTTCATCGATACCGCCGTTGATTGCGTAAAGCATGGTTTTCGCCAAGTTTGCACGAGCACCGAAGAATTGCATTTGTTTACCCACAACCATCGGAGATACACAACAAGCGATAGCGTAGTCATCGTTATTGAAATCCGGACGCATTAAGTCATCGTTTTCGTATTGTACGGATGAAGTATCAATAGATACTTTCGCACAGTAACGTTTGAAACCATCCGGTAATTGTTCTGACCAAAGAATCGTTAGGTTCGGTTCAGGTGACGGCCCCATTGTGTATAGGGTATTTAAGAAACGGAAGCTGTTTTTAGTAACCAAAGTACGGCCGTCTAAACCCATACCTGCTAAAGTTTCAGTTGCCCAGATAGGGTCACCGGAGAATAATTGATCGTATTCAGGCGTACGTAAGAAACGAACCATACGTAATTTCATAACTAGATGGTCGATTAATTCTTGTGCTTCTTTTTCAGTGATTTTGCCTGCTTTTAAGTCACGTTCGATGTAGATATCCAAGAATGAAGATACACGACCGAATGACATTGCCGCACCGTTTTGAGATTTAACGGCCGCAAGATAAGCGAAGTAAGTCCATTGAACCGCTTCCTGTGCATTGGTTGCCGGTCCTGACACATCATAGCCATAGCTCGCAGCCATTTCTTTGATTTTACCAAGTGCACGATGTTGTTCGGAGATTTCTTCACGTAATTGGATGGTTAATTGAAGATCTTCGCCTGATTCCAAACGTGGTTGTAACGAATTGAATTGACGTACTTTATCTTTCATTAAGAAATCAGCACCGTACACGGCTAAACGACGATAGTCACCGATGATACGGCCACGACCATACGCATCCGGTAAACCTGTTAATACGCCTGATTTACGGCAACGTAAAATATCCGGCGTATAAACGTCGAATACGCCCTGGTTATGTGTTTTACGGTATTCGGTAAAAATATGTTTTACTTGCGGATCTAATTCACGACCGTAAACTTTACAAGAACCTTCCACCATTTTAATACCGCCGAACGGCATAATGGCACGTTTTAACGGAGCATCAGTTTGTAAACCAACGATTTTTTCTAAATCTTTGATGATATAACCCGCTGCGTGTGAAGTAATAGTTGATGGATTTGAAGTATCGAAATCATAAGGTTCGTGTGTTTTGTTTTCTATTTTGATGCCTTCCATTACTTTGTTCCAAAGTGTGGTTGTTGCATCTGTTGCACCCGCTAAAAAAGATTCGTCGCCTTCATAAGGAGTATAGTTCTGTTGAATGAAATCACGTAAATTTACGTTTTCTTGCCAGTCACCACCGACAAACCCTTCCCAGGCTTTTTGTTGAGCTTCAGTTAATTGAGCCATTTTTTGACATCCTTACATTGTTTAATAAAACTATAAAAATTTGTAACGGTATAAACCACATACCGTTACACCTAACAAATTTTAGCGTTTAATGCGGACGGTTAATATTCCACAACGCTAATGCAATACAAACACCGCCACCGACAATATTACCCAAGGTGACAGGTATTAAATTCTTCACTATAAAATGATAGACATCTAAATCCGCATATTGTTCAGGATTTAATCCGATTGCCTGCCAAAATTCCGGTGAACTGAAATGTGCGGTAATAATTCCCATCGGAATCATAAACATATTCGCTACGCTATGTTCAAAACCGGAAGCGACAAATAAAGCGATCGGCAACATCATAATAAAGGCTTTGTCGGTTAATGTCTTACCCGCGTAAGTCATCCATACTGCGATACAAACCATGATGTTACAAAGAATACCTAAACAGAACGCTTCAGTCCAAGTATGATGAATTTTATGTTGTGCGGTATTTAAAATAGTCAGTCCCCACTGACCGTTCGCCGCCATAGTTTGTCCGGCAAACCAGACCACCGCCACAATAAATAACGCCCCGACGAAGTTACCCAAATACACCACGCACCAGTTACGTAACATCTGTAACGTATTAATTCTTCCGCTGGCACGAGCAACCGTCGTCATTGTTGATGAGGTAAATAATTCCGATCCGCAAACCACAACCATAATCACACCCAACGAAAACACCAAACCGCCGACCAATTTGGTTAGCCCCCAAGGAGCCGAACCTGCCGCGGTTTGTGTGGTAGTATAAAAAATGAAAGCTAATGCGATAAATGCACCGGCGGGAATTGCAGAATAGAAAGAAAGGAGTTGTTTTTTAGTTGCTTTATAAACACCGACGTCTTCGCCGATTTGCGACATCTCAGCAGGCTTTAACATCACTGTGTTGTCCACATTGTTTTCCATTGTATGCCTCCAATTTAAGAGAGAATTAATAAGACTCAAGGTTTACATTTAGTCTCAACTTTAAGTATCGTTAAGATACTTCAAAAAAATTTTATAATTTATAAATATTTTTAATTATAGGACTTTTTACAGCCCGTGCCAACTTTTTTTATCCCCTATCGGAGTTATATTTTAATATATTGACTTAAATCAATAATTACAAAAAATTGCTATTTTTTTAAAATTTTGGTACAACAACCACATTTATTTCACTAAGAAAAAATAAGGACAATATTATGGCAACCGAAACCATTTTCAGCAAAATCATCCGCAAAGAAATTCCTGCAGATATTGTATATCAAGATGAATTAGTGACTGCATTCCACGACATTTCACCACAAGCTAAAACTCATATTTTGATTATTCCGAATCACATTATTCCAACGGTAAACGATGCCACAGAACAAGATGAATTAGCATTAGGCCGTTTATTTACTGTTGCGGCAAAACTCGCTCAACAAGAAGGCATTGCCGAAGACGGCTATCGTTTAATTGTGAACTGTAACAAACACGGTGGTCAGGAAGTGTTCCACTTGCACATGCACTTAGTGGGCGGCGAACCTTTAGGCAGAATGTTGGCAAAATAAGATGAAAAAAATAATTTTTCTATTTTTGACCGCACTTTTAGCGGCTTGTTCCAGTCAACCGAATCTAGTGCACACCAATAAGCCGATTTTAAATATCGAATCCACACTTAATCCGAATGTGGATGTGTCATTGCACAGCAGCAGTGCAACAATCCGCAACACCAGCGATTATGCATTGTCGATTAATTATTTGGTGACTTGGTATAATGCCAATGGCATCACGCAATTACCGGACAGCGTTCAAGATAAACAATTCCAATCGTTCCGCCTGCAAGCCAAAGAAAAAATCACCTTGCAATTTACCAAACCCACAAACGAAAGTATGATTTATCGTTTGTATATGGCACTCAAATAATCGAGCATTACTATGTCAACCTTACTTATCGATCTCAAAGGCCAAGAACTCAACCAAGAAGAAGTGGAATTATTGGAACACCCTTTGGTGGCAGGTTTGATTTTATTTACCCGTAATTTTTATGATCGCAAACAGATTCAGGCTTTAATCAAATCCGTCCGCCAACGCGTGAAAAAACCGTTGTTGATCACCGTAGATCAAGAAGGCGGTCGCGTACAACGTTTTCGCAACGGATTTACCCAACTGCCCGCCATGCAATCTTTTGCCGAATTAATTTCCGATTCGCAACTGCAACAACAAACCGCTATGGAAGCCGGTTGGTTGATGGCGGTAGAAATGACGGCGTTGGATATCGATCTGAGTTTTGCACCTGTATTAGATCTCGGTCATCAATGCAAAGCCATTGGTGATCGCAGTTTTAGCAATGATATCGAACCGGCAATTCGTTTGGCGGGTGCATTTATTCAAGGTATGAAGCAGGCAGGAATGGCAACTACCGGCAAACATTTCCCCGGTCACGGTCACGTTATTGCGGATTCCCATTTAGAAACGCCTATTGATGATCGCGAAAGTGCGGTGATTTTTGAGCGAGATATTCAACCGTTCCAACAACTCATCGCTCAAAACTTATTGGATGCGGTGATGCCTGCACATGTGATTTACAGCCAATGCGACAGCCAACCTGCCAGCGGTTCCGATTATTGGTTAAAAACCATTCTACGCCAACGTTTCGGCTTTAAAGGTGCGATTTTCTCTGATGATTTAGGCATGAAAGGGGCTGGATTTATGGGGGATTTTGTACAACGTTGCCATAAATCGCTCAATGCCGGTTGTGATTTGCTTTTGCTTTGCAATGAACCTGAGGGCGTGGTGCAAGTATTAGATCATTTCAAACCGCAAGAATCCGCAGAACAAACTGCTCTACGCCAACAACGTTTAAATGATTTATTTAAAAAAATATCACCTAGTTGGTCAGAATTAGAAAAACATCCCCGTTGGCTGGAAAATTCGGCAAAACTGACCGCACTTCAGCAGCAATGGCTGGAACATAAAGCACAGACAGCGATAGCATAATGAACATAGCCATTCCTTGTGAACATTATCAAAAGGGGAATTGCCGTTCCTGCCAATGGCTTGAATTGCCCTATAATGCTCAACTCACTAACAAAACACAACATCTGAAACAACAATTAAGCAATTTGGATTGCTCGCAGTTGAGCTGGCTTCCGACACAACAATCACCACTCACCGCCTTTCGCAATAAAGCAAAAATGGTGGTGAGCGGCGTAGTAGAACGCCCTATTTTAGGCATTTTAGCGGATCCAAATGATCCTGCAAGTGCGGTTGATTTAACGGATTGTTTACTCTATCCGACTCATTTCCAAGACATTTTCAACGTGCTGAAAGATTTTATTGCCCGTGCAGGTTTAGTGCCTTATAACGTGAAAAAACAGCGTGGCGAACTAAAATATATTTTGCTCACAGAAAGTCGAATTAGCGGCGAATTAATGCTTCGTTTTGTGGTGCGTTCCGATAGCCGTTTAGCCTTAGTACAACGGGAATTAAACGGTCTTATGAAAAAAGTGCCGCAATTAAAAGTGGTAAGTTTAAATATTCAACCGCAACACGCAGCGATTTTGGAAGGGGAACAGGAAATTTTCTTAACGGAGCAGCAAACGCTGGCAGAAAATTTTAATGACATTCCATTGTTTATCCGTCCGCAGGGATTTTTCCAAACCAATCCGAGCGTGGCTTCCAATTTATACGCAACAGCACAAGATTGGATCAAAAATCTGCCGATTATGCGCTTATGGGATCTGTTCTGCGGTGTAGGCGGTTTCGGTTTGCATTGTGCCAATGCGTTGCAACTTCAGCATCCCGATCAAATCATCAAGCTCACAGGGATTGAAATTTCACCTTCTGCCATTGAATGCGCTACACAATCTGCTCGGCTGCTCGGTTTAAGAGATGTCAAATTTCAATCCTTAGACAGTGCCAATTTTGCATTAAACCAAACACAACAAACGCCGGATTTGGTAATAGTAAACCCGCCCCGTCGCGGTATCGGCAACGCATTAAGCAAATTTCTCAACAAAATGCAACCGCACTTTTTGCTTTATTCAAGCTGCAATGCGGTCACAATGGGACAGGATCTGAAATCCCTAACAAACTACAAAATGCGGAAAATCCGATTATTCGATATGTTTCCCCATTCAAGTCATTATGAAGTATTGGTGTTGTTGGAATTGCATTAAGTTTTAGCCAATGGTTTCACCGTTGGTTAACCGTGGGTGAAACTCAACGGATATTAAATCTCATCTAAAGGCTGAATTAAAATTTTAGAACGTCGTTGGTAATTGTAATGCCGGCGTTTTTTCTCCGGCAAATCATCCACTCCGGCTAAGCGGAATCCGCGTTCTTGGAACCAATGGACTGTGCGGGTGGTGAGCACAAAGAGTTTTTCGATGCCTAAATTGCGGGCACGTTTTTGAATGGCTTCTAATAAAATGTCGCCGCGAGATGAATTACGATAAGCCGGATGCACGGCAACACATGCCATTTCCGCCATTTTTTCATCCATATAAGTATTGAGTGCCGCACAGGCGATAATCACGCCGTCGCGAACAATCACCGTGTAATTGCCGATTTCCATTTCCAACTGTTCACGGGAACGTTTTACTAAAATACCTTGTTGTTCCAACGGATAAATCAGATCTAATAACCCTGGAATATCCTGCACTGTGGCGATACGGATTTCTTCCGAACTTTCCATTGAAAGCTGCGTGCCGATACCGTCGCGGGAGAATAATTCTTGTAATAAGGAACCGTCTTCATCATAACTCAATAAGTGGGCACGCTTCACGCCGGAACGACAAGCTTCAATCGCCGCCTGTAAAAAACGGGCTTGCGAACTGTGATATTGTCCGCTACCGATAAGATTTTGCAGATAAACATCGGCATCTTGCGGCAACAAGTCAGAAATCACTTCCCCCTGTTCATTTAAAATCCCTTGTTCCGGTGCAAAACCGATCAATTTTTCTGCTTTTAATTTGATCGCCAACTGTGTTGCCACTTCTTCAAAAGGTAAATTAAAATTTTCACCTGTGACCGAAGGGGCTATGGGCCCGATTAATATGATGGAATCTTTATCTAATTGTTGTTGAATACTATCCACGTCGATACGGCGGATTTTACCGCTTAGCATATAATCCACACCATCATCTACGCCGATAGGTTGAGCTAAAATAAAATTACTGCTCACCACATTAATTACCGGCGAATGCGCGGGACGGAGAGATAAACGGGCGGTAATATCATAGTGCAAACTGCCAACTGCCTGCTTTACCAATTCCAATGTGCGGTTATCCGTGATACGGATATTTTTATGATAAGCCGGCTGAATATTATGCTTTATTAACAAATCATTAATTTGATAGCGTGCACCAAAAACGATAACCAGTTTAATACCTAAACTGTGGAGCAGACTTATATCACTGATAATATTAATGAAATTTTGACTAGCAACAGTATCACCGTCCAACATAATCACAAAGGTTTTACCACGGTGCATATTCACATAAGGGCTGGACTGTCTAAACCATTGGACTAACTCTGTGCTGCGCATATCATTTTTCTCAACTCAATAATTATTCATTTAATGTGAATTTATATTCATTTTTAACCTTTGGCAAGTAAAATTTTTACTTTACAAAAAATTAGCCGATTTAATCGGCTAATCAAAAATATTTAATGATGATAATAATTGGCACAAATCACACTTGCCACCGTATCCAAGGTTGAACCTTTTTTTAAATCGATGGTTTGTCTGCCTTTTTGACGTACGGTTTCACGCAGTCCTTCGCCCCAAAATTCGGAATAATAGTCGATATCCAAACGGGTTAAACGATGGTTTTTGCAATTAATGGTTTTCGCCTGACGAGCGGATTTTGAATATTCTTTCGGATATTTAGGATAAATATGATAACCACGGGTTAAATTCACCACCGCTTCAAAATGTACCAATTCAGGTTCTTTGTTATCCTGCCAAATGGAACCGGCATCAATAAAATACTGGGCTTTCGGCATAACTTGAATATAACCCGCCTGTACTTCCGTAGGCGGTGTAAGAATAATCGGTTTGGTAACATCCGTTGTCGGCGGACTCACTGAACAGCCCGCTAATACAAGTACTGCAATAGGTAGTCGTAATTTTTTCATATTCCCCCCTCATAACTTGTTTCCTTCGGTTCTACTATGAACCACAATACGGGGAAATTCAAGCTAAAGTGCGGTTTAATTTGGAAAAATTTTAATTATTCAAAATTCGCTTTTGCTTCAAAAACCATAGGCTCACCGGTAATGGGATGCGTAATTTTCAAGCATTCCGCATGTAGACATAATCGCGGTGACATCGCTTTCGCTTGCGGATGGGCATAGAATTTATCACCTAAAATCGGATGGCCTAATGCTAACATATGCAAGCGTAACTGATGTGAACGTCCGGTAATCGGTGTCAATTTCACTCGAGTACTGTTATCGGCTAAGCGAGCTAAAACTTCATAAATTGTTACCGCACTTTTACCCCGTTCAAAACAGATCATTTGCCGTGGCCGATTTTCCCAATCGCAAATGAGCGGTAAATCCACCGTACCGCTATCTTGTTCCAAATGCCCCCACACTAAGGCTTGATAATATTTTTTCGGTTCCCGCTCGCGAAATTGGCGTTTTAATTCGCAATCTGCAGCTTTACTCATGGCAAATGCAATAATCCCGCTGGTGGACATATCCAGGCGGTGTGCAGGTTCGCAGAAACCGTATTTATCTTTAATGCGGCTCATTACACTGTCATAATATTGCGGTTGATTGCCAGGCACGGAAAGTAATCCGCTAGGTTTATTGATCACCATCAGGTGATTATCGTGATAGATAATATCCAACCAAGGTTCTGTGGGCGGGTTGTATTCAATTAATGCCATATTGAAAAAAGTATAAAAAATTAAGGACGGTCTATTATGCCGTCCTTAGTGTATTCATGTCTATCATTTATTCGCCGGGAAATAAGAACGGATTAATTCCGCTGCGGAAAAATTCTTTTTGTTCCATTTCCATATCCAGGAATAACGTTGCCAGATCGTCTGCGATAGGCTCTACATAAGGATCTTTTTCTTGATACACAACTTTCAGATAACTATGGCAATCACCACAGCTCTCCGCTTTTACCGGTGCATTTTCGCTATCTAAAGACCAATATTCCACTTTACCGGACTGATCGCAATTCGAACATTTGCTGCGAACCATATTCCATTCGCTTTCGCATAATGCACAATGCAGATAACGCAAGCCTTGTGTTGAACCGAAATGGATCACACTGGCTGTTGGTGCAGTGCCGCATACCGGACAAACATGTAATTGCTCACCGCTTTCTGCTTTGGCATTGCGTGGCAATTGTTGTGCTAATTGCAACCAATAAAGGGATAAAGCAGCCCAAATAAATAACGCTTTATCGCTGCCGACAGCCCTATAATCCTGCGCTAACAATTTATCTGCCAACGCATTGATTTCACTGCTTGCGGCTTTTTCCAACCATTCAATAGTTTGTTGAGCCTGCTCATTGGCGTGAGGTTTGACTTCAACCAAAAGTGCGGTCAAAATTTCCAACCAAATAGGATTCCGTTGCCAGGTTTTTGCATTAAGCGGAAATTCATCACTCAATTGTACCGCATCAAGTTGTTGAGTAAATTTTATATCATTCAACACCTTTAGCTGTGCATCGGCAATTTGTGCGGAAAACAGCAAATAATCCGCTAAAGGAGAATTCTCTGCCAATTTTCTCAAACGTTCCGCACGACGTTGATAAAGATTTTTCGGATTTGCGAAAAGTAGCGGGGGACTACTTAATTCCCCCGCGTTTTTCACGATTTCACTTTCTGGTAAAATTCGGATACTCATATTATGCCTTCTGTTTATCAGCGTCCTGTACCGCTTTCTCTTCCGCTTCTAATTTAGGTAAAATTTGAGTACGGAACCAACGCGGGTGATGTTTTTTCGCCCAACGTGCGGAAACTTTGCCTTCCACCATACCGGTGATAGAACCTTTCACCCAGAATGCCATATACATGTGCACCATAATACCAAGAATAAAGGCAATTGCTGTAACAGCGTGCAATGCGATAGCGACACGTCTTACCGGAACGGAAAATTCATTGGCAAAATAAGGCTGCCACATGATTATCCCTGTAACCAACAAAATAATTAACGCCACTAACATTGTCCAGAACAACAATTTTTGTCCCATATTATAGTGTCCTACATCAGCTACGTGATGCTCGTTACCTTTCAGCACATCCACGACTTTAAACAACCATTGGAAATCTTCTTTTTTCGGGATGTTGTCACGCCAGTAAGTGAAAAACAGCACCATAAAGGCGGCGATCATCACAATACCGGAAAACGGATGCACAATTCGAGCGATTTGCGGTGTACCTAATATATCGGCAAGCCAAGCGAAATCAGCGAAGAAAAATGCCAAACCTGAAAGTGCGGTCATAAAAAAGGTTAAAGCGACAAGCCAGTGGCTTAAACGTTCACGTAAGCTGTGACGCAATACTTTACGATTTAAATCTACCATTTCTGCTTCTCCTTAATCATGATCCGCATGCGGATCAAGCGGTTTTTCTTCATCATCCAACGCTTCGGTATTCGGACCGATACCAATGTAGTGAGCTGCCGCAGCAACAGCTAAGCCGCCCATTGCTACTGCAGATAACGGTTTTAAGATACCTTTCCAGAAATGCGTAATCGGGCTGACTTCCGGATCTTTCGGTAAACCGGAATACAATTCAGGTTTATCACCGTGATGTAATACATACATGACATGCGTACCATTCACGCCTTCCGGATTATACACCGCTGCATTTTCATAACCGCGGGTTTTCAATTCTGCTACACGTTGTTCGCCTAATTTCAGCATTTCTTCTTTACTACCGAAACGGATTGCACCTGTCGGACAGGTTTTCACGCAAGCAGGTTCTTGACCTACACTCACACGATCCACGCATAAGGTACATTTGTACACACGGTTGTCATCCGGATTTAAACGCGGAATATTAAACGGACAACCTGTAATACAATAACCACAACCGATACATTTATCGGATTGGAAATCAACAATACCGTTGGCATATTGAATAATCGCACCCGGCGCAGGACAAGAAATCAAGCAACCCGGTTCGGAACAGTGCATACATCCGTCTTTGCGAATTAACCATTCCAAGCGATCATTCTCTTCTACTTCATTGAAACGCATTAATGTCCATTGTTTTGCGTTTAAGTCGCGCGGGTTATCATAAACCCCTGTGCAACTTTCCGGCGCGGCACGCACATCATTCCACTCCGAACAGGCTACCTGACAGCCTTTGCAGCCGATACAGGTAGTTACGTCGATTAATTTCGCGACTTCAAATTTGTAGTTGCGAGCTTGTGGCGGTGGCGTTAAATCGGATGTTGCCGATGCTCGAATAATATCTTGAGTTAAAACAGCTGTCATCTTACGCCCCCAATTTCTCAATATTAACTAACATACATTTTGACTCGGGAGTTTGCGTATTCGCATCACCGGCACGTACTGTTAAGTTATTCGCAAAATAGCCTTTTTTCGCTCCCGTAGTTGCTGCGAAGCCCCAGTGAATAGGAATACCTACGGTATGAATCGGCTTACCGTCAGAAACCAACGGACGAATACGTTTAGTCACCACTGCAACTGCTTCGATAAAACCACGTTTTGAAGTTACTTTTACGTGATCTCCGTTTGCGATGCCTTTTTCTTTCGCCAATTGCTCACTGATTTCAACAAGTTGTTCAGGTTGAGAAATTACATTTAATAAGGCATTCTTAGTCCAGAAGTGGAAATGCTCGGTTAAACGATAAGTTGTTCCTACATACGGGAATTCTTCCGATGTACCAAGATCTGCTTTATCGCTTGATAAAATACGCGCTACCGGACTTTGTACCACATTAGGATGTAATGGGTTCGTGCCGATCGGCGTTTCCATTGGTTCATAATGCTCAGGGAACGGACCGTCAGCCATGCGGTTACGCACGAACAAGCCGCTCACGCCTTCCGGTTGCATAATAAACGGTAGCGTTGGACTATTTGGCGGTGCCGTGCCAAAGTCAGCAATATCCACATAGTTCCAGTTTTTGCCATTCCATTTCACCAACTGACGTTTTGGATTCCACGGATTACCCGCTAAGTCTGCAGAGGCACGATTATAAATAATACGGCGGTTCAGCGGCCACGCGAAGCCCCAACCTAAGGTATTACCTAAGTTTGATGGATCGGAATTATCACGGTTCGCCATTTGGTTGCCTTTTTCCGTCCATTGACCGGCATAAATCCAGCAAGCGCCGGATGTCGTACCATCATCACGCATTTGAGCGAAGCTGGATAACAACTGACCTTTTTTCAAGATCAAATTGCCGTCTTTGTCATATAGGTCTTCCAACGCATAACCGTTGTTTTCTTTTGCTACTTCAAAGGCTTTAGGTTCAAGCGGATTTTGATAATTCCAACTCATTGCTTCTAATTGTTCAAGCAAAATTGGTTTGGCATTTTTATCTTGATGATATAAATGAAGTAATTCTGCACGAAGTTCCGACATAATTTCACCATCTGTTTTCGCTTCTCCCGGGGCATCAGCCGCTTTCCAGTGCCATTGTAACCAACGACCGGAGTTTGCAATAGAACCGTCTTCTTCGGCGAAACAGGTTGTCGGCAAACGGAATACTTCAGTATGGATTTCAGCCGGATTCACATCATTGAATTTACCGTGATTCTTCCAGAATTCAGATGTATCGGTAATTAACGGATCGAAAATAACCAAATATTTCAAATTACTTAATGCTTTAATCACTTTACCGGAGTTCGGCCAAGAAGCAATCGGGTTCATACCCTGGCAGAAGAAACCGTTTATTTTACCTTGATACATTTCTTCAAGATAACGTAATTGATCCATACCGCCGGTCGGTAATTTAGGTAAGAAATCATAACCGAATTGATTATCTTTGGTTGCTTTATCACCATAGAACGATTTCAGCATACTCACCATAAATTTAGACGTATTTTGCCAATAGTTGGTTTGATCTTTCATCATCGTTTTTGGCGTAATACGCCCCAAGAATGATTCTAAACTTAAATCATTTTCTGTTGGCAATGGAATATATGCCGGCAACATATGCGGGAATAAGCCTAAGTCGGTAATCCCTTGTACGTTAGAATGACCGCGCAATGCGTTTACACCACCACCGGATACACCGATATTACCCAATAATAATTGGATCATCGCCATAGTACGGATATTTTGTGCACCTACGGTATGTTGAGTCCATCCCAACGCATATAAGAAGGTTGCCGCTTTATCAGGAGCCGACATTTTGCCGATTTCTTCACAGAAAATATGGAAATCTTTTTGCGGAGTACCGGTAATACGTTCAACCATTTCAGGCGTATAGCGAGAAACATGGTCTTTTAACATATTAATGACACAACGTGGATCTTGCATGGTCATATCACGCATCGGTTGTCCTTCAGCGTCAAATTTGTATGTCCAGCTTGAACGATCATATTTGCGTGTAGCTTCATCGTAGCCGGAGAATAAACCGTCTTCGAATTTGAAGTCATCACCTACAATAAACGTGGCATTGGTATAGTGTTTCACGTATTCATGCTGAATCTTATCATTACTCAATAGATAATTGATAACGCCTGATAAGAACGCAATATCCGTACCCGAGCGAATAGGCATATAAATATCTGCCACCGCAGCCGTACGGTTAAAACGTGGATCCACTACCATAATTTTGGCTTTGTTATGTGTTTTCGCTTCTACTGCCCAACGGAAACCCACAGGATGAGCTTCGGCAGCATTACCGCCCATAACAATAACGAGATCAGAGTTTTTGATATCAACCCAGTGATTGGTCATCGCACCGCGACCAAATGATGGAGCAAGACTTGCTACCGTTGGTCCGTGTCAGATACTCGCTTGGTTGTCGGTATAAATCATACCGAGTGAACGTACAAATTTTTGAGTAAGAATACCGGTTTCATTACTGCAAGCGGAACCGGCCAAGAAACCTGATGTCATCCAACGGTTCACTGTCGTGCCATTTTTATTCTTCTCGATAAAGTTTGCATCACGGTCGGCTTTCATATGTTTGGCAATACGTTCAATAGCTTCATGCCAAGAAATACGTTTCCATTCATTGCTGCCGGCTTCACGCACTTCGGGATATTGCACGCGGCGATCGCTGTTGATGTAATCTAATGCACCCGCACCTTTAGGACAAAGTGCACCGCGACTTACCGGATGATCCGGGTCGCCTTCAATATGAAATACTTTATTTTTAACATTATGTGCCGTATCACCGATGCTATACATCAGCATACCGCAACCCACTGCACAGTAGGTACAATTTTGTCGCACTTCTTTAGAACGCAACAATTTGTATTCGCGTGGTGCCGCCATTGCCGTTGCCGGTGCAAATCCAAGCACAGCTGCAGACGTTCCTGCCATTCCCCCTGCACAGATCTTAAAGAATTTTCTTCTTGTGACCTGCATAATCACTCCTTTAGGTATGATGGTTCGATAAATATCGATTAAAAGCTAGTACTTTTCATCGAAAATCAGAAAAGCCTAAAATTTGGTATATAATACCATTTATCAATGAATAAACCATAACCAAAATAGCTTAGATCAGGGGAAAAGTTTGATGTGGATCACAAAAATGAAAATTAATTTTTTCAAAAAATTAACATTTAACCAACAAAATAAGAACCTTTCTCAATCAGAAATGCAACAAAAGCATACCGCACTTTATCCGCAATTAACGGAAAAAAATGAAGTTCTGGCAAAAGAAATGCCGGTTGCACTTATTTATAACGACATCTCTCATACGGTTATGATGTGTTCACCGTGTGATTTGGAAGATTTTGCCCTCGGTTTTTCGTTAGCTGAAGAAATTATTGAAAAACCATCGGACATTTATGGCATGGATGTGGTGGAAGTGTGTAACGGTATGGAAGTACAAATCGAAATGGCAAGTCGTTGTTTTGTCGCCTTGAAAGATCGTCGTCGTTCCATGGCAGGGCGTACCGGCTGTGGCGTGTGCGGGACAGAACAACTGAATCAAGTCATCAAAAAATTACCTAAATTAAACCGCACTTTGCACTTTAATCTCAATCAATTAGACGGTTGTTTGCATCAATTACAATCAGCACAAGAACTCGGCAAGCAAACCGGCTCCACTCACGCGGCAGGATTTTTTGATCCGCAAGGATACTTATTGGCGATTCGCGAGGATGTAGGCCGTCATGTCGCATTAGATAAACTACTCGGCTGGCACGCTAAAGCCGGTAAACCGCAGGGTTTTATTGCTGTCACCAGCCGAGCCAGTTACGAAATGGTACAAAAAGCCGCAACTTGTGGCATTGAAATGTTGGTCGCGATTTCTGCGGCTACCGATCTCGCCGTCAATATGGCCGAACAAGCCAATCTTACATTGATCGGCTTTGCCCGTGAAGGTCGAGCAACGATTTATAACGGAAAAGAGCGGTTGATTTTGGAATAATTTTTATTTTTCTTTTTAAAATAATTTTTACCTGTAAAATACCGAAGTGCGGTTAGCATTGTCATTAATTTGTAATAAAAAATTGTTAAATTTAAACCGCACTTTAGAAAAACATTAAGGAGAAATTTATGAAATTAAAAACCATCACTGCAGCAATGATACTTGCTACCTTGACCGGTTTAAGCACTCAAACATTGGCAAAAAATATGAATAATCAAGATAAATTAGTCATTGCTCACCGTGGTGCAAGCGGTTATTTACCGGAACATACGCTAGAATCCAAAGCGTTAGCATTCGGACAAAAAGCAGATTATTTGGAACAAGATTTGGCGATGACCAAAGATAACCGCTTAATTGTTATTCACGATCATTTTCTAGACGGTTTAACCGATGTAGCAAAAAAATTTCCGACCCGACACCGTGCTGACGGACGTTATTATGTCGTAGATTTTACTTTAGCCGAAATTCAAACATTGGAAATGACTGAAAATTTTAAAGTTGAAGACGATAAACAAAAACAAGTTTATCCAAAGCGCTTCCCGATGTGGAAGTCACATTTTACTATCCATACTTTTGAAGATGAAATCGAATTTATTCAAGGTTTAGAAAAATCTACCGGTCAAACTATCGGAATTTATCCTGAAATCAAAGCGCCTTGGTTACATCATCAAGAAGGTAAAGACATTGCATTAGAAACACTCAAAATATTGAAAAAATACGGTTATACACAAAAATCTTCCCCGGTTTATTTGCAAACCTTTGATTTCAATGAGTTAAAACGCATTAAAAATGAATTATTACCAAAGTTGGGAATGGATCTTAAACTAGTTCAATTAATAGCCTATTCCGATTGGGGCGAAACGCAAGAAAAAAATAATGAAGGTAAATGGATTAATTATAGCTATGATTGGATGTTCCAACCGGGTGCTATGCAAGAAGTAGCAAAATATGCCGATGGTGTCGGACCGGGTTGGTATATGCTGATCGATGATAAGAATTCAAAACTCGGTAACATACAATATACTCCGTTAGTGAAAGAAATTGCCGCTACCAAAATGGAATTACACCCATATACAGTGCGCAAAGACAGTTTGCCGGAATTTTTTACTGATGTAAATCAAATGTATGATGCACTTCTTAACCATGCAGGTTCGACTGGTATTTTTACGGATTTCCCTGATACCGCAATAAAATTTTTAGAGAAAGATAAATCATCAAAATAATATTGATGAGATAACAATAAAGGATAGCTCATCGCTATCCTTTATTATTTATACTACATTATCTTATTCTTCGGCATCTTCTTTTGCCCATTCCAAGGAACGTTTCACTGCTTTTTTCCAGCCTTTATAGCGTCTGGTACGTTTTTCTTCATCACCATCCGGAATGAAAGTCCGTTCAATAGCCGCTTTATCGCGTAACTCTTCCAAATCTTTCCAGAAACCGGTCGCCAAACCTGCAAGATAAGCCGCACCTAAGGCTGTAACCTCTTTTACTACCGGACGTTCTACCTGAGTTGCCAAAATATCCGCTTGGAACTGCATCAAGAAGTTGTTTGCCGTCGCCCCGCCATCGACACGTAACGCTTGTAGTTTCGCACCGGAATCCGATTGCATCGCCTCCAACACATCACGAGTCTGATAGGCTATAGATTCTAATGTTGCACGTACAATATGATTACGATTAGCCCCTCGAGATAATCCGAAAACAGCACCGCGTGCATACGGATCCCAATAAGGCGCTCCTAAACCGGTAAATGCAGGAACCACATACACACCATTACAATCAGGCACTTTTTGTGCAAAATATTCGGAATCATAGCTGTCATGCACAATACGCAATTCATCACGTAACCATTGAATTGACGCACCGGCAATAAACACCGAACCTTCAAGTGCATACGCCGGACCGCCTTTAGCGTCACAAGCGATTGTTGTTAATAAGCCGTTTTGTGATTGAATTGCTTTATCACCGGTATGTAATAACATAAAGCAGCCTGTGCCATAAGTATTTTTAGCCTGACCCGCATTAACACATAAATGTCCGTAAAGTGCGGCTTGTTGGTCACCGGCAATACCTGCCACCGGAATACGAACCCCGCCTTTACCACCGATATTAGTCTGACCGTACACCTCGGAAGAATTACGTACTTCCGGTAGCATTTCTTTCGGAATATCTAATAATTCCAACATCTTATCATCCCATTTCAGGGTATGAATATTAAATAGCATAGTACGGGAAGCATTAGTGTAATCAGTTACATGCGCTCGTCCTTGGGTTAATTTCCATACTAACCAAGTATCTACCGTACCAAAAAGTAATTCGCCTTTTTTCGCCCGCTCTCTTGCCCCTTCTACATGATCTAAAATCCATTTTACTTTAGTACCTGAGAAATAAGGATCCACGACCAAACCGGTGGTTTTGCGAATATATTCTTCATGACCGTCTGCTTTCAATTTATCAGTAATATCCGCTGTACGACGACATTGCCATACAATAGCATTATAAATCGGCTTACCGGTTTCCTTTTCCCACACAATAGTGGTTTCACGTTGGTTTGTGATACCGATTGCCGCAATTTGATCAGAAGTAATTCCCGCTTGTGCCACGACTTCATTTAACGTCGAACTTTGTGTTGCCCAAATTTCCATCGGATTATGCTCTACCCATCCGGCTTGCGGATAAATCTGAGTAAATTCACGTTGGGCAATCCCCACAATATTGGCATCATGATCAAGTAATACCGCTCTAGAACTGGTTGTGCCTTGGTCTAAGGCAATAATGTATTTTTTATCGGTCATAAGAAATCCCCTGTTTTTTTATTTTTAATTTCCAAAATAACTAATTATAGTTATTAAATAAATACTTATTAAAATCTAACAAATAAATCACGTGCTAAAACTAATCTAAAAAAAATAAAATGAAAAGAATATTTTTTTGATTTTTTGACATAAGTCACATTTTTATTTCAAAATAAAAAAGAGTAAATTTATTTTGTGATCAAGATAACATTTTTAAAAATTAATACTTGATTTATATTGTTTTATAAGAAGAATAACATGCTAGCTTATTATACGAAATAAATGGATCACACAGAAATTTAATAAAAAACAATTGCAGAAATGCAAAAATAAAACGCATTATTAGGAGAAAAAATCATGAATGCATATTTAGCAGAATTTTTAGGGACGGCCTTACTGGTTCTTATGGGAAATGGTGTTGTTGCCAACGTTTGTTTAAACAAAACGAAAGGACAAAGTTCGGGATGGATTGTTATTACTACGGCCTGGGCATTTGCCGTTTATGTTGCGGTTGTTTTTGGCGGTCCGTATAGCGGAGCTCATTTTAATCCGGCCGTAACTATCGGATTAGCTGCTACAGGAACATTTGCTTGGTCAATGGTTGGCGGATATATCGCCTCACAAGTAGCCGGTGGCGTAATAGGCGGATTATTGGTTTATTTAATGTATAAAGATCATTTTGCCGCAACTGAAGAAGAAGGTAGCAAACGTGCATGTTTCTGTACCGAACCGGCAATTCGTAATTATTCAAGCAACTTTATTAGCGAGGTCATCGGCACCTTTGTTTTAGTCTTTGTGATTTATTATATTACCGGTGCTCAAATTACCTTACCGGAGGCATCTTCCGCCACACCTATCGGTTTAGGCTCTATCGGTGCATTACCCGTAGCGATTTTAGTGTGGGCGATTGGTCTTAGTTTAGGCGGTACCACCGGCTATGCTATTAATCCTGCACGGGATTTCGGCCCGCGCTTAGCACTTTTCTTATTAAGCGGAAAATTAAAAACATCACCCGATTGGGGATATGCCTGGGTACCGGTCTTAGGTCCTACTGTTGGAGCATTACTCGCCGCAGGTTTATACATGACAATCATGTAACTCACACTGGTTAGTTAAAGGACAAAGTATATACTTTGTCCTTTATACTACAAAATTAATAAATTATCATTTGAAAAAACTTATGATTTTTTGTGATCTTAATCACAAATCTACTATTTTTAGTTCTATTATTCTATGTTCTGTGTTATTGTTCGCACCTTGAAAAATGTTTTATAAAATCGATTAAAACTTCTTCATTCACAAAAAATGTAGCATAAATAATAACAACTATATTGGAGAGCAAAGCATTATGTTTGGTCCATTTAAACCGGCTCCGCATATCGCGGAATTGCCGTCAGATAAAATAGATTCCACCTATCGTCGTTTACGTTGGCAGGTGTTTGCAGGGATTTTCTTTGGTTATGCCGCCTATTATTTTGTACGTGCAAATTTCGACCTTGCACAAAAAGGCTTAATTGAAGCGGGGCTATACAATAAAGCCGAATTAGGGATTATCGGTACCGGTGCGGGTTTAGCTTACGGATTGTCTAAATTCGTTATGGCTTGGATGTCAGACCGTTCTAATCCAAAAGTCTTTTTACCATTCGGTTTACTATTATCCGGTTTATGTATGACCATGATGGGCTTAATGCCTTGGGCTACATCCGGTATTTTAGTTATGTTTGTCATGATCTTCTTAAACGGTTGGTTCCAAGGTATGGGATGGCCTCCATGCGGACGTACTATGGTGCATTGGTGGTCAAAATCCGAACGTGGTACTATCGTATCCATTTGGAACTGTGCTCATAATGTCGGCGGTATGGTACCGGGTGCAATGGTACTATTGGCCAGTGCCGTTTATTTCAGCACACACGGTGTTGAAGCAACCGCAAAAGATGTATGGCAACAAGCTTTATATTATCCGGGTATTGCCGCTATGGTTGCTGCCGTACCGATCTATTTAATTATGAAAGATACGCCTCAATCCTGCGGTTTACCGTCAATTGAAAAATGGCGTAATGACTATCCTGAAGACTATAATGAAAAAACCAGTGAACATGATTTAACCGTTAAAGAAATTTTGCTTAATTATGTATTAAAAAACAAATTGTTATGGTATATCGCCATTGCAAACGTGTTTGTTTATTTAATCCGCTACGGTGTTTTAAAATGGTCACCGGTATACCTTGGCGAAGTTAAACACTTTAATATTAAAGGTACGGCTTGGGCCTATACGATTTATGAATTAGCGGCAATTCCGGGCACGTTACTCTGTGGTTGGGTATCAGATAAAGTGTTCAAAGGTCGACGCGGTTTAACCGGTTTTGTTTTCATGATCTTAACGACTATCGCAGTTGTTGCATTATGGAAGAACCCGGCAACACCGGAAAGCGAGTTAGCACAATATGCAGGTCATGCTTGGTATGAAAACCCATATCAGTTAATCGACTTTATTCTAATGACCACTATCGGTTTCTTAATTTATGGTCCTGTAATGCTAATCGGCTTACATGCTCTTGAATTAGCACCGAAAAAAGCAGCAGGTACGGCTGCCGGTTTCACCGGTCTATTCGGTTATTTAGGCGGTACGGTTTCAGCTTCTGCAGTTGTAGGCTGGGCAGCACAATATTATGGCTGGGATGGTGGCTTCTATGTAATGATCACCGGTGGTGTATTAGCTATATTACTAATGTTAATTGTAATGATTGAAGAAGGCAAACATAAAGCCAGATTAGCAGATCATTACGGTAATTAATGATAAAAAAGGAAGAAGATAAATTTCTTCTTCCTTTGATTTTTATTTCTAATTCACTAAAAATAACACTGTATTTTTTAATTAATAAAAATATATTTTTAATTATAAATATAATATTTAACTGAACATAAAACATACTTTTTATTTATATAAAAATATCAAATATGATTTATTTCATATTTTCATTTCATTCTTATTTAAGATTCAATTCACATCATTATTTATTATGAAATAATCATAATGCTTAAATGATCTATTATTGTGGAAAATATTATGAAAATGTCATCTCAACTTTATAAAAATGTCGGTGACTTATCTCCAATAAATACAGATGTCATTATTATTGGAGGCGGAGCTACTGGTGCCGGTGTAGCTCGAGACTGTGCTTTACGTGGGTTAAAATGTATCTTATTAGAACGTCGGGATATTGCAACCGGAGCAACGGGACGTAACCATGGATTATTGCATAGCGGTGCTCGATATGCCGTAAACGATAGAGAATCGGCAGAAGAATGCATCAAAGAAAACATGATCCTGAAACGCATTGCCCGTCATTGTGTGGACGATTCCAAAGGTCTGTTTATCACCTTACCGGAAGACGACCTCGCCTATCAAAAAACCTTTATCGAAGCCTGTACCGCATCGGGCATTGAAGCTCAGCCGATCGAACCTGATTTAGCCAAATACCTTGAACCTTCCGTTAATCCTGATCTTGTCGGTGCGGTTGTAGTGCCGGACGGTTCTATCGACCCGTTTCGCTTAACTGCTGCCAATATGATCGACGCGACAGAACACGGTGCACAAGTTTTTACTTATTGCGAAGTCAAAGGTTTAATTCGCGAAGGCGGACGAGTAATCGGTGTCAACGTATTCGATCACCGAAATCATGCCGAACGTCAATTTTTTGCTCCCGTTGTCGTCAATGCAGGGGGAATCTGGGGACAAGGCATTGCAGAATATGCAGATTTGAAAATTCGTATGTTCCCGGCAAAAGGTGCGTTATTGGTCATGGGACATCGTATCAATAATTTAGTCATCAACCGTTGCCGCAAACCCGCGGACGCCGATATTTTAGTACCGGGCGATACCATTTGTGTTATCGGCACCACATCCGAGCGTATTCCTTACGATCAAATCGATAACATGGAAGTCACTCCGGAAGAAGTGGATATTCTTTTCCGCGAAGGAGAAAAACTGGCTCCGAGCTTACGCCATACCCGAGTCTTACGGGCTTATGCCGGTGTTCGTCCGTTAGTTGCGACGGATGACGATCCGTCCGGTCGGAACGTAAGCCGCGGCATTGTTTTATTAGATCACGCCGAACGGGATGGTTTGGACGGTTTTATTACGATTACCGGCGGTAAATTAATGACTTATCGTTTAATGGCTGAGTGGGCCACCGATTTAGTCTGTAAAAAATTAAATAATAATAAAAAATGTGAAACAGCCGACCGCACTTTACCGGGTTCCAGTGAAAGTCGTGAAGAAACTAGCCATAAAGTGACATCTTTGCCAACGACTATTCGCCATTCTGCCATTTATCGTCACGGTTCTCGGGCGACCCGATTAGTGACAAATGAACGGCTGGATCGCTCTTTAGTATGCGAATGTGAAGCAGTCAGTGCCGGTGAAGTTCGCTATGCGGTAGAAGAATTAAATGTTAATAACTTAGTGGATCTACGCCGACGTACCCGTGTGGGAATGGGAACTTGTCAGGCGGAACTTTGTGCTTGCCGAGCTGCCGGTTTGATGGCCCGCTTTGAGATTGCGACACCGCAACAATCGACAACGCAACTTGCCGCATTTATGGAAGAGCGCTGGCGAGGTATTCAGCCTATTGCTTGGAGCGATGCTTTGCGCGAAGCGGAATTTACCAGTTGGATCTATTACAGTTTGCTCGGTTTAAATGATGTACCGACCCAAACAACACAAGGAGTGAATAATAATGAATTTTGATGTTATTATTATCGGCGGAGGATTAGCCGGTCTGACTTGTGGCATTACATTACAAGAGAGCGGAAAACGTTGTGCAATTATCAACAACGGTCAACCGGCACTTGATTTTTCATCCGGTTCAATGGATTTACTCAGTTGCTTGCCGAATGGCTCAAAAGTGCGGTCATTTTCACAAGCGTTTGAGGCATTGAAAACACAGCTGCCACAGCACCCTTATGCAATTATCGGTGAACACACCGTTTCTCAAAAAGCGAAACAATTTGAGCAATTGATTCAATCTTTAAATTTGGAATTGATCGGTTCATCGCAAGAAAATCATCAAAGAGTGACCGCACTTGGTGGATTACGCAGCACTTGGCTATCACCAAACAGCGTGCCGACGGTTACTTCAAATGAACCCTTTAACCACGCCCGTATTGCCGTGCTGGGCATTGAAGGTTATCACGATTTTCAACCGCAATTATTGATAGAAAACTTAAAACAAAACCAACAATTTGCTCATTGTGAATTTTCTACCGGCTTTTTAAATATTCCTGAATTAGATCAGTTGCGTCAAAATGCAAGGGAATTTCGCAGTGTCAATATCGCACAGTTATTAGAACACAAATTGTCGTTTCGCGATTTAGCGAATGAAATCAAACAGGCTGCAGGGAACGCAAGTGCGGTCTTTTTACCTGCTTGTTTCGGACTGGACGATCAATCATTTTTTAACGCATTGCAAGCCGTTACAAAATTGGCATTATTTGAATTGCCGACATTGCCGCCATCATTATTGGGCATTCGTCAACATCGACAACTTCGCCAACGTTTCGAAGAGCTTGGCGGATTAATGATGAACGGTGATCGTGCATTACGTGCGGAATTCGACGGAGATAATGTCCGTTGTATTTATACCCGCTTACACCAGGACGAAGCAATTTATGCGACACATTTTGTGTTAGCTGCGGGCAGTTTCTTTAGTAACGGTTTAATCGCAGAGTTTGAGCGGATTTATGAACCGGTCTTTGGAGCGGATATTATTCATACCGCATTATTAAACGCAGAAGATCGTTTTTCTTGGACGAATAAACGTTTTTCTTCACCACAACCGTATCAATCTGCCGGTGTGATCATTAACGCACAATGCCAAGTACAAAAGAGCGGTCGGTTTTTAGCAAATTTATATGCCGCAGGTAATGTAATCGGCGGTTATAACGGTATTGAGTTAGGATGCGGTTCGGGTGTGGCAGCCGTGACTGCTTTAATTGCAGCAGAACAAATTGGAGGTACGGAATGAACATCCAAGAGTTAATCGCAAATGCCAAACAAAATATACAATCCTCCGTTGTACATCAGCACAGCGATAACAGTTTTGAAAGCTGTATAAAATGTACTGCTTGTACGGTTGTGTGCCCGGTGTCCCGCAACAATCCGTTTTATCCGGGGCCGAAACAATCCGGCCCGGATGGCGAACGACTACGCTTAAAAAGCCCGAATTATTTTGATGAAACATTAAAGTATTGTACTAACTGTAAACGCTGTGAAATCGCTTGCCCGTCCGACGTTAAAATCGGTGATATTATTGTACGTGCGCGCAATCGCAATATCGAGCGTCAGCATAAACCGCTGGTACATAAATTACGCGATGCGATTTTGAGTAACACCGATATTATGGGAACGCTCAATACGCCGTTAGCCCCCATTGTAAACACGATTACCGGCTTAAAAGCAACGCGTTTTCTGCTGGAAAAAACGCTCAATATCAGTAAGCAACGCACGCTGCCTAAATATGCATTCGGTACATTCCGCAACTGGTATATGAAAAATGCCATGCAGGAACAAGCCAAGTATAAAGAGAAAATCGCTTACTATCACGGTTGTTATGTAAACTACAACAATCCGCAGTTGGGTAAAGAATTTATTGATGTTTTCAATGCATTAGGCATTGGCGTGGTGTTATTGGAAAAAGAAAAATGTTGCGGTTTACCATTGAGCGTAAACAGTTTTCCCGAGCGGGCAAAAAAAATCGCCCAATTTAATACCGACTACATTGAAAAAATGGTGGACGAACAAGGCTTGGATGTAATTAGTGAAGCGTCAAGCTGTGCGTTAAATTTACGTGATGAATATCATCATATTTTGGGCATCGATAATGCCAAAGTACGACCGCATATTCATATGGTAACGCCTTATTTATATAAAGTATTGCAACAAGGCAAAACACTGCCGCTCAAACCGTTAAAATTACGCGTAGCTTATCACACTGCTTGTCACGTGGATAAAGCCGGTTGGGCACCTTATACTCTGGAAGTATTAAAACAAATTCCGGGATTAGAAGTGGTGATGTTGCCATCGCAATGTTGCGGTATTGCCGGTACATACGGTTTCAAAGCGGAAAATTATGATGTATCACAAGCTATCGGCAAAAATTTATTTAAACACATTAATGCCGGTGGATTTGATTATGTTATTTCCGAATGCCAAACCTGTAAATGGCAAATCGATATGTCATCAAACGTGACCTGTATTCACCCGATCACATTATTATCTATGGCTTTAAACGCCTAAGATCAAAAGTGCGGTCAATTTGACCGCACTTTCTCATTTTGTCGAATAAATCACACCAAATTCCACCCGCCATTTGCATTAATCTGCAAACATTGCTGATGATGATTTTGTAATGTCGAACGATGTCCCACACTGATAATCGTGGTATGTTTTAACTGTGCCCGAATTAAACGATACATTGCCTCTTCCAGCCCTTCATCCATGCTGGCGGTGGCCTCATCCAAGAAAACAACCTGAGGTTGTTGCAACAGTAATCGGGCAAATGCCAAACGTTGCTGTTCGCCTAACGATAATACGCGAGTCCAATCATTTTCCTGTTCCAGCTTATCGGTCAAATGACCTAATTGTACCGTTTGCAAAGTTTGAGCGGCAGAGGCCAAATCAATATCTTCCGGCACAACTTCCGGATAAAATAACGCATCCAATAATCGTCCTTGCGGAATATAAGGTTTTTGAGATAAAAACAATGCTTTTTCCGGACGTGATACCGAACCTTCGGAATAAGGCCATAATCCAGCAACCGTTCGTAATAACGTGGTTTTACCCACACCGGACGGCCCCTGGATTAAAACGCTACTTCCCTGCTTGAACGTCAAATTCAGATCTTGAATCAAATGTTTGCCATCGGGTTTATTCACCGTCAGATTACTAAAAATCACATCGGTCGGATGGCTGTGAATGTCCGTTTTAGACACTTCTTTTGCTACATCAATCGCTTTATTGAAGCCGGTTAAACGATCTAAAGTTGCCTGATACTCTGCAAACGTATCATACACGTTACGGAAATAAGACAAATTACTGTGTAAACGACTGAACGCCTGTACAGTCTGCATCAAATCACCCAATTTAATTTCTTTTTGAAAATAACGTCCAACTTGAATTAAAAGCGGAAATACTACTGACACTTGAGTCACAATCAGGTTAAATCCGGAAAACTTCAACGTTCTGAAAACAATTGCCCACATATTATCAATCACGCGGTTAAATTGTTTGTACAGAACGTTTTTTTCAACCTTTTCACCGGCATAAAACGCAATGCTTTCCGCATATTCTTTAATGCGAATAAGCGAGTAACGATAGTTCGCATTTAATCGTTCGTTTAAGAAATTTAACGTAATTAACGGTCGTCCTAACCAAAATGCCACTAAGGTGGTAATTAACACGTAAGTGAATACTAAAAACACCATCATACGCGGTATTTCGAAACCAAGCACTTCCATAGGTCCAGATAATCCCCATAATAAAATGGTGAAAGAAATCATAGAAGTGACCGCACTTATCACACCTGTTGCCAGTGAAAGCGAGGTTTTGACATAAGATTGTACATCTTGCTGGATTCGTTGATCGGGATTATCCAACTGATTGAACGTCAATTGTGTTTTGTAGTAAGCCTGATCCGCGCCCCATTTTTCCACTAATTGTTTGTTCAGCCATTCGATCCAATTAATAGAAAAACGTTGTTCAACATAATAAGTAACCAACGCCGTGGTTACCGCCGCTCCGGCGATCGCACAAAACACGACCATTTGCGTCCAAAACGTCGGAGTATCAAACTCTTGCAACGCACTATACATGCTGTTATACCATGTAGAATGAAGCAAGCTGATCCGCACTTCCAGTAATGCCAAACTTACAATCAAAGTGAAAAATAATAACGGCTTTATACTCCGTTTAGGAGAAAGATAGCCTTCCGCCATCGACCAAAACTGTCGTCCCCAACGCGTATGACGAACAATCAACGTCATTGCCAAACCAAATACTATTGAGGTTGCAATTAAGGTACGTAATACCCAAAGAATAGATGCCAGAGGTTCCGGCAATTGATCCATTTTTTCTAATAATTCAGGCCAATTCATAGTTTCAATATTCCGATAGTCATAAAAGAAGTGCTATTGTTCAAAAATTTATTGATAAGTGCAAGTATTTAATGCAAAAATTTGAAGTATCTCAAATTTTTTGCTGATAAAGGTTGTTATAATTCGCAACAGTCAATTTTAAATTTAACTATAAAGAGGTAAATAATGAGTGATGTCGCATTTACCATCAGTCTTCTTGCATTAGTGGCAGTCATCGGGCTGTGGATTGGTCACTGGAAGATTCGCGGTGTAGGTCTTGGCATTGGCGGAGTATTATTCGGAGGAATTATTGTCGCCCACTTCAATACACAATACGGGTCCCATTTAGATGAGCATACGTTGCACTTTATCCAAGAATTTGGCTTGATTCTGTTTGTTTACACTATCGGGATCCAAGTCGGGCCGGGTTTCTTCGCCTCTTTGCGTCAATCCGGTTTAAAACTAAACGGCTTAGCCGTCTTAATCGTATTACTCGGCGGATTAGTGGTTATCGCAATGAATCAATTCGGCGGCATACCGCTCGATGTCATTTTAGGGATCTATTCCGGTGCGGTAACCAACACGCCATCATTAGGGGCAGGTCAACAAATTCTTGCCGAATTAGGCATGACGAACACCACCGGAACCATGGGGATGGCATACGCGATGGCGTATCCTTTCGGTATTTGCGGTATTTTGCTGACTATGTGGATCATACGTTTGGCATTCAAAGTGAATGTGGACAAAGAAGCCTACCGCTTTGCCCGCTCCTCCGGTACAGAGCGAGAAATGTTGGCAACCATGAATATCAAAGTCACTAATCCGAATATTGACGGATTAATGCTTAAACAAATACCAAGTTTTGCCCGTCACGGCATTGTATGTTCCCGTTTAAAACACGAAGATCAAGTTTCCGTACCGCATGCCGATACTCAAGTGCATTTAGATGATCTCTTACTATTGGTCGGTTCGCCGGAAGCATTACGAAAAATGCAGATTATTATCGGTGAACAAATTGATGTGGCACTTACCATCGAAGCCGGTGGCAATTTGCGTTCTGAACGCGTGGTAGTTACCAATGAAAAAGTATTAGGTAAACGCATTCGCGATCTTGGCGTACACCAAAAATACGGCGTAATGATCACGCGTTTAAACCGTGCCGGTATCGAGTTGGTGCCGAGCGGCGAATCTACTTTACAATTTGGTGACGTATTAAACCTTGTCGGCAGTTTGGATTCTATTCAAGCTGCAAGTGCCGTAATCGGAAATGCACATCAAAAATTACAACAAGTACAAATGCTGCCGGTATTTATCGGTATCGGTTTAGGTGTGCTACTGGGTTCTTTACCATTCCATATTCCCGGCATTCCAGTACCGTTAAAACTCGGTTTGGCGGGCGGCCCGCTCGTTGTCGCGTTGATTTTGGCCCGTATCGGCAGTATCGGTAAACTATATTGGTTCATGCCGCCGAGTGCCAACCTTGCATTACGAGAAATCGGTATCGTATTGTTCTTGTCTGTTGTCGGCTTAAAATCCGGCGGTAACTTTGTTGATACGTTAGTCAACGGTGCAGGTATCGAATGGATGGGTTACGGTATTCTTATCACTATCGTGCCATTATTAATTGCCGGAATCCTCGGACGACTGTACATGAAAATGAATTATCTCAGTCTATGCGGTTTACTCGCCGGCTCTATGACCGATCCGCCGGCTCTCGCTTTCGCCAATGCAATTAAAGAAGAAAGCGGAGCGGCGGCATTATCGTACGCAACCGTTTACCCGCTGGTCATGTTCCTACGGATTATCTCACCGCAATTACTGGCCATATTGCTGTGGGCATTGTGATAAATTAATCACAAAAAGTGCGGTGAAATTTTTAAAAATTTCACCGCACTTTTGCATTTCACTACTCTGTTTTTAAATCTTTACGATACGACACCATTAATTGATCGATTTTGAAATTCTCTACATCAATGATTTCAAACTTGTATTTGTCATATAACACAAAATCGGTTTTACGCGGGATTTTACGCAGCATATACATCATAAAACCGCCGATAGTTTCGTAATTTTTCGAATCAGGGAATTCATAAATATCTAACGCACGTTGTACATCTTCCAGTGGCGTGGCGCCGTCAATAAGCCAAGAATCCTCGTCACGACGCACAATCTGTTCTTCTTCGTTAGACACCAACTCCCCCATTACAATACTCATCACATCATTTAACGTCACAATACCCACCACTAGGGCGTATTCATTAACGATCACGGCAAAATCTTCACCGGCGGATTTAAACAGTTCCAGCACTTCATAAAGCGATAAGGTATCGGGAATAAACAATAGCTTACGTAAGATCCGTGGATTTGTCAGCGATACATCTTGTTGCTGTAAATAAAGTGTGAGCAAGGTGTGCGATTCCACATAGCCCAGAATTTTGTCTAACCCGTTGTCACAAATCAATAATTTCGAATGGGAATTTTTTGTCAGCGTTTCCAATACGGTATCGCGATCCCAAGTGCGGTCTAAAAAAACAATATTTTCCCGTGTCGTCATGGTCGACGTAACGGTGCGTTCCTGCATATCGAAAATATTTTCGATCAAATATTGTTCCTGAGCTTTGAGTACACCCGCCTGCGTTCCCGCATCCACTATTGCAACAATATCTTCCGATGTCATATTCTCTTGACGTACGGTTTGAATACGCAATAGACGGAAAAATAAATTGGCAATCCAATCTAAAATCCAAACCAAGGGTTTAAAAATAAAAATCAGAAAGGCCATAATCCGCACAGTGTGAACGGCAACCACTTCAGGTTTAGCCATGGCGAACCGTTTCGGCATTAAATCCGCAAACAGAATAAACGCTAAAGTCACAACGGAAAAAGAAATCCAAGAAGCTGCACTTTCCAACCATTCGGCTTGCGAGTATTGTGCTAAAACTTGTTTAAAATACGGACTTAAAGTACTTTCGCCGATCATACCGCCGAAAATCGCCACCATATTTAACCCGATTTGTACGACGGTGATAAATCGCCCCGGTTGCTCTTGCAGTTTCATCACTTGCAAGGCTCTCAGATCTCCGTTATTCACCATAGTTTGCAGTTTCACTTTACGGGAACCTGCCAAGGAAATTTCTGCAGACGAAATCACTGCACTGATTACAATCAGCAGCAATAATACAAAACTTGCTTCAATTAAACTCATGGTTTACTTCTTATTCTTCGCTATCAAACCAACCGCGGATAAATTGCACACAAAGAATGAAAGACAGTGCAAACAATACATAGAAAATCCAGCTTAACACCGGATAACTCTCTGTTTCTCCGGCACTTACTTCTTTCATAGATGTAGCATTACGGTATTCATCAAACATGACTAAACGCCAGCCGTAGTATTTAATTTGCACCAATTTGTGTTCGTTTTGAAAATTGGAGGCTTGGGCTTGTAAATTTGCCGAGCCGAATTTGAAATAAAATGGAAATCCCCAACGGGTATCTTCATTACGATAAACCATCGGCTTATCGCTACCATCTTTTTGTGTGTAAATATAATACACATCACGAGTCGGGCCGTCCGCCGGATTGGCTTTGGTAATCGGGCCGTCTTTGTCCACTCGTTTTACTTCTACGCCGGTAACCCGAGTCACTTCATAATGGGGAAACACATAGTTCACCGTCGCAAATAACACAATATGGAATACTAAAACAACAATCAGGGCAAAGAACTTGATCCCTTTGCGTAAAGTTGATTTTATAGCCATAAAAATTCCTTAATCAATTAAAAATTGAACCTATTGTACTTGAATTTTAAACAAACGCTCAAAATTTTCTGTGGTGATTTGGGCAAATTGTTCAAAAGGTACGCCTTTTAAGGTAGCGACATACTCGCATACTTCCCGTACATAAGCCGGTTGGTTTTGTTTGCCGCGATAAGGCACCGGGGCTAAATAAGGAGAATCCGTTTCCACCAACAAACGATCTAAGGGCACTTGGCGGATCACATCGCGAATTTCTTCGGCGTTTTTAAACGTAATAATGCCTGAACAGGAAATATAAAACCCTAAATCCAACGCATTTTTTGCCATTTCCCAATTTTCCGTAAAACAATGCAAAACTCCACCGCACTTTTCCGCTTGATTTTCGCGTAAAATCCGAATGGTGTCATCCCGGGCTTCACGGGTGTGAATGATTACAGGTTTATTTAAGTAATTTGCCGCTTGAATTTGTTGGGCGAACACATCTTGCTGCAAGGATTTATTTTCCGCACTGTAATAATAATCCAACCCGATTTCGCCGATGGCAATGACTTTCGGATCTTGAGATAACGCCAGCAGACGATCATAGTCAAAAGGCTCATCATCCAAATCCAAAGGATGCACACCGCAAGCCAAAGAGACATCATCACGATGTTGCAATGCTTCCTGCATTTTTTCAAAACGGTTCAACGTTACCCCGATGGTCAACAAGTGCCGCACACCGCGGGCTTTGGCTTTTTCCACCACATCATCAATATTTTGATGTAGTTTTTCATAATCCAATGCATCTAAATGGCAATGGGAATCGACTATAAACATAATTTATTATCCTTTTATTCTTCCTATGGTAAAACCTAGGCTTAACTTAGTATATTATCCCTTTTCCACCAACATCCGACTCAGTCCATCCATTAAAATCAGTTCCTGATTGACTGCGTTAATTGATCTCAAATCCGACCGCACTTTTTGTATGATATTGCAGTGATTCAACAATGTCAGTATGGACTGACGCTCAGCAAATTGCTGAACGGCAGTAGCGAAATCCTGACAAATCCAACCGCTTTGAATATTGAGTTTGGCTTTCACCGTATCGGATAAAAATCCTGACAGCCAATCCAACTGCTGAAAGAGAATTTCCGTTTCAAAGTGCGGTAGGATTTGTAAAATATCTGAACGGGTGTAGAACCGCCAAAATTGAGCCATTAGGGTTTTACGTTTGCTCAGTAAATCCTGTTGCAAGCAATCCAAAGCGCTGAGCGGTCGATAGTGGCAAATCTGCAGAGCGATAGAAATATCGGCAATATCGCCCTGATATTGCGATTGCAGCCAATTTAAGCTCACATCAGCTTTAGGAGCGTTGAATATCCAAGCCTGACAACGGCTGTAAATGGTTGCCAATAACGGAGCGGATAAATCGGCTTGCAATAAAAAATAGGTATTCGGTCGCGGTTCTTCCAGTGTTTTCAACAAAGCATTGGCAGCGGCTTCCGTTAAACGCTCCGCACCTTGCAGATACACCACTTTGTTGCCGTTTTGTTGGGCGTGCTGGCTGACTTTTTCATTGATTTCCCGCACTTGATCGATGCCGATATCTTTATTTTCGACAGGTGCCAACAAATAAAAATCCGGATGATTTTGTGCAACAAATAGCTGACAAGCATGACAATGCCCGCAAGGTTGCTCTGAATCTGCTTGCCGGCATAAAATACGTTGAGCCGCCACATTGATCAACTGTTCAATGCCTAACCCGCTGTCGGCTTTAAACAGCAGGGAATGATGACCGTGGCCTTGTTGAAAGGCTTGCACGATTTGCTGATACTGTGGCTGTAACCAAGGGTATAACGGGTTCATTATAGTGAATTTATCCAATTTTTGACCGCACTTTGAATATCCGCAGTCACTTGTTCCAAAGTCTGATCCGCTTTGATTAACGCGGCTTTCGGGTTATTTTGCACTAATGCCAAATAACGGGCTCTGGCACGATCAAAAAAATCAATATGTTGTTGTTCGATACGATCCAACGCTCCGCGACCTTTCGCCCGTTCTAAACCGATTCGCGGATCAATATCCAAATACAAGGTGAAATCCGGTTCAAAATCACCCAAAATCGCCTGTTTAAGCTGATTCAACAACCCGATATCCAACCCTCGACCACCGCCTTGATAGGCTTGGGTGGACATATCGTGACGATCTCCGATCACCCATTTTCCGTCGGCTAATGCAGGTTGGATCACAGTTTCCACCAGTTGCGTGCGGGATGCGTACATCATCAACAATTCCGCTTTATCCGTGGTATGTTCGCCATCAATACCTTCTTTCCATAAGGTTCGCAAAGCTTCTGCAATCGGTGTACCGCCCGGTTCGCGGGTGCTGATAAACTCAATATGTTGTTGTTGCAAAATCTGCTGCACCGCTTGTAATGCCGTGGTTTTCCCCGCCCCTTCCAAGCCTTCGATCACAATAAATTTTCCGTTCATTTTATTTTCCATTATTCTGTTATTACTTCTTTTTTTGGCTGCGATACCAACGCAAATAGTCCTGCACGGCACGATTATGTTCATCTAACGTTTTACTGAACTTATGTCCGCCGCTGCCGTCCGCCACAAAATACATAAATGCGGTTTTTTCCGGTTTCGCCACCGCCATTAAGGATTTTTCGCTCGGCATGGCAATTGGGGTCGGCGGTAAGCCGTCAATAACATAGGTATTGTAAGCCGTTGGTGTTTCTAAATCTTTTTTGCGGATATTACCTTTGTAATCATCCCCCATTCCATAAATCACCGTGGGATCCGTTTGTAACTTCATCCCTGTTTTCAAACGGTTTACAAATACGGAAGCCACTTTGCCCCGCTCACTATCAAGGGCAGTTTCTTTTTCCACAATGGATGCCAAAATCAACATTTCATAAGGTTTTTTTAACGGTACATCCTTATCTCGTTGCTGCCAAGCCATATCCAGCGTTTTTTGCATACGATCCGTTGCCCGTTTTAACAAAGCTACATCAGTGGAATTGGGCGTGTAGTTGTAAGTATCGGGATAAATCCAACCTTCCAAACTCGTGGTTTCCGGCAAGCCTAATAAGGTAATGATTTCTTTTGGATTTTTCTCTTTCAAGGTATTTTCTAAGTGCGGTGCGTTTTCTAAGGAT
Source organism: Cricetibacter osteomyelitidis (assembly GCF_004340985.1). Taxonomy (GTDB): domain Bacteria; phylum Pseudomonadota; class Gammaproteobacteria; order Enterobacterales; family Pasteurellaceae; genus Cricetibacter; species Cricetibacter osteomyelitidis. The sequence continues at coordinate 124,102 of NZ_SLYB01000003.1, forward strand.
TTCAGTACCTGTTTCACGGTTTCGCCATCGGTAAATCGTAAGGCAAATTGCACTTCTTTGCCGGAGTTAAACAATTTCAATAAATCTGCGGTATTTTTCACCGCACTTATATCGTAAGTCCCGGCTTTGATTTGGCTATATTTCGGATCAAATTTGATCACCCAAGGCAACGATTTTTCCAGTAAAGTGCTTTTCGGCAAAATCTGTTGTTCCGCCAAAAGTGCGGTAAGTTTTTTGCCGTTTGTACCTTTTTCAAGAGTGAATAGTTGATCTTTTTGTACGGAAATCGGTTGTTCAAGGGATTGTTGTAATTTATTAAATCCCCAAAGCCCTACGCCTGCAGCGGCAATCAGCACAATCAATAACAGAATACAAAATTTTTTCATAAGGCATCATAAATTAAAAATAAAATCCGCTTAAGTTTACCATAGCTCACTAATTACTAACAGCATGACTTACAGCTTGTTTATATAAATGTTAAGGGCTATAATTTAACCATTTATCGCTTCATTTTGAGTAAATTCATTTCTTTTTTGTTTAGCATTTCAATTAAGGATTATATTTTGGATACCCTATCAGAACTGGTTACTAATCATTCTCTCGCTATTGTCGTCGCCTTATTAGTCATCGCGATCATTTTATTTATGCAAAATAAATTACGCATGGATGTGATTGCCTTAATAGTTTTACTGGGCTTTTCGCTCAGCGGTATTCTTACTACGCAAGAAGTCTTTGCCGGTTTTAGCGATACCAACGTTATTTTGATCGGTTTACTGTTTATTGTGGGCGAATCCTTGGTACGCACAGGAATTGCCTATCAAGTCAGCGAAAGTATTATGCGGCTGGCAAAAAACAGCGAAGTTCGGGTATTAATCTTGCTGATGTTGGCTGTTGCCGGTTTAGGGGCGTTTATGAGTTCCACCGGTGTGGTGGCGATTTTTATTCCCGTTGTTATGGCTATTTGCCGTCAAATGAATGTGTCGCCGAAACGTTTGATGATGCCGTTGAGCGTGGCGGGATTAATCAGCGGTATGATGACTCTGATCGCAACCGCACCGAATCTTGTGGCTAATGCCGAATTAATGAAAGAAACCGGACAACGCCTGCACTTCTTTTCTTTCACGCCAATCGGTTTATTGATTTTATTGTTGGGTATTGGTTATATGCTGCTCACGCGTCATTGGCTCGGTGCGAATGACGAAGCTACTGAATCGCATGATAGAAATCGTTCCATTAACGACCTTATTACCGAATATCAACTTACCGGCAGGAGCAAAAGTTTGGTTATTCGAGCCGGTTCACCGCTTATCGGTAAACAGCTGGATGAGATTCATCTACGCTCTCAATATAATATTAATGTGCTCACCATCGAGCGTTGGCAACATTTTCGTCCCGTGTATATCAGTCCGCTCGGTACCACGGAACTCAAAGAAAAAGATATTTTGCTCATTGATTTCACGAATAGGGAACTTAATTTAGAAGATTTTTGTAATGAATATTCACTTGCTATCGCCCCGCTGCGGAATCATTCCTTTACCCGTCAAGTCAAATCCATCGGTATGGCGGAAATCACTCCGTCACCGGAATCTAACGCTCTCGGCAAAACAGTGCGTGATTTACATTTACGCTCTGAATCCGGTATCAATATTTTAGGTATTAAACGACCGGATGAAATTATTAGCGAAAAACTTTCCGATGCGGAATTTAAAGCCGGTGATTTGATGTTGGTGGTCGCCGAATGGAAACAATTACAACAATTTCGTGCACAAAATAAAGATTTCTTTATCGTCAATTATCCGACGGAAGTCGCCCAGGCATCGCCGGCACAAAGCCAGGCTCCGCATGCTATTTTTTCTATTTTACTGATGGTGCTTTTGATGGTGACAGGATTAGTGCCAAATGTGGTTGCCGCTTTAATCGGCTGTTTATTGCTGGGGAAATTTCGTTGTATTGATGCAAAAGCCGCATATGAAGCGATTCATTGGCCAACGATTATTTTAATTGTGGGAATGATGCCGTTCTCTATCGCACTGCAAAAAACCGGCGGAGTGGATTTGATTGTACAAAATATGTTGCATTTAGTGGGCGAATGGGGACATCATGCGATTCTCGCCAGTTTATTCGCTCTGTGTGCGATAGTCGGATTGTTTATTTCTAACACGGCAACGGCAGTATTAATGACACCTATCGCCATTGCATTGGCAACGCAATTACATTTCTCGCCCGTACCTTTTGTGATGACCATTGCTATTGCCGCATCAGCTGCCTTTATGACTCCGATTTCATCGCCGGTCAATACTATGGTGCTCGGTCCCGGCGGTTATAAGTTTATGGATTTTGTTAAAATCGGCATACCTTTTACTTTTATTGTTATGCTGATCACTATTTTTGTCGTGCCACTATTATTTAAGCTTTAAAGATTAATAAGAATGCCGCAATACGGCATTCTTATCTTAAGTTTCATCCACATCCCCTAACAATCCCGCATAATGAATGGTTTTAGGATTGGATTCCAAGATAATTTTCACTGCCATAGTCAACGGAACGGAGAGTAGCATCCCCACTGTGCCGAGCAGCCAGCCCCAAAATAAAAGGGAAAGAAAAACGACCAAGGTGGAAAGCCCGAGATTCCGCCCCATCATACGGGGTTCTAATATATTCCCGATAATCATATTGATGGCAATCACGCCGATCAATACCACAAAGCCCATAGAAAAGCCATTTAATAATAAGGCTTGTACCACAACAGGCACACCGGCAATAATTGATCCGATATTAGGAATATAATTAAGTAAAAATCCTGTCACTCCCCACAATACCGCATATTGCACACCAAGTGATTCCAATAAAATATAAATACAAAAACCGGTCAGGGCACTGACTATGGTTTTGATCCCTAAATAGTTGATCACGCCTTGCAATACGCGGTCAATATAATGCTCTTCTCTGCTCACTTCCCGTTTATTCGCTCCGCCGATGGCTAATGCCAATTTATGTTTTGCCGTAGGCGCTTCCAATAACATAAACACCACAACCAGCAATAACACAAATACATTGCTGAGCACATTAGAAAATCCTAACAAAGTATTACTGATAAAATTCATCAAAGTGCTCGGATCGAAATGCTCTAACACTGTTTCACGGGAAATATCCAACTGAATATTCCAACGATTGGCTAAAGCGGTGATTTCGCTGATCCGCATATTAAGCAATTCCGAATATTGTGGCAAAGATGCCCGAAATTCCCGCACGGTACTGCCGATCAAGCCGGCTAAAAAGAAAAAGATCAGTAGAATCAACCCTAAAAGCAATGTAATTGCAAGCCATTGCGGAATTTTCCGAGAAGTCATGGCTTTAATGACCGGAGAGCAAATAATAGCGATAAAAAGTGCAAGCAAAAATGGCACAACAATTTCACCTGCCGATTTTACGCCTGCCAAAATAATCACCAAACAGGCTAGCGTGATAAAAATACGATTTACTGAATTTTGCATAAAATCAACCGCACTTTTATTAAATTGCCTCTTCATTTTCTTCGCCGGTGCGGATACGGATCACCCGTTCTACATCATAGACGAAAATTTTTCCATCACCGATTTTGCCGGTTTGAGCGGTATCCATGATGGCTTCAATACATTGATCTATTTGTTCATCAAGCACCACTACTTCCAGTTTGGTTTTCGGCAGAAAATCAATCATATATTCCGCACCGCGGTATAATTCCGTGTGTCCTTTTTGGCGACCGAATCCACGCACCTCGGTGACTGTCATTCCACTAATGCCTATGTCAGATAACGCTTCACGCACGTCATCTAATTTGAATGGTTTAATAATGGCTTCAATTTTTTTCATTATTATTTTCTCGCTGATTTTGGTCTAAAACTGGTAATCACTTCCGGCTTGGTATCAATATAAATTCCATTGATCAACTGCAAACAGTAAGGCACGGCAGAAAAAATACCTTTGACTAATACATTGCCGTTTTCATCTTTCACCCCTTCCAAGGTTTCTTTGATGGCTTTTGGTTGTCCCGGCAGGTTTAAAATTAAACTGTCTTTACGAATCACGCCCACTTGGCGGGATAAAATGGCGGTGGGAACAAAATGCAAGCTCACTTGACGCATTTGTTCACCGAATCCCGGCATTTCTCGATCCGCCACTGCTAACGTGGCATCGGGAGTTACATCCCGTTTTGCCGGTCCCGTTCCGCCCGTAGTCAACACTAAATGGCAATGGCAATCGTCCACCAATTCACATAAGGTTTTCTCAATTTCCGTTTGTTCATCAGGGATCAAACGGGTTTCCAATTCAAAGGGAGCGACTAAGGCCTCTGTCAACCATTTTTCTAACTCCGGAATACCTTGATCTTGATATACGCCTTGCGATGCCCGATCAGACACAGATACCAAACCGATCTTTAAAAGTGCGGTCATTTTTGTTCCTTTTTGCTGTTTGAATGTAAGAAAGGTGGCGTAAGTATAAGGGATTTCGCAGGAAAAAACTAAAAATTTATCAAATAAAAATAAAAGACAGGTGGAGCCTGCCTTTTTATTCGAGATTATTTAATTTGCTTCATGGCATCGGAAATAATTTCCGCTTCCGGTCCTAAAATAACTTGTAAACCGTTATCACCTAATTTTACATTGCCTTTAGAACCCAAGCTTTTTAATTGTGCTTCATTGATTTTACTGCGATCAACCAGCGTCAAACGCAACCGCGTAATACAAGCATCGATATTCGCCAGATTATCTTTACCGCCTAATGCCGCCATAAAATACTCAGCGCGTTCAGCCACGGTAGAAGAAATTTCCTCAGAATCCACCGCACTTTCAGCCTCTTCCCGTCCGGGTGTTTTAAGATCAAAGGCTTTAATTGCGACACGGAATACCACATAATAAATCACCGCAAAAACCAGACCTTGTACAATCAACATATACCATTGCGTTGCTAACGGATTGCGGGAAGATAGCACTAAGTCTACTAAACCGGCACTAAAGCCGAATCCCGCCATCCAGTGCATTGCTGCCGCAATAAATACGGAAAGTGCGGTCAATAATGCGTGAATAACATAAAGCACAGGTGCCACAAACATAAAGGCAAATTCTAGCGGTTCGGTGATACCGGTGAAAAATGAAGATAACGCTGCCGCCATCATAATGGAAGCTACTTGTACTTTTTTCGCCGGTTTGGCACTGTGATAAATCGCTAATGCTGCTGCCGGTAAACCAAACATCATCACCGGGAAGAAACCTGCTTGATACATGCCGGTAACGCCTAACACCGCCTTGCCTTCGGCTAAAGATTTCGCTCCGCCGAGGAAATTAGGAATGTCATTGATCCCAGCCACATCAAACCAGAATACGGAATTGAGTGCATGGTGCAAACCAACCGGAATCAATAGCCGGTTAAAGAAAGCATAAATTCCTGCTCCTGCCGGCCCCATACTGGTAATGGATTCACCGAAAGATACCAAAGAATTAAAAATAATCGGCCAAACATAAAGTAAAATAAAGGCCATTACAATCATCACTAATGAGGTCACAATTGGCACCAAACGTTTCCCGCTGAAAAACGCCAATGCTTTACCCAATTCCACCTGATGGAAACGATTATACAATTCCGCTGAAATCACACCGACTAAAATACCGATAAACTGGTTGTTGATTTTACCGAATGCCGCCGGTACTTGATCCAACGAAATGCCTTTTAATTGAGCGACAGCCCCCGGAGAAAGCAATGTAGTCAATACCAAAAAACCGACTAAACCGGACAATGCCGCCGAACCATGTTGATCTTTTGACATACCGAAAGCAACCCCGACAGCAAAGAGAATTGCCATATTATCAATGATCGCTCCACCTGATTTAATCAGTAACGCTGCAAGTTGACTGTTTGCCCCCCAGCCATCGGGATCAATCCAATAACCTATTCCCATTAAAATTGCGGCAGCAGGCAATGCGGCAACCGGTACCATTAATGCCCGACCTATTTTTTGTAAATAATTGAGAATACTCATATTAACTCCTTTGGGATCAAAAAATTTTTATTATTCAACGATTTAATAAAATACACTAATATTGAACGAAAGTGTATGAAAATTGTTTTTCATATGCAATTTAAATATATTTAATTTGTGATAAACATCACGTATTTAAAGCATATTCTTTAATTATTTAGTCTATTTTTCAATCAATTCCAGCATTAAAACGATAAAAAAGCACCTGTGATAGGTGCTTATTTGGTAGATATTTTTGAATTTCTTTTGTTAGTTTAAGCTTTAATTAGAATATCCGCACTAATTCCCATTTCATGATTGATACGTCTAATCATATTCAATGTTAAAGGACGGGTTTTATTAAAAACTTCGTATACTCAATTAGGCTTGCCTATAATGTTTTCCATATCTTTAACCTGTAATCCTTCCTGTTCCATTCTGAATTTTATTGCTTCGATTGGGTCAGGTGGATCTATCGGGTAGTGTTTGCTTTCGTAGTTTTCGATTAAAGCTAACATAACCTCGAAAAAGTCTGCTTGCTCTGCTGTTAATTCATCTTCAATATCAAACAATGGCTCAATTTCTTTTAATGCTTGTTTATAATCTTGCTCTGTTTTAATCGGTTTAATTGTTAACATTATTTCATCTCCACTGTGTCAGCGCTAATTTTGTCGTATTCTTCATGTGTACCTATAAACTTAATATAGATCGCACCGAATTTAAAAGCTACCGCCACTATTAAGCGGTGTGAATTACCTTTAATATTAAATACAACTCGTCTATTCTTCAAAATACTGGCATTTTTATATTGTGCCTTTATGTCATTGGTTGCATTGGTTGATTGCCAAGGCTGGCTGTCTTTGATGTTTCCCGCGGTCGCAAATGTGTCTAAAATGATACCGCACTTTCCATCAACTATGCGGTGGTCCAAGTAGAAAGTCAGCAGTTTGAAAAGCCATTCAAATAATGGCTTTAGGGTGTTAGATAAATAGAATACAAGTTGGACTAGCATTTTGTAATATAATACCTGTCGGTTCTAAATATCCATTGTCTTCATTAATCCTGAATTCCACAATATTATCACTATCTTCATTGGCACTGTAAAAATAGAGATTATCCGGACTAAGCGTGGTAAATCGTGGAGTTTTGCCTTGGCAATCAAAGTATTGCTCAAATTTCAGCTGACCATTCGCTAATACGTAAAATAATGAAATACTATTGTGTACTCGGTTTGATACATAAAGATATTTGCCGTTATGATGTAGATTGATTTCGCTGACATCATATTTTTGCGTAATCTCATCCGGTAGCGTGCGGAGTTCTTGTAATTGAGTTAAGTGTCCGGTTTGTTGATTAAAAGCAAAGACTGTGACCGTACAACCAAGCTCATTAACACAATAGATAAACCGGTTGCTTGGATGAACACAAATATGTCTTGGCCAACAGCCTTCTATCATTTCTACACTACAAACTAAGGAATATTCCTGTCCATCAATACGATAAACCTGAATCATATCAATGCCATTGCCTGCTTTACGTCCTTGGTTCGGTACAAACATATAGTTTTGTGTACAATCAAACACCATTTGATGAGGTCTGGATAAACTTTTATCGTGATAATCCGGAGAAGATTTGCCAAGAATCTTAATAAAATATTGTGGTATCTGTAGTTTATCATTTGAATCAAAATCCAATTTTGCAATATTACCCGCTTCGTGATTGGCGATAAGCAAGCTTTGTTGATCAGGCGACAATTCTGCACATACCGAATTATTTTTACGTTCTAGCTGTAATTCTTTGTTCGGGTGTCTTGGACCGGTAGAAACGGATTGTAAGCAGGTTAATTTACCGTCTTTCCGATTAAAACGATATTGGGTAACATTCTCTCCGTCCCCGTAAATTACATAAAGCTGTTGGCGTTTGTGATCAAATGTCAACCACGATGGATTATCAAATTCAGGCATCACGGTATGTAGATACTGCCAGTGATTATTTGCTAATATTTCATACACTTCAATACCTTTTCCGCGAGCATTTCGCCACGCTGAGGTGCGACAGCCTGTTAAAACGTATTTTGTCATTATTGTACTCCTTATCCCCATAATCCTAACATATGCCACCAGCTCGGACCGACTAAGCCGTAAATTGCAAGATTAATTACCGAAACAACAAAACCGATTACCCACCAGGTTTTAAGCGAAGTATAACCGGAACCGTAATAAATCGGTGCACACCCCATTGAATAATGGGTTAAACCTTGAAAAATCGGTGCGACAAAGCTGAATGTAAGTACGCCCAACATTGACGGCACACCTGCAGAAATAGATACTGTTAAAAATGGAATATACATTGCTACAACATGGGCCGTACCACTCGCAAAAGCATAGTGAGAATACATATAGACCACAGCTAATGAAATTAATACCATTGGCCAAGAGAAACCTGTTAAATATTCAGAAACTGCGGAGGCAAACCACGGGATTAATCCAAATTTAGTCAATAAGCCAGCTAAACCGATAATACCGCCCATCCAAATGAAGGTATCCCACGCATCTTTATCTGTACAAGCATCTTGTTTCCAATTCAATAATCCGGTGATAATTGATAAAATTACTGCCAGCATTGCAATCGCTGTAATATTGAAACCTATAAGCGAAGCGGTTGACCATAATAAGATCGCTAATAAGAAAATAAATAAGGTAATTTTTTCATTTAGTGATAATGAACCGCATTGTTTAAGCCCTTGCTCCGCTAATTCTTTCGCAAACGGTGTTTTTTTGATATTCGGTGGGTTAAGTTTATAAATTACGAAAGGTACAACCAACACGGCAATCAAACTTGGGATTAATGCAGCCAAGAACCAACTTCCCCAAGAGATAGACACGCCAAATGCATCTTGTGCTAATGATAATGACAGCGGTACACCGGCCATCGCAGTCATAAACATTGCTGAGCTAATACAGTTTCCTTGGAACTCACACAACATTAAAAATGAACCGAAACTACGATTTTCATTGTCCGGTTTGGCATCGAACGCATCACACAAACTGCGTACGATCGGATAGATAGAGCCGGCACGAGCGGTATTAGATGCCATTGCCGGACTTAAAATAATATCCGTAATCACAATGATATAACCTAAAGACAACGAGCTTTTACCAAAATATTTAATCAGCAAATAAGCAATCCGAATACCCAAACCTGTTTTAATAATCACTTTAGAAAACAGGAATGCCGATAATACCAACCATACTGTACTACTGTTATAGCCACTGAGAGCCTCATTCAATTTTAATACATTAGTAAACACTGCAGTAGTAAGTGAAATTAAAATCACTGTTCCCATTGGAAATGGCTGTAAAATAAAACCAAGAATAGTGGAGGCAAAAATTGCAAATAAATGCCATGCTTTTGCTTCAACACCGGTTGGTGGCGGCATAAACCAAATAAGCATCCCTATAAAAATACAAATTAAGGAATGAATGACTTTTTTATTACTGAATAAAGAATTGACCCCCATTATACACCCCATGAATACTTTTTATGCTGAGAGAAAAACAACGTATCAGGATTATTCACAAAAACTTGCTGTCTAATCGCATCGTTATCTAGCCATTCATAAATTTTGGCTAAACAGTATTTATCATCAGGCATTGGTTTATTAGCGGAAATTAAATTCGGATGCGGCCAATCCGTTCCCCATAACAAGCGTTCAGGGGCTAACTGAACCAATGCTTTAGTTATTTGTTCCATATCGGAAAAATCTGTTGTTTTAGAATTATGGTAAAGTGCGGACAGTTTTACCCAAGTTTTACCTTTTTCTAATAAAGCAACCAAATGTTTCCACATAGGATGATTTACCCCTTGAGGTTGCGGAATTCTGGCGAAATGGTCAAACACTAAATTATTTTTAATTTTCATTAAGTGCGGTACGATTTCCAGTAGAAAATCTGCGGGGGCGTGTAGCTGAATATGCCAGTTGTAATCCAATACTCGATCTGCAAGAGAACACAGCGAATTAACATCCGCATAATTACCTGCTCCAAAATTAAAGCGAATACCTACAATTCCTCGTTCCGCTAAGTCGGTAAGCTGTTGATCACTGAATGAATTATCAATCACCGCTTCACCGCGACACTGCTCACCGCCTTGTTGCAGGGCATTTAATAAACAATTGTTATCCACACCGTATGAAGAAGGTTGCACAATAATATGCTTAGAACAGCCCAAATGCTGTTGTAATGCAATATAGTCTTGCACAGTGGCATTAGGTAGATTACGGTCGTCATCGGGAGCATAAGGGAATGCTCGGTTAAAAATATGATGATGTGAATCACAGCTTCCTTCAGGTAGTTGTAGATTGTCAATGTCATATTCTGTTGAAGTAAATTTAATTGATGTCATCGCTTATGCTCCCATAATTACACGAATATCGGTTTACTAGGCAATCAACCCAAATACAATACTAGATAACAGCAACACAATCGCTCCACCAATTCGGGAAGAGATTTGTGCATAAGTCATTAAATCCAGACGTTTACCGGCACTTAGCACTTGCAAATCACCAGAACCGCCGCGGTCAGCCATACATAAACCTGCTGTCATTGCTGCTTCAACAAAGTTGAAACCAACCATATAACCCACTAAACCGGCACCCAATGCTGCACCTAACACAATAAATGCAGAGACAACGAAAGTTTGCCATTGTAAAACTTCCAAGAAATCAGCAAGATTGGTAAACGCAATACCGATACCGCACATACACATACACATTAACGGTTTAGTAAAGAATGCAGAGGCTTGTTTTGCTCCTTGTTTTAATTCATCGGACACAATATTTGATAAATTCAAAATAGCCGTGATCACCACTAAGTAAGCATACATATGTAAGGTAATAGAACCGATATTCGGTAAGATGACGTCGGAAAACAGACGAGCTAAAGTAAATAATCCGCAAGTCAGTAATAAACCACCGGCAATTTCATAAGGACCTAATTTGAATGACGGTTTTTCTTTTTTCTCACTGTCAGTAACATATTTATCAGGATTGCGTAGTAACTCGCCATTACCGGTTAATTTAGGGAATTTTGCACCAAGTGAGTTAAGTAATACTGCACCTAAAATCGCAAAATTATTGGCAATATTAAGAATAGCAAATGCGACGGAATAAAATTCTTCCTTACTTTGTCCAGTGCTGGCTTCCCACATTTCACTAATTGGAATAGCACCGGCTCCGTTACCACCGCCCATAATAGGTAATACATAATGGGTAATGATTTTGGTTACATCAATGCCACAGATCATTGCACCGAGCAAGCCGAAGACACCTGCCAGAATCAAACCGCCAAAAATTGTCGGAATATAACCGGAAAAAGCTTTGATTAATTGTTTACGATTTACGGTTAATACCGCAGACACAATTAACAAGGAAATAAATAAGTTTTGGAAACCGAAATCATCGTAGAAAAAGGTAATTTGTTCGGTATATTTGAGGGGGATAATATTGTAATATTCTAAAACGGCAGCACCGAAAAACGCCATTACCGGACCACCTCCGATATAGGCATTCCAAATCGGTAACCGTTCACCGATTTCATACAATAATAGCCCGACTGCAAACATTACCGTAATTACCGAAACTAAGTTTTCAGCAGGCAACCAACCGAAGAAAATTGAAATATAAATTATTGCTAATGCGACAGCTAAAAACCAAACAGGAAAGCCGTAAAATTTTTTAGTCCAAATATTTTCAGTTTTGATTTCTGATGTTGAAATATCCATAACACACCTCAATAGTTAAACTTTTAACGTTGATTTAGTAAGTCGATATTTTCTTTTGAAATATAATTAATACTGCTGTTTTTCAAAATGAAAAAGAGTTTAGCTATTTCTTCTTCCCTTAAAATGATCGATCAAACAAAATGTTTGATCGATCAGACAAGCATCTAATTAAAGTCCTTTGACTACATCAACAACCGCTTCACTGAAAGCATTACAGCCAAGATTACCGCCTAAATCAGCAGTGCGTAATGCAGGGTTTTCCAAAACTTTATCCACTGCTTGCACCATAATTTGTGATGCTTTTAAGAAACGTTGATCTTGAGTTTTATTACCAAACCATTCGATCATCATAGCCACAGATAAAATCATTGAAACAGGGTTTGCTTTATCTTGACCCGCAATATCAGGTGCTGATCCGTGTTGAGCTTGAGCACAGCAATGTTCATCGCTTGCCATCATTGAACCTGCAAGTCCGAGACTACCTGATAATTCGCTAGCCAAATCACTGATAATATCGCCATAGAAGTTGGTTGCTACGAGAACATCAAAACGTTCCGGTGTTCTGACCAAATGAGCGGTTGAGGCATCAACTAATAAATCGTCCAACTGCACTTCAGGAAACTCTTTTGCTATATCACGCACGGCTTCCAAGAATAGACCGTCAGTCATATGAAAACTGTTAGCTTTATGAATCGCTGTCACTTTCTTACGACGAATCATTGCTAATTCAAAGGCTTTACGAGCAATACGCTCACAGCAGTGACGAGTGATTTTGCGAGTCGATAACGCCATATCCGGAGACGGCATTACTTCTCCCCAGCCTTGAGTCATATTGCGATCCGGATAAAATCCTTCGGTAGCTTCACGCATAATGACTAAATCAATGCTTTTACCTGCACTCATATTTGTCGGAAGGAAAGGGCGGGAACGGGCAGGACGGACATTAGCATATAAATCCAATCCGATACGAAAGCCTGCTGAAACATTACGACCGCCTTTTTCCGGTTTCGGATAATCAGCGTGCGATTGCGTACCTAAAATAATGCCATCGTAGGTTTTGGCTTTCTCTAAGGTTTCTTGGCGTAATGTTGTGCCGTATTTTTCTAAACTGGCAAAACCTACATCATCATAATCAAATTGTACATCTAGCGAGTATTTATCACTAACTGCCTGTAATACCTTTACTGCACCGCTAGTAATTTCAGGACCGATACCGTCGCCGGGTAATACAATAATTTTCATAATAAACTCCTTGAGTAGTTGATTAATTTGCTTTGATTAAAATTTCTTTCAATAAATCCACCGCACTTTTTGGGCTGGTTAAGATCGGCTTACTACAAAGTGCCGAAGCCTCAGGTAATGCAGTTGAAGAGGAAAAGTGAGCAAGCAGAATAATGTCTTCATCATTAAATTGCTTAACTGCTTCTGCCATTAAGCGATTATGGGTTTCAATATCGCCTTTATTTAAAGCCGCTTTTGCCTCACTGACACAAACTGTGCGAATAGTTGCAGCCGGGTTAAGTGCTTTGGCTAATTCATCAAATTCCTGCTCCATTCCGGCCACAGCCGGTTGGAAAGAGGCAATCATTCCAATACGTTTACCTTGCTGCAAAGCTAATCGAAACATTCCTTCATTCGGTTTTAGTACAGGAATAGGGCTATTTTTTGCGACCTCATCAATAGCTTCTCCGAAAGCAGAACAGGTAAATAATATTGCATCAGCATTAAGAGAAATGGCATATTCCGTTAAATCGGCAATCCGTTTTTTCAATTTTGGTGTTAAATTTTGTGATTTTGCTCTTTCGCTGGACAAACCTTCATCTAACACATTCAAAATTTCCGCTTTAAACCAATATTGCTTAAATGCGTTAATAATAGGTTGCATTGCCGCTTGTACTGCGTGAATCAATACGATTTTCATAAAATCATCTCCTGTTTATGATGTAACCTCATCATATACTGATAATAAATGTTGTAAAGTGTTATTTTTTGTTAAATCTTAACAAAAAATTTTCAATTTTAAAAAATTATTATTAAAAAACAAGTAGTTGCTACTTAAAGCAGGTATTTTCCCCATAAAAACAAATGTTAATATTTGTGATATAAATCACATTTTTTAACGAAATTTAAATCAGTTCAAATTTATTGTAGTATAAGTCTCATAATAGAAAATATCGCGACTAAAATTGGTTCTAATCATGCGTATTTGAGCTAAAGAGATTTCGGATACTTGCCTAAGCCTAGTAATATAAGCTTCTTAGTAATCGGTTGAAGATAGTTGAAACGCCAAAATTTACCGCCATTGACTTTTATCAGCAAATAAAGCTCCTGACTGTCCAAAAATATGTAATCTTTCGCTTTTGGTTTAGATTTTTCTACTTCGGTATTTTTAAAGGTTTAGTTGTTCGTGACATAAAATAGCCTTTTTAGAGCGTTAAATCGTAAAGTTATGATGTTTTTAGTTATACGATTTTTTTATATTTTTATTCCATATAACTAAAATCTGTGGCTGTCAACGTATCAAATTTTATTAAGACGTAAGAGAAAACAAAACAGAATACAGTAAAATCAAGAGTTAAAGAGATTAGATTTATTAAAACGTATGGGAAAATATGAGGAAAAAAGGTGAATTGGTGCCCCCAACAGGACTTGAACCTGTGACCAATCGATTATGAGTCGACTGCTCTAACCGACTGAGCTATGGGGGCGGTTAGATTTGAAATGAGATATCAAAAACTTGGTTATTTTAGCGGAAGTTTATCCCTAAGTCTATAAATTGCTAATCAAATGTTTGAATTTCAGACAAAAAAAGAAGCCCTTCAGAATATTGAAGGGCAAAGCATATTTGTATTTGGAGTCATACTTTTTAGGGTATGCGTGCTCATTATACATTCTCAGATCTTACTTGCAACATTTTTTTTACATTTTTTTAATTATTTTGTAAATTTATTTCGTTGCATGAGGATTACGTGTATTTGCATCCACTAAATTACGCATCAATAAAGCATATTCCAATTCCATATCTTGCGGAATATCAAGGAATACGAAGTGTCCGTCACCTTTTGCAGCATCCACTTCTTGATTTTTGCGGTTTAGCATTTTTTCGATTTTAAACACAATGTTCCCTTTCGGGGTCATCATTTCCACTTCATCGCCTAATAGGAATTTATTTTTCACTGCAACTTCCGCCATCCCTTGTTCGTTGCGTTTACCGGTAAATTCGCCGACAAATTGCTGACGTTCGGAAATGGAATAGCCGTAATCATAATTTTGATATTCATCATGAGTATGACGGCGTAAAAAACCTTCCGTATAACCGCGATGCGCAAGGGATTCCAAGGTATCCATCAGGCTTTTGTCAAACGGCTTGCCTGCCGCTGCATCATCAATAGCTTTGCGATACACTTGAGCGGTTCGGGCACAATAATAGAAAGATTTAGTGCGGCCTTCAATTTTTAAGGAATGCACGCCGATTTGTGTCAATTTTTCCACATGTTGAACCGCACGCAAGTCTTTAGAATTCATAATATAAGTGCCGTGTTCATCTTCAAAAGCAGATATTTGTTCGTCCGGACGTTGTGGTTCAGTGAGTAAAAACACTTTATCCGTTGTTTCGCCTTCGCCTAAAGTGGGAGCGACATTTTTCACCGGAATGGTTTCCCCCACGATATTACCCACTTCATCTTCTTTGCCTTCTTTTACTTTGTATTCCCAACGACAAGCATTGGTACAAGTGCCTTGGTTCGGATCCCGTTTATTGATGTAGCCGGAAAGCAAACAGCGGCCGGAATAAGCCATACATAACGCACCGTGCACGAAAATTTCGAGTTCTATATCCGGCACTTGTTTACGGATTTCGGCGATTTCATCAATAGAAAGCTCACGGGATAAAATCACACGGGTTAAACCCATTTGTTTCCAGAATTTTACCGTTGCCCAGTTCACTGCATTCGCTTGAACCGACAAATGGATAGCCACATCGGGAAAATGTTCGCGTACCAGCATAATTAAGCCCGGATCAGACATAATCAAGGCATCGGGATTCATTGCCACAACGGGCTCTAAATCTTTAATAAAGGTTTTTAATTTGGAATTATGCGGAGCAATATTCACCACCACATAGAGTTTTTTCCCTAAGCTGTGTGCTTCATCAATCGCAATTTTAAGATTGGCGTGATTAAATTCATTATTACGTACACGTAAACTGTAACGCGGTTGGCCGGCATAAACGGCATCCGCTCCATAAGCAAAGGCGTAACGCATATTTTTAAGGGAACCGGCAGGCGATAGTAACTCCGGTTTAAAAGTTGATGTGGTCATAATAGTCTCTTAGTCTGATTACAGGTCAGTCGCTTTCACAAGGAAAACTTTTCAAAATATGACCGCACATTTTAAGAGGATTTTAGAATTTGTAAAGAAATTATACGAATTACGGATGCCATAACGGTAATTTTATCACGACACGCAAGCCGCCCAACAGGCTTTGTTCCGCCCACACATCTCCGTGATGCTGATTAACAATATTCGCCACAATAGCCAAACCTAAACCGGCACCGCCGGTAGAACGGGTTCGCATTTCATCAACACGATAAAAAGGTTTGAAAATTTCTTTATATTTATCCAGCGGCACGCCCAACCCATTATCATCCACAGAAATTATCACATCATCATTATTTAACTTCACTTCGACCAACACATAATGTTGTGTATATTTCAATGCATTTCGCACAATATTTTCCACTGCACTGGATAACAATTTCAAATTACCGTTAAATTGAAATTGTTCCGGTCGAGAAATACTATACAGTACATCAAATTTAATATCTCGTTGTTCCGCTTCAAATTTGGCATCATCAAAAATTTCGTCCCAAACTTCGTTTATATTGAATATATCCCGCGATAAATGATTGTTTAACTGCTGACGGGAAAGAAGCAATAAATCATTAATCATTTTATCCAAACGTTCTATTTCCGTTTCGATTCGTTGAAGCTCTTTGCTTTCACCGACCCGTCGGCGTAAAATCGATAAGGCGAGCTGTAAACGCGTAAGTGGTGTACGAAGTTCATGGGAAATTGAAGACAATAAATTCTGTTGCGAACTCACCAATTCATTAATCGCATTGATCATACGATTAAAGCTGCTTCCCATCAATCGCATTTCCAATGCACCTTGGTTTTCCAATTTTTTATTGGTCTGAAAGTTACCTAATGACACCGCGTTAGCCGCAATTTGCAGATCGCGAGCCGGTTTAGCAATAGAGCGAGCAAGCCAAAACAAAATCGGGCTGGATACCAACATAACTAAAAATAACACCCACGCAGTGTTTTGTTCAATATAATTAAAGATAGCTTCTTGTACATTGATCGGATTTAAAAGATACAGTTGATAAACTACTTGGGAATTAATGTCCGTATTAAAAAAAATTTTGAATGGGCCGACAACTTCAACATCAGATATCATTTTTTTGAGCGGTTCTTCAAATTCACTCGAAGCATGAGCAATAAATTCATGCACGAGTTGTTCATCGGCGGCTAATGCACAAACCGTTTCATTACGACTATTTAACACCACCGACCGAGTGCCCGACATAAGGGTAATTAAAGAGCTTTTATCACAGGCATTTCCATCTTCATAAAGCAGACTGCCTAAACGATGATCACGAATTAATTGCGATATTTCACGCTGAAAAGACTGGCGTTCTATTTCATTAAGCGGATGATAATTTGAAATATTTAATCGAGTGATTAGTAATACGGCTACCGACATTAACGCAAAACTCACCCAATACATCGCAAAGATCTGAGTTGACAGCGTATAAAGCAGTCGAAAAAAATTACGTAACATAAATTAAGCCCAATAAAATCAATAACAAGACTATTTTATAGCCTTGTTATTTCGTGCAATTATTCATTTGTAACCAATAAATACCCTTTGCCCCGCAAAGTTTTAAACCAAGGCAAACCATTTGCCCGCTGCGGTAATTTTCTGCGAATGTTGGACATATGCATATCAATCGCCCGATCAAATGGCGTTAAGCGTTTTCCCAGCACCTCTAAACTTAACATTTCACGAGATAAAATCGTTCCGGGATTGCGAATAAGAATTTCCAGCAACGCATATTCAGTGCCGGTGAAATCTAAAGACTCTCCGTTATACATTACTTGTTGATGACCTTTGTGCAAAAGCAATCCGTCAAACAAAATTTCTTTACGGTTATCTTCTTTATTTGAATTTAATTCGGGTCTCAGTGAGGATTTCACATTAAAACGACGTAAGATGGCTTTTATACGTGCAATTAATTCTCTATCATTGAATGGTTTCGGTAAGTAATCGTCAGCGCCTAATTCCAATCCTAATACGCGGTCAATATCATTGCCTCGAGCCGTCAACATTAACACCGGTATATCGTATTTTTGACGCAATTTCTTAAGTGTATCAATACCGTTAAGTACCGGCATCATCACATCAAGCAATACAATATCATAAGATTTTTGTTCAAGTTTTTGTAACGCTTCCATACCATTATAGGCAATATCCACATTGAAACTTTCCAAACCGAGCAGTTCGGAAAGTAATTCGGTTAACTCCACATCATCATCAACTAATAAAACATTTGACATCTCATTATCCTTATTACAATTACGTATGATTATGCTTATTTATTATTGCTTCTGTACCGATATAATATTAATCAATACATGTAGTTAAGACAAATTTTTTTAGCTAAATTCCATATAAAATCGAATTCAGCGTATTTATAAACATTTTACCGGTTTCGGCAACCCGGCCAATTTAGTGGCCTGTTTCGCAGGACCGTCGGGAAATAAACGTTGTAAATATCGGCTATTACCTTTTTCCGGACCGAATTTTTCCGCCATGGCTTTCACTAACATTCTGATGGCGGGCGAGGTGTTATATTCTTGATAAAATTCACGTACAAAATGAATCACTTCCCAATGCAATTCGGTCAACTCAATGCCTTCTTTTGCTGCAATAGCCTGTGCTACGTCTTGATCCCATTGGTTGTAATCCATTAAATAACCGGCAGGATCCGTTTCAATTTGTTTTTGATTGATTTCTAACATATTTATTCCTGAATA
Organism: Cricetibacter osteomyelitidis; assembly: GCF_004340985.1. Classification (GTDB taxonomy): domain Bacteria; phylum Pseudomonadota; class Gammaproteobacteria; order Enterobacterales; family Pasteurellaceae; genus Cricetibacter; species Cricetibacter osteomyelitidis. The sequence goes on from NZ_SLYB01000003.1 coordinate 142,979, forward strand.
CTTACAATACAAAAGTGCGGTCAAATTTTTGAAAATTTAACCGCACTTCCTTGATTAATCAAATATGATTAATTTAATATTTTATCCGATGATTAATCATTACCACGTAAAATGGATAACAAATTCAATAAGCTGATAAACAAGTTATACAATGACACGAAAATGCTGATAGTTGCACGGATATAGTTGGTTTCGCCACCGTGAATGATCGCACTGGTCTGATATAAAATACCCAAGGTAGAGAACACCACAAATAAAGCACTGATACCTACGTATAATGCAGGAATCTGTAAGAAAATCGTTGCCACCATACCGAGCAATAACACAATAAATAACGCGAACATCGTGCCGGATAAGAAGGACATATCTTTCTTAGTGGTCAATACATAAGCAGAACAGGCAAAGAATACTAACGCCGTGCCCGCTAATGCCAGCATAACGGCATCACCTAAACCGGCACCGATATACAGATTTAAAATCGGTCCGATGGTATAGCCTAAGAAACCGGTAAACGCAAAAGCAGAAAGAATGCCTAAACCGCTATTTGCCGTGGCATTGGTTAAGAATAATAAACCATAAAAACCCACTAAAGTCACAATAATGCCCGGACGCGGCAAATTCATCGCCATTGCTACATAAGCCACTACTGCGGAAAACGCTAAAGTCAATGCCAATAAAAAGTAGGTGTTACGCAGCACTTTATGAGTGCTAAGTAACGAAGTAGAACCTTCTCTAGCATTTGTCACTAAACGAGATTGCATAAAAACTCCTTTCAGTTTTTGTGTAAATAAAGAATAAGAACGAATATTGATAAAGTAAGGTTTAGCTATAAAAAAGTCAATGGCAAATCATCGATTTTCTAAAAATAACATTCCTTTAACAATCATTTGAATAAATTATAAGCACTCAAAAATAAATCATGAATATTTTGTTTACTTCATCTCCCCGCTATATTATATTAAGCTCCGTTTTCAACGGAGGAATGGTCGAGTGGTTGAAGGCACCGGTCTTGAAAACCGGCGAGGGTTTACGCCCTCCGTGAGTTCGAATCTCACTTCCTCCGCCATTAAATTCAAAGAAGTCGTAAACTAAATGCAGTTTACGGCTTTTTGCTATTTTACACTTTGAAATCTCTAGAAAAAACGAGAAAATGCACCGCACTTTCTCATTTTTCTGTTTCAACACTTAATTATTTTTGATAAATAATTTCCACGCCTTCTTCGTCTTCTTCATCCCAATCATCGTCCCAATCTTCATCGTCTTCATCAAATTGGTGTTCGGCGATTTGTGATTGATGATAGTCTTCCCACTTGAATTTCACTTCTTCGGTCTCTTTGTTTTCATCTTCACTTTCACGCGGATTCGCTTCGATGAAATCCATAATATCACGGGTCAATGCCGGCACGTTTTTACCGGTAGCGGCAGAGATCAAATAATAATCTTCATCCCAACCTAAGCGTTCAGTGATCTCTTTGGCTAAAGCCGCTGCTTCCTCATCAGACATGGTGTCGATTTTATTAAACACCAACCAACGCGGTTTATCTGCAAGGGCTTCGCTATATTGGAATAATTCGCTTTCGATAATGGCGATATTGTCTGTGGGATCCGTTTCATCAATGGGGGCAATGTCCACTAAATGAATCAACACGCGGCAACGTTCCAAGTGTTTTAAGAATCGGATACCTAAACCGGCACCTTCAGCGGCTCCTTCGATCAAACCCGGAATATCAGCAACCACAAAGCTGCGATTATTATCCACACGAGCCACGCCCAAACTCGGTACTAGAGTCGTAAACGGATAGTCCGCCACTTTCGGTTTGGCTGCGGATACCGCCCGGATAAAAGTAGATTTACCGGCATTTGGCAGGCCTAACATACCTACATCAGCTAACAGCATTAACTCTAGTTGCAAATCACGTTTTTCGCCCGGTGTTCCCATGGTTTTTTGACGGGGTGCTCGGTTGACGGATGATTTAAAACGTGTGTTACCCAAACCGTGATAACCGCCTTTTGCCACCAGCATTTTGGCACCGTGCTTGGTAAGATCGCCCAAAACTTCTTTTGTATCATTATCAATAGCACGAGTTCCGACCGGCACACGTAAAGTAATATCTTTACCGCGACGACCGGTACAATCGGAACTGCGACCATTTTCACCACGTTGAGCGGCAAAACGTTTTTCAAAACGATAGTCAATCAGCGTATTTAAGTTTTCGTCCGCAATTAAATACACATCACCGCCATCGCCGCCGTCACCGCCGTCCGGCCCGCCTTTCGGAATAAATTTCTCACGGCGGAAACTTACGCAACCGTTACCGCCGTCGCCTGCCTCAACACGAATTAATGCTTCATCAATAAATTTCATTATTATTACCTGTAAAAATTTTAAAAAAACGACCGCACTTTTGCAGTCTAATTAATGGGATTTAAATAATTTGTGCCCTACCGCAGACAACATTGCCCCTAATACTACAATAAATGCTCCGATATAACTAATAGTATTTAGTGCCGGATTGGCAAAATGCTCCGGTGAAAACGCATGGGCAATGTGGGAAAATAAAATAGTAAACAAGGGTACAAGCGTAATCACCACACTGACTTTCGACACATCCCAACGGTTCAGGGCTTCGGCATAAGCGCCATAGCCGATTAACGTATTTAAACAGCAATAAATAAAACAAGCGAGAACAAAACCGTTTGCTGTCTGCACTTGAGCAAATTGTGCAAACGGCATAAAAACCAACGCACACCCCGTATATATCATTAATAAAATTTGTTGGGAAGTGAAACTACGTAACATCAACTTTTGTGCCATGCCGTAAGCCACCCAAACCAACGCTGCCGTCACGCTTAATACTACGCCGATAAAATATTGATTCAAACTTAAAAAGAAACTCAATTTATCATTAAAAAACAAGATCAAACCAATAATTAAAATTAACAATCCTATCTTTTGATGCAATCCTAATTTTTCTTTAAATACAACGACACCGCAAATCAACATTAAAAATGAAGAAAGATGAATAAATATTTGTGCAACCGAAGGCTCGATATAATTTAACGAGGAATTAAACAAAAAGAAGTTCCCCGCCAAACCAAGCACACCAAAAATGACCAACCAACGGTAATTAAATACGATACTTCTCAAAGACGGCAATTTTTTGCTAAAACCCAACAACAGCAACAGGGCTAAAGAGGCGACCACAAAACGATAAAAAACAATCGTTTGGGCATTCATCACCGCCAACACTTGTTTGAGTGCGATAGGCAATGAGCCCCAAGCCATGGTTGTGATCATTGCCAAACAAAATCCGAGTAAAGGTTGCTGTTTCATTTATTGTCCTTATTTCATCTTAATCAATTTATGTCCGATAGAAGATACCATTGCGCCTAAAACCACAACGATAGCGCCCAAATAACTCACCCAATTTAACGCTACGTTAGCAAAATAATAAGGAAAAAGTGCGGTGGCTAAATGAGAAAATATCAGTGTAAATACCGGAATCTGTGTCAGAATTGTACTGACTTTTGCCACATCCCAACGTTTCAATGCTTCCGCATAGCACCCGTATGCCATAATGGTATTAACGCCGGAAAAAATCAAACAAACTAATTGAAAACGATTTAAGCCTTGAATCTGCGATATATCGGCAGAAGGTAAAAATACCACACTACAACCAATATAAATGATTAACAGAATTTGTTGTGAATTTAACTGACCTAATAAAAGTTTTTGTGCGATTGCGTAAATAACCCAGATAAAACTGGAAGCAATAGTAATTAAAACCCCTTTGAAATATAAATTCAATTGTAAAAAATCGTCAAATCGCTCATTAAAGAATAATACTAACCCTAAGGTTAAAATGATTAACCCCATTTTCTGATGTAATGCTATTTTCTCTTTAAATAAAAGGACACCGGTAAACAGCATAATAAAAGAAGATAGCGGGCTTAATACCTGACTCGTCGTCGGAGGAATATATTTTAATGCTAAATTATATAAAAAAAAGTTAATGGATAATCCGGCTATCGCTAAGAGAAGTAATAACGTATTTTTCCCATTAATCGGCTTCAAGCGAGGAAAATTACGACTAATAGCTAATAAAAAAAGCAATCCTAGTGCGGAAAAGGCAAAACGATACCAAACGGAAGTTTGAATATCCATCACTTTTACCACCTGCTGCACAAAAAGCGGCAATGTACTCCACATAAATGCAGCGATTAAACTAAAGGTAAAACCCAGTACAGCTTGTTGTTTCATCGTTATTTATTACCGGAAAACGAAAATGCCCTACATCACGTAGGGCATTTAAAAATGATTATATTGAAATTATTCAGCAACAATACTTACGTATTTACGGCTTTTTTCGCCTTTTACTTCAAATTTCACTTTACCGTCTGCGGTTGCAAATAAAGTATAATCACGACCCATACCAACATTTGTACCTGCGTGGAACTTAGTACCACGTTGACGAACAATAATGCTACCTGCTAAAACAGATTCACCACCGAAACGTTTAACACCAAGGCGTTTAGCTTCAGAATCACGACCGTTACGAGTTGAACCACCCGCTTTTTTAGTTGCCATCTTTAGTTACTCCTCTGAATTATGCTTGAATCCCAGTGATTTTCACTTCTGTGAACCACTGACGATGACCTTGTTGTTTACGACTGTGTTTACGACGACGGAATTTAACGATTTTAATTTTATCGCCACGACCGTGAGAAACCACTTCAGCCACTACTTTGCTACCGGCAACAACCGGTGCACCAATTTTAACATCTTCACCATTAACGACCATTAACACTGAATCAAATTCAACTGTTTCACCAGTAGAAACTTCAAGTTTTTCTAAACGAACAACCTGACCTTCACTTACTCGGTGTTGTTTGCCGCCACTTTGGAAAACTGCGTACATAAATACTCCGCTTAAATTTGTGCCTGTAAATTATTAGGCACATCAAATTCATATAAATAGGTCGCAAATTCTACGCAAAAATCGTAAAGAGTGCAAGTGCATTTTTACAATAAAATACAAGAAAACAAAAAATTTTAGATTTTTACGCGGTTTCCTTTTAGAAAAACGGAAAAATCAGTTACAATCAACCGCACTTTTGTTTATAACACTAAAACAATATTATAGCGATGATGAGTAACTTAATGGATATCAACGCCATTCACGCCCTTGCTGAAAATGATATGCAGGCAGTGAATGCAGAAATTTTACAACAAATGAATTCCGATGTGGTATTGATTAATCAGCTTGGCTATTACATCGTGCAAAGCGGCGGCAAACGCATTCGCCCGATGCTTGCGGTGCTGACGGCACATGCGTTGAATTATCAAGAAAAAGCGAAATATATCACTTGCGGCAGTTTTATTGAAATGATCCACACAGCGACATTATTACATGATGATGTCGTGGATGAATCCGATATGCGCCGCGGCCGCGCTACCGCCAATGCGGAATTCGGCAATGCGGCAAGCGTGCTGGTAGGAGATTTCATTTATACCCGCTCATTCCAGATGATGACTGCCTTAGGTTCAATGCGGATTTTACAAATTATGTCCGATGCGATTAATGTAATCGCGGAAGGTGAAGTGCAACAGTTGATGAATGTCAATGAGCCGAATACTACCGAAGCCAATTACATGAAAGTCATTTACAGCAAAACCGCCCGCTTATTTGAAGTGGCAACTCAAGCTATCGCAATTCTTGCGGGAGCCGATGAAAAAATAGAAAAGGGATTGCAGGATTACGGGCGTTATCTCGGTACCGCATTTCAACTTGTCGATGATGTATTAGATTACAGTGCCAGTGCGGCGGCATTAGGTAAAAATGTGGGCGATGATTTGGAAGAAGGTAAACCGACCTTACCCTTATTACATGCCATGCAAAAAGGTTCACCGGAACAGGCCGCACTTATTCGCTCGGTTATCGAACATGCCGGACAACGTGATAAACTCGATGAAGTGCTGGCAATTATGCAACAACACGGTTCATTAGATTACGCCATGCAGCGAGCCAAAGAAGAAGCACAAAAAGCGGTCGATGCTATCGCTATCCTACCGGAAAGCCAATATAAACAAGCGTTGATTTCATTGGCTTATTTATCCGTTGATCGCAATTATTAAGATGTCCTAACGTAAACATTAATATGACTGAACAAATTAACATTCAACAACACACGCGAGCACAAAATCGCAAACAAAAAGTAAAAAAAGATCCTAATGCACCTTTTGTACGCCCGAAATTAGAACTGCCGAACGGACACCACAAATTATTGCTACATTCCTGCTGTGCTCCTTGTTCCGGCGAGGTGATGGAAGCGATTCACGCATCGGGCATTGAATTTACCATTTATTTTTATAATCCGAATATTCACCCGCTAAAAGAATATTTGATTCGTAAAGAGGAAAATATCCGTTTTGCCGAAAAATGGGGTATCCCTTTTATTGATGCGGACTACGACCGCCAGAATTGGTTTGATCGTGCCAAAGGCATGGAAAACGAACCGGAACGTGGCATCCGCTGCACCATGTGTTTTGATATGCGGCTTGAAAAAGCCGCCGAATATGCACATGAACACGGTTTTCCGGTGTTTACCAGCTGTTTGGGTATTTCCCGCTGGAAAGATATGAACCAAATTAACGGTTGTGGCCACCGTGCGGCAGAAAAATATGATGATGTGATCTATTGGGACTACAACTGGCGTAAAGGCGGCGGTTCCCAACGCATGATCGAAATCAGCAAACGGGAAGGATTCTATCAACAAGAATACTGCGGTTGCGTGTATTCATTGCGTGATACAAACCGTTGGCGGGAAGCAAACGGACGAGAAAAAATTGAAATCGGTACCCTATTTTATTCGGCGGGCTAGCTATTTTGACCGCTCCAAAAAAGGGCGTAAAATGACCGCACTTTTCCCATTTATCCTGTTTATATCCAAATCCCATAAACCATAAAAATTAACTATTTGCTTTTATGCGGATAATCATCATAATGAATAGAATTGATCATTGTAACCAAAAAAATGGAAGCACCGCCAATGAAGATTCAAGACACAATTAAACAAAACCAACTCGGTTTATTATTCCAACAAGGTACATTCGGCATTGAAAAGGAAAGTCAACGTGTACACGCAGACGGTTCGATTGTTACAACGCCGCACCCTAAGCCATTCGGCAATCGCTCTTATCACCCTTATATTCAAACGGATTTCGCCGAAAGTCAGTTAGAGCTGATTACACCGCCACAGCAAAAACTGGAAGATACATTTCGTTGGTTATCCGCCATTCATGAAGTCACCATCCGTTCAATGCCGGAAGATGAATATATTTTTCCCATGAGCATGCCCGCCGGTTTACCGAATGCGGATTTAATCCAAGTGGCACAGCTCGATAATCCGGCAGATGTGGCCTATCGCGAGCATTTAGTGGGTACTTACGGTAAAAATAAACAGATGGTGAGCGGTATTCACTACAACTTCCAACTATCACAGGATTTAATTCAAACCTTATTCAACGCCCAAACAGAATACAAAAGTGCGGTGGATTTTCAGAATAATTTATATCTCAAAATGGCGAAAAACTTCCTGCGTTACCAATGGGTTTTAGTCTATTTATTAGCCGCCACGCCGACGGTACAGGATAATTATTTTAAAGACGGTTCGCCGCTGAAAGAAGGTCAATTTGTCCGCAGTTTGCGTTCCAGTCGTTACGGTTATGTGAATGAACCTGAAATCAAAGTGTCTTTCGACAGTTTAGAACGCTATGCCGACACCTTAGAACATTGGGTGAATAACGGCAAACTGATCGCCGAGAAAGAATTTTATTCCAACGTGCGTTTCCGCGGTGCAAAAAAAGCCCGTGAATTATTGGACACCGGTATTCAATACTTAGAATTCCGCTTATTTGATCTCAACCCGCTGGAACCTTACGGAATAAATTTAGCCGACGCGAAATTTATTCATTTATTTGCCTTGTTAATGGTGTGGTTGGATGAGACTGCCGACCAAAGTGCGGTGGAATTAGGCAAAGAAATGCTGGAAAAAGTCGCCTTTGAAGCCCCGAACAGCGAAACCCAGTTTCGTGCGGAAGGTGAATGGTTATTAACGCAACTTATTACAATGGCTCAGGAAATTAATGCCGATGCAGAATCTATCGCGGTGGCACAAGATAAACTCAGCCAATTTGCCGATCCCAATAAAACCTTAGGTGCTCGCGTGCTGCAAGCCATTCAACAAGCAGGCGACTATCAAAAACTCGGCGCGACATTGGCTCAGCAATATAAAAAGCAAGCCTATGAACGTTTCTATGCATTGTCCGCCTTTGATAATATGGAGCTTTCCACTCAGGCTTTGATGTTCGATCTCATTCAGAAAGGCATCAAAATCGAGATTTTGGATGAACAAGATCAGTTTCTTTGTTTGCAATTCGGCGATCACATTGAATATGTGAAAAACGGCAATATGACCGGCCACGACAGCTATATTTCCCCGTTGATTATGGAAAATAAAGTGGTTACTAAAAAAGTGCTGGCAAAAGCCGGATTCAACGTGCCGCAAAGCATGGAATTTCGTTCGCCGGAAAGTGCAGTGGCAAATTATCCGCTTTTTGAAGGTCGTGCTGTGGTGATTAAACCGAAATCCACCAACTTCGGTTTAGGCATCACCATTTTCCAACAAGGCGTACAGGATAAAAATGACTTCGCTAAAGCCATTGAAATCGCCTTCCGTGAAGACAAAGAAGTGATGGTAGAAGATTATTTAACAGGTACGGAATACCGTTTCTTTGTGCTGGGCGATGAAACGTTGGCGGTGCTGTTGCGGGTTCCGGCTAATGTCATCGGCGACGGCAGGCATACAGTCGCAGAATTGGTGGCAATGAAAAATGATCACCCGTTACGCGGCGACGGTAGCCGCACACCGTTGAAAAAAATCGCTTTAGGCGAAATCGAACGGTTACAGCTGAAAGAACAAGGTTTAACCGTGGACAGCATTCCGACAAAAGATCAGCTTGTGCAACTGCGTGCCAATTCCAACATCAGCACCGGCGGCGATTCCATAGATATGACCGACGAAATGCACCCAAGCTATAAACAGCTGGCAGTCGATATTACCAAAGCCATGGGAGCAGCGGTATGTGGTGTGGATCTGATTATCCCCGATCTCAAACAACCGGCACAGCCAAACTTGAAATCCTGGGGTGTCATTGAAGCCAATTTCAACCCGATGATGATGATGCATATTTTCCCTTATTCCGGCAAATCCCGCCGCGTCACGCAAAATGTGATTAAAATGCTGTTTCCCGAATGGAAATAATAATCCCTTAAAGTGCGGTCGGTTTTGACCGCATTTTCTTACTCGGCATATATCTATTAAATCCGGCAAAAATCAAGTACAATTCACACAATTCAACAAAACATAGGAAACAATTTTGTACACCGAAACTTTCACCCTTGAACCGCAGGATAACGGTCGTTTGCAATCCCTTTGCGGGGCATTTGATGCACATATGGAGCTCATTGAAAAATCATTTAATTTAGTGATTTCACGGCGTAATTTTACTTTTACCCTGCAATCTGCCGATGAACAGCCGAAACCCCATCACGAAAGTCTGATCAAAAGTGCGGTGAAATTAATTCAGGATTTATATTTGGAAACCGCACCGATTCAGGGCAAAATCAAAGAACTGGATTTGGAAGACGTACATATCGCCATTCAGGAAAGTCGCTTATTATTGCAGAATAATGATGAAAATGAGCGTGATGAAAGCAAAGTCTATGCCACCACCATCAAAACCAAACGCGGCTTGATTAAACCGCGTGGGGCAAATCAAATTCAATATCTGCATAATATCTTGCGTCACGATATCAGTTTCGGTATCGGCCCGGCGGGAACGGGAAAAACCTTTTTGGCGGTAGCTGCCGCGGTGGAAGCCTTGGAACGCCAAGAAACCCGCCGTATTTTGCTGACCCGCCCGGCGGTGGAAGCCGGTGAAAAATTGGGTTTCTTACCCGGCGATTTAGGGCAAAAAATCGAACCCTATTTACGTCCGTTATACGATGCGTTATTTGAAATGCTTGGCTTTGAACGGGTACAAAAACTGATGGAACGCAATGTAATTGAAATCGCACCATTGGCTTATATGCGCGGCCGTACGCTGAATGACAGCTTTATTATTTTAGACGAAAGTCAAAACACCACCATCGAACAAATGAAAATGTTTTTAACCCGTATCGGTTTTAATTCCAAAGCAGTGATTACCGGCGATGTCACCCAAATCGACTTACCCCGCAGCCAAAAATCCGGCTTACGGCATGCAATGGAAGTGTTGGGCGATGTGCCGGAATTAAGTTTTAATTATTTTGAAAGTAAAGACATCGTCCGCCACCCGGTTGTCGCAAAAGTCGTTCAGGCTTACGAAAAATGGGAAGCCGCCGACGAAATCCGCCGCCAAGAACGCACGGAACAACGCAAATTAGAAAAACTTAATGCGGAACAGGAAAAATTAGAAAGAGAATTATTGAAATGAAAATCGTCAATATCGATCTACAAATCGCCTGTGAAAATGAACAAGGCTTACCCACACTGGAACAAATCGAACAATGGGCGATTACTGCCGTTCGACCTGAAATTCAAGATCTGGATATGACCGTCCGCATAGTGGATGAAGCGGAAAGCCGCGAACTGAATCTCACCTATCGCGGTAAAGACAAGCCCACCAACGTACTGTCTTTCCCTTTTGAAAGCCCTGCGGAAGTGGAGCTGCCGCTACTCGGTGATCTGATCATCTGCCGCCAAGTGGTTGAACAAGAAGCAAAAGAACAAAACAAACCGCTGATGGCACATTGGGCTCATATGGTGGTACACGGCAGTTTACATTTGCTTGGCTACGATCATATTGAAGATAACGAAGCGATCGAGATGGAAAGTCTGGAAACTGAAATTATGCAATCTCTCGGCTTTGAAGATCCTTACATTAGCGAAAAATAATGCCGAAATTGCCTGACCGTCAAATTTATCTGATTGAAAATGAAAAACTTTCAGAAATCCTACCGCACTTTAATCATTCCCAAAATACGGTATGGATTGGCGATATTTCCCCCGAATTTAAAATTTCTTATTTCTCTTTTAAAAAAGCTGCCAATCTGCTCGGTCAGGAATTTGACTGCATTATTTGTGATGCCCGCACCGCATTAAATTTAGAGGCCTTAGCCATTGCAGGCGGTACATTAAAAGCCGGTGGTTCGTTATTTTTATTGGTACAGGATTGGGCGGATTGGGAACACCAAACTGATTTGGATTCCCTGCGTTGGAGCGGTGAACCGCAAACCATTACAACGCCGAATTTCCGCAGATATTTTAAAGAAATAATGTCGAATAATCGCATTAATGAACCTTCCCCCGTAAAAGTGAAAGAGTTAAACCGAGCTGATCAAAAACCAACTCAATCGCAACAACAAATCATTACAGAAATCCTAAAACAACAATTCGATCTCTATTTTCTCACCGCCAAACGTGGACGTGGTAAATCTGCGTTGGCGGGATTATTGGCAAATCAGCTGAAAGCAAAAATTTATCTCACCGCCCCCAATAAAAGTGCGGTGAAAATTCTACAAGATTTTGCTCAAACGCAAATTGAATTTATCTCTCCCGATGCCTTATGCGGGCAAATCCGTCAATCACCGCAGCAGTTTCAGGATTGTTGGTTATTTGTAGATGAAGCGGCGATGATCCCCTTGGAATTATTGCATTGCTTTTGCAGCACTTTTTCCCATATTTTATTTACCACAACCATTCACAGCTATGAAGGCACAGGGCGGGGATTTAAGCTGAAATTTATGCAAAATACCCACCGCACTTCTGAATCCTTTGAATTAACCGAACCATTACGCTGGGCGGATAATGATCCGTTGGAAAAACTGATTGACGAATTATTATTGTTAGATGCGGAAGATCATTTGCCACAAGCAGAATTATCAAAAAAACCGTCAAAAGTGACCGCACTTTCGCAAACTGATTTGATTAATCAACCGGTATTATTACACCATTTTTACGGCTTACTGACACAGGCACATTATCGTACATCGCCCATTGATTTACGCCGATTGTTTGACGCGCCGAAACAGCAGTTTTGGTTCGCACAGAATGATAATCTACTCGGATGTGTATGGACAGTGATTGAAGGTGGTATGCAAGATGATGAACTGATTTCCGCCATTCCCAAAGGCACACGCCGTCCGCCGGGGAATTTAGGCTCGCAATTATTATGTTATCAATATCATTTAGCCGACGCGTGCCGATTGAAATCCTTGCGGGTTTCCAGAATTGCTGTGCTACCCAAACTGCAACAGAACGGTATCGGACAACTGCTCATGAATCAAATAGCAAAAGACAGCCAAGCTGAATATGATTATTTATCCGTCAGTTTTGGTTACACGCCTGAGCTTGCCCGATTTTGGCAAAAATGCGGCTTTAATTTGGTGCATTTTGGCGAACACAAAGAAGCCACTAGCGGCTGTTATCCTGCATTGGCGGTGCGACCGCTTAATGCACTAGGAAAATATTTATGTGAATCGGCACAACAACAATTTTTACGTAATATCCCTTTGCAGAATCATCCGCTAAGCAGTCAATTTGCCGCATATCCCATAGACTGGCAATTATCCGCACAAGATATGGAAAGTTTACAAAATTTTGCTGATTTTCACCGCACTTTTGCTGCCGCATTACCGGCTATTCGTCGGTTAATTCATCGTTATGAATTAACAAATTTGGAAAATATGCTGAATAAAAAAACCAACCAATATTATAAAGAATGGTTGGCTTCTTTACGTTTAGAAATTAAGGATTTGCTTAATACCCTTCTTCCTTAAAATCCGGCAAAAATGCCTTTTGCCGAATCCGTTTTACACAGGTTTTGATTTCGCCGTTCTCATAGAGCTCGATTTCACGCCAGCCCGGCTGTAAAGTATCCAAAGCAAAATGATGAGAATCCGGTTTAAACTGAATACAGGTAGAAGGCGTAGCCATCACTTGATAGCCGTTCCATTGCGTATCCACCTGTTGGTGAATATGCCCGTATAAAATACCTTTCACATTATTAAATGGTGCCAGCACTTCCGAGAGTTCCTGTGCATTACGTAAATTATGCTGATCGAGCCATTCGGAATTAGTGGAAACAATATGGTGATGCAACACAATCAAAGAATAACGTTGCGGGTGATCCTTTAATTTCGACAACAACCAATCCAATTGATAAGAAATCAACTGACCGTGCGGCACGCCATATACCTGGCTGTCTAACATAATGATTTGCCAACGTTTTCCGGCCAATAAATGTTTTACTGCACTAATTCTGTTATCCGCTTGATTTAGGACTTCAAACATCGTCGGCTGAAAATCATGATTGCCCGGAATCCAATGAACGTTTTTACCTAAAGTCTTTATTTGTTCGGCAAAACGCTGATAGGCTTCTTTACTGCTGTCTTGCACCAAATCGCCGGTGGCGAGTACAAAATCATAGTCAAAATCAGATTGTTTTACTTCTTTAAGCACTTGCTCAAAACTGGCTTGCGTATTAATTCCCAGTAATTCGGTGTCTTCATTTTTAAATAAGTGAGGATCCGTGATTTGAATGAATCGAACCACAAGATCTTTCGCTTCATTTTTTCGTGCATCATAGATTAATGTATTTAACACATCTCACTCCCGGGAAATACTTTATTAATTAGAGAATTATAACCATTCTCGTTGTAATTGTTGATAATTTAACTGCAACCACTGTAATCCTATCACAGCAATTCCATTGTCGATTTTACCTTCGCACAACCATTCATAGGCTTGCTCGCGTTTTAACACTCGTACACGAATATCTTCGTGCTCATCCGCCAATCCGTGCAATCCTTTGGCTTTATCAGAATCCACCTGACCGGCATACACATAAATGCGTTCTAATTGTCCACCCGGACTATCCCAAAAACTCAGTGCATATTTCAAATTATGTACTTCAATACCGGCTTCTTCTTCGCTTTCCCGTAAGGCAACCTCTTCCGGCTCTTCCCCTTCTTCCACCATACCGGCGATAAGTTCCAGCAACCAAGGTGAATAAGGTGAGTCCGGATCATAAGCACCAATTCTCACCTGTTCCACTAACACTACGGTATCTTTCTGCGGATCATACGCAACGACTGCCGCCGCACGCCCTTTCATTAACAACTCTCGAGTAACCATATCGCTCATTCCGCCGGCAAACAATTTATGGCGAAATTGAATTTTTTTTAATGTAAAGAACCCCTTATATAGAATTTCTTCGTTTAGAATTTCGATATCTTGTTGGGTAAATGTTTGAATATCTGTCATTTAATACTGCCTTATAAAATTCGTGTTGATAGCATACAGCTTCATTTAGTAAAAAAAAATTCAAGAATTCCACTTTTTTTTTAAAATTTGAACTATATCACATAAACTCATGATACTTGCTCAATATTCAACCAAAATTTACGTGATAATCAACCGAACTTTGTAATTGAATTTCATTCAGTTTTTCAGAATGCCAATGAAAATATCGTGCATCATTGAGCGCGTTTCCCGCCGCAAAAACTGCAAGATAAAAAGGCAATTCATCAGTAAAAATAAACTGTCCTTGAGGACAATATGCAGAATAAATACGATGCTTTATCGGTTGATGATCCACTTCGGAAAGCTTGAGAATACCCACACCTTGAGATTTTAAAACCGCCTCCCGAAGACACCAACAACGATAAAAAGCACTGCTTTGATCCTGTTGTTGTCGAAACCATTGAATTTCCTCCTGCGGAGCGAAATGCTGCAATAAACGGATAAAATCCCGCTGTTTATGCGGTGATTCTATATCAATTCCCACCGCACTTTTCTCTCTTGACATACCCGCTTCCCGAATATTGACAATCACCGCCACCCAATTACCGGAATTACTGATATTAAATTCGATATGCTCTGCGGGAAATTGAGGACGACCGCTGTCAGTGGTATAAATCTCGCTCAAAAGTGCGGGATCAATTCCGTACATTTTCAGACTTCGCCATAATAAAAAATGAGCCAGACGACTATGTTCATAACGACGTAAGATCCGCGTATTGCCAGTGGCCGGTTGTCGTAACTTAGCGGTTAATAACGCCGCAGGAATTTTATCAAAGGGATAAAATTCATTAATATTGCCAAATACGATGATGGTGGGCATAAAATCTTCCTAAATAGTGCTGGCTTTTAAAATCACAAGTCATTATACTATCGTTCTAGTGCCAATGTAGGAACTAGATACTGATGTTATTAATTAAAAATCCGAGAATTTTTCATAACATTCCCCATTTATCGCCTGATTTTACTCTAAATTCAGGTGTCTATGCTCCATTTTTGATTAAATACAGTTTCTTCTCTTTTCTTCTCCCCATTTTGGCAGTATCGACCTTTCCGTTTCACCTGAACAATTAATTTATTGGAGCAATTATGAGCAGCCTGATACCAACTCTAAAAAGCTATGTGCGTGATGAAATCATCAAAAAAGGCGGTTGGGTAAACGCACATGCACATGCCGACCGTGCATTCACCATGACACCGGAAAAAATCGGTATTTATCAAACAGCCAATTTACAGCAAAAATGGGATTTAGTGGATGAAATCAAACGTACTTCCACAGTAGAGGATTATTACGCCCGTTTCAGCCAAGCTATTGAATTAATGATTTCTCAAGGGGTAACCGCATTCGGTACCTTTGTCGACATCGACCCTGTTTGTCGCGATCGGGCCATTATCGCCGCTCATCGCGCCCGCGAAATATATAAACACGATATTACCTTAAAATTCGCTAATCAAACCTTAAAAGGCGTTATCGAACCGGAAGCCAAAGAATGGTTTGATATCGGTTCCGAAATGGTGGATATGATCGGCGGCTTGCCTTATCGTGATGAACTGGATCACGGTAAAGGTTTGGAAGCCATGGATATTTTACTGGATAAAGCAAAATCCCTCGGCATCATGTGCCACGTTCACGTAGACCAATTCAACACACCGACGGAAAAAGAAACGGAACAGCTTTGCGATAAAACTATCGAACACGGTATGCAAGGTCGAGTGGTTGCCATTCACGGAATTTCCATCGGCTCCCACACAAAAGAATACCGTTATCGTTTATATGAAAAAATGCGTCAGGCCAAAATGATGATGATCGCCTGTCCGATGGCATGGATCGACAGCAACCGAAAAGAAGAACTAATGCCGTTCCACAATGCCTTAACCCCGGCAGATGAAATGATTCCGGAAGGTATCACCGTAGCAATCGGTACTGATAATATCTGTGACTACATGGTTCCGCTATGCGAAGGCGATATGTGGCAAGAACTCAGTTTACTCGCCGCCGGAACCCGCTTCCCGAACTTAGATGCAATGGTGAATATCGCCAGCATCAACGGACGCAAAGCCTTAGGACTAATTGAAGTCTAATCATCCGAAATATAAAGAAAAGTGCGGTGGAAATTTTAAAAATTTCACCGCACTTTATTTTTTATGAGGTACTTTCCAATCGTTCAAATGCCAGCACTTTGCGTTCCAATCGTCTTAACAACAATGTCGCCAATCCGGTAATGACCAAATAAATCACACCTGCAATGCCATAAATTGTTAAAGCATCGTATTCCGTGCCGTAAAGTTGTCTGGCGTAGCCCATAATATCCATAATCGTGATGGTGGATGCCAGGGATGTGCCTTTGAACACAAGGATAATTTCATTGCTATAAGACGGCAATGCACGTTTTAAAGCATAAGGAATCAAAATTTTTAAAGTTTGCCAACGGCTTAAACCCAACGAAGCACAGCTTTCCCATTGTCCTTTCGGAATCGCTTTCACCGCACCGTGGAACAATTGAATGGAATATGCCGCACTGTTTAATGCCAAAGCCAACATGGCACAAAACCAAGCGTTTGAAAACAGAACCCATAGTGGACTTTCCGTCATCCAGCTAAATTGTCCCGGCCCGGCATAAATCAGGAAAAACTGCACCAATAGCGGCGTGCCGGTAAATACCATGACATAGGCACGAATCACACATTTTATGATTCGGTTTTCCATGGAAAGCAGGAAAGTCAAAAATACCGCAATAATAAATGCAATCAGCAGAGATACCACTGTCAACGCCAAACTGGTTGGTACGCCTTGTAAAATGGTCATAAAATAATCTTGATACATTATTTCACTCCCCGTTCAAAGCGGGTAAACCGCAATTCTAAGCGATGAATGATTAGTTGGCTTATTAAGGTAATTACCAAATAAATCAATGCGGCAAAGCCATACCACGTAAACGGTTGATGCGTGTTTGAATTGACTAACTCAGCTTGACGCATTAAATCTTCTACTCCGATTAATGAAATCAATGCGGTATCTTTCAACAATACCAACCATTGATTACTTAATCCCGGCAAAGCATGACGCCATACTTGCGGCATAACAATGCGTACGAATGTTTGAGCACGGTTTAAACCTAAAGCCGCACCGGATTCCCATTGTCCGATCGGAATCGCTTGAATCGCACCGCGTAAAGATTGAGAAGCATAAGCGGCAAAAATGATGGATAACGCCACCACACCACAGCTAAATGCACTGAATTCCACATAATCACCGGTAATAAATTCCAATAATTCCGTAGAACCGAAATAAATTAAAAAGACCACCAAAATTTCCGGTAAGCCACGCAATAGCGTAACCACAACTGAAGTCGGTTGGCGAATACAACGAAGTTTACTGGTTTCCATAACCACAAATACCAGTGATAACAGCAACCCGCAAAGCAACGAACAAACCGCTAACCCTAAAGTAATCAGGGTAGCGGAATACATTAAAGGAAGATAATCGACAAACATAACAATTATTTGCTATTGGTCATCCATTTATCATAGATTTTTTGATATTCGCCATTAGCTTTAATCACGCTTAATCCACTATTCAAATCAGCCGCTAATTGTTTGTTGGATTTATTTACCGCGATACCTAAACCATTACCGAAATATCTTTTATTATTTACTTTTTCGCCGCTAAATTCTAATGAATCATCGGTTTTCATCCAATCAGCCAATACAGCGGTATCACCGAAAATCAAATCGATACGACCGTTTTTCAAATCTAAGATCGCTGATTGCAATGAAGCGTAAGGTTTCGCATCATATTGTTTCGCTTCAGCTACAATATATTGTTGGAAAGTCGTGCCGTTTTGTACGCCAACATTTTTTGCCGTGGTTAAATCCGCTTTACCTTTCACCGAAATAAAGCTGGCTGAGCTGTCATAATACGGGTCGCTGAATAACACTTGTTTTGCACGGGCATCCGTAATATCAATAGCTGACATCGCTACATCAAATTTTTTCGCTTTTAAGCCCGGAATTAAACTGTCGAAACTTTGACTGATAAATTTGCAGTTAGCTTGAATTTCTTTACAAATAGCCATTGCCACATCCACATCAAAGCCGATAATCTCGCCTTTTTCATTGGTATTTTCAAATGGCGGGTAAGACGGCTCTGCCGCAAAAGTAATATCTTGTGCTTGAGCCGCAAAGGCAGTACCTGCTAAAAGTGCGGTTAGAAATAATTTTTTCATGTTATGTTCCTTAATCAATGAGATAAATACTGTTTAAACTGTTCGGTTTGCGGATTCATAAAGCATTCCGCCGACCCTATTTCAATAATATGACCTTGTTCCATATACACGACTTTTGTTGCGACTTTACGTGCTACATTCACTTCGTGCGTAACAATAACCTGCGTGATACCGGTTTCTTGCAATTCTTGAATAATGGATACGATCTGTGCGGTAATTTCCGGATCCAATGCTGCGGTCGGTTCATCAAACAATAGCACTTGCGGTTTCATCATCAATGCACGGGCGATGGCGACACGTTGTTGTTGACCGCCGGAAAGTTGCAGCGGAAAGCGATCCTCATAGCCTTCCAAACGTAAACGGGATAATAGCTCTTTCGCTTGTGCTCTCGCCTCGCTTTCACTTACGCCCAACACTTTCATCGGTGCTTCAATCAGATTTTCCATAATGGTGAAATGCGGCCACAGATTATATTGTTGAAATACCATGCCCACATCCTGACGCAATTGACGCATTTGTTTCGGATCGAGCTTTTTACCCAAATCAAAGGTATTATTTGCGACGGAAAGCTCGCCGGAACGAGGCATTTCCAATAAATTCATAGTACGGATAAGTGTACTTTTCCCGGCCCCGCTCGGCCCGAGCAATACGATTGTTTCGCCCGGTTCGGCACTCAGGCTAATATCAAATAAGGCTTGATTATCGCCATAAAAAAAATTAAGGTTTTTAATACTTATTGTCATTTTATTACATTATCGCCTAAAAAATTGCAATAATATTAATATTATCTGCATAATTATGCAAATTTATTTTGCGATAAAAATAAAAAATCCTTGAGTTACGCTACTCAAGGATTCCATAAATAAAAAGTGCGGTGTTTTTTTATGCTGTTTTTGCCATTTCAAATTCAATTAACATCATTAAAATATGAACTACTTTAATGTGAATTTCTTGAATACGATCTGCATAACGGAAATGCGGCACGCGAATTTCCACATCCGCCAAACCGGCCATTTGACCACCATCTTTGCCGGTCATAGCGATCACTTTCATACCTTTTTCTTTCGCCGCTTTAATGGCATTCAATACATTTTTCGAATTGCCGGAAGTGGATAAACCGAACAACACATCGCCTTTCCGCCCAACCGCTTCGATATAACGGGAGAACACATAATCATAGCCGAAGTCATTGCTCACACAGCTCAAATGGCTGACATCGGAAATGGCAATCGCCGGATAACCCGGACGATTTTCACGATAACGCCCGGTCAATTCTTCCGCAAAGTGCATAGCATCGCAATGCGAACCGCCGTTACCGCAAGAAAGCACCTTGCCGCCTTGCTTGAAACTGTCGGAAATCAATAACGCCGCTTGTTGGATCAATTTTATATTATTTTCATCATTGACAAATTTTTCCAACACATCTTGTGCCTCCAGCAACTCTGCTTTAATTTGTTCTAAGTACATAATTTCTCCTTTTGAAACTAAAAATAATGTTCGCTACTATAACAAGAATTTTTTGTCTTTGCGATTATATTTCTAAAATAACTAATTTAATTGCCACCAATTTTCTAATCGTAGCCCTGCGATCCGTTCAAATTCTTTTGTATTATTCGTTACGCAAACCAGTCCCAAGCTTCGAGCATGTCCTGCAATCATACTATCATAAGAACCGACGGGCGTTCCCTTTGCTGCAAGATCTGCCCGAATTTCTGCGGTATGCGCTGCCGCTAACGGGTCATAATCTAAAACGACTAAATTCGCTACAAAATAGTCAATATCATAACGATTACGTTCGGGAGCAGATGATTTTTCAGCACCATAGTATAATTCCATTAATGTTACCGAACTAATACAAACCTGATCTTGATGTTTTATTAATTGTTCTACAACGGAGATCGGCTTACGTTTAATCGCATAAATACAAATATTGGTATCAAGCATATATTTCATAGGCTAAAATCCTTCTCGCTCTTGCTCGACAGGTTGCTCTCTTTCCATAAAACAATCATCCGTTAATTGAGAAGGCATTTTGGCCCAAGTTTGCCAACGCTCACCGATGGGAGTCAAAATCCGAGTATTACCTATACACACCACTTCTACCTGTTTAATATGTTCCGGAAATGCCGCCGATTGCGGCAAACGAATCGCTTGGTTGCGATTATTTTTAAAAATACTGGCTTTTTGCATATCATTCTCCTTAAAATCAATAAAGGCATATATTACTAGTATATGCCTTATGTTTATTGATTACAATAGCCTTATTATCAAACTTTCTATAACTTTCGAATCTGATTAATCACGTTACTTGGTTTCGATGAAAAAAATATCAACCATTAATTTCACCCAACCCGTCTATGTATCACATAGACGATCAGACCGCTGACAAACCTCTAGACATCCATCTAGAGGTTTAATCTAATAGGCATATCGAAAAAGGAAATGTCTATGCTCAAAAATACCGTCTCTCCACAATATGAACTCGAGATGATAAGTCTCGAACAACTCGTTCCCAAAGACCATCTTGTCCGCAAAGTGGCT